>CAYUHF010000033.1:0-1690 GCA_964444505.1 uncultured Methanosarcinales archaeon | reverse complement strand
TTTCAATGCATCACAAGAATATCAAAAGGAGATAGATGAATACAGAGAAATGGAAAAACAGAGAAAAAGACAGATTAGACGTGACAATTCACTCATATACCCAATAATACATGATGACCCCCATATTGCTCAATCTGCCCGCAAACTATATCTTTTAATGGTAGGTGGTGGAATTGCTGGTGTAGGAATTGCCCGGGGGATACTAGAATTATAATCTCAACCCTGTTCGAAGCACGAAAGGTCCGGTCAATTTGTTTTCTAATTCAGAAAATCATTTCCAACAAATTAATTGAATCGGTAGAATTACTACTTTGCATAGGCCAAAGCAACAATTAGCTGTGATATTGAAGATTCGGTAGTTTTAAATATTTTGCTGCTTATTACTCTAGAGGGGGAAATGGAAGACCTTGAAGGCCTCATACTTGATGCTGAGCAAGAGATACAGCAGAAAAGACCATTAAGAGATCTTGCTGCAAAAATAAGTGATAGCTACCATTCTCATCCGTCTCTCGCTGCTCTTGGTACAGCAGCTCTTTTTGTTGGAATGAATCAATTCCCTCCAAAAGCAAATGATCTGGTGATGGGTGCTCTTGGTGCTTTTCTGGGGTATGCAAATTCATTCTTCGGCACTGAGAGTAAGTTTCTTGAATTCCCTATTAACAAGAGTTCAAAGCTACTACGAAACATTGCGTATTCAGCAATGCTCTCTGGAGCCCAGATATTATTGATTAATGGAATAGAGGGTACCCGGGAAAAAGCAGATATCATGCAGGCACTCTCTTGGTCAAGAAAGATTGTAATAAATTATCTCTATGTTTCCCTTACAATAACGGGATGCAAGTATTTCTCATCTGGACCAGGAGTGAGTTATTTGTATCGTCAATTTGCTGATAAAATCCAAGGCAAAGCTTTAAAAGAAGGAGAGTTGGAAGACCTTAAAAGTGCTGAGAAATGCTATTTGAGAAGACTCCAGCATGAATACGATCCACACTGCTCAGTACAACTATTAATCAACTATGCAAAAAGAGATGACATCAGAGCTTTTGAACCACTTCATCTACTGGTGGAAAACCAGTCAAGAAAAGATTTGACTAAGAAATTTGAAAGATATGACTCTAATTTCCGTGGTAGACAATGGATAAAGGAGCCACCAACATCAAAGATTGAGGAAATAGCCACTAAAGTATTTAGTAATATCATTGATAGTAGCAAAGATCCAGACATAAACCCAAACGATTTCTTGGATAAACTTGTTGAGAAAACAGGAGAAGACAGATTTAATTCATATATGTCTTATCTTCTAAGAGCAAGCTTCTTAAGAGGACAGGGAGAAACAGAAAAGGCCAGACAAGACCTAACCAAAGCAGCCAACTTGCTAGTGGATATGGAAGAAACAAGTTTTGATGACCCAGGGTTTAGACATTCAAGAAGAGGTTACTGGATATTTGATTTTCCTGGTGCCAGGTCTTCTCTTTTCTTTCAGGAAGCTACTCCAGAGCAGGCTGAGATGGCCACGGCAGTGTATGATATTATGGGTGATAAGGTGGGAGAAGTTCTTGATTACATACCTGAAATAGGAATCCTTGTGCAGAGAAGAGAAAGGTCTGTCATGGGGAGCAATCTTTGGGAAGCCGCCCCTTATCTTGATGAGAGACAGCTGTTCAAGACGCTTTACAATGTTAATGAGAGT
>CAYUHF010000032.1:0-2024 GCA_964444505.1 uncultured Methanosarcinales archaeon | reverse complement strand
ATTTCAATGTAAGAAAAGTGAGAGCCCGTGAAAACACGGGCTAGTTGACAGCACCCTCAAAACACAGAATCAAACAACATTTATATTGTCATTTTATTTCTCTGTTTGTATGAGATTAAAAGATATTGCTGACGAGCTTCCGGAAAAGGCAATCGAGATTCTTGAAGGTATTGATGAACTCCGACCTGCCCAGGCAAAGGCAGTAAAAAAAGGACTTTTCAAGGATAAGAACCTTTTGATCTGCACTCCCACTGCCTCAGGAAAAACACTTGTTGCCGAGTTTGCAGCACTAAAAAAGATTGTCAAAGACAAAGGAAAGGCAGTCTACATTGTTCCTCTCAAAGCTCTTGGAAATGAAAAATCAAAGCATTTCAAACGATACAAGGATCTTTTCAGTACAGCATTAACTGTTGGTGATATTGATTCTGCCGATCCTTATCTTGCTGAATATGATTTGATTGTGACTACTTCTGAAAAACTAGATTCTCTTACAAGGCACCATGCCCCATGGCTTAATGAGATCAAGCTTGTGGTTGTTGATGAGATTCATCTGTTAAATGATCCTGGCAGAGGACCGACTCTTGAAATACTTCTCACTATTCTCAAGCAGATTGTGCCGAAAGCCCAGTTTATCGGGCTTTCTGCAACTATTGGAAACCCTAAAGAGCTTGCAGAGTGGCTGGATGCAGAACTGGTTTTTGACAAGTGGAGACCTGTGGAGCTGCATAAAGGTGTGTACTTTGATGGTGAAATAGAATTTACATGACACGGGCAAACGTGAGAAAACCACTGTGTCCGATTTTTTGTGTTTTTGGTCTTACTATTCTTTGCCTGACATCCCAGTGCCTTTCAATTATCTCAACTGTCTCCAGATGAATGAAATCTTTTTTGAGCTGTTCAACAAAATCCATTACCTGAGGTATAGATGGAGAATATGAGACAATGAATCCTCCCTTATTAAGGACCTTTTTTGCTGTTTTCAGGGCTTCCCAGGGTTCTGGAACATCAAGGGTCATCACATCAAATTTTTCTTCTGGTTCTATCTCGTATATGCTCCCTTTTTTTATCTTTAGATTTTTCAGGTTGAGAAGCTCTTTGTTTTTTTCAACAAGGTTCTTGAAGTCATCTCTTATCTCGTATGTCACAACTTTTCCAGCGATATGTGCTAGAAAACAGCAGAGTCCACCAGAACCAGCCCCTGCATCAATTATTTTTGTCTCGGGTCCGATACCTGTTTTTGTGATAATTGAGCCGATGTCTTTAAGTGGTATTATCTGTGCTCCTCTTTTGATTTCCTCGTATATGTCAGAAAAACCTGCAGGCATTACATGCATTTCTTTTCCCGTGTTTGTCTTGACTTTGCCAGGTTTTAGTTCGTCTGCCTTGACAAAACCGTACTGGCAGTGGTAGTCTTTTGATGTATCAGCTACAAAGAATTTTTTCCCCTTGTCTGTCATCAAGATAACTGCCATGAGAACTCATATTGATTCTGGATTTAAAAGGTTTTGCACATTCAGATATTGTTACAATAACAGGTGTCACATGAAGGCTGTTAATAGTTGGAGGTGAGAATCTAATACTCATTGCAATTACATAACTTACTGGTGCATAGGTGTCTTGCGTTACACGCATTAGCGTGCAAAACCAAAAGATATATAAATGCGTAAAGGCTCAACTTATACCAGTTTAACCTAGGTGGAGTATATGAGACAATTATTTGCTAAGACAAGACCAGATAGATTAATTGAATTGTTGAAGTTTGCAAAAGAGCATCCTGAATTGAGCAAGGACGAGTTTAAGAGAATAGGGGGTTATCAGGGTGGTAACTACAGTATTATAACAGATGCTAAGATCATGCGCGTTCTTGGTGAGAATGGTCATTATTATGTCACGGATTTAGGTGAAAAGCTACTGCAAAACCCCCGTTCTGATGAGACATTAAGGGAAGTAGGTCTTAATGTTCCTTTGTATGCAGAGATACAAAAAAGCGAAATATCTAATTCTACAAATCAAAAGAAAATATC
>CAYUHF010000031.1:0-5541 GCA_964444505.1 uncultured Methanosarcinales archaeon | reverse complement strand
GCTCTAATATCTGTACTGATGACGACGATCCTGAAGCAGGTGATGTTGCCTGGACCGACCTGACTGATGATGGAACTTTCACTGATACAAAATTCTGCACCTATGACTCGGGAAATAGCCGGATTGAATGTGATTCTGATGCTGGAGGTAGTGGATTATGGACTAACTCTTCTCATGATGCCACCTATTCACATGGAAATGTGGGAGTTGGCACAGATGATCCATTCTCTGGATTACATGTCTGGGATGATGTTACAGTTTCCGGAGTAGCAAGTTATCTCAGCTCTGCTCAACTTGGAACCTATCATCAGAGTCTTGCTACAAAAGAATATGTTTATTCTCAGGACTTTTCTAGTATTCTTAATGGATATCTAAATGAGGTGGATGACTATTATATAGGCAACGACGCTGCTTTTGATGTTTGGGGGGACGGTAAGTTTGTTTACGTTGCCCAATCCTATGGTGGCCTACATAGTTTCTCAATTGACAAAAAAGGAAATATTTCTCTAATTGACTCAGAAGTCCCAGGTGATAGTTTAACAGGCGTTTGGGGGGACGGTAAGTACATATATGTTTCTGCTAGTTACGGAGGACTTCATACGTATTCTGTTGATTCCAATGGAAGATTTACCTATATTGATTCACATGAGCCATCAGATACTGTTGAAGCTGTCTGGGGAGATGGCAAATTTATCTACATAGCAAATCATGACGGCGGAGTACGATCATACTCTATTGATTCAAGTGGTAACCTTAATCCAATTGACTCAGACGATCCTGGAAGTTATACCTGGGATGTCTGGGGAGACGGTGATTTTCTTTATGCTGCTAGCGGAAATAATGGCTTACAGAGCTATTCTGTTGATTCCAATGGTAACCTTAACCATATTGATAGCCATTATCCCGGAGGTTACGCCGAAAATGTTTGGTCAGATGATGATTTTATTTATCTAGCTGCTCGTGGAGGAGGACTTCATACGTATTCTGTCAATGGTAGCGGTAATCTGACTCACATAGATTCACATGATCCTGGAGGAACCGCAATGCAGGTTTGGGGAGACGGTAAGTTCATATACCTAGCAAATTGGGATGATGGACTTCATACGTATTCTGTCAATGGTAGCGGTAATCTGACCCATATAGATTCACATGATCCTGGAGGTTATGCTGAAAGTGTGTGGGGGGATGATAATCTTATCTATATGATAAATAGAAATGGGAAACTCCATACATACTCAATTGACAAAGCTTATGAATACGACAAGGCTAATCAAAAACATATTTTTAACGGAACCATAAACGTCTCAGGTAATATCTATGCATCCGGCGACATCACTGCTGGTGGCTCCTGTTGTGCTGACTATGTGTTTGAGGATAATTATTCTCTTATGAGTCTTGAAGAGCTTGAGAAATTTGTGAATGAGAACAAGCATCTTCCTGGTATTTCATGTGATGATTCTGTGAGTCTTAGCAGGCAGGAAAAGCTTGTTGAAAAGATTGAGGAACTGACTCTTTATACTTTCCAGCAGGAGAGAAAAATCAAAGTATTGACTGAGATTGTCTGCAGGGATCATCCTGAAGAAGCTATCTGCCAGACTTGATCAACTCTTTATAGAATTCCAACAGCTCTTCGTTAATACTATCCCAGTTCATTGGTTTTCTTGCCTGCAGGTCTCCGTGCTTTTCAAATTCAAATATTGATCTTTTGTGGGATAGTCCTGTTTCTGTTCCATAGTAGATTATCTTTGGCTGGTCTATTGAAAATTGTATTTCTGCTGCTTCTTTGAGTTTTTCTTTTGTTGTTTCAAACAAGAATCTGTTCATGTCGTGGTTGTCAAGAAATGTCGGCAGAAGAAAGTCAAATTTTCTGAAGTGGTTTTTTAGTTTTTTTCTTAGTTTTTGTTTTGAGATCTTTTCTTTTACATACCACCTCATTAATTCCTGAAACCTGAAATCCAATACTCCATCAAGCTGATCTTCATACTGCTTAAAGAGCATGTCAGGATTTGCACCAAGCGCCCAAAGTATGTACTTGTATCTGACATTTAGTGTTTTCAGATCTTTAAATTGTATGCCTTTCATCCACGCTTCTCCTATCAGAACTGTTTTGGGAAATTCTTTTTTGAGCTCCTTTGTAAAGTGGTTCCAGAAGTTGTGTGTTGGTCCTATGACATGATCCAGCCGAAAACCATCTAGGCCCTGGGATAACCAGTGCTTTGCTGCATCTGTAATGTGTTTTCTGCAGGGTGGATGTTCAAGGTTTAGTTTTGGCAGATTGTTGAAATGAAGAAAACAAAGATACTCCTTCCCATTCCTGAAATAAAACCATTTTCTGTACTTGCTGTCTTTGTTTTTTATTGCGTCCTGAAAAAAAGGATGCTGGTCTGAACAGTGGTTTGGTACAAAGTCTGCTATGATTTTCATATCATTTTCATGCACTTTTTCTATAAGTTCTTTCAAATCCTGCAGTGTCCCAAATCTGGGCTCAACTGAAAAAAAATCTGTGATATGATATCCATGGTAAGCTGTTGTCTTGTAGAATGGGCTTATCCAGATTGTGTCTGCTCCAAGCTCTTTTATGTAATCTAGTTTTTCAATTATTCCTCTTATGTTTCCTCCAAGAAATTGTGGTTTGTCCCAGCCCTGTTTTTTGCAGTTTGCAAACCTGTCAATAAGAATCTGATAAATTACATTCATGGTATTCTTCTTAGCTGTCTTATGAGATAATTGTCTGATTCTGATTTTGGTCCTTTAGCTTGTGGTGGTTCTACTGTTTCTTTTTCTTGAGGCTCTTCAGGTACTGGTTCATTAATCTGTTTTTTTATCTTCATCTCTATTGTAGACATTTCTTCTTCCCCGAGCTGTCTTGGGTCCCATGAAAAGTCAATGCCATCATTTTCCAGTCTTGGAATAATATGTATCATGAAATGTGGAATCTGCTGTCCTGCATCAACACCATTTTGTACCAGCAAATTGGTTCCCTGGATGTTCAGGCTTTCAAAGAGTTTGATTGACATCTTGTTTACAACAACTGCCATTTTCTCAAGTATTTCATCAGGAACATGCTCCATTATGGTGTAATGCTCTTTTGGCATCACAATTGTATGGCCGAAATTAGTTGGGTTCGGAGAGAGTACTACGACTATATCACTATCTTCATATATCGGTTCAAGCTCCCACTCACACGCTTCACATGCCATTTTAAAACAATTTGCTTATCCTATCTAAATCTGGTTTGTCTTCTGCATCAACTACTTGCTGGTTTGTTTTTGGCTGAGACTGCACCGGCTGTTTTTTGGCAACCTTTCCTTTTTTTAGTCTCACTCTTACTTGTTCAATGTCTGATTCAGAAATATCTTTTGGCTGCAGGTGGATTTTCAGGCCGTCGCCTTTTTTTCTTGGTATTACATGCACCATGAAATGCGGTGCTCTCTGCCCTGCAGCATTACCGCTTGCAACAAATATATTTGTGCCTCCTGCTTTGAGAGATTTTAATACTGAGCGTGATACTTTTTTTACAACTGTAAATATGTGAGAGATAACTGGTTCAGGAATCTGCGGCATTACCTGGTAGTGTTTTTTTGAGATTACCAGAACATGGCCGGGGTTTGCAGGGTTAATATCAAGTACTGCAATGCAGTGTTCGTCTTCATAGAGTTTTCGGGAAGAGACTTCTCCTGAGACAATCTTGCAGAATATGCACTGCTGTTTCTGAAGTTCAGCAATCTCTTCTGGAGACATGTTTTTGATGTCTTCCTCTGTTAATTCCATGAATTGTTAACCTTGTTATCTGTATTTAAATATTTGGGAAAATTACCTTTGACAGAATTCAAAAAAACTAAATAATTAAGTAGATTTTGTGTTTTATATGTACATCATCATCCGTGGTCCAATGGGATGTGGCAAGACAACTATTGCCAAAAAGCTGGCAGAAAAGCTCAAGATACAATACATTTCAGTAGACCGGATTCTGGAAAAAAACAACCTTGAAAAGTGGGAGGACGGTTTTATTTCAGAAAAGAGTTTTCTTGATGCAAACAAGATAATTACTGAAAAGATGAAAGATTCTGCTGTTATTGATGGTAATTTCTACTGCCAAATAATTGATCTAATAGAAAGAGTTGAAGGTAAGTGCTTTGTTTTTACATTGAAGGCTCCGGTGCAGGTGTGTATTGAAAGAGATGATAATAGAGAGAATTCATTGGGAGAGGATGCAGTACGTGCTGTTTACTCAAAAACAGAAAAAACACAATACGGAGAAGTTATCAACTCAAACAAACCAGCAGATGAATGCGTAAATCAGATACTTTTGTTAATTAAGTCAACCATCTCAACCCAGTAGTCTATTCCTGGAGTGTATTTTTCTGGGTTTTTTCTTATGTCTGTTTTGATGAACTCTGAAGAAAACAACTCAACTTTCTGCAGTTCTTCTTCCTGTATTTTTATATCCTCTATTCTACCGTTGTAGTTTAATGTGAATATGTATATAAACTCATTTACAACAAGGGAGTCATATCTTATCTCGAATTTTTTTATTGTATGAAATTCTAGGTCTTCCTTTGATACTTCAATACCAAGTTCTTCTTTGGTTTCTCTTACTGCTGCATCAATTATGGACTCACCTGCCCCAATATGACCTGCAGCTGAAACATCCCACATGTCAGGAAAGAACTTCTTATCCTTTGACCTCAACTGCAGAAGCACTTTCCCTCTTGAATGAACCCAGACATGCACTCCCCTGTGCCAAAGACCTTTTTTCTGGGCTTCTCTCTTCATTGCAGTGCCAATGTGCTTGTTGTTCTCATCATAGATATCTATTAGTTCATCCGGCATGATAGCACCAAAAAAAACCTTGCTTATATTTTTTTGGGAAAAAATCAATACAGATATGTGTACAGCAATTACTATCCTATCTTTGTGATTAGGTCCACCATCTCAAGCCAGTAGTCTTCTCCAGGTTTGTACTTTTCAGGATTACTTTCAATATCTTGTTTTAAAAACTCCGTAGAAAAAAACTTAACTTTTTGAAGTTCTTCTCTTTGTATTCTTATATCTTCAATCTTTCCGCGGTATCTTAAAGTGAATACATAAAGGAACTGATTAACAACAAGTGAGCCATGACTCAGCTGGAACTTTCTGATCCTGTAAAATTCAATGCAATCCTGTGTTGCTTGAATTCCCAGCTCCTCTCTTGTTTCCCGTAATGCTGCCTCAATGGCTGATTCGGCTGCTCTGACGTGTCCTGCGACTGAGATCTTCCACATATCTGGAAATAACTTCTTAT
This sequence comes from uncultured Methanosarcinales archaeon, assembly GCA_964444505.1. Lineage (GTDB taxonomy): Archaea > Nanobdellota > Nanobdellia > Woesearchaeales > JAGVZT01 > CAYUHF01. Next base: position 257 of record CAYUHF010000031.1, on the reverse strand, counting down.
CCTTTGACCTTAACTGCAGAAGCACTTTTCCCTCAGAATAGACCCAGACATGCACTCCCCTGTGCCAAAGACCTTTTTTCTGGGCTTCGCTTTTCATTGCAGTGCCTATGTGCTTGTTGTTCTCATCATAGATATCTATTAGTTCAGGCATATATCCACAAACAACAGAGCTCACTTAAATGTTTTGTCACTAATCAAAATATGTGCTATCACGTTTTTAGTTTACATATTCTATACCACCTTTGGTGATATGCATG
>CAYUHF010000030.1:0-6961 GCA_964444505.1 uncultured Methanosarcinales archaeon | reverse complement strand
AATACACGGGGACTAAAAGACCAGATATTCTTATTTCTGAGTTTGAATTTGATGGACTCTTACAGGAGCAAAAACTCAGTTGTGTTATGGATAAAGACCCCAGAGAAAAATATCCGTCTTGAAAGAGATCTAAAGACTAATATCTATATGCAGGCAACAAAACTGGCAAAGCAGGTTTTAGAAAAAAGAAACCTTGTCTATAGAAAGACCAAAAAAAGAACCTACAACAAGAGAGTTGATGTTTTCGAGATTCCTGTTTTTAATATTTCAAGGTTCGAGTCTTTTGTGAAGTGGCTTGAGGAAGAGACAGACTACAGGGTTCCTATGTTCAATGCTGATATCAAGCCTGAGCAGATGTTTCTCTACAAAAATGACTTAAAACCTTTTGATGTTGTTGATGTTGACAATTTTGTTTCTCTTAATAAAGAGAGTGATGCTGCACTCAAGAAAGCTGAGCTGGATTTTTTCAATGGAATTATTTTTAACAACAAAAAGGTTGGTGCTGATGAGTTTGTGGAAAGGTTCAGGAGAGCTGATCCTGATGTTATAATAATGGAGTATGCTTACTCAAGGCTGCCTCAGCTGGTTGAGTTTCTTAAAGACAATGGGTTATCGTGTGATTTTCACCGCTGGGACCCTTATCCTATAGAGTACAGGGGCGGAAGATCTTATTTTTCCTACGGCAGTGTCAGATACCAGGATTATGCAATAAAGCTCAACGGCAGGTTTTTGATTGACACTTCTACACAAGTTGGCAGAGGCTGCAGTGCTGAGGCTGCTGCTGAATTATGTCAGTTGACTGGTACCAGATTCCAGGACATTGTTTCAAGGAGTTTTGGGTCTGCTTTCCAGAATGCTCTTGTGAGGCAGATGATTAAAAGAGGGCTTGTTGTTCCCTACAAGCAAAAACCTATTGGAAAACCGATGAATATGAACCAGCTGCTGAAGGCTGACCGGGGTGCGCATACTTTTGATCCTGAGCTTGGGTTTCACAGGGATGTTGCTGAGATTGATTTTTCAAGTATGTTTCCATGGCTTATTTACAATCACAATATCAGTGCCGAGACTATTCTTTCTGATGTTCCTCCTTTTGACCATGTTCCTGGTATTCCTGTGAGGGTTTCTCTGAGCAGGAAAGGGCTTGTTCCTCTTGCAATAAAGCCTGTGCTTGACAGGAGGATGGAGTTGAAGAAAAACCCTACAAGGTTAAACAGGGCAAAGTCTGAAGGGTTGAAGTGGGTGCTTGTGACAAGTTATGGTTATCTGCGATTTCGTGAGTTTAAGCTTGGGCTTGCAAGTTCTCACATGGCTATTTGTGCTTATGCACGTGAGGTTCTGCTAAAGTCTGCAAAGCTTGCTGAAGAGCATGGTTTCAAGGTTGTGCATGGTATTGTTGATTCTCTTTTTATACACAAAAAAGGTGTCACAGAACAAGAGGTTGAAGAATTTTGTGATGAGTTGAGGTTAATTGCTGGTATTCCTTTGAGTCTAAAGGGTATTTTCAAGTGGGTTGTTTTTCTTGCATCTGTAAATGATGAGAAAAGGCCTCTTCCGTCCACTTATTTTGGTGTTTTCAGGAACAATGAGATCAAGGCCAGGGGGATTGAGCTTAGGAGAAGGAGTACTCCTCTTTGTGTAAAGTATTTCCAGAAAAGAGTGCTTGAGGTTTTAAGAGAGTGTGAAACAGAAGGTGAGATTAAAAAAAAGGCTCCAAAGCTTGGTCAAATGTTAAGAAATGCAATAAAGAGAATACCTGAAGAGGATGAGAATCTGGTGTGCACAATAAGGGTGTCAAAAACAGACTACAAGAATAATATTCCACAGAGGTATATTATTGAGGCTTTGAAAACAAAAGGGATTGGTGTTGAGCCTGGCCAGATTATCCGCTACATAAAAACACCTGGGGGGGCTGTTCTCCCCGAAGAATACAACGGGTTGGTTGATATGGAGTTTTACAAAAAAAGAATGATAAAATCTCTGTATGTTGTTTTGCAGCAGTTTGGTTTTTCTATTGAGGATGTTGAGGAGATGGCTGTGCCTTCAAGACAGACAACAATAAAGGAGTACATAAAGTCTGTTTATGTGACAATCAAGAGAGATTACAAAGATGCGCATGGGCTTTCTGAAAAAAGGCTGAGGAGAAGGTTAGAAAGACAGGGCTGGAAGACCTGGAGGGGAGGTAGTATTCATCTTACAAGAAGGGATGAATTGTATCCTAATGTCAGGAGGAGTTATGAGGAGTTGTGTCTGCTTCTTGAGGAGCATCATCCAGGGAAATTGAGAAAACTGCAGCTGATGTGTGTTGTGCACCATGGCATGCCTGACCTTATTTGTTACAGAAACGGAAGGTTCAAGTTTGTTGAGTGCAAGTTCAAGTATGAGCAGTTAAGTGCAAGGCAGAAGAGGTGTATTAAGGATCTTAAGAGTATGGGTTTTGAGGTTGAAGTGCACAGATTAGTAGAGAAGAAGACATGGGCAAGGGTTGCGATGCTTGATTTGAATAATGGAGAAAAGAAAGTGATTGAAAAGCAGACTAAGCTGAAGATGAATTATTCATAACTAGGTCTAACATACAGATCCCACACTTCTTTTTCTTTTCTTGCAATTAATTCCAGTTTTGACATTTCAGTCTTTGGTGGATTTTTTGACTTCAAAATATAAGTGGCAGCAGCAAGATATCTCAATACATCCTTAGCCGATTCAGCAGTATGACTGTCTTCGCTAAAGACATCAATCTGAAAAAACTTCAAGTCATCCAGATCCTGAGTTGGAACAACATAAACATCATTTAATAATGAACTCACGTAAGAGACTATATAAACATCCTTTCCTTCTGCTCTTTCAAGTGCAGGCTTTATCCATCTGTCAGTATGCTCCAGCAAGTCTACTTTATCAGCTATTCTTTGTGCTCCTGTTTTATCGATTTGTTTCATATTATTACAAATTTTCAAATTGATATTTAAATTTTATTTGTCTTTCAAAATGGTAAAAAGTAATTAACTATCGAAGATACTTCAGTGTTTTTCACGAAATTTTAAACAACAAATCTGTATACAATGGAGGCCACAAAAGCACTATATATTGTATTTTGCATACTGATATTACAATCTGGCTTGCTTTGAGACTATGAACCTTGAAAAGATTTTGATGCTTGGGATATTTCTTGCTCTTAGGCTGCTTTTATGTGGATCGTGGAGTGCAGAGAATGTAATTATCCGTCTTCTTATATTTGGTCTAAATATCAAAGTCTTGAGGAAATGCGATTCCAACAGGCTGGACAATCTCACTAGAGCTTTCAGAAGCCTTGCTGCGGATTTCAAGACTCTAAGAGAATAGATTTAAATATTCTTCATATATTTTGCCAAAGTATGAGAATTGAAAAAAAGACATGGCCTGAGTACTTCCAGAAAATACTGGATGGTGATAAGAAGTTTGAGCTGAGACTTGCTGACTTTGAGTGCAGTCCTGGTGATGTTCTTGTCTTAAGGGAATGGGATCCGAAAACAAAGGAGTACACTGGAAGGGTTGTTGAGAAAAAGGTTGATTATGTTATAAAGACAAAGAACTGCAATTTCTGGCCAGAAGAAGAAGTAAAAAAATACGGTTATCAGGTTATCTCGTTTGGCTGACACACTTCCCATTAACACACTCTGGTTCTGGTGATATTGCACAGTCATCTATCATCTGTTCGCAGTCATGGTTGTACTTATCCATCACCTTGTATATCTCAAATACATCTGTGTTTTTGTTGACAAAATGATAGCAGCCAAACTCTATGTATATTCCTCCAAGGTGCAGCACTTCACAATCAGAATCAATCTCGCAGTAGTTTGCCTCGTCTATCATCTGCTCAATCTCATCATACATGCTATCGCATTTTGCAGGCTTGCTCAATAGAAAGAGGCTGATTATGATTGTTAGCTTTATTATGATTACTCCAAGAATGAACTTTTTATGCATGTTTTTCATTTGAAAAAATGTGTGATTCAAGTATAAATTTATTAGTTAGTACTACCTAGTTACGAAATATTTATAAACCCTTGTTGATTTTTGTGTTGTATGAGTTTAAAAGGACTTTATGAAAGAGTGAAAGGAGACCGCGTATTTTATCAAGATGAACCTTACAGTGAAGCAATAGTGGTTGCAAGTCCAGACCAGAGAGTTGTTATTACAGAGTCTGAAGGGGAAATGAAAGTATTATATTATGGAGATGCCCAGGTTTTAAGAGAAACCATTGATTCCCTTGGACTGCCTGATCATTTGCCAAATATTGCTGGTGAACAGGTTTTTTATATGATGAGGTATCACCTCCAGGATATGGAAGGCCAGGTCGAAATTGAACAAACAATTAACCCTGTTGAGCCTCAGGAACTTGAGGGTATTATCAAGAAGCTGGCTGGTAGGCTTGAAAGGTAAAATCTGAAGGAGTGTGTGTTCTAAAATGTTCTTCATATGCGTCGTGTTCACTTACTTTGAAAAGATAAAACAGTCTGGGTTTTCCCCTATTTTTGTCATATAGAATTCTCAATTTCTGTTTGCTTTTGCCCATGGCATACCATCCATTTGTTTTTTTTCTAAGTGTGTATTGTTCAGGATTGGAAAGAAAAGAAATCAAAGTTGACCGGTAGTCTGCAGGCAGATCCCATATTTTCTCAGCAATAGCGTAGCTACCTGCACTGTTAAACTCATAATACCTGCCAAATCCAACATACTTGTCCAGCACAAACCTTGCAAACTGTTTTTGTTTTATTTTAACCCTCTCACCTGGCATGAATGCCCTTGTAAGACCAGAGTAGATTTTTCCGAGCCCGTCCATGAATGTGTTCTTCCATTTTGTGCAATACCCGCCTGACAAAAACTCTGCTCTTTTCTTATCCTCAAGTTCATTAACATCAAGGACTCTGTGAAGTACCTGCACCACCTCATTGTAGCCTTCTCGAAGTTCTTTGACATGAAAAGCATGAACATCTTCAAAGAATTCTGTTAGTTTTTCCATGTAATCTTTGATTGTCCTGATGTCAGATTCTTTTGTACTGCTTATAGCTCCAAATCTTGAGCTTGGCAGATGGAGTCTTTCTATTATCTGGCTGATCTTTTTTATTGACTCGTGCTTTGCTATTGCATTAAACTCAGCTCTCTTAAAGATTGGTGCAAAATAAACAAGTTTCAAAGCTTTCATGTTATTTTTTAATCAGTTGTTACTTTTATTTTTTTTCAAAACAATTAAATAATTGATTTAAGTGATAGTTTTTATGAAATTTATTCATAGAATAGGGAAGATATTTATGAATCATGACAGGAGATATGACCAATCTTATTACATTGATAATCATCTCGGCAATCTGAATTCTGGTTTTGGCTTTTTGTTCAGGTGGTATTACCGATACATTGCCAGATATATCATGGCTGGACCTGCAGGTATTAATGATGGTAAAGTTCTTGATGTTGGGTGTGGTGTGGGTGCGCTTGTACGAGAATTCAACAATATTGGATTTGAAGCTGTTGGTGTTGATGTCAATGATGCGGCAATAGAAAACTCTGTTTATGCTAAGTGTTCTCTTGTCAAAACTTCTGCACAATTGGATTTTCCTGACAATAACTTTGACCTTGTTGTCAGTAGAGAGGTTCTAGAGCACATTGAAAAGAAAGAGATTGATTCCTGCATCAGAGAGTGGGACAGGGTGTGTAAGGGCAAGATGGTACATATTATTGCTGTTGAAGAGAGGGGTCCAAGTGCTGTTAATGACCCTATGCATGTAAATGTCCAGAAAGAAGAGTGGTGGAAAAATAAATTTGCAGAGCATGGTTATAAGGCTGTTCGCCCCAGAAGATTGTTTTGGTCTCCTTTTGGAAGTTCTGGTTATTTTATGTTTGTAAAAGCTTCACAACATCATAGACAGTAAAACCAATTAACTCTATTTTGCTTTTCTGTATGTAAGTGTCAAGTTTTTGTTCAAGTTCATCTGTGTGTGAATTACGGATAATGTTTTCTATCTTCTCAATTGCATCTTCTGGATAGATAAAAAAATCTCCTGTTATTTTGATCTTGGTAATTACTTCTTCCTGTTTTTCAAATTCTACTCTCAGTAGTTTTCCACCTTTGATTTTTTTTGTTCTTATCATCTTTTGTAGATCCACTCTTTGCTTGAGAATTTGTTTTCTAGTTTTTTTGATTCTTTTATCTCTATATTTGTCAGTTTGCCTTTGTTGATTTCATCTATTTCTTGAAATCCTTCTAAAAGAGCAGTTCTGATTTTTTCGTGACTTATTCCAAGCTCTTTGAAGCTTGTTACCCTGTCTTCAATCTTGTTTATGATTTTGTCGCTGATTTTTGCTTTTGAGACATTTAATACAGAAAACATTATCTCTGGCTCCACTTCCATAAGGATTGTCCCGTGCTGTAGGATAATGTCGCCTCTTCGTGTCTGGGCGTTTCCTGAGATTTTTTTTCCATTGACTGTGATATCGTTTATTGGAGAAAAGTGTGCATTTATTCCGAGTGTTTTGAAACCTTTAATTATTGCACCGCAGATTGTTTTGTAGCTTCCAAGTATGCTGTCTCCGTCTTTGATTTTGTTTTTGTGTATTACAATTGAGTAGGTGATTTCTTTGTCATGATAGACCGCACCGCCGCCTGTGATTCTTCTGACAAGGTCAATTTTGTGTTTTTTCAGGTAATCATGGTTGACTTCCTGTTCTGCTGACTGGAAATAACCTAGTGATACTGCTGGTGGTTTCCAACTGTAGAATCTTAGTGTGTCCGGGACTCGTTGTTTTACTCTGGTGTTTAGTATTGCTTCATCAGTTGCCATCTGGTAGAATGCGTCTGATTCAATATCAGGTAATAGTCTCATGTTAGACTTTGAATTTAGAATGTATTTAAAGTTTGTTGTTTGTGAAGAAATGTGTGCTATCACGTTTTTAATTCGCATATTATCCTCACTTTGGTGAGGTATATGTA
>CAYUHF010000029.1:0-8322 GCA_964444505.1 uncultured Methanosarcinales archaeon | reverse complement strand
ACCCAAAAATCTTTCTACCAGTATACCTTTTTATTCTTTTCTGGACAGAGCCGATAAATTATTTGACATTGTCCATTGAATCCCATGTCTGGTTAAACATATGGGTTAGTGCTTCTGAGAAAAACCCTGTTTTTACCCAAACACCCACATCATAGGACGGATGAACTTCTTTGTCATGCATCATCATGAAAGCGAGTTCTTTATTGTCTACAACCATAAACCTGCCCTTAAAGTCCGCTTCTTTGATCCTTGCGTGCTCAGACAACTCTTCAACAAGGTTTTTGCTGTTCTTTAATTCAGGTACTGCGATTCTTATATCCACCCCTCTTTCTTTTGCTTTTTTGAACTCTTTCTTGAATTCATTTGCCTTTCTTACAAATCCTTTAGAAGTTGTGGAGATGATAATTGATTGTTCTGCATTTCTTATCATAGACTCAAGATGTGCATAAAGATTGTTTCTTCCCTTTAAAGCTCCTGAGAGCTCTGCAGGATCAACCATATCTATTCCATTCTGATGCAAAGCTTTAAGCTCATCCAAAAGTTCACTACCTTTGAAATCTTCTAGAATTTTTGCCTCCTTTTCAGCTTCCCTTTGAATTTTTCTTTTTACTCTTTCTAAAACCTCCTCAGGAGGAACTGCAATGTACTTTATTGGTTTTCCAATTTTTATGATAATAAAACCCTTTTTTTCCAAACTTTCCAAAACATCATAACTTCTTGATCTCGGTACGTTAGCTATGTCACTTAATTCTCCTGCTGTAGAGATTCCTCTTGACAAAAGAGCAGCCCAAAGCTTTGCTTCGTAGCTGTTCAATCCAAAATCTCTTAAACGGTTTAGGAAATCTTTTTGAACAATCATTGATATCACTCCCAATAGTTTTATAGAACCTCTTTTGTAAGCTAAGAATAGAATATTACAAGAGATATATAAATCTTTCCCTTATTTTATCATTAGATAGTAATGAATAAACCAAAATCCAGATACACCTTGTTTTCGGGTGGAAATAAAAATTCAAACTGCAAGTGGTATGTTAATTTGTTTGTTAATTATTTTTTTCGTTGATTATTATTATATTATTATTTTTCTATATTGAAAATAATAATAATATATAATGATTTAAAAAAATAAGATAGGAGTACTTTTACTTAGTGAAAATTACACAGATAAAAAGACAGACACCCAGGTTTTATTCCTGTATATTCTCCATTTGAAATCAGGGAGTAGGGACATTTACTGTGAGAAATATATTTTTTAACAAGGAAATCTTTATATACCTTTGTTTCGTTTGGAAAAATACATGGCACAGAAAGACTTAAACAAATTTTTTGTTGATTTTCTCAGCAAAGATTCTCTGTTTAAAAACAAAAAAGTTTTACAGAGTAATTATACTCCTGAAGAGATTCCTCATAGAGATGAAATTATCCAGGAAATTGCAGAAATACTGGCCCCAAGTCTCAAGCTTGAGAGACCAAGTAATCTTTTTCTATATGGAAAGACAGGTACTGGAAAAACTGTTTGTGTCAGGTATACAACAGGAAAAATAAGTGAAGTTGCTAAAGAAAGAAAAATCAATCTTGAATTTATTTATCTTAACTGCAAGCTAAAAAGAGTTGCAGATACAGAATACAGGCTAGTTGCTCAGCTTGCAAGAGAATTAGGGGAAGATGTTCCGGCCACAGGTCTTCCGACAGATGAAGTCTATAAGATTTTTATTAATTCAATTGACAGCAGAGAACAGCTTATTATAATGGTTCTTGATGAAATTGATCAGCTTGTGAGAAAAGCAGGAGACGGAATACTGTATAATCTGACAAGAATAAATTCTGAACTAAAAAAGGCTCAAATATCAGTAATAGGGATTTCTAATGATTTAACATTTACTGATACTATTGATCCAAGAATAAAGTCTTCTTTGAGTGAGGAAGAGATTGTTTTCCCGCCTTATAATGCTTTACAGATACAAGATATTTTAAGACAAAGAAAATCAAAAGCCTTTCAGGAGGATGCTGTTGGATCAGGAGTTATTGAAAAATGTTCAGCTTATGCAGCAAGAGAGCATGGAGATGCAAGAAGAGCACTGGAATTGCTAAGAGTGGCTGCTGAAATTGCTGAAAGAAAAGGTCTAAGCAAAGTAGAAATAGAACACATTGATGAGGCAGAAGAAAAAATTGAAAGGGACAGAATACTTGATCTTGTTAAAACACAGCCAAAACAGTTCCAGGCAACATTACATAGCATAATGTCAACATGTCTAAAAAGAGATGATGTTATGCTGACTGGAGAAGTTTATGAATTTTATAAGTCAGTTTGTATGGACTCAGGGTTAAGACCTTTAACACAGAGAAGGATATCTGATATTATTGCAGAGCTTGATATGCTTGGAATAATAAATGCAAAGGTTATTTCAAAGGGAAGATATGGAAGAACAAGAGAAATTGGACTTGCAGTACCTCCTTCTACAATACCTAAAATTATGGAAATTTTGAAATTAGATTTGGATATTTAGAGATGAGATCTGAACAAATAAGAAACTGTATGAGTAAGGGCTTTCTTTTAAGTCCAACAGTTTTAGAAGGAAATATAGAACTTGAAGATAATCTACTTGAAAGACTAGATGAACATGGCCTTCTTGTTATTCATAAAGATTTAATTGAATTTTTTTCTGATGAAGATGTTGATAATTTTAACTGGAATGAGATGGAGAAGGCAAGAGCATTATTTGAAAAAAAGAAGAATATTCATTTATACACTAACTTTTTAAGCTATCTGAATAATCCTATTCAGGATCTGGGGATTAGAAGTGCGTCTCCGGGAAGAATAAAGATATTCAAAAAATACAAGGAGTTTACAAAAAAGAGAGAAGTCCAGGATTTTGTAGATTTTTTTAATATTAGATATAGGTCGATAGAATCTGTTCTTAGAAACAGGAGAGAGCTTCAGGATGTAACTTCAATAAACAAAGTTAAGAGGGCAAACAGGAATCAGGGAGTATCCGTCATAGGGATGGTATATGATAAAAGAAAAACTAAGAATAACCATATCATGCTTTCTCTGGAAGATCCAACTGGAATAATAAAAGTGCTTGTGAACAAGAAAAACAGAAAGCTCTATGAAATTGCAGATGATATAGTTATGGATGAAGTGATTGGTATAACAGGAACAACAGGAAGAGACATTATTTTTTCAGATAAAATCCTCTTTCCAGACATACACTCTTTTAAGCAACTGAAAAGGGCCCCAGAAGAAAGTTATGCTTTGTTTCTTTCTGATTTACATATTGGATCAAAACACTTTCTCGAAAAAGAGTTTGAGAAATTTATTGGATGGATAAAAGGAGAAGAGGGAAATGAAAAGCATAAGCAACTTGCAAAAAAAATTGATTATATTTTTATCTTAGGTGACTTGGTTGATGGGGTAGGAGTTTATCCTGGCCAGGAAGAGGATCTTGTTATTGATGATATTTACAATCAGTATGAAGTGTGTGCAAATTATCTAAAGCAGATCCCTTCAAACATTAAGATAATTGCTATTCCTGGAAACCACGATGCAGTAAGGTTAGCAGAACCACAAAATCCCATATATAAAGACCTGGCAGAACCACTCTATAATATACCTAACCTGGAAATATTGTATAATCCCTGTTTTGTAAACATCCTCTCAACAGATGATTTTCCAGGCTTTAATCTGCTATTGTACCACGGGTACAGTCTGACTCATTATGCAGATGAAGTTAATTCCATAAGAAGGAGTGGTGGAGTAGACAGGCCGGATCTTATTATGAAATTCTTACTACAAAAGAGACATCTTGCACCCTCTCACTGCTCTAACCTGTATATTCCTCATCCTGAAATCGATCAGTTTGTAATAAAGGCAATTCCTGACTTTTTTGTTACAGGTCATCTTCATAAATCATCTGCATCTAATTATAAAAATATTACAATGATCTCCGGAAGCTGCTGGCAGGCAAAAACAGATTTCATGGAGAAAATGGGAATACATCCTGAACCAGCAAGAGTACCAATTGTAAACCTTAAGACAAGAGCAGTAAAAATCCTGAGGTTTGACAGATGAGAAGCAAAACAATAGACAATTACTTCAAGGAATTGAACAAGCAGCTTGATAAAGCTTATTCTGTGTCAAACAAGGCAAGAAAAAAAGGTTATGATCCTGAAACAAAAGTAGACATTCCCCTTGCCAAAAATATGCAGGAGAGAGTTGAAGGTCTAATATCTACTGTTGCTCCTCAGCTTGTAGGTACAGGAATGATTGAAAGAATTCACAAGCTGGAAAAAAAGTATGGTGTACTTGACTGGAGGGTTGCACTTGTAATTGCTGAAGAAGTAGCCAAGGAAAAATTCTGTAAATTTGAATCTGAAAAAGAGGCACTTGAAGTGGGTATAAGAACTGGTTTCACTTATCACACACTTGGTATTGTAGCAGCACCTTTAGAAGGATTCATTGGGCTGAAAATTAAGAAAACAAAAAGTGGAGAAAAATATGTATCTCCTTTCTATGCAGGACCAATAAGAGGTGCAGGGGGTACAGCAGCATCTTTTTCTGTTCTTTTAACAGATTATGTGAGAAAAAAGATGGGATACAAAGCATATGATCCAGATGAAAAAGAAATAAGCAGATATGTCACTGAGATCAGAGATTATCATGAAAGAGTCACAAACCTTCAGTATTATCCCTCTGAGGAGGAAATAAGATTTCTGGTAAAACACATTCCTGTCGAAATAGGTGGAGACCCTACAGAGAGAATGGAAGTATCTCAGTACAAGGACCTGAACAGAGTAGAAACAAACAGGATAAGAGGTGGAGTATGTCTTGTCCTTGGAGAAGGTATATCTCAAAAAGCTCCCAAGCTCTGGAAAAGATTATCTGATTGGGGAGAAGATTTTGATCTTGATTGGGCTTTTCTTGACGAGTTTTTGAAGCTTCAGAAAAGAATCAAATCAAAATCTGAAAAAGAAACAAAGCAAAAAGAAAAAATCACACCTAATTATACCTATATCAAGGATCTTGTGGCTGGACGACCTGTTTTAACACACCCTCTAAGAAGAGGTGGTTTCAGATTGAGATATGGAAGAAGTCGTGTGAGTGGTCTTTCATCAAGCTCACTTCATCCTGTCACTCAACTAGTACTTGATAATTTCATTGCTATAGGAACCCAACTCAAAACAGAAAGACCTGGAAAAGCAACAGGAATAACTACTTGTGATTCTATTGAGCCACCCTTTGTTAAACTTGAGAATGGCAATGTTATGCAGTTAGAATCAGAATCAGATTACAGGGAAGTAAAAGACAAGATTGACAAGATTCTTTACTTGGGAGATATACTTGTTAATTATGGTGATTTTAGTGAAAACAACCACGTGCTTGTGCCAGCAGGCTATTGCGAAGAGTGGTGGATAAGAGAACTTGAAAAAGCAATGGTGGATTCTTTTGGGACAATTGATATGGAAAGACTTGCACAAGCTGCTGAATGTGATGTATCTGAAATTGAAGCTGCAATGAATTCTGAAAAAATACCTGCAGAGATTTGCATTAATATTTCAAAACAGATGAAAGTTCCTCTTCATCCATATTATACCTATTTTTGGTCAAGCATAAACCCTGATGAACTTTCCACACTGCTTGAATGGGTTTCAAAAGGTAAGAAAGAACAAAATAAGACAATAATTCCCTTATCAGATGAAAAAGAAATATTGGAAAAATTAGGAATACCACACATTGTAGCATCTAATGAATATGTTGTTATTGAAAAAGAACATTCTTTTGTTTTTAATGAGATTATCTCAAAAATAAACCTTTCAAATAAAGGTGATACTCTTGATATTCTTAATAACTCACTAGATTTTAAATTAAGAGACAAAGCAGGAACCTTTATCGGAGCAAGAATGGGCAGACCTGAGAAGTCCAAGATGAGAAAATTAAAGGGATCACCACAGGTGCTTTTTCCTGTAGGAGATGAAGGAGGAAGGTTAAGATCACTTCTTGCAGCACGAGATGAGGGTAAAGTTACAGCAGATTTCCCTCTTTATGTATGTCCAAAATGTAAAAATGAGACTGTTTTTAGTGTGTGTGAAAACTGCGATGTGAAGACCAATAAATACTATTTTTGTGAAGAATGCGGTAAAATTCCAAGAGAGACATGTGCAAAGCACGGACCTGCAAGCACATACAAGAGGAGAAGCATAGATATTCACCATTACTTTACAAAATCTCTGGAAAAATTAGGTGTTTCTGCTTATCCTGACCAGATAAAAGGTGTTAGGGGAACTTCAAACAAGGACCATATTCCTGAACATCTCATCAAGGGAATTTTGCGTGCAAAATATGATATTTACGTAAATAAAGATGGTACAACCAGATATGATATGTCTGAGCTTGCCATTACTCATTTTAAGCCAATGGAAATTGGAACAAGTATTGAAAAACTCATTGAACTTGGTTATACAGAAGATATTCATGGGAACAAGCTGAAAAACCAAGATCAGATACTTGAAATAAAACCACAGGATGTTATACTTCCTGGAAACAAAGGGTTTCCTGATGAATCTGCTGATTCAGTTCTGTTCAGAACAGCACAATTTGTTGATGAAATGCTTGAAAAACTGTACAGAATTGATCATTTTTACAAATTAAAGGATCCAAATGATTTGGTAGGTCATCTTGTTATAGGACTGGCACCTCATATTTCTGCAGGCATGATTGGAAGGATAATTGGTTTTTCCCAGACACAGGGTTGTTTTGCACACCCTTTATGGCACGCAGCACTCAGAAGAGACTGTGACGGGGATGAATGTTGTGTAATACTCTTAATGGATGCTCTTCTCAACTTCTCAAGACAATTTCTCCCTGACAGAAGAGGAGGCAGGACAATGGATGCCCCTTTGGTACTGACATCTGTTTTAATACCTGCAGAAGTTGATGACATGGTTCATGGAATGGACATTGTGTGGAGCTATCCACTTGAATTATATGAAGCTGCTCTGGAATACAAAAACCCGCGTGAAATCAATATTGCCCAGATAGGCAACAGATTAAATACAGAGGGACAATACGAAGGAATGGGTTTTACTCACAGTTGTTCTAATATAAACAGAGGAGTATGTTGTTCTGCATACAAAATTTTGCCTTCAATGGAAGAAAAACTAAAAGGACAGATGGCTCTTGCAGAAAGAATAGTTGCAGTGGATGAAGTAGACGTGGCGTCACTTGTAATAAACAAACACTTTATCAAAGATATCAAAGGAAACTTAAGAAAATTTTCACAGCAGCAGTTCAGATGTGTTAAGTGCAATTCTAAATACAGAAGGCCACCTCTACAGGGAAAATGTGACAAGTGCGGAGGAAAAATAATACTTACAATTTCAGAAGGTTCTGTTATAAAGTATCTTGAGCCAAGCATAAGTTTAGCAGAAAAATACAATGTACCACCCTATCTTCAGCAGAGCTTAGAGCTTACAAGAAGGAGAATTGAAGCTGTTTTTGGCAAAGAAAAAGAGATTCAGGAAGGACTAGGTAAGTGGTTTGGCTAGAACCTCATCATCTGGGCATAAGGGATACCTTTTATTTTCTGGATTTTTTTCTTATCAATTAATTGAATCTCAACAAAAAATTGCACAGAATCTTCTCCAACAATATTAATCATATTAGCTTTTTTTGATAGTTTTTTTAGATTCTCTTTTTCTAACTTGTTTCCTTTGTAGAAATCTCCAGATAAATCAAGTTGTTTTTTTCCTTCTGTATAGACTTTACCAAGACATTTATCATCACATACAGCAAGAATTAATTTGTTTCCACTGATGTGCTCTTTTACGATCATGTTCCTGAAGGATACCTTGCACCGCATGCAGTGCATTTCACAAACTCTATTCCATCTTCTGTTATCATTTTGGTATCGGGTTTGTTGCACTCATTGCAAAGAACATATTCTTCAGCATATTTTTTTATTTTCTGGTTTACAACAGAAGCAGAAACCTTTCTTCCAATAAGCACTCTGTTGTTTTCAATCTCACCAGGTGCTGCGATTTCCTTTAAAATATATTTCAAGAGGTGTTTCTGATCTCTTCTAAGAGCATCTGCAATCTTGCTGAAATTACTTATCACTGTCTTGTTTCCCTGCAGGTGTCCCTTGACTTTTGGAATCTCAAATCTCTTGGTGCTCTTTGTAGTTTCAGGCAGTTTTTCCTTTCCTCTTGTGAGAAGCTCCTCATAATCCATACCAAAAAGTAAACAAACTCTACTTATAAAGATTATGATAAAGTTTTTATTCTCTCAAATCAATGCAACATACATGGATAATCTGAAAACTC
>CAYUHF010000028.1:0-9030 GCA_964444505.1 uncultured Methanosarcinales archaeon | reverse complement strand
ATCACCCAAAAATCTTTCTACCAGTATACCTTTTTATTCTTTTCTGGACAGAGCCTGTTTCTTGAATTCATCATGACCTCTTTTTTCAGGATATTCTTTCCATGCGCCCTCACAAATATCATCATACTTGCATCCTTTACACTGCGGAAATTTCACCTTCCCTGAACTCCGCCTTGTCTCTCCAAAATCCGGATCAAAACTGTTTATATCCCTTATCTCAGTCTCTGGAATATACTTTTCTGAAACATAATCTTCATAACCCTGCATCATGCAGTAAGGCATAGCCTCTGCCATGACCTTGACTCCTGCATCAATACCAACCTGAAGTCCTTCGTGAATGTATGGGGCAGCAAGACTAACCCAGGGAACCATTTGGTCAAAGTTCTTCATTGCATTCCCAACAGCATGCACAAAAGCAAACTGATATTGGTCTACTCCAAGTTCAACAAGCATTTCACCCATTTTGGGAAGATACCTGTAATTTGGTTTTACAACAACTGTGTTTGTGATTATTCTCAAACCTAACTCTTTAACATTCTCAATACCTTTATATGTCTGATTGAAACTTCCTTTGCTTCTTGTAAGCCAGTCATGCAGCTCGGGAATATGTCCATGTATAGCTGGTCCAAACTCATTCATACCAGCATCTATTGCTTTTTCACAAAAATCCATATGATAGAACATTCTTCCGTTTGTCTGCACCTGAATCGTATCAAAACCTAAATCATCTGCATACTGTAGTAAATCAAAAAAATCTTTTCTGATTGAAACTTCTCCGCCAGTAAAAACAACACCATTACAGGATTCTCTAGCCAATTCCAGATCGTTTTTAATATCTTCAGTTGGTCTGTTGCCATACTTTTTCTTATGGGCCTGGACACAGAACCTGCAGTTATTATTGCAGAGAAAACCAGTCTTAATGTCAACTCTCTTCATTTCTCAAAAAGTTTTTCAGGTTTTCCAAACCTTTCACCTTTACTGATCTTTTCAAAGACGTATGAAAACTGACCCATGAGAATCTTACATCGCATATTCTCACTCAGAATAGGAACAACATTTCCGTATGCAGCGTGGTTCCATACAGGACATACACCGCAGTAAGTCTGATAAACACAGTCATCACAGAGAAAGTTTTCTGTAACAGAACTTGAGATCAGGCTGCAAGTCTTTGGAGAACACAAAACATCCTTGTATGAATTCTCATGAACATTACCAAGTTCAAAGAAATCACCGCCATACATTCTGCCCTCATCACAACTGTAGATACTTCCGTCATGCATATAAGCCAGCTGACCAATAGCAGCACCGCAAGGGTTAAGTACATCAAGGTAATTAGGGTCTCTTGCCAGTATTTTTGCAAGCATTATCTCAGTTGTCATTTCTCTTAGTCCCTGTGAATATGCATATTGGACACCCTTCCTCCAGAACTCCAAAAACTCATCTGCATCATAACCGTATTTCTCCCATTCACTAAAACCAAGAGGGTTCATGAAACGGAACCAAATCTTTTTGATTCCAAGTTTTTTATACTCATCAACAATCTTTTTGTGGTGGCCAAGGGATTCTTTGGTAACTGTCGCCAGAGCATTAAGCCTCGGACTATACTTCTTTTCTTCAGTTTTTTTAAGCTCAGCCATAATCTTTCTTATCCACTTTACAACATCACCATGACTACCTTTGTTGTCAAGAAAAACCCTGTTCTTGTCATGAATCTTTTTTGGACCATCAAGACTAGTGCATATTCCTATCCTTTCATCAATCAAGTATTTTAACTTCTCCTTATCCATCAAAGTTAGATTTGTAACAATAGAAAACTTCAAATCCCTTTTATGCTTTTTATTCAACTCTTTAGCATATTTTGTAATAAACTTGACAATCTCAAAATTCAGCAGAGGCTCCCCACCCTGAAACTCTATTGTTATAGGCTCAGAAGGACTCTGAAATATAAAGTCAACCGTTTTTTTTGCAGTCTCTTCATCCATGTCATAACCTTCTGCATCCTCATGCTTTGATGCAGCATGGCAGTACTTGCACCTCTGGTTGCATCTAAGAGTAGGAATCACAATATGAAGAGAAGTCCCCTGGAAGAGAATCTGCTTTCTTGACTTGTAGTTGTCAACAATTGCCTGAGAATTGGAATCAGTGTAAATCACATTATTCCTTTCAAGCCTATCAAAAAGCTCATCAGACATGTCATTTCTATTAAAACTCTTGTACTCCTCCTCATCAAGAAAAATCCAGGAACCGTCCATATTTACAAGTAGATACTTATCTCCAAACCGTTTGGTCTTTCCAAGAAATTTATGAGTACGCATCCTGCATTAGTCCCAGAACATAATTGTAAAACTCGTATCCAACAGTCTCAAGTTCAATGTCATCAGTTTTTGGCTTAATTGTCACAAGAAGCTTATCATCAGGGTCGCCGTCAACAAACATCCAGCACACATCAGTATACTCCTTTGCAGCACTTAAGACTGCACCATGACCGTAGAAACGTGTATCTACAATCATCTTCACAATCTTATTCTTCTTGTCGATCTCCATACTTCTCCTCCCATGGTACTGCAATACCTAATGGGTCATCCAGATAACTTTCATCCATCGAATCCTCGTTAGTTGCAAGTGCCCTCTGAACAATTGAATCAGTTATTGCACGATTCTCTGTTGATTTTGTCTTGAAAACAGCATAGTTAATGAGCTGATTATTTAATTCCCTTGCAACTTCAACCGAGTCACCATCCTTGGCCCTAACCTCAACAAAAATCTCTTCCCCGGGATCTCCGTCAATCACAACATATGCTTTATCCAAAAGCACATATGCAGCAGAATAAACAACATCCAGCGAATAGATTTTAGGGTTCACAGAAACAACAACATGGTCAGGATGGACTTCCATATTATCCACCATCTTAACTTCTTTTTTAGTCATGTTTACCCCTCAAAACTTTTTAACAAACCCAATTATATAAAGCTTTCTAAGCCCTTTATAAAAACAATGATGTTTCCCTGTATGATGATTGTTACAAAAGCACCAAAAAATAGGAAAGGTGCAAGAGGGACAGTCTGTGAAACCCTGACATTCTTAAATTCCAATTTTCTTAAAAGCTCAATATCATCCTCACATAACTCTTCAGGAGCCCGGATGAGAAAATCCCTTGTCACATTATTAAAAATAGCCTGTGCAAAACCCATAGGTGCATAAAGCTTCTTCTTGAACTTACCCTTCTCACAATAGATATCCTCAGCAATAACATCACCAATCTTCAAGTCATCAACAGAAACTTCGCTTGTGAAAATCTTTAACCCAAGCCTTATCATGAAAGCCCTTATCAGTATGAAGATTGCAAGAAGCCTCAGGAAACTCAAAAGAAAGCTAACATTCACAATCTGTGAGAAATCAAAAATAAGCGCTAGCACAGTCAAAAACATACTAATCTGCATCATTCTGCCTTTGAATAGTTTTGAAAATAGAATATTTGCAGCAAAGATAAAAATAACATTCACAACAATATTTTCATTAATTCCAACAAAGTTAAAAACCTGTCTGATTGCCCAGGACATGCCAAATATAAGAAAAACAAACCTCGCCAGCTTTTTTGGATTCAGTACTTCTTTAAAAACACTTCTTTTTTGTGACCAGGTTGTCTTGAAAATAACATAGAAGAAAAAAATAACAATCAAAGGAGCAAAAGTATTAATCAGAACAACACCGGCAGGAAAAAACTCCTTGTAACCCCAGTCATACCTGCTTATTGGAATAAGAGCAGAAAAAGCCAAAAAAAGCTTTGCATCAGCAGCGTTCCATATCTTTATTTCCCAAAGAACAACTCCAATAAGAAAAGTAAGCATAAAATTAATCGCATACTGCCTGAAATAATAAGGATTAATAACACCCCCCACAGCAATTATGTAAACAACCTTTAGTGCCTGAAGAGCCATCCCAATAAGGATAGCAGGCCATATCCACTTGTTTCTTATTTTTCTCTCTTTAATATCCTCATAACTTGTTACAGCACCAAGAAGTACAACAAAGAGAATAGAAAAGTAATCTATCACCTGCAGCATACTAACAAAGAAAACATCTTGTTTATTAAAGGTTTTTATTTGCAGTCAACCTTGATCTCATAATTGGTGCTGCCCTTTGGAAATGCAATTACAATCTCCTCTCTTATCTTTTGCCTGGGTTTGACTTCACCAAGCGTTTCAATCCACGAATCATAGACAATATTATCACGAAACAAAGTCACATTAGCATAGCATTGTTTAGATGTGTCATACCTGTGTTCAAGATCAAAACTGACAATTGCAGGCTCACCATCAGAAGTCCTGAGACGTGTAACAATAACATTTCCAGTAATGGTTGGATTAGTAAGCATAAAAACTCCAAGAGACACAACAACAAAAACCAAAACAACAACCAGCCACTTTTTTGCATCCATAGTAATTATTCTGGAATCTTGATTTATATAATTTTCTAAAGCTTTGAATGAAATGGGGCAGGGGGGACTTTCAACGACCAAGGTCGAGTTTGAACCCCCGACTACGCACGCCCCGGGCGCGCATCCTTATCCAAACTAGATCACCGCCCCACCAAAAAACACCAAGAAAAACCCATTTATTAAACTATCGACATTAAGTTTTGTTATTTTATAATGGTTAAATAATCGAAAATTATATAATTTGTATCCAATTATACTTTGTCATGCCTTTAACAATCCCCGAATTTGAAATGGCTGTAGATCCACTGGTATATTCTATGCAGGGAATAATTGCATATTCATCTGGAATAATTGCAAGAAAAGAGATTAGTGAGATAGAAGATCTGGAGGAAAAAACCAAAGCTGCTCGTTTTCTGCACATTGGTGGTCTTGTTCCTGCACTGGCATCTGCCTATATTACTTATTCAGTAGCACCCGACGAGAAAGGCCTTGGTCCGGCAGTTGCAGCTGGGATTCTAACATACACCAGTTTCATATTCGGTCTGCAATCATAGTCGTTAACGCCAGTTAACCTCGACCTCATCCGTCCTCTTGTACGGGTCAATATAACTCTCAGAAATCTTTGTCCTGTTTCCGGCCTTGTAAGAAATCATCCCTAACCATGCAATCATAGCACCATTGTCAACCAAAAACTCATTCTCAGGTACAAAACACCTTGCACCACGCTCCTCGCACATAATACGTGCCATATCCTGAAGTCTCTTGTTGCAGGCAACCCCTCCCCCAAGAAGAAGCTCATCCTTGCCGCAGTGAGCCATAGCTCTTTCACTCACTTCAACAAGCATTGCAAAAACAGTCTCCTGCAGACTATAAGCCAAATCTTCTTTTGACTTCTGTGACTTGTTTTTAAGATTAGTCAAGATACCACCAAGACTAATATCCATACCCTTGACAACATAAGGCAGCTCAATATAGTTAGTTGATTTTAGGGCCAGTTTCTCAATCCTAGGACCACCTGGAAAACCAATACCAATATGCCTTGCAAAACTATCCAGCAAGTTGCCAGTACCAATATCCAAAGTCTCGCCAAAAACCCTGTATTTTCCACCCTCAAAGGCAATAACCTGGGTATTAGCACCAGAAACATAAAGCAAAACTGGATCCTTGCAATCAGTCTTTAAGCTGCCAACCTCAAGATGCGCAACACAGTGATTCACACCAATCAGAGGAATATCCTTCAAATAAGCAAGACTCCTTGCAGCCATAGCACCCACCTTAAGACAGTTTCCGATACCAGGAGACTGTGAAAAACTAATCAGATCAACATCATCAATAGAAATCCCAGCTTTCTTAAGAGCCTTTTTTATTACACTACCGCAAACATTCACATGATGGGCAGAAGCCCTGTAAGGAATAATGCCACCTGATTTTGTTGTGTATGCATCCATAACATTAGCAAGAACATTCTTATCCTTCAGAATACCAACACCAAAAGTATGCGCTGTGCTCTCAATCCCAAGACATATCATGAACACAAATATCATTGCATTATTTTAAAATCTTTAGCATAAAATAGAAAAATTTATATAATGTTACCACTATTATGTTACATATGTCAAGAATATCTCCAATAAAGAAAGGAATTTGTCTTACAGCAATAGTAGCCTCACTATTGGGAACCGGATGTTCAAAACCAGAAGAGCATGATGTTACATCAGGACCACTGCCCACACCAGCTGCAGACGCAATAATGGAAGAATATCAGGAAGTAAATATTCCAGAAGATACAAACCAGATCAATACAGGTGTACTTGCAGGACAGATCGTAATACCAGGAATGCCATACCTGGTAGGTGCACCAACGGATCAATTCACTAAAACAAAAGATGTCTGGGTCAATGGAGAACTTGTAAAATATCTTCTCTGGCCTGAGACATTAACCGTAATAGACAATGATGAACTATACAAAAGACTATGGCAGACTAAGTATGAAAGATTCAATGGTTTTAGTAATTCTTTCGGCCATATGGTAAATGAACAGGTACCAACAACTGAAACAAAGATTAACATCAATAACTTCATGTGGCTAACAGAAAAATCAGTTGAAGATGTAAAACAACATTCAAGATCAAATATTGCAAATCTACAGAATGAATATGCACTTACACCGCGACAGGCACAATCCCTGGAAAAAATGATTATGGAAGTGGATGCAAAAGATATGACTGCTTACGGAATGGCAGAGCTCGGATTTGTTTCTTCTGGTGCAACTATTGTTGATTCTGCACAATACAACATTGGAGTATTTGATTTATTACTAAGAGCACACGGAAAAGAGCTGCTGACAAAGTTTCCAGCTCAAAATGATGATAGACTATCTTACGGGCATCTGCAGCTCACAAGCTATGCAGTAAATGAAGAATGTACCTGCAGGGTGCTTAGAGCAATAGGATATCAGGGCATAGTATGCGACATGGAAGAACTTTTCGAGATAAAGGATCCAGACCAGGCACTTCACCAGCAGCTTGTACTTGGGTATGCAAACGCAATAGACAAGACTGCAAGGCTGCTCTCAGGACTAACAGATAACGGACTTGACCATTTTGATAAGATGGTTGCAGACAATCAAAGCCTGTCTCAGATGCTTGCAGGTTTTCACAACCTGCCCTCTGCAACATTTAATATTTTATATGGCTTAAACAACGGAGAGTTAACAGAACTTGCTACTATTGCAGGTTGGAGCGGATACGATTCTCTTCAAAACTACATGAGAAAAGCCTCACAAGCAAGAGAATTACTGGACTCAATTAACTCACAGGCACCAAATATCCAAACAGTACAATTAGAGTTCATGCCATGCGATGCACAGGGAGACGAACTTTACGGAATAGCAAGACTTGTACCTGACGGCCAGTTAATACCTGCAAAACCTGCAATGCCAAAAGGACCGACACAACTTCCAGGAGGAAAATGTGTCATGTACTCAAGAGAAGAGATAAACAACAACACACCTCGAGTCTTTGTTGAAGAACATGCAGTATATGTTCGAAGACAGAATCTAGACAGACTAAATTAAGTGGCGAGGGGGAGAGTTGAACCCCCGACCTCTGGATTTCTGCGCTCATGTCATCGGCATAAGCCTCATCACTCAAGCATATGAGTCCAGCGCTATAACCAGACTAAGCTACCTCGCCTGAAAAAGGTATGTCTTGACATTTTTATAAATCTTTCTTAAAACTCTGTTGATTTTTTAGATAGTAAATTTTTACTCATGTAGACATCCACTTTGCATCCTATTCCGCAAACTATGATTCTACACCGCGATGATGTTAGCGTCGGCGAGGCGGGGGAAGCCCCATCCGGGGTGGAGAGTAGCCAAAGGCCGTGCCAATAACATCATCACCATAGTATAGGAAAAGGCCGAACTCAATCTGCTCAAGACGGAAAAATTCAAAGATACAAGGACTTAAATTACAATTCAAAAACTTTATAAGTCAGTAATGTATGAATTATGATATGAAAGTACACTGTGAAAGATGTCAGTACAACTTTGTTCCAAAAGGGAAAATACCTGAAAAATGCCCTTATTGCGACAGAAAAGGGTCTTTAAGAGAAGTAAAATCAGCTCAGGACTGGATAGATGAGATTTGATTTAGCTCGTTTAAAGCCCTTATACCGACTTCAAGCTGAGAATCACTAGGCTCAGCAGTCGTCATTCTCTGAACCATCATTCCAGGAGCAGTAACTACCTTTAACAAGAAATTCTCTGACTTTGAACTAAGCTTTAAAATCTCATAGCTAATACCTGCAACCACAGGCAACAAAGCAATTCTTATAGCAAGTTTCCACCAACCAGAAACATTAATCAAAGAATACAGCAAAATACTAACCCCTGCAACAATCACAAGAAAAGAAGTACCGCACCGTGGATGTATGGTTGAATAATTCCTGGCATTCTCAAGACAAACCTCCTTGCCATCCTCAAAACAGTTCACTGCCTTGTGTTCAGCACCATGGTACTGGAAAATTTCCTGTATATCCTTGAATCTTCCGATAACAAAAATATAACCAAGCAGAATAAAAATTCTGAAAAGACCATCCATCAGATTAAACATAATACCCTCAAACCTTAAAAGCCGGGTAATAAGATAGGGAACAATCACAAAAAGCACAATACTAAAAGCAAAAGCAAAGGCAATTGTAAGAACAACTTCTTTTTTAGATATCTCCTCTTCAGAATTCTGTCTTGAAGACCAGTCAAGAGCATTCATCCCAATAGACATAGACTCAACAAGACTGACAACTCCCCTTACAAAAGGCCACCTAAGAAAACCCTGTTTTTCAGGAATATCAGCCCTCTTGAGTTTGATAACATCACCAGATTTCACAGCAACAACATAGCTATTAGAATTTCTAATCATAACCCCGTCAATAACTGCCTGACCACCCACATTCTCCATAAAAAGTTACTACTAAATATTATATATAAAGTTTTCCTTATATGTGTGCTGTCAACTATTGTGTGTTTTCTATTCATTTTTAGGTCGCTTGCGGTGCGATGTCCACTGTTAACCGCAAGCATACTCACTGA
>CAYUHF010000027.1:0-9488 GCA_964444505.1 uncultured Methanosarcinales archaeon | reverse complement strand
ATCACCCAAAAATCTTTCTACCAGTATACCTTTTTATTCTTTTCTGGACACAGCCCCCTGTGCAATAGATTTAAAAATCATTTTTGGTTCTATTTTTGTATGACAGAATTAAGAAGCCCTATTTGTGCGGTTCTCGGACATGTGGACCATGGAAAAACACTCCTCCTAGATAAGATTAGAGGCTCTGCTATCCAGTCTGGTGAAGCAGGTGGAATTACACAGGCAATAGGAGCATCAATTATTCCCATGGGTACAATTAAAGATATCTGCGGGGAACTTATAAAGCAGATTAAAAGTGATGTTTCAATTCCTGGGTTGTTGTTTATTGATACTCCTGGACACGAGGCATTTACAAGCCTCAGAAAAAGAGGTGGGAATCTTGCTGATATTGCAATTGTTGTAATTGATATCAATGAGGGTTTCAAGCCGCAGACTCACGAAACAATACAGATTTTAAAGCAGTCTAAAACACCATTTATCATTGCTGCAAACAAGCTTGACTTGATACCCGGATGGCAGCAAAAACAGGGAAGTTTGCTTAAAAAAATCAAGAGCCAGTATCCTGAAGTCCAGCAAAAGATTGACATGAAGATTTACGAGATTGTGGGAAAACTTAATGATTATGGTTTTGTTTCTGAGCGTTTTGACAGGGTGGAAAATTACACAAAACAGATAGGAATAATTCCTGTTTCTGCAAAAACAGGCGAGGGAATACCTGAACTTCTGATGGTCTTGACAGGACTCGCGCAGAGATTTTTGGACCAGTGCCTGCAGTGCCATGTTGAAGGCCCTGCAAAGGGAACTGTTCTGGAAGTCAAGGAGGTAACCGGTCTTGGCACAACTCTTGATGCAATAATCTATGATGGTACTCTAAATGTTGATGATTACATTGTTATTGGTAGTCTTGATGGTCCTATCACGACAAAAGTAAGAGCACTTCTAATTCCAACACCACTTGCTGAAATGAGGGACAAGAAGGCAAAGTTTAAGCATGTGGAAAAAGTCACTGCTGCAACTGGGGTTAAGATTAGTGCACCTGACCTTGAGGAAGTAAGTGCGGGTATGCCTATTCTTGAATCAACAGAAGAGAATCTCAAAAAAGTGCAGGAACAGGTTGAAAAAGAAGTGCAGGATATTCTGATTGAGACAGATACTGACGGTATCATAATCAAGGCAGATACACTAGGCTCACTTGAGGCAATAACATCGCTTCTCGGAAAAGAGGACGTGTCAATAAGAAAAGCGTCTATTGGAACCATCACAAAAAAAGACATAATGGATGCTAATGCAAATGAAGAGATGGACAAGAAAGTAATCCTTGGTTTTAACACTGAGCCGAACCAGGAGGCACAGGAGCTTGCAAAAGAGCTTGGTGTGTGTATTTTGACTGATACTATTATCTACAAGATGATTCAGACTTACAAAGCCTGGCACAATGAGATTCTTGGTGAAAAGAGAAAGTGCCAGCTGATTGGCCTCACAAGGCCATGCAAGATAAGACTTTTGCCGGGATATGTTTTCAGGCAGAGGAGTCCTGCAATCTCTGGTGCAGATGTTCTTGCAGGAATACTCAGGACAGGAATCCAGCTTATGAAGAAAAACGAACCTTTGACTACTGTAAAAAGCATTCAGCAGGAGAAAAAGAACCTGCAGGAGGTTGAAGCAGGAAACCAGATTGCAATATCACTTGACAGAATAACTATTGGAAGACAGGTTGAAGAGGGCGATGTTTTGTTCTCTTACATTCCTGAAGATGATTTTAGAAAACTAAAGAATCTTAAGGATCTTATTTCAAAAGAAGAGATTGCCATCCTGCGGGAGATTGCAGATATGATGAGGGAGAAAAACCCATTCTGGGGAATATGAAAAATCTTAAAATTCTAAACAAAAAAGACAAAAAAGAGCTAAGAGATATAATGATAAAGCAGTGGGGCGCTGACTATCTCATAGAAGATGCTGCACTAAAAGATCCCAAAGGCAAGATATATCTTATGTCAAGAGATATTGCACCAATCGACTTCTCGCACTTTAACATAAACAACATGGGGCTTTACTTTGGTCAGCTAAAGAATAATGAATTAAGACTAAGTATTGACGGATCACAGATTGTCGGGCCATCTGCAGAGAAGAATATTGTAGAACTAAATTCACAGGGGCTTTACCAGTGGTTCCAAGGTTACGAAGTTGATGTGGATATGGAAGGAAGGGGTTTTGTTTTAATGAAGTATGGCGATGATTTTGTTGGCTGCGGAAAACTAATTGACAAAAGAATCCTAAATTATGTGCCAAAGTCCAGAAGAGTCTCGCTTTTCAGGCACACTTCATAATACATACAGCTGGGGTTTGTTTTTTCCTACACGAAGTATATTACCTTTACCAAGTTCAATCACAGCATCAGGATCTTTAATCTCGTGTCCATCCACATAAATTCCTGTCTTTTTTGTTGCTGCTCTTGCACCCTGAGGACTATCTATCCCCCTCATCCTGCCAATAATTTCGTAAAGTTCTACACTGTTTTGTTCAAAATCTATCTCTGACCTTAAATCAGGTACAACCTCTCGGGCAGTTTGTTCCAGCTCACTTATTTCCTTATCTGACATTTCAGGACATCTCATATTGTAGTATTCAAATACCCTTCTTGCATCAGAACCATGATTTCCTGGACAAAGAGTATCTACAATATCAGAAGCCAGCCTTTTCTTTGAATTCATAACTTCACTCCAGTTCTGCTGTTCCCTGGCCTCTTCAACATACTCTGCAAAGTGCTTATAACCCTCTCCATAAATTGCCTTTCCATAATCCTCCATCCTTGAGTCATCAGCCCAAAGAGCTCTTGCAAAAATTTCATACGGGCTAAGACCTGCATGTATTGCATCTTCTGGTCTTCTGTTTGTCATCTTCGAATCAGCTCTCCAGCTTCTCACCCAAGAGAATGGGTGATAATCTGGTCCTTGTTCTAATCCCAGTGGTTCCTCAAGATATTTCTGGAAGTCTGCTTCAGGCTGTGAAGCTGTCACATACACATCTGGCTGGAGTGCAAAAACTCCAAGTGCGCGTCTTACTGGATAGTCCAGCTGGAGTAGATTGACTGGAAGTTTACCTTCTTCATCAAAAGATCTTCTGAATAGGCCGGCCTCAGCACATTCAAAATAATTTATCTTTCTTCTGACAGGAAGCATAGAGTCTGCAGACATATGGTCAAACAATTCGCTGTTTCTGACAAACCTCACCTGACCCCTCTGCATTCCCAAAACACGAAGTACCTGTTCCTCAAGAGAATCTGCATTTTTCCCTGCTTCTTCTTCAGACAGTTCCACAGGAGGACCATCTTCATAAATACTTCCGATTTTTGCTGTATGGTCTCCAAAAGCAACAACTATCTCGTGATCTTTATACTTTTTAAGCTCCTGTAAGAGTTTTACATGACCAAGGTGAAGATTCGGCGAAGTTGAGCTCAAAACAACCATTGCCCTTTTCTGCTTTTTATCCCATCTCCTGAAAAAATCATCTTCCCACTCACCGTGAAAAGTCATATTGCCTATCTGAAATTCCTTGTTGAATCTTCTTGGTGGTCTTTGTTTCTGATATCTCTCCCGTTCCACAGCAATCTTTTGTTCTAATGATTCTCTATACTGCAAATCATATCCATATTCACCAAAGAGGTCTTCTTTTGCCTCTGTTCTTTTATGGAATTCATCCCTTACTTCAGCTGCAAGTTCTTCATCATAAGCCCAGGCCACAAGTTCTTCAGCCACATCAAAAAAAGCGTACTCACCCTGCATGCCGAGCATTTTTCCAAATACTTCCTGTACTTCTTCTCTGTTTGCTGCTTTTTTAAACTGCATAAATCTTGAGAACAGGTGATATGGTCCATTGGTGAGGTGGATAGTGGATTCCTGTTTTGAACCGCTCATTTTCTCATCACCACCAAGACCAGGAACCTGGGGCCATAAAAGAGAGATATGTGGTTCCAAGCCCAGATTTTTTTGCAACTTTCTTGATTGAAGCAGATTACCCTCCTGGTCTTCTCCTCCAAGCTGGCAGTAAGCTCCTAAAAGCGAGGCGTCTGCTGCCTGGTAAAGAGGATATGTAATCTCCAGAAGTGATAATTCTACAGAACTGTCAGTTTCATGTTCTTCAAACCTGTTTCTGAATATTTTTGACTGAAGGAGTCCTGCTACATTGAATTGTTCTGCTAAAATATCATATTCTAATAGTGGCCTGTCCTCATGAAAGACACCATTTGGGATAATAGGTACAGAATAAGGCTTAAGTAATTCTCTTATCTGGACTGTTAGTCTTGCCCTGTACTCTTCAATTACTTCATCTGGCAGAATTGGTCTGGTATCTAATCTGCCTGAAGGATCTCCAATCTTGGCTGTCTCTGTACCTGCAATAACACTCATGTTCCAGCCATCTTCAAGAAGTAGCTTGATAAGCATTAGTCCAAAACCATGACCAATGTGAAGATCTGATTTATTGCAGTCTACTCCAACATAACCAACAATTTCACCCCTGTCAGGAAAAAGATATAGTGCTCTTGCAAGTCCAAGGGTTGATATGATGTGAATCCCACTGTCTTCCAGGAATTGCGAGAATTGTTTGTGAACAGACTCTTCCGGAATATCCTCTTTTCCAGGTATTATCTGTGCCCTTTCTGCATCAGACAGGGTTTCAACTCTTCTCTGCCTTAAATTTTCAAGCCTTTGTTCTAGAGAAATAGTCCTATACTGGTTTTCCAAATCCTCAAGAGGAATCATTTTACTACTATGAAATTAATAATATAAATTGTTATTTGTCAATTACTATTTAAATGTTATGTTCAAGTTCCTTTGTCATTAAACTATCAAAAAACATCACTAGAAATGCTCTATTAAAGACGAAACAGGTCTAAGTCCTTGTTGTATCAGAGTATAAGCAATCATTATTTTTAAAGGTTTAGTTGAATATCAAAAATACATATTCCTAAATAAAACATCTTCTAGAAAACACTATTTAAAAAACCAATATCTTTATATACTTTAAAATGTAGTTATTGTATGGGGGTAAATATGCTATTATATCGCTCACAACAAAAAGGATTAATGCATGAAGGTTCACCAATTAGACTAGAAGTGAGACTATATTCTTCAGCGCCCGGCAAAGGCAAGAAAGAAATTCACGACCAGGATTGGCTTAATGCATATCATTCCCTTGACTTAGAACAAATGCTAGAACCAGACTCCAAAGCAATAATAAGAACTGTTGGAGAATTTGTTGCTAATATTTCAGCTGATGTACTTTGCAATCACCCCATGCTAATCCCAGCTCTTGAAGAACCAAATATTGCTGTCAGTCTGTTTTTCAAGAGGAAGACTGAATCAGATAGACCAGAAGATTGCCGCCCAGAATATATGGGAAGACCTGTTGTTTACCCCAGCGACAGAGGAGACATAAGTCTGAAGTTCCCCATTGAAGATCTTGTGCAGACTGTTTTTGAAAACCGACCAGACAAACTCAGAGAAACAATAGTGCATGAATTTGCACACCACTTAATTGATTGTACAGATAATCATCATCATTATGGTTCACCACAGACAGGGAGATGGGAATCTGTTAAGTTGTACTTGGGGAAAATCAAAGGAGAAGGCTTATGCTCCATAGTACAAACAAGAGACATGGGACCTGATGTTTGGAGACAAGACCGCTACCTGAGAGGATTAAGGAATCATTTCATGGATTTTGCTTCGGACAAAATGAGTTTTCAACAATTCAACAAAACAATAGATCCTTACCTTTACTCTTTTGGCAGACTAATGGTTTACACAATTGGAGTACAAATGATGGGAGGAGATGCACAAGACATCGAAGATAACATGCCTCTACCTGAGGAAATCACACTAAATTTACTTGATGAACTAGCTCCTTTGACGCCTGGGGAATTTATTGGCAGATATGAAGAAGCATGCAAAGAGGTGGGGATATATGGTTCTATTGACGAGTATGGTTTTCCAAGTAGCAGGGTCTTAACGACTGGTTTTTACAATAAACTTAGAGAAATGAGTAATATTAAATCAGACTAATTGTCTCTCTAAAAGCATCCTTTGCCTGTTCTGCTGTTTTCTAATCTCTTTCATAATATCCTTGCCATGATAGTTTTTGATGTGATAATCTGGGTCTGCTGCAAAATGGTTGAATTCTTGTTCATGTGCGTACAGATGCACATATAGTTCAACAGGATCATCAGGTAATTCTCTTAGCTTTGCAATTGCAAGGGCATTGTGTATCATGATTCCATCGTACAATGAATCTGCCTTTGGACTTGTAACAACACTTGCTAGTCCTGAACTCCTGTATGGCTCGAAATCAATCCTGACCTGTGCAAATCTCTTTTTTATTTTCTCTCTTTCCTCGTCCCTGAATGCTCTGAAGTTCATAAAAGAGTCCACATCATGCGCAACAACAGTACTGGCCAGTGCCAGGTCATAGCATGCCTGATCAGCGCATTCTATAAGAAATTCCATGCTCTCTCTGATTTCTGGATCTCTGTATCCGTTATCAGAAACATCTTGTTTGGTTCTATAATCTACAACATATACTCTTCCCTCATTGAGAACCCAAAGACTCTTGTTTAAAGACTTTACCCTTCTTTTATGTGTAAAGCCTGCTGTATCTTCTACATTGTTTTTTCTGTCTGTAACTTTTATTGTCTTGCTCCTGATTGAATTAAGTGGGTCCAGACTGTCTCTTCTTGGTTGTGCCTCAAAATAGACATCGCTTGGGCGAAGTGTTAACCCATTGAGAATTTGCCTCTCGCTTTCTAAGAGCTGCTCAAGCAAAGGATTTTGTCCTGTAAACATGTGAGCAAAATCATACAGAACATTGTCTATGATAACTCTTGTTCTGGGCTCCCAGTAATCTCGTCCGGGCATATTTTCCTTTCCACGACCTTTTAGTAAAAGTTTCTCTTCAATATCAAGATAAGTTTCTGGGATATCATGGTGAAGAGCAGGGACTAACAGTTTCAAGTCAAGTCGGTCTTCACAAAGATCCATCAGGTCAAAAAACACACCTATGGGGTGATTGACAAAAGGCTCTCCACTCTCCCTTGTCTCTCTATGATGAGAATCCACTGTAAACCAGAATGCTTTTCTTAGTACTTCTTCAGCATTTTCATCACAACCACTCCTAAGAATTCTCTCCTCTAATTCAGAATACATATATCTAAGGGAACTAGCGTGCTCAGGACTGTATCTTAAGAGCACTTCATGCTGGTATTCCTCTAAATCAAGTGCAAGCATATTCTAAGAAAGAGAAATAAATTTTTAAGCATTTCCCAGGTTCCAGATGTCGTCACCAACATGGTGTAAATTTTCAACCACTCTTCCGGTATCCATGGCTCTAATCTCATCAGAAGAGTACTTGGCCCTTCCTACTGCAAGATTCTTTCCGTGATTTTCATCAACCACAACAACATATTGATTTTCTTCAAAATCATCCATCTCAACAATACCTGGCCTCATCACGTCCGCCCCCCTTGCCATAAAAGGTACTGCAGGCATGTCCACAACAACTCTTGGAAGTATGTTGTGCTTCATGTTGAGCTGCAGTGTTGGAACAATCTTGTCTTTGTGGTAAAAAAATGCAGGTTGTTCATTGACTGCAATAATCTCGTCTTTCCACACTTCAACCTTGTCATTCTTGTCAAGAAAATCAGCTAAGCCAAGTTCTTCTATGCGCTTGTTTAACTCTTTTACCTGTTTTCCAGAAAACCTTGTTTTTTTCATAAAGGAAAAATCTCCACAGTAATTTTTTGTTCTGGGTCTTTTAAATATTTTATGAGTGGCAGAAAATCAGCAGCAACCTTGTTGCAGCTTATTCCAAGAGTCCGGTCAGAAAGATAATTTGATCTTCTTATCACAATCTCATGATCTGAGCAAAAACCATGGTTTATTTCTGCCTCTGCTGTGATGGTTTTTACTGCTGTGACTTTGATCTTGAATCTCTCATAGAAAAAAAGCTCCTGCAGTTCATCCAGGGAAAAGTCAGCATTCACCCCAATAATACAGTCTCCTGCTGGTGTCAGATGTTCATCCTTTGTGAACTCAAAGGTTTTTTCATGGGTAGCTCTTATGTTTGGGTGGCCCCATGCAGTAAATTTCATAACAAGAGTAGATTCGGTAGTTTTAAATATTTTGCTGCTTATTACTCTAGAGGGGGAAATGGAAGACCTTGAAGGCCTCATACTTGATGCTGAGCAAGAGATACAGCAGAAAAGACCATTAAGAGATCTTGCTGCAAAAATAAGTGAAATCTACTACTCTTACCCCTTACTGGCTGCTCTTGGTACAGGAACTCTTTTTGTTGGAATGAATCGATTCCCTCAAAGTCCAAGCAATCTGATGATGGGTTTTTTAGGTGTAGGTTCAGGATTTATGGACTCCTACTTTGGCAGAAAATACAAGAAACTTAAATCACCTTTAAAGAAAAGCAGAGTTCTGCGTAATCTTGCATATGCAACCGCTATTTCGGCTGCACATATTATTTCAGTTAATGATTTGAGCGAATTCTGGGAAAGAACTGATCTTGTGCAAATCCTCGCCTGGTCTAGTTTGGTGGTCAAAAATGCTTTCTTCTTTTCTCTCGCCAACAGTTTCTGGCAATGGGTATCATCTGGACCTGGGGTGAGTTCCATTTACCGTCAATTTGGAGATATGATTCAGAGGAAAGCTTTAAAAGAAAATGATATGGATGCTCTTGAAAGTTCTGAGACTTGTTATCTTAAACCGCTGGAATACTCATACAGCCCATATTGTGTGGTCCAACTGCTGATCAACTTTGCACAAAGGGATGACTCCAGAGCATTTGAACCATTAAATCAAATAGTTGAGTATTTTTCAACAGAAGGATTATGGCAGGAAACAGAAAGAAGCATTGCTTTATCCGACGGGCAAAAATGGCTGGATGATCCAGAATCCCCCAGGGCACAGCATGAAGCCGGGAAAGTCTTCAAGTTGATTGCTGAAAACACTGAAGAGTACCAGCTAAGAAACATAATGGATAAGTTCATTGAAATCTTAATCAATGATGAAAGTCCATATTTGTATTATGGACACATATTAAGATCAAGTTTTTTCAGAGGACAGGGAGAAACAGAAAAGGCTAGACAAGATCTAACCAAGGCAGCTCACTTGCTGGTGGACTTGGAAGAAACAATTTTTGACGACCCAGGATTTAGACATTCAAGAAGAGGTTACTGGATATCTGATTTTCCTGGAGCTCATTCTTCCCTTTTCTTTCAGGAGGCTACTCCAGAGCAGGCTGAGATGGCCATGGCAGTATATAATATTATGGGCTACAGGGTCGGAGAAGTCCTTGACTACATACCTGAAATAGGGATTCTTGTGCAGAGAAGAGAAAATTCTGTTTTAGGAAGTAACTTTTTAGAGGCTGTCCCTTATCTTGATGAGAGACAGCTGTTCAAGACGCTTTACAATGTTAATGAGAGT
>CAYUHF010000026.1:0-11554 GCA_964444505.1 uncultured Methanosarcinales archaeon | reverse complement strand
ATGAATTAAGATTGTAAACTAGTTTCGGGATGTAAACCACTTTCGGGATAACAGATGATAATGGTTTTACAGGAAAATATTTATATAATCTTCTGCAACATTTACTTACTACATAGTCATAAAATTTATCAAAAACAATGAAAATGTTTTTTACAGATCTGGAAAGAGAACAGCTTATCGAGGATTTCAGGAGTTCTACTTATGATTTTGTGACCGGCTTAATCGAAGAAGATGTTATTCAGGAAAAACTGGTTTCTCTGCAGATGGCTGACTATTTGCACGGCCTCCATTGGTTTGATATCAGGATGGGAACACTCAAGAGATCTGAACTTGAAGCATTCTCTGGAAGTACCAGAGAAAAGTTATTGCAGCTGTTATCTGGATGGTCTACAACCACTCAATCAGGCTTTTACAGTGCAGCAGATCATCTTGTGGAGCAGATCCAGTCAGGAACACATGAACTTGAAGAAACTGTTGAGACTGCAATTAATGACCTGTGTAGTGCTCGTGAATTCCTGGCACTTGCACGCAGGTTTCCACTGATGTTTTCGACTACTCAAAAACAGGACATCCTGCACAGTGGAAAAACTCTCTTGGACACTTTAAGACCCCAGTATGAAACTTTAAGAGATCTAACTCCAGATGATATTGCAGCAGGTAATCTTGATTTCAACAACTTAGGATCTTCAATAAGATTTCACTCACCGTTCCTGCCAACAATTCTCACACTGCTTGACATTAAAGATACCCCTCTGCCCGCAGGCTATGCTTATGTTCCTATTGTGAATGATGAGTTTCCGGACAATGATAGCTTTTACTTCAAGGGTGTTGTCCAGACAATTCCACGAGATATTTATGATGATTTATGCAGAGTTGATCCAAGTGTTTTTGAACTCTTGAGTGTTGGGGAAAATACAATGAATGGTTTGGTGTACTGCCTTATGGCATCTCCGGGTGGAGAAGGTGAGGCATTTACAGAAGAGGATAAAAACAATGCGCTTCGTGAATGGATTAGACTTCTTGATAAAGGTGAAATCTCAATTACAAGCTCTGTAACTGTACTGAATACAATTACAAACATTGGAGAAATGATAGATGATTCTCAGCTTGCTTCACTTGATTTCTCAGAAATAGGGCAGTGGATGCTCAAACCAGAAAAACCTATGAAAGACGCATTAGCGAGACTTGCAGAAAAGAGTTATATTAACCTGAGTCCTTCAAAAATGGGTGAGGCTGCTGAAGAGCTTTCAGATACAGGATGGCTAGTTAAATTAAGATATTTTGAAAAGGAGTGGCGTGCCAATCCAGTAAATAAAGAAAGGGAAGATGTCTTTGTAACTATGTTTGACCCTTTTTCACCTCAATATGTCAGATTCGATCCTTTTCAAAAGTTCTACGAACTTGAACAAGCTGATGTGCATCACATTCTTCGGAAAGGACCAAGAATTATGTCAAGAGGTGGAAGATTTTTTTCAAGGAATAAAGAATTTTTCAAGAGATGGAAAGAGAACCCGTCAGCACTAGACCCAGACTATGTATATGCAATTATGCAGAAGATAAGCCAAAGGATAACTGATAAAAGCCTGCAGGAGCGTATTGAGATTCTTACTAATTGCAGAGAAGCAAGAAGTACAAGTCCGCCACCAGATGTGATTATGCATTATTTATCAAAATGTTCACCACAACAGGTGCTTGTTGAAGCACTTAATGAACTAAAAGAAGGTGATCATCTGCTTGGATATGCAATGCACAATTGTCTTTCGGTAATGGATCTTTACAGATGGAGCCAAAATCCTAATGCCACTGTTTCCTGCTTCTGGATGAATGGTGAGAGAGTAGGCATGGGATTTGAATTAGAGGTCGCTTACATGAATCAAAATTTCTTTCCACTGGTAGACAGTTTTGAATTTGGTGATGAGTTTTATTCTATGATGGAAAAAATATCTGACTATGATGGAGAGTGTCCTGAGCACTATCATGCCAGATGTTTTATTCACTCGTATCTTGAAATACAGTTACAAAGGAGTGAGAGCGGGATATTTATTTTGCCAGAGTCTAATGATCTCAGAGTAAGAGATGCATTGCTTGATTTTGTTGAGATAAAGGAGGGAAAACCTATTCTTGATTATAGTGGTATGAAAGTGTATACAGACACCAGATTTGAAAGTGCGCCGTTCTTTATTGAAAAGTAAGATTCGTTGAAGCTATTGTTTTCCTCCAACAAAACAGAGATTTTTCTCAGTGTCTGTGAAGATTTCTAATATATTTAAATTTGCAAATGTTTCTTTGAGTGTGTTTTCTGAGAAAATATGGTGCGGGAGTTTTTTGTAGAAGAGGAAAGATATAAATAATTAATCCTTAGAAAAAAAGTTATGAGAAAAAAGAGGTTAGTTCTGGCTATTTTGATCCTGTCTGTTTTGTTTACGTCTTTTGCAAGTGCATCTGTTCAGGATTTTGTTGATGAGATTGGAAATTTTATTACAAGCATGGTTGCTAAAGATGACACATGTGATGCCTGTGATTTTAATGGTGATTCTGTTTATACACCTGCTGATTCCAGTGAACTCCAGGAGTGTATTTTTACGAGCGGCATTAATGATTGTCTGGATACTGATATTAATGGTGACGGCAAGATCAATGCAGGTGATACCTCTGCATGTATTATGTGTATCTCCAATTTTTCTGTAATGCCAAACTGCCAGGGTTGTGATTTTGATGAAAACGGAGAGATCTCACAGTCCGAAATTATCCAGTTATCACGGTGCACTTTTGTTGAAGGCATAGATAATTGCTTTAATAGAGATGTAAATAATGATGGTGACCTTAATGCTGCTGACCTTACTTACTGTGCAGTCAATTGCGGTGTCCCTGAATGTCTGGATACATGCGACAGCTTAGGTTATGAGTGCGGCCAGCATGTTATATGTGATGAACTTACATCTTGCGGCAACTGCACCACTGGTAAAATTTGCAGCCTAGGTAAATGTGTGACTGCAGGATTCTGTTCTGACTCAGATGGAGGTAAGGAATATTCTGTTAAAGGAGAGCTCACAACAAATTCTGGCGAATATACTGATTACTGCCAGAACCAGAAGGAATTGGTAGAGTTTTATTGCAGTGGAGCCCAGGTAGGTCTTGTAAACTACACTTGTCAAGATATTTGTTTTGATGGAGCCTGTATAGCCAGCTCAGACATCTCGATATCAATTGCCACTCTTAAAGACAGTTATGAAATCGGTGAATCTATTCTACTTACTGAACCTCCTCAAAGATTGTCTGCAGAGGGTGTCAAACCTGTAAAAGATGAGTCAGATAAGCTTGTTGAAAAATCAGTGGAAAAAAACTTTCCCAAAATAGAAACTCCCACAAGATACATTGTAGAATTAGAAGATGAACCACTGATAATTAAAGAGCAGAAACTTGAAAAACAACAGCTGGAGAATAAGAAAAGAATAAAGAGACTTCCATTTTATCATCCGGCAAAATACGTGAGAAGGTTTTCTTCAAGAACAAATGTACCACGTGAAATGTCTTTATATGAAAATCAACTAGCGAGAAAAAGAAATGATGTGCAAGAAGATATCCAAAGAAGACTTGGCAAGAATATTGTTACAGGTGAGGTTGTCACAAATCCAAACAACATTCATGTTTTAGCTGAATATGAAAAGGCATTTAATGGTTTTGTTATTGACGTACCAAATAAAGATATTGAAATAATCAAGAATATTGAAGGAATAAAAAAGATTCATCCTGATATTGAGGTGAAAGCAAATCTACTGGAGACTGTTCCCCTAATTGAAGCTGACAAGGTCTGGGAACAGGATTCTGAAGGCAACCTGTGTTCCGCCACAGGACATCCGTGTATAACTGGAAAGGATGTTACAATAGCAATTATTGACACAGGAGTGGATTATACTCATCCTGATCTTGGAGGGTGCTTAGGTACTAACTGCAAGGTTCTTGGGGGTTATGATTTTGTAACATGCAACTCAGGTAGTCCAATAGATTGTCCTGAGCCAAAACCTGAAGATTCAGATCCTATGGATGAACATGGTCATGGCACTCATGTTGCAGCCACTGCTGCTGGAAACGGGGTTTTGCAGGGAGTTGCTCCAGAGGCAAAGCTATATGCATACAGGACTCTCAACAGAGAAGGTGGAGGAATGTCAAGCTGGATACTGGCATCAATTGAAAGAGCTGTTGACCCAAACAATGATGGAGACTTTTCTGATCATGTTGATATCATTAGTATGAGTCTGGGTGGAAGTGGTCATCCTGATGATGCCTTGTCAAAGGCTATTGATAATGCTGTTGAATCTGGTGTTGTGGCAGTAATTGCTGCAGGAAATTCAGGGCCTAGTTCACTAACTATTGGTTCTCCTGGTACTGCAAGAAAAGCAATCACAGTAGGAGCATCTTATAAAAGCGAGCTTCCTGTTTTAAAAAGCAGCTGCCAGGATACTAATACTGAGATTGATGACATTGCATGCTTTAGTTCTCGTGGTCCGACAAAGATTGGAACAGGAAAACCAGATATTGTTGCTCCGGGAGTTGAGATTTGTGCTGCCCAATGGGATACAGCATTTGGTATTGATAATGACTTTTCAAAACCAGATAGACCTGATTTGCACAGGTGTGTTGATGAAAGGCATGTTGCAATTTCAGGAACAAGTATGGCAACACCTGTTGTTGCAGGGGCTGCTGCTTTGATGATGCAGACTCACCCTGACTGGAGTCCACTGGAAATCAAGAATACACTTAAAGGGACTGCTGTAGATATCGGCTATCAATATGATGTCCAGGGCGGGGGAAGATTGGATATTTTAAGTGCAGTTAAAACTGAGCATCCTTATCCAACTGCATTTATTGACTCAAGTTTTTCAGAATTTTTGCTTTCTTCAGGAAGAAACGAGATTAGGGGAACTGCAGATAGTGATAATTTTCAATATTACAGGCTTGAGTATTCTTTGGGTGATTCTGAAAAATGGTATCTGATCAGAGAATCCAAGATTCCGGTAGTGAATGGTGTGCTGGGGCATGTAAGTTCGGATATTGAATCTGATACCATAAGATTAAGATTAATTGTTGCAGATAAACTTGGTCAAAACAACATTGATGAGTCAACGAGGTATAACATGCCTATAGAGGATATTAAAACAGGATGGCCTCAGTATATTGACGGAGGTGATAGTGTTTTCAGATGCAACAAGCAGGGAATTGTTGTTGCAGATCTTGATGGTGATGGTGAAAAGGAGATTATCACTTCCAACACTGGTTCACTTAGTTCATCAGGGAGAGTATTTGTTTTTAGCGCTGATGGTGAGCTTAAATGGGCGAACCCTGTACAGTCTATTGGTTGCTCAACACCAGCAGTAGGAAATATTGATGCAGATCCTCAGCTTGAAGTGGTGCACAAGGCTAGTCTTGATTTATTTGACAGTATTGTTTTTGGTGAATCTGTTGGCCATATTTTTGCCTGGAATCATGATGGGTCTGATGTCCATGGATGGCCTATTGAGACTAGAAATGAGTTAGTTGCACTTGATTCTCCTGCACTCGAGGATCTTGATGGTGATGGTGTTGATGAGATAATTGTGCAGAAGAGCAAAAGGTTACACGTGCTTGACAGTAAGGGTAATACATTATGGTCAAGAGATGACGGTGATAAGGGGGCTGCTACAACAATACCCACTGTAATTGATGTGAATGAAGATGGCAAAATGGATGTTGTACAGAATATGGTGAATTACCTTTATGCATGGAGTTATGATGGTAAAATGTTGTGGAAAACACCAACTGAAAAGGCTCTTGTAGACAACATTATTTCAACAAGGACTGATCAAGGGGTTGTAATTGGTGTTGGAAACCAGTATTATTCTAAGGACGGAAACCTACTTTTCTACCATAGAGATGGAGATTCAATTTTTTCTGACCTTGATAAAGATGGTACTCCTGAG
Source organism: uncultured Methanosarcinales archaeon (assembly GCA_964444505.1). Classification (GTDB taxonomy): domain Archaea; phylum Nanobdellota; class Nanobdellia; order Woesearchaeales; family JAGVZT01; genus CAYUHF01. The sequence goes on along the minus strand of CAYUHF010000026.1, from coordinate 5,597 downwards.
ATAATAATGAGGAATGATAATAGCATTAAGGTCTTTAAGATTAGGGGAACTGATATTGAAGAATACAGTAGAATGGATGGGGCTCTTTCTGAGATATCCAAACCAGTAACAGGAGATATTAACAATGATGGAAGATCAGAGATTGTTGCAGTATATGATGGAAAGATTGGTGCATGGAATATGGAAGGAAAGTTTATTGCAGGATATCCTAAAGAGGCATTTACAAGTGAAATGTGGACAATGACCTTTGCTCCAACAATCAATGATGTAGATAATGATGCAAAACTTGAATTGTTGTATATACTTGATGTTCCTCTAGGTACTTTTCTTTTTGTCCGGGAATTTGATGATGCAGGGAATAATACAGAATGGCCAATGATCCAACATGATGTTTCTCTGACTGGCAGCTACATGGACGGTTATTACACAGCTAAACCACAGTCAAAAGTTGTGAACCATGAAGAGTCACCAGTGCAGGGGACATTGAGAATGAAGCTCATCAACCTGGAGACAGAAAGTGAACAGATTGTATATGAAGATGTGGTAACTGTTCCGGGCAAAGGAGTGGTCACACTCGGTAATTTATGGAGTCCAAATACTGATGCTCTGGTACCAGGCGATTACATTGTTTTTGCAGAGTTTGTCCATGAAACAGGAACTGTTGAAGATAGTTGGGAATTCGTGGTTGGCTGCAGGGATTCTGATGGTGGGAAGAGTTACTTCTTCAAGGGAAATGTCAACTCAAATACAAATGGTGGTGAGGATTATTGTACAGGGGATATGCTTACTGAATACTATTGTGAAAATGGGTATTCTGAAAGCACTACATACCCGTGTCCCAGAGGCTGCAAAGATGGGAAGTGCAATATTATTTGCTATTCTGATTCCTACTGCTCTCCAAACGAAAATAGTGAATATTACTGCAATGGTTCAGATTCATGCAAGGTTTCAAAGCAGGAGAGATGCAGGAACCCGGGACTGCCTGAATCGCGGTGTGTACTGGAAGTTTCCGGGACTGAATGTGTTTCATGCAGCAGCTGCGCCGGTGGATTTTGTGAATGTGAAAGCGGGCAGAGTATTGGTGATGCAAATGGAGATGGTGTTTTCAATGAAGTAGATATCAATATTATTGTGGATATTTACTTTGGAGAAATACCTGTTCCAGAAAATATCTGCTGTGTTGATGCAACTCAGGACGGAAAGGTTAATTTTGAAGATTATATGAAGGTAATCAGAATCTCACAGGGTACCGAACCTAGTCCAGGGGTTTGCTAGAAAACACAGTTTTAATCATTAATCAAAAGGATCAATTTCCCTTTTCTTCTCTATGTAGGCAACCCCTCTTTCCCCATCACTCTTCATGTGTACAATATCTCCTGTCTGGATATGATTATAGAAAGATTCTAAGTCTCTTACATCGCCCCATGCACCCATTGCAGGGATACCAAGTTCTCTTGCCACAGTCATAGCATGAGAATAGCCAAAGGCCTCCATTGTTGTGATTATTGCTCTCTTATTAGTTGTCATTTCATGCATACCATGAATACTCTCATCAAGCTTGTCACATACCAATACATAATCATCAAATAAGCTATTTCCGCCCCCCCACATCTTTCCGTAATCAGGCATCATATCTTTCCTTCCCTGTAATTTCTCCATATTACAGTAATTTAACATTTGTGTAAAATCCGGATTTGAGGGGATGTTGCTATTTTTGCGAAAATGTTCCCAATAGTCTGAGTTTATCTGGACTTTCTCGAGAATATTAAGTTCAAAACCGGATCTACTGAAAGTAACATATGCTGGAAGAACTATGTCTCCCGCTATCCCATTGCAAATCTCACTCACAATGTGAGGAGCACCTTCAGGTATATTCAAATCTACATCTAAAGACATGTCTGATTTCTTCTCAGGAAACTCTCTGATCTGAACAAATTGGATGGGTTTATCAGGAGAAAAGCACACTTCCAATTGCACTTCACTCTCAAATCTCAAGTAATCTCTTGCATCTATTGCTGCCTGTACTATTGCATAATAATCAAGTAGTCTTACGTTTCCATGCCTTCTCCTGTGGATGATATTTTTTTTGAAAACTGCAAGCGCATCTGTTCCATTAGAATATGATACTTCAGAACCTTCCTGAAAGAACTCACACCTAAATGAAGGGTTTGGTTTATTTTTTGAATCAAGCTGGACAATTCCATAAAGAGATGGGTCTTCCACTTGCTCTTGAACAATCACTGCCATTGCATTAGTATATTGGACTTCCATTCTTCTTGCGTGATTTTGCACAGAATCCCTACAGGCAGAGTCAACAACAAAGTGAAAAGCTTCAATGAATTCATCAAATTCGCAAACATCAAGAACACTATCAAACAATCCGGCAAAAGTGGCTTTGATGCCATCTTCAAGTGGAGAGGATGACCTGACTGCAACTGGTTTCTGTAGTTTATTGAAATGTGGCTTAATAAGACTGAAATAAGTAGATTCATATTGTGCTGGATGATCTACTGGTATAACAAAGAATCTTGGAACCTCAAATGTTTCCAATCCTAAAGATGCTTCTCTAAGCTGCTGCAGATATTTACCCTTGCCTCCAACTATTCTTCTTTCCAAGCATGGACTATTTCTATCTACTATCTGTTGTGACATGAACATAAGGGAAAAAAAGGTGTATTTAAACTTTTTGATATTTATTTACTCATAAGTAACTAATACATCTCGGGTAAATAACTATGGATAGGGATCAAATGCGTACTCATCTGTTCTGTCTATGAGTGGTCTTTGTGTTCTTGCTATATCAAGCTCAAACCTGTCAGCTGCGTTATCAAAAGTCAACCTTCTCATATGATCTTCGGAACAACCATTTTCAAACAGAAATTGCTCAAAGTACGGCCACCATGCAAGTCCTGGAATTCCTGACATATGCTCATTTGTTTTTTCTTCCAGTGTGTGAGGAGCATGGTCTGTTTCTATCCAGTTGATTTTGCCTTGTCTTAACTGTTGGAAGAGCTTTTCTCTTGAGTCTGATTTTCTTAATGGTGGGTTCATTTTCCAAAGTACTCCATTGTCGCGGTTCATGATTGACCTGTCATATATGACATGGTGAGGACACACACCACATGATACATCAACTCCTGACTGGTTTACTAGCTCAACTGATATTGGTGAAGAAACATGGGTGATATGCAGTTTTCCTGAAAAACCAGAGTGTTCTGCAAAAGCAAGCTGGTCTCTTACTGATTTATATTCTGCTCTTTCAGGTCTTGCATAGCTGTGCGTAACTGGTTTATCTGGATTCCAAAGTTCTGGTAAAAATAGCTCCTGTTTTTCACAATGTACTGAAATAACTCCCTTGTAGTCGGTTTCGGAAAGCGTCTCATACACCAGAACTTGCTTTTGTTCTTCAATTATGCCAAGATTTCCAACAGAATCTCCTGCATAGAGTTTTAACCCAACCACTTGTTCTAATTCTCTTTGGATTTCAACTGCATGTCTTATCTGATCCTGATCACAAGTCACAAGCATGTAGAGCCCATAGAAAACATGAGGAAATCTGCTTGCTGTCCTGATTCTTTCAAGTGCCAGCTCTCTTGTGGTAACTGGAGGATCTGTGTTTGGCATATCAAAAACAGCATCAACTCCAGAGTCATATGCAACAGAAAGACCATGAAAGTTTCACTATTTGATCGTACCACCCACTTAAATGATTTTCTAGGTAAAATGATACAGCTTTATACCATTTCCAAAACTCTTCTGCAGCTGAAGATCCTTTTTTGAGCTAAAATAATCAAAAAGTAAATTTTCCTTGTAAACATCTGGTCTGACCGAAACCAGCCAGATATCATGCTTGGTGTAATATCCTAGTTTAGTCTTGTCTGTGCTTGTAACGTCAGTTGAATCATTGCAGCACTGCTCCAGCCATTTGACAGACAGAACGTTGTTACTCCTAAAATTACAGGTATTTAAATTCTCCTGCCGGAAACAGAAAGTATCAAAATAATATGTGAATGTGTCTTGTTGGTAATATGGCTCTACAAATATCCAACCTTTTTTCCCGTCAAGATAGTCAACCAGTGCCGGCCAGTTTCCTCTCTGCAAGGTATATTTCTTCTCAAGTAATGAGAGTGACAAAAACAAGCAGACAATGAAGAAAAGGACTTTCCAGTATTTTCCAGCCTGTTTTAGAGAGTATGAAAACAGCAGCATGAATGCAGGAAAAGTAATGAGCATATACCTTATATGGTACATTGGACTAAAAATTCGGGAAAATAATAGCACTGCTGAAAAAGGTAGAACTATCCATAAGAGTAAAAGTTTTTGGTCCCTCGTACTCTCAATGGAAATTAATAATACACTACAAAAAATAACAAATACAACAGGATTTCCAAACAGCTTAATAAGATCATAAAGCACTAAAAGTAGATTTGGGTCTTGAATCCAACTGATGTTCACACTATTTTTTAACTGTTCCTTTAAAATGATGAACCAGGGTGAGAATAAAGCGAGAATAAGTGTCTGACTCCTTATCCATTTTACTGACAGTTTTTTTTGCAGTATAAGGTACAAATTCTGAACAAGCAGGCACAAAACACCGAAAAGATGGGTGTATATCATCAGAGTACTGGATGCAATGTAGAGCGAGAATCTATTTCCATGATGCAGGAAAAAATAAAATGAGCAAAGGGTCAAGAATATCAGGAGAGCATAAGGGCGTGCTTCTTGAGAATAGTAGATATGAATTGGTGAGAGAGTAACCAGAATGGTGCTGATCACTGCAATTCTCTTGTTAAAAATTTTCTCAGCTAACAAATATGTAAGGGGAATACAAAGAGTACCAAAGATGACAGACATCGCTCTTACAGATAATTCTGATATTCCAAAAAACCTTATCCAGAAAAAAAGCAATGTCACATGAAGGGGCATCTGGACATCATTCTCTATCATTTCAAACATAGCCCCAAAGTCGTTTACGACAAAACGGATGCTGATTACTTCATCAAGCCAAAGAGGTTCTATGTTGACTTGCCACAGTCTCAGGAACAAAGCTAGAAGAGTCAACACAATAATTATTTTAGCTTTTTTCATTATTTCACAAATTTTGAGATTCTTTTCTTTACTTCTTCTAGATTTTTATAGAATACAGTATGAACCTGAGGATTACCTGTTATCATTGCAGATAGTCTCTTGTCTGTACTTCTGCACATGCATAAAATACGTTTTCCCAGGAATTCTGCAAATCCTATTTCGTAACCCACTCCAAGCGAAGGAGTTGTGACATCTGCAATGACAATGTCTGCTTCCCTTATCCAGTCCACATCTCTCTGATAGATCTCTTCATCATCTAAGTCTTCGCCTTTTGTCGTTATATCAGGATGGACTAAGTGTTCTGTTAACACTGTGCCATGCTTTCTCAGATAGTCTACAATTTCTGTGTATATGTGTGCATTCTCTCTCCCGCCTGTAATTGAACATGCAAAGTAGATTTTCATGAACACAGATAAATCTCTTAGATATTTATTCTTTTTGGGAAAACCTTACAATTCTGTTATCCCGAAAGTGGTTCGCATCCCGAAACTACTTCGCATTGGTTAGCT
>CAYUHF010000025.1:0-15828 GCA_964444505.1 uncultured Methanosarcinales archaeon | reverse complement strand
GATTTATGAGCATTACAGAACGTGTAAATGCCACGCATTTACAGGTCACAAAATGATTGAATTGAAAATCCCGCCCTATGTATTCATCATCCCAGTTGAAAATCTGAGGCTAGATTTTCAAATAACTTGACAGAACCGGGTCCTACTCCTTTGCCCACCGCAACAGAGGAATTCATATGTAGAAAATTCAGTAGACTTTTAGAACTTTTCTTAATACAAGACTAAACAGCAATGAAGATACCATATAGGTTGCAAGCCATCCTGGTCTCCAGCCAAATAATGAGAATTTCCCCAGTGGTTTTACCGGCTGATAGTCTATCTGGATTGTCTTTATACTGCTGTCTGCAGGTATTCCATCTCCAACAGGTATTAGGAAAAATAACTTTTTCTGTTTTGTTAATGCCGGATCAGAGTATCCGCTCTCTGATATCAGAAGATCTTTTGAATATGTTTCATTACCGTAAGTATACTCAAGCGTATGCTCGCCTTCTTCTCCTTTGAGTGTCCAACTCACTGCATTTCCAGTTACCTGCTGCATTCCAGGACTTAGATTATCAATTCCCTCACTTGAGGTAAGTGTGACCTGACCTGAAACCTGGTTTTCAAAAACAACGGTTGTGTTAAACGGCTGTCCCGGAGCAATTGAATTGTATGCAACTGTTGCACCAAGCCAGTTGAATATCAAAAGTAGAGGCAGAAGTGTGACCATCATTGACTTCATTGTCTGGGGAAAAACTTCCATGTTTATCTCCATTGCCTGTTTCTGCAGTTTCATCATCTTATCAGGGTTGTCCCTGTACTTCTGCATGTCTTTTCGGAGTTGTTTTTGTTTTCTCTGCACTGACTTCATCTTGTCCTGGTCTGTGACAAGCTTATAGACTACTGTGCTTAACAAAGACATAAAAAAGGCTGTACCTACAATTATAACTACAGAAGGTAATCCCGCGATAAAACTTGCTAGTGTCATTTTATGAATTTTCTAAGTGCCGGATGCATATCCATCATGTGCTGTTTTGCAATCTCTTCATACAGTTTGTAAACAATCATTACTGTCAACAGTATTCCGGTTCCCCTGCTAAGTGCTCCTGAAAGATCTGCAAGTCCAGCCAAGAGTCCTACAAATATTGCACCCATTACTGTTAATGGCCAGATGTATCTGTCCAGGATTTTTTCAAGTATTCTCCTGTCTTTTCTAAAGCCGGGTATATGTAGTCCTGAGGACATCATGTTCTCTGCCTGGCTTTTAGCATCCAGTCCTGAAGTCTGCACCCAAAAAATCGAGAAAATCACTGCTCCTCCAACCATCATCAGTAAATATACAGCGGCCTGCAATACAACTGAGCCTGTCAGGCTACCTGTAATTGCCATCTGCAGAATATTTGGTGCCTGCAAAAAATTCACTATTCCTTCAAGCGCAATTCCTGCTATAGAGGTTACTCCCCAGCGTTCCAAAAGATTAGTCCATAACTGTAAATTTGCCAAAAAGGCTGATACAAGAATAACTGGAATGTTGCTTGTGTAAATAAAATTAAGGGGCCATCTTATTCCGTGGCCTCTAACTCTTCCAAAGCTTAGTGGTATTTCAACTTTCATTGCCTGGCCATAAACAGCCATTATGAATACTACCACTGTGGCAATGATTGAAGCAATCAAGAACATTGCTGTTGTGACTGCATTAGGATCCCCTGATGCAACTAACTGAAGTATTCTTGGAACTGCACCTGTCATAAGCTCAGGGTTTGCTGGTGATGGCAGCCATGAGAATGCCTGGATAACTATCTGCTTGCTCACTCCTGCTGCAATAAACAGTGATATTCCCTGACCAAAGCCCCATTTGCTCACAACCTCGTCCATAAACATGATTAAAAATCCTCCAAGGAACAGCTGTACTATAAGTAATATCTGGAGTGTAACATAAGTCTGTGTTCCTGCAAGGCTTGCAGGGGGTGTTAGTCCACCCATAAACACATAGATAATTCCTTCAAATAGTATGAAAAATATTGCTGTTAGTTTCTGGAGCCCCTGGAAAAACGCCTTGTCATCTGGTTTGGACAAGTCTAATTTCAAAATGCCTGCTCCTGTAAGAAGCTGCAGCACTATAGATGCGGTTACAATCGGGCCTATACCTAGAGAAATAATGCTTCCAAAACTTGCTCCAAGAATAATCTCCAGCTGTTCAAATCTAAACTCATTGTTAGGATCGAGTCCAAAAAGAGGGATCATCCCAAGAATAAAGAATATAACAAGCATTATTGCTGTCCATTTTAACTTCTCTTTGAAGGGCAGCTGTTTTTGTGTTGGCGGTTTTACTTCAGGAAGATTGGCCAACAACTCTCTAAGACCCATTCTCTATAAACTCCCCACCAGCATTCTGGACTTTTTCAACTGCCTTTTCTGATGCTGATTTGGCTGTGATTTTCATCTTCTTTGTAGCACGTCCTTTTCCAAGTAGTTTTTGATAACCAATATCCTCAAGGTTTATTTCATATACATCTTTTGTCTTTTTTGCATTGCCTTCTTCAACAAAAGTGTCAATCTTTCTTTCAAGGTCAATTATGTTAATAGTGTTTATTTCAGGCTCTGACACATTTCTGGTAAAACCGTGCTGTCCTAAGTATTTATTTTTCCAGACAGAAGGCATTTTCTGCTGTCCCCTTTTTCCTGTGCCTGCATTTCCCCTTCCACCTCTGCTCCCGGCTCCTCTGTGCTTTTTCTTTGAGCCGTATCCGTGAGTAGTGGAACCTCTCTTTCTTCTTGATTTCTTTCTCTTTCGGGTAGGCATCTAGATCATCCTCTCCAGAAGTTTATTTATTTCTTTGCCCCTGTATCCAGAAGCTCCTCCTTTTGCATAAGGCACTTTTGTCCCTTTTCTTGCAAAGCCTTTTCTTGGAGGATTCAGTCTGAAAAATGGTTTCAGACCATCTTCTGTTTTTATTCCTCTTTGTTTTTTTAGTTTTTCATATGTCTTATCGTCAATCTCTCCATAGGTTATCATATCTTTTACTTTCTGGAGCATTCCCCTGTATGATGGTGTGTCTTCAACAACTGTACAGGTGTATCTTCTCTTGAGATTCAGGAAATTCAGAGTATCTCTTATCTTTCTGGTGACATTTATTCTTCCTCTGATTCTTACTGCTGCAAGCTTACTCATTCTTCATCCCTTCAACAATACCTAATGGTTTATGGTGTCTTTCCTGCACCCTTGTGTTCATAAGTTCTTTGAGTGCTGCAAAACATGCTTTGACAAGATTGACTTTTGTCTGTGTCTGACCAAATGTCTGTGAATAAACATCTTTTATTCCTGCATATTCAAGTATTTTCTGGCACTCTTGTTCTGCAACCAGCCCTGAGCCTTTCGGTGCTGGCATGAATCTTATTATTACTGAGCCTGATTTTCCCTCGACTGCAAAGGGTATTGAGTGGTGCTCTTTGCATGAACACTCCCAGCTTCCGCAGCCTCTTCTCACTTTTATAATATCAAGTTTGGCTCTTCTGAATGACTTGTCACGGGCAGGTACTGTTTCTTTTGCCTTTCCAAATCCTAATCCCACTATACCGTTCTTGTTTCCAACAACTGCACATGTTGCAAACTGAGGTTTATTTCCTTCAGGGGTCTTTTTCTGTGTCTGCCTGAAAACTCTTCTTTTTCCTCCCCCAAACTTACCTTTTGACTGGCCTATTAAGAGAAGATCTGACTCAAGATGCGGCATTAATGTGTCCACTATCTCAGGCTCCATTATATTGTAGCCGTTGTCCAAAATTTCTTCAATATTTGTGATCTCCTTGTTTTTTACTTTTTTTCCAAGCCATGTCTTTGGCTCCCAGTCTTCGCTCATTTTTTCTCCTCAATTTTCTTTTTTATCTGTTGAAAATGATCTGTGATTTTTGAAGCATCAAAATCATTATCCTGATATACATTGTCTGCATAATCTGCTATGTGCTTGCCCTGAATTCTTTCTTCTGATGGAAACACTTTTGCATCATGCGGGATTTTCATTCCGCCGTCAACTGCTCCTTTGAGCACTGCAAAAATCCTGCTGCCTTTGATTGGTGTGTTGTTTCCAATATCCAGCACAGCTTGTTTCTTTTTTGTCTTTTTTGCCAGAAGATATCCTGTTAAGTAAGCTGCAGGAATATTTCCCCTGTTTGCTTTCCATCCAAGCTCCTGGAGTTCTTTGGAATGAGCGCTTGCAACTACCTTGTCACCGTCCTTGTGATATTCAACAAGCTGGGCAACAACATTTTTCAGGGAGGGTCTTACCACTAGTCTTAGTTTTCCTGATTTAAGGAGCTCAAGTCTTTTCTTGTAGTTTGTCCTGCCTTCCCTTTTTCTCCTGAACTGAACTGTGTATCTTTTATCCATTTGCAAGTCCCTTTTCCTTTATGTACATCTTGATGTGTCTTTTGCTCCTGAAAAATCCGCCTTTTGCTTTTGCATACAATGTTCTGTATGTCTTGCTTGTGATAATCTCTTTATTTCTTAATTCTTTTAAAAAGACTCTCATGATTCTGATCTTGTTCATCCATGCCTGTTTTTTTGATAATCTGGCGGTTCTTTTTCCTTTTCTGCTTCCTTCACCAGTTTGTCTTCCCTTTCTTCTCTGCTTGATTCTTTTTCGTGCACGACCTCTTGAGGGAGTGCTTACTGGTTTTTCTTTTATTGCACCTTCACTAATCAGGCTTCTTATATCAAATTTTGTAATTGCATTTTCAATATCCTCTAACCTTGTTGGATCTAGCCATACTCTTTTTGGAGAGCATTTTAAGATATCTGCAGCCAGTCTTTTTCTTGCTTTTAACATTTTATATCCTCTTGGTTAAAGTTTTCTTTTTCTCTTCTTCAATGTCAATTTCTTTTTCAACTGCTTTTTCTACTGTCTTCTCTTCTTTGTCTTCTTTGTCTTCTTTTTCTGCCATCTTTTTCTTGGTCTCTTCAACCAGATTTTTTGGATCTTTGAAATTGAGTATTCTTATATCTTTTTTAAGTGCTTGTTCAATAACCTGGATCTTTTTTCTCATCCCAAGTGTTCTTGAGATAATTATTCCCTGTGTCTTGGGATCAACATCATCCAGTTCTGATGGTGTGTTGAGGTTTACCATCTCTAATCCTGATTTGTGAAGTCCTTTTACCTCTTTTGGACTGCCCCACCCGACTGAAACATTTCGCCTGTAACCTTTTCTGTTGTGGCGCATCTTGGAGTCAACACCTTTTGGTTTTCTCCACTTTTTGCTGAGTCTTTTCTTTTTATGAGCATCCTGTCTGATAAAATCGGGTTTCCTGTCCTTTATTTTTTTCCGAACCTCTAACAAATCTTTCTTTTTCATATTTCCTTCCCTGCCTTTTCTGTTATGTAAATGCCGTCCTGGAAAATTCTGGTATCGTAATTTGGCCGTCTTGTCATCTGCTCTATTGATGCTGCTGTCTGGCCTGCAACCTCTTTATCAGCTGATGTCACCTCAATTATATCTCCTTTTACCTTGACATCAACATTGTTTTTCAGCTTGATTTTTCTTGGGACTCTTTCCCCATAGAAATTTTTCAATACAAATTCGTTGTTCTGTACTTGTATATTCATTGGAAAGTGGCTTGAGCACACTTTTAATTTGTAAACATAAGGTTCTTGCACTCCCTGGATCATGTTTCTGATATGAGCCCTGAATGTGCCAAGTGATTTTTTCTGTCTTTTTGTCTCTCTTTCTGAGCTTATTGTTACTTCTCCTGATTTTACTTCTACATTTACCAGCGGATTTCTGAGATTTTTGCGGGTCTCTCCTTCTGGCCCTTTCACCGTGACTGTCCCATCCTCATAACTGACTGAGACTCCATCAGGTACACTAACTTTTTCTTGTATCATTTTAGTAACAGTAAGCTAACAGTCTTCCTCCTAATCCCTTTTCTTTTGCCTTTTCATGGGTCATGAGTCCTTGTGTTGTTGATATTATCAGGACTCCAAAACCCTTAGCCAAAAGATATCTTTTCTCGTATTTTTCATAGTTGTCTTTTTTAACTGAAAATCTCGGCTTTATTACACCGCACTTGTTTATCTTGTTTATCAGGTTAACCTCAACAAAATTTCCCCTGTTTGTCTTGTGCTCATTGTATTCTCCAATGTAGTGGTTGTCCTGAAGTATCTCCAAGACTCCCATCACTGTTTTGGAGCTTGGTTTCACAAGGATTTTATCCTTGTTTACTCTCTCTGCATTGTCCAGGTTTGACATCACGTTTGCTAAAGGATCGTTTAAACTCATTTTACATCATCTATACTTTTTAAATCCCAGCTCTGAAGCAATTTCTCTAAAGCAGTGCCTGCACAGGTCAAGACCATACTTATCAATGTGGCCTCCTACTCGCTTGCATCGCCTGCATCTTTTATTTGCAAGGCCGTGCTCCCTGTCTTTTGGCTTGTTGTGCTTTAAAAACTTCTTTAGCTTCACTGGTTTATTTTCTAACTGCTTGAACATCTTCTTGTAACTTCCTACTGTCATTCTATAACCTCTGTCTTGAACTTATTTTTCATGAAATCAATAGCATCCTGCTGTGTGATCCTTTCTTTTTCAGACAGCTTTTTTCTCTTAAACTTTCTTCTTTTTATCCTGTAGCCTGCTCTTTCAAGAGTAACACTCACATTAAATCCCATAATACCAATATCAGGATCATATTTTAGTCCTTCAATATCCATATATTCTGACAAACCAAAGTTAACATTGCCTCCTTTAAAACAGCTTTTCTTTAGTTTGTTTTCTATTGCATCAAGTAGTTTTCCTAGTATTTCTTCTGCCTGTTTGCCTCGTACTGTGACCATGCATCCCACTGGAAGACCTGGTCTTACTCCCCAAACAGGAATTCTTTTCTTTGATAGAGTTCTTACAGGCTGTCTTCCTGTGACTTTTTCAAGAAGAACCAGTCCTTTTCTAACCATTTCCTGGTCTATTCCTGCACCTACATTCAAGGTTAGCTTCTCTATCCTGACATTCTTCATCTTGTTCATTCTACGTTAATGCTTGGTTTCTTTTTCCCAACAATAAATAGGAATTTTTTCAGCACTTCAAACTCGCCCTTTTCTGATTTGTATGTTACTGTGTTCTCATCAACTGACTGCACAACACCATGGTCACCTATATGACCACCTCTTGTGACAAAGATGTAGGCATCTTTTTCAAGTGTGATATGATCTTCAATTTTCTTATCAGGAAGCTTTAGTACAATTGTGTCCTGGCATGCAACTTTCTTTTTTGACAATATATTTACACCTGAACTTAGGTTCAGCTGTGTTACTCCTCCTTTAAGGACTGTCTTATCCAGAACCTTGTATGGTTTGATATCAGGGTTTTTTGCTTCAATAAGTGTTAAAAATCCCTTGTTGTTAATTATCATCCTGTAATCCTTCTTGATCTTTGGTATTGAAAGTACATCCATAAAACCTACTGGGAATCTTGGTTCTTTTCTTCTCACACCATCCACCAAAACTTCCTGGCTGTGAAGTATTTGTTTTACTTCTTTGAGTGTCTCTGCCAGCCCAAGCATGTCTCTCATGACAACTGATAGCGGAAGACACATTCGTGTCTTGTGTGTTCCTGGATTTGGTTTTGCTATAAACTTAGTCTTTTTTCTACGTATCTTCCAGGTTCTTGGTGCTGCTAGTCTTTTAAGATGTCCCATTTTTACCTCTCTAATGATTGTTTACGTTTCTTATCGTCTAATTTTAATTCTGTTATCATAAGATTTGATGGATGAATTGGAAATTGTGATTTGGTGCCGTCTTTTTTTGTTACTTCTGCACCCTGTACATACACTCTTATGTAATTCCTGTCAACTGTGTTTACTTTTCCTTCATGGTCTTTGAAGTTTCCCCGCATGACTTTTACCTTGTCGCCTTTTCTTACTGAAATGTTTCTTTTCCCATGTTTTTCCCGTAGTTCAGGTGACAGGTGCACTGACATGAACTTTTGTCTGATGTGAAGCGGAGCATTCTCTCTGTATTTCCTCTGCTTTGAGGGTTTTTTGCTCGACTTCCATGATCTTGAAAATTTCATACTATTATCCTCGCTACTTTAGCTATTGGCGGCCATCTTTCGCATGCTTCTTTTGCAATCGGGCCCTTGAATATTGTTCCCTTCGGGTTACCTTTTTCATCTTTTAATACAACTGCTGCATTATCTTCAAACTTGATTCTTGTACCATCAGGCCTCCTGTAAGGTCTTCTCTGTCTTACAATCACTGCATAGACCTGCTGTTTTCTCATCTCAGGTTTTCCTGCTCTTACACTTGCGACAACCATGTCTCCGACTCCTGCTTCAGGGTATCTTCCTTTTACTGTTCTTGACCCCTTTACTCCAAAGACTCTCAACATCTTTGCTCCAGAGTTGTCGCATGTAGGTACCATGCTTCCCATTGGCAGTCCTCTTGTGACTTTTGATTTTACTGGTTTCATTTTTTATCGATAACTTTGGTAACTATAAAACTCTTTCTTTTACTAATCGGTCTTGTTTCTTTTATCTGGACAATGTCACCGACTTTTGCGCCAATTTCTTCTGGATTGTGCGCAAGAATCTTTGTCCTTCTCTTGGTATATCTCTCGTATTTTTTCAGATACACTCTTCTCTTCATCTCTACTGTTACTGTTTTTGCAGCTTTGTCACTAACAACTTCTCCCTGCAGTGTTCTTCCGTGTGTTCTAATTTTTTCCATTTTTCAACCTTGTTTTTATCCGGCGCTCAGGCCTTTTTTTGAAATAAGTCCCGTCCACCACCACATCCCCGAACTCAAAGGAGAAATTCTCCTTCACGAGTCTTTTTTGACCCTTTTTGGTCTTAAGGACCAGTGTGTTTCTGGTTTCGTCAATGATTTTTCCCTGAAACTCAAACCCATCTTGTTTTTTTACTGCCTTTACATATCTACCGATGAGCTCGCTTCTCAACAGTTGTGTTACGGACGACATTATCTGATTTTTATTGTGTTTGCGGGAAATCCCTTTTTTACAAGGTATTTCTTAAGTCGTCTCTTGTGGTTGCCCTGGAGTTCAATTGAACCTTCTTTGTGTGTTCCACCGCAGGCAAATTTGGATTTCAGCTGTTTTGAGAGATCCTTAACATCTATCTCTTTGCTGTCAAGGCCTTCAATAATGGTATAGACCTTGCCAAATTTGCGTTTTTCACTCCGAACAGTTATTTCCTGGCTTTCTTTTGCAATGGTTTCGCATACACACAAATCCTCAGGCAGTCCACAAACTTCGCAAATTTCACTCATACTTTTTGTCTTATTCCTCCTTTAGGATTGTTAATATCCGAGCTATGTTTCTTTTTGTTTGTCTTATTAGCCCCGGGCTTTTTGGTACTGTGCCGGTTGCTATTTCTGAATTATGCTTTATGAGCTCTAACCGAAGTTCTTTTAGCTTTTCTTTTAGTTCTTCTTTGCTCATGCTCCTGTATTCTTTTGCTCTTCTGCTCATTTTTTCTCTGAATCATCTTTACTTTCTTCTGTTTTCTCTTTCTTGTCTGATTCTTCACTGTTGTCTTTTTTTGATTTTTCTTTCTCTGGCTTCTCTTCTTTTTCAGACTTCTTGTCAGTTTCTTTATCAGACTTCTCTTCTTTTCCTTCTTTCTCTGACTTTTCTTTTGTTTTCTTTTTGCTCTTTTTTTTGTCTGACTTCTTTTCTGTTTTCTCTTTCTTTTCTTCTTTTTTCTCTGTTTCCTTTTTGCTCTTTGTCTTCTCTGATTTTTCTTCCTTGTCTGTTACTTCTTCGGTTTTTTCATAAAATTCAACATCATCTGGAAGTCTTATGTCCGGAGGCATTATGCTAACTTTGATTCCAACTATTCCTGATTTGAGCTGTGCTTCGGTCTGTGATTTTCTCACTCCGCTTATACTTACCTCTCCACACTTTTTCAGGTAGCCACCGTATACTCGCCATGACCTTGCTCTTGCACTGGGGAGTTTTCCAGACAATATTATTTCTGCTCCAAGTGCTCCTGCACCCAGTACATTTTCAAGTGTCCTGTGCATTATTCCCTTGAACCTGCTTGAGCCGAATCTTTCAAGACTCAGTGCAATCATTTCCGAAACAATATCCGGGTCAAGGTAGACATTCTGTACTTCCTCAACTTCAATTTGTGGGTTTTCAAGGTCAAACTTATCTTTTAAGTCTCTTGTAAGCTGTTTTATATTTGAGCCTCCTCTGCCGACAACCATTCCAGGTCTTGAGGCATATATTGTTATTTTTTCACCAAGTGGTGTTCTTTTGAGTTCTGCATCTGAGTAACCAGATCTTCTGACCTGCTCAGCCACAAACTCCTGTATCTGGTGTTCCTTGATTCTTTGCTCAATAATATCTCTTTCTATCATTTTGCACCCTTGGATTTTTTTGTTTTCTTAGATTTTTTCTTGGTTGTTGTTTTCTTACCTTTCTTCTTTGAGTCAGTTGACTTAGATTTTTTGCTTTTTGTTTTGCTGGATTTTGCCTGTTTTTTAGTTTCTGTTTTTTCTTCCTTGGTTTCTTCTTTCTTTTTTCCTGACTTGGTTTTTTTCTTGGACTTAGGTTTTTCTGATTTGGTTTTTTCTTTACTTGTCTTCTTTTTTGGTTTCTCTTTAGTTTTCTTTTCCTTTTCTACAGGCTTTTTAGCTTTCTTGGTTGTCTCTTTTTTGCTCTTTTCCTTGTCTTCTGTTTTTTCACTCTTATCTTTCTTGTCTTGTTTTTTCTCTTCCTTTTTCTCTTGTTTCTTGCTGCTCTTTGACTTCTTTTGTGTTTTCTTATCCTGTTTTTTCTGTGTTTTTTGCTTCTTGGTTGACTGTTTTTTCTTTGGTTTTGTTCCTTCTGGCTGCTCTAAGACTATCTCGACATGGGATCTCTTCATCTTTCTTCCCCTGTGTCTTCCATACCTATACGGTGTTGATGCCTTGTGTGAACAGATGTGTGAAACAATCAGTTCATCGGTGTTAAGTCCTTTGTATTCTGCATTGGATATTGCACTTTCCAGCACTTCAAGCACATTTCTTGCTGTCTTTACAGGATATCTTCCAGGGCCAATTTTTGTTTTGTGTGCAAGGTCTCTCTTGAATCTCTTGTATGGAACTGCTCTTTTCAGTGCCATAACATCGTTGAGCATCTTGACTGCTGTAACAGCCTTCTTGCCCCTGATAAAATCACATACTTCTTTGCTGTGCTTGTAGGAAATACTAAGTGATTTTCCGACTGCCTTGGCAGTCCTTTCCTTGTCCAAGCCTTTAACAGCATATCTGTAATCCATTACTTAGCACCTATTCGTAAACTTGACCTTGTAGCTCCAACTCCCGGAGCACTGTGCTGGACTCTTCCTCTGGTAAGAGCTAACTCACCAAAGAAATGTCCAATTGTTTCAGGGATAAGCTCCACTCTTGCAAAGCTTTTTCCTGTGTGTATCCTTACAACTTTTCCGACCATGTCAGGCAGAACAATCATATTTCTGCAATGAGTTTTCACATCATCATTTTCCTTTAGATTTTCGATTAGTATTTTCTGCTGCTCTGTAAACCCTCTGTTAATTGATCTTCTCATTCTTGCAGGAAGCAGCATTGAAAACTCTTTTAAACTCATTTCTTTAAGTTCTTCCAATGTTTTTCCCCTGTATGTAAATTCTTTTTTTGCCATTTTACTTTTTCTTTCTACCTGTTCTTCTTGGTCTTATCATACCTACTTTTCTACCTGGTGGAGCATTCCTTGGAGCAATTGTTGGTCTACCTTTTCTGCTTGTCCTTGATCCACCATAAGGATGATCAATAGCATTCATTGCCTGTGCTGTTACTTTTGGCCAAGTCTTTCCTCTTGCCTTTCTCTCATGATATCTTCTTCCGGCCTTATAGAATGGTTTTTCTTTTCTTCCGGCCCCTGAAACAACACCAACTGTTGCTCTGCATTCAGGGTTAAAATCTTTTTTTGTTTTTGACGGAAGCTGCACAACAACTTTGTCTTCAAATTTTGCAACAACTCGTGCTGCTGCACCTGAGCTTCGTGCAAATTTCCCACCGTCTCCTGGCTGGTTTTCAAGATTATATACAATAGTTCCTTCAGGAATATTTCCAAGAGGCATTGTTGAACCCACCTTTAACTGTGCTTGTTCACCAACCTCGATCACATCACCTACTGATATTCCTGCAGGTGCAAGCATGTGGTATGCCAAATTATTTTCATATTCAACTACTGCCAGCGGACATGTGTGTCCAGGACAGTGTACAATATCTTTTACTTCTCCTTTGAGTGTTTTTTCATAAGCATTTTTTGGAACATGGTGTACTGCTGCCTTATACCTGTGGCTGGGAGCCTGGAATCTCTTGGATCCTTTTCCTCTCCTCTGCTGTATTAGATCTTTTCCCATCTTACATCATCCCCAACTGGGTAGCTATCTCGATTGCAGGTGTTTCTTCTGAAAACCTTATGTATGCTTTTTTCTTGCCGTCTGAGCCAATACATGTATTCACCTTGACAATCTTAACATTAAACTGATCCTCAACTGCTTTTTTTATTTCATGCTTGTTTGCCTTGATATCTACAACAAACACCATCTTATTCTCAGACTCCATGAGCCTGATCGATTTTTCAGTTGATACTGGATATTTGATTATCATAAAAACAACTCTTCTTCTTTTAAAACATCTATTGCCTTTTCAGTCCAGAGTGTTAGTCTTCCTGGTACTGTTCCTGGTGCAAGAAGCTCAGCATTAAGTTCTCTTACTGGTACAACATCAACACCTTCTATGTTTCTTGCTGCTTTTACAAGAGGGCACTCTTCTGAAACAACCACAAGTGGTCCTTTCTTTTTACTGTATTTTCTTCCTCTCATCTTGCCTTTGCCTGACCTTATCTTTTTCTGCTTTACCCTTTCAAGCTCTTCTTCAAGCCCAAGGTCAGTCATGATTTTCATAATCTCTGATGTTTTCGTGATATCTTCTATTTCTGATGAAAGGATAAATGGATAGTCCTTTGGAAGTTTATGTCTTTTTTCTACATGCTCAGGCAGAACTGTTGCAGCAATGGCGCTTCTTATTGATTTTTGCCTTTCTTTTTTGTTTATCTTTTCTTCCCAATTTCTTTCTGCTTTTGGAGGGTGTGCTCTTCTTCCTCCCACTGTACTTGGGATTGTGGCACCTGTCCAGTTAAACCTGGATCCCCTTCTTATCATTACTTTTCTTGGTACTCTTGATATCCCCATACCGTAGCTTCCTCTCCAATCCCTTCTTCTCTTGGATATTCTTGAGGAATGCCTCATTCCTGCTTCTGGTTTTGAGCCGTATGGCTGTCTTCTCTTTGTCCTAAGAGAGATGACTGCTCTTTTTATGAGGTCTGGTCTGACCCGCTCGTCAAACTGGGCTGGTAATGTTCTCTTTCCTTTACCAATTATTTGGACTTTCATCTGTGTTTTTGTTTTGAATCTGTACTGATGTATTTTATTTGCGGCGGTTCTTTTGCCACTTTGTTGCTTGGTCTTGATGACTTGACCAGCCTTATTAGTCTTCTTGTAGGCCCAGGTACTGAGCCTTTCAATATAATATAGTCATTTTTTATGTTTCCATAATGCAGAAAGCCACCATCCTGGTTCACTTTTTCAGGGTCATCATCTATGCTGATGATCCATTTATTGTATTCTGTTCTTGCATGGTATCCCATTTTTCCCGGCTGTGCAACAGTATGTCTTATGTGTGCTGGGTGCCAAGGTCCAAGTGATCCTATGGTTCTCTTGTTTTTCTCTGTTTTTCTGCCAAACACTTTTGTACCGTATCTTTTTGTTGTGCCCTGAAAGCCTTTGCCTTTTGTTACTGCTTTTACATCTATCTCTTCACCAGCCTTGAACACATCTGATACTCTGATGTCTTTTCCAATATACTGTTTTATGAACTCAATTTTTTCCTGTGTGTTTTTTCCGCCGACTGCAAGCTCAAATATTTCTGGTTTCTTTTTTCCAATATCTGTTTTGCCCGGCTGGGTGTATACAATTACTCTGACATCATCATACTCTTCTTTTACATCAAGCTCTTTTGGCTTTGAAGAGTTGACTTTTTTGGCAAGCATTTTGTTATTATCAACAACAACCTCAGAAGCAGCAACCAAAGAATTATTTTGTTTGTTATAAAACCGCACAGAAAATATCCTTACCGGCGGGCACTCAATAATTGTCGCAGGAACAAAGACATCCTCGTCCTTTGTCATGGAGTGCTTGTAATTATCAGTTACAATAAGATGTGTCATCCCTGCCTTGTACCCTGAATAACCAAGAAATGTTTTTTCATCTGACTTGGGCCACTTTCTGACCCTAGGATAGATTCTTCTAGACCGCTTTCGCGGCCAGAACTGCATGCTTCCTCTTCGTGGATTGTGTGTTCCCATTTTGTATGGTATTGTCTAAATACCCTCAATCGCTAAAACGGCCTTTTCCTGGGTCCTCTTCAAAAGAAGACATCTCGGTCGAAAAGTTACCCTTTTCAGGCCCCTTTAACAAACTATGTATACAGTCCTACTGCACCCCGAACTGTATATAGGGACTAAAGTTATCTTTATAAATCTATCGGAAAAAAGCTTCAGAATATTTGAACTTTTTTGTTAAGTGAAATTAAAATATATCGGGTATGATCTTTGGAAAAATCCGGCTTTCTACAATTTTTTCCTCCTCCTTGGCACAGACAGCCGCTTCGCGTCCTATTCGGTTTAACTGGTTAAACTCCATCTGGCCACGGAGGAAAAAGTTGAACTTAATCTATAGCCGTGAGATTTTCAGAAGTAGAAACTATACATTAGTAACTTTTGCAGGATTTTTTTTCATGTGCTTTTTTGCCTGGGCATATGTCAAAAGTTTCCCTTTTGCTCCTTTGTGCGTGATTACTGATTCTGCATTTGCAAGTCCAAGCTTCAGGGCAAAGGGTATGTCCTTTTTTCTCATGATTGCAGATGTGAAAGCTGACGCAAATGAGTCTCCTGCACCTGTTGCTTCTCTGACTTTTATTTTGTGCGCTCTAATAAAGTAGAATTTTTCTTTAAGGCAGTATGCTCCTTCCTTGCCGTGGGTTATTACAACTATTTTTGGTCCAAGAGCTTTTAGTTTTTTCAGTAGTGATTTTATTTCTCCCCTGCCTACTATGAGTTCTGCCTCTTCTTTGTTGAGGACAAGTATGTGGGTGTGGTTGAGTACTTTTGCAAGATAATCTGACCCTTTTTCTGCAAGGTATGATGATGGGTTGAATGCGATTTTTATGTTATGGTCTGATGCATACTCTGCAAGCTGTTCCAGCACTTCAAAGGATTCTTCAACAAGTGAGGAAAAGTAAAACCATTTTGTCTTGAGTTTTTTTGTATCAATATCGTTAAATGAGAAGGAATCCATTATTCCTTTGTATGCCAGTATGGTCCTGTCGTGTTCAATACTGTTGAGAATGACAGAATATGCTGTCATCCCATCGCCTTTTTTGCCTATGAAATCAATCTTGTGTTTTTTAAGTTCCTTCAGGACTCTTTTTCCGCCGTCATCTTTTCCAAGTTTTCCAAGATAAGCTACATTGTGTCCAAGTCTTGCAAATGAGACTGCTGTGTTTGTCCCTCCCCCTCCTGTCATAAACTCCAGCTCTTCAATCAGGATTTTTGAACCAGAAGGATATGCAATAAGTTCTTCTTCCTCTTTTCTTGACTTGATCTTTATGAGTTCCGACTCAGTGTAAACAAAAACATCCACTGTTGCAGAGCCAACAGTTATCACATCATACATGAATTTTAACCTGGGTGATCGGTTTATAAATGTTTCCAATCGATTTCAGGACTGTGCTATCACGTTTTTAGTTTACATATTCTATACCACCTTTGGTGATATGCA
>CAYUHF010000024.1:0-17200 GCA_964444505.1 uncultured Methanosarcinales archaeon | reverse complement strand
TCAGCTGCGCTGGATGATAAAATCATCATTCAATAATCTATTTTGGACATAGCCGCACAGGGTCAACAGTCTCAAACATACTTGTGAGACCTTTTTTCAGATTCTTTTTTTCTGTTATCTTGCTGTGGATGTATGGTTTTATGACCCAGTTCATCTCCTGTGTGGAATCAGGGTTTACAAAAACAAGTTTCAGATCCCTGTTTTCTGCAAACTCATCCCATTTCTCAAGAAGTTTTTTGAGATTGTTTTTAGTGTTTGGAACAAAAAGAGTTGTTGGTTTGTCCGGTATCTTGATGTCAAGTCTGACTGCAGGTATGCCAATTGCTTCTTCCCCGCTCTTGAGTTTCATCACAATCTTGTCTTTCTGTTTTTCAATAGACTTGATTCTCCTGTAGACCTTTGCCCTGTGGTCAAGATAATGATATGCCCACTCAAGTAGTGTTTCTGTGTCCATGAGCTCTAAAGATTATAACTTGCTTATAAAATTTATGACCCAAAGTTATTTAATAAGATTTGTCTTTTATTCAGGCATGGATCTTTCGATAAAATATGACAAGTCAATTGAAGAGAATGCAGCCATCTACTTTGAAAAAGCAAAAAAAGCCAAAAAAAAGCTGAGAGGAGCAAAAAGAGCCCTTTTGCACAGCCAGGAAAAACTTGCAAAACTCAAGGAAAAAAAAGAGATTGCCTCAAAAAAACTGAAAACAAAAGTAGAGAAAAACACAAAAGAAAAAGAGTGGTATGAAAAATTCAGATGGTTTTTCAGCTCAGAAGATTTTTTATGCATTGGAGGACGTGATGCAACCAGCAATGAAGTTCTTGTAAAAAAATATACAGAAGAAGAAGATGTTGTATTTCATGCAAAACTCGAGGGATCTCCTTTTTTTGTTGTCAGGACAAAAGGCAAACAGCCAGGAGAACAAACATTAAAAGAAACAGCGCAGGCAACAGCATCCTACAGCAAGGCATGGAGAATGGGTGTTGCAGGGCTTGAGACAATACACATGAAGCCAGACCAGTTATCAAAACAGGCACCAAGCGGAGAATATGTTCCTAAGGGAGCGTTTATGATAAGAGGCTCAACACATACACTGATAGCTGAGCTTAAGGTTGCTGTTGGAATAAAAGATGGCAAAAACATCGGCGGTCCTGTTGAAGCAATCAAAAAGCACGCTGAAAAGTATATGGTTTTAAAACAGGGCAGGAAAAAAACAGGAGCAATTGCAAAAATAATTCACAAGCATGTTGGCGGAAATCTTGATGATATTATAAGGTTCATTCCGGCAGGCGGTTGTGAAGTAGAGAGTATTAACTGATGATTAGTCTCTTTTCAGATAAAATATATAAAGCAAGACAAAAACAACCATTCTATGAAATATTTCAAGAAAAAGATTGCAGAAGATGTGGGCAAAAGCACAGAACTTGAGGAGAAGCAAGTATTTAGCCTCTTAGAAAGACCACCTGATCCTAAGATGGGTGATTTTGCACTGCCTTGTTTTGCATTTGCCAAAGAATTCAGGAAAAGCCCTGTAGAGAT
This sequence comes from uncultured Methanosarcinales archaeon, assembly GCA_964444505.1. Lineage (GTDB taxonomy): Archaea > Nanobdellota > Nanobdellia > Woesearchaeales > JAGVZT01 > CAYUHF01. Next base: position 15,663 of record CAYUHF010000024.1, on the reverse strand, counting down.
TGCAAAAGAACTCTCAACACAGATAAAAAGCAAATTATTGGATAGTTCAAAGCCTGTTGGGCCTTATGTTAACTTTTTTCTGAATGATGAAGTGGTTGCAGAGCTGACATTAGGTGAAATACTAAAAGAAAAACATACTGAAAAGGGAAGGGTCTTAATTGAAATATGCTCACCAAACACAAACAAGCCTCTGCACCTTGGCCACTTGAGAAACATCTTTCTTGGAGAGTCTGTATCACTGTTGTACGAAAAAGTTGGAAATGAAGTGGTAAAGACATGCATTATAAATGACAGGGGAGTTCATATTGCAAAATCAATGCTTGCATACAAAAAGTTTGGAGGAGATCAACCTAACAAAAAAACTGACCACTTTGTTGGAGACTATTATGTTCTTTTCAATGAAAAAGCACAGGACAACCCAGAACTTGAAGAACAAGCACAGGAACTCCTAAGAAAATGGGAGGCAGGAGACCCTGATACAAGAGCTTTGTGGAAAAAGATGAATTCATGGGTGTATAAAGGTTTTCAGGAAACCTACAACAAGCTTGATTTTGATTTTGATGCAAAGTATTACGAATCAGAGATATACAAAAAAGGAAAAGAAATTGTTGAAGAAGGTCTAAAAAAGGGAATCTTTACAAAAAAAGAAGGCGCGGTTGTTGCAGAACTGGAAAATATGCCTGATAAGATTGTACTCAGGTCAGATGGTACAAGTGTTTACATTACTCAGGATTTGTACCTGGCAGAAAAGCGATATGACGACTATCACCCAAAAAAGCAGATATATGTTGTAGCAAGTGAGCAGAATCTTCACTTCAGACAGCTCTTTAAGATTCTTGAACTTCTCGGAAGAAAATGGGCCAAAGACTGTTATCATCTTAGTTACGGCATGGTCAATCTTCCTGATGGCAGGATGAAGTCAAGAGAGGGCACAGTTGTTGATGCAGATGACATTATTGCTGAGATGAGAGAGCTTGCAAAAAAAGAAGTGGAAAAAAGACACGCAGATATCTCAAATGACGAACTTCAGGAACGTTCCAGGGCCATAGGAGATGCAGCATTAAGGTTCTACATACTAAAAATCGATCCAGTAAAGGATATGGTGTACGACCCTGAAGAATCAATAAGTTTTGAAGGAGAGACAGGCCCATATGTCCAGTACACATATGCAAGAATCTGTTCTGTTTTGAGAAAGACAAACTACAAAGAAATTGATTATTCGCTTCTTAAACAAGACCTTGAAAAAAGATTGGTAAGAATGCTGGCGGACTATAGAGAAGTTGTAATAGACTCTGCAAAACAACACAAACCAAGCTTGCTCTGCAGGTACCTTTTGGACTTGTGCCAGTTATTCAATGAATACTATCATGAGCACAGGATTCTTACAGGAGATGAACTTGAGAAAACAAGAGCAGCATTAATTGACTCTGTCAGACAGGTCATAGAAAATGGACTTGGGCTTCTAAAGATTGAAACTCTTGAGAGAATGTAAATATTTATATAGCTATTCTGCAAAAAAACCAACAGGTGAAACCCTTTGTACCCTGAACACTATGTTGTTAATCTCTGGCTGAAAAATAAAGGATATTCTGTTGTGAGCAACCTGAATGCAGGCAAATTTGTGGTTGACACAATTGCATTCAAAGAAGATATATTGCATGTTGAAGTAGGTTGTTCTGTTGGATATTATTATCTTGAACCAGAGGAAGTAAAAAAAAGATTCAATGACCCTTCAGTAAAATCTACAGTAAAGGCTTTCATTAAAAGGCAGACTGGTGAGAGTAAAAAATACAAACAGGTTTTTGTAACAACTTCAAGTTCTGAAATTGGTGTAGAAGTTAGTGATTTTGTAAAAATATTGAAAGAGGTTATTGACTCTGTTGACCAGCAGAATTATGAGGAACCTCTTGTTAGGATGCTGCAGCTTCTAAGATTCGTTTACCTTGAAAGTCCAGATTCTCTTTCCCAGGCATTTGACTACCTTTCTTTGCCTGCAAAAAAAGAGTATCTTGAAAAAATAATGCAAAAACCAGAAGTGCATACAATACTAAATAAAAAAAGGTATAAAAAATACTTGCAGCAAATTCTCAAGAAAACCAAACCTGATGAGCTTGCAGATACAGTGCATGAAGTACTTGGTTCAAGGTCAAAAAAGAAGTTTTTAAGAAAGTTTATAAAGCACAGGAAAGCCCAAGATATTGTAAGTGTTCCAAACCAGAAACCACTTACTTTTTTTGTAAAGAGGTGAAAAAATTACAGCACTTGTAGGACTCACAGTAATTGCAGTTATATGGCTAATTGGAATAATTGGTTCTCTTGTATCAAAAAAGTTAGGGATTCCCAATGTGCTGCTTTTAATCTTAACTGGAATGCTTCTGGGAAGTCTCAAGTTGCAGGGACAGCAGCTTATCAGTTTTCCAACAGAGTTCTTGAGCGGGGTAGCAATTCTTGCCCTTGTAATGATAGTTTTTGATGGAACATCTAATTTCAAGATGAGAGAAATTGATGAAATGTCTGTGAGGATACTTAAGCTGGTTTTCACTTTTATGTTTCTAAATATTATCTTTCTTACTCTTGCAACACTTTTACTATTCAGGTTTGAGTCATTAAGTTTTTTTCATGAACTAGCCCTGGCCTTGATTTTTGTTTTCATAAACTGTGGTACAGATCCTGGAACCGTGATGGTCATGTTAAAAGATTCCAAAAGTCAGATTCCAAAGATACTTCAGATAGAATCAGTCATGAACACTCCTTTCATGGTGCTTTTGCCATTTATTGTAATTGATGTACTCGATAACCTGCAGTCAGGAGTTATCCTTTCCCAGATAGCACAACAGGCAGTTCCATTTTTGAACCAGTTTGCTGCAGGAATAGGCTCCGGTGTCATGGTGGGAATTGTATTTTTCAAGTTCATGAGAAAGCAATACTCTGAAAGGTTAAGCCCGCTTGCAATCATCACTGCAGCCCTACTTACTTACACACTTGCTGAAAATCTTGGCGGCAATGGTGTTCTTGCAGTTACAACACTTGGATTATTTTTTGGTAATATGATCATAACAAAAAAAGAGCAGCTTATTGAATTCTCATCAGTTTTTGCACTTGCTCTTGAGATACTTGTTTTTGTTTTTGTTGGACTTATTGTTGAGATTCCCATCTCTCTTGATTTTTTTATTAGATCAGTTGGGCTTTTTTTAATTTACCTTGTTATAAGGTATCTTTCAATTTACTTTGTTTTTAGAAAAGACAAGACTACAAAAGAGATACTTTTTATGACACTGAATGTTTCTAAGGGAATAGCTGTTGCATCTATTGTATTTGCTCTAACTACACTATTTACAAATCCAGCCAATATACTCTACAATCTTGCCGGTGTGAATTCTCTTTTGAACTTAACAATTGCATTTATGATATACAGCATTGTATTATCTACTGTTGCAGTAAGATATGAGAACTATTTTCTTTAGCTTCCACAGGTGATGTGACGTACATTTCCTGTTTCGTCCTCAACAGTCAGGACAAGTTCTGGACTTCCAATGGTGTACTGGACACCTTCAGGAGACTCATTGATATCTACTAAGCGTCCTTCCTCGTCCTCAAAATGAATACAGAATTCTCCAGATAGACCAAGCTCATTTTTAATTTGAGTATAGTTCTTTGAAGTGAAGTTTTTTAATCTCTCTCTGTCAACTTCATTTCCCACAACAAAAGTGATATCTGTGGCTGAGCTTGACTCTGATGATATAATGCTGCCTGGAAGAGAATCCGACTCTTTCTGTAAGTTTGAATATTCTTGGTCAGAGGGTGTATTTAGAAAGTAAAATAGTACAATAAGAGCTACGATGAAAATTGAAACTGCAATAAGTATGTCAATCGACCATGTCTGGGACTTGGAATTCACTTTTTTCATCTCTTTTTTGCTTTTTTTCATTTCTAAACTTTTAGGGATTTATAAATAATTTGTTTCCTCTCTTTGTCAGATTAACTTTTAGACTTTCTTCAACGTCAATTTCTCCAGTGAGGTTTTGAGGAAGAAGTACAGAGAACTCTTGATCAAAATCAGAGTACTCAACTAGTATCTCAGAATGATTTAAATCTGTCCCTGTGTAAGGATTTATTGTTATCTCATAACTATGACCAGATAATCTTAGGGGTAAGTCAAATGTCCTGCTATATCCGTCGTAAGCCGAGTTTCCAAGCTCAATTTCAGTCTTGATATAGTTTGCCAGGTCCTCTAGCAAAGCATAGTTATTCTGATCCTGGATTGAAGCAAGTCTTTGAGTCGAGAGACCCAGGAAAACAGTCATTATTAGAATCATAAAAGATGTGATCATTGCAAATTCCACAGAGCTTTGTGCTTTCATCTTATCGTGATATTGACATAATCATATTCGCTGTTGTTCATTGCCTCAAACATTATCTCCTTTTGTCCGGCAGTTATATCCTCTGGATCGATTGTGCCGTTGATATTGACCTCTGAAAAAAATCCTAATTCCTGACCATCATTCATCTTGAATACGATCTCGTTAACGCTATTGTCCCAGTCAGATATGATTGTTATGTTCTCCACATGCTCTGGGACAACTCCTTCCATTGTGAGTCTTGCTGGTTTTCCCATGTAAAAAGTTGATTCAGCATAACTTACAATGTCATTTCCAAGAATGTTTATCATGTTGGTTGCCATCTGTTCATTAGCTGTAACAGTGTAATTATGAAACACATAAAGAATTGGGAGAAGAATTAAAAAAGCAAGGGAAAAAACTAAAACAAATTCCACTGATGCCTGACTTTTATTTGAGGACATCCATTTATTCTTCTATGTTGGTTAAAAGTTCTCCATATAGTGTTTTTTCGTAATCTATACTTGAGTCAGCATAGTAGTATTTGAATTCAATATCCCATCTGTATTTGTTGGATCCTATAAATTCCTCAGCTATAGTACAGTCGGGTATGGTTAAATCTAACTGCCCACCATTTTGGACTAGTTGTCCTGTTGTCCAGTTGCAAATTACACTGGTTGCAGAATTGGCAGATGAGGGTACAGCAGAGATATTTGTAACTTGAATATCCCTTCCTAGTCCATTTGTAAGCCTAAGACTGATAGTATCATCATTACCTGACACAATATAGTCATCACAACTAATACCTGTAGGCATAGTGCACTTAGGCGGAAGTAATCTTCCAGGGTTAAGCACACCAAAGTATGCAAGTGCTCCGATAACAATCAACACAGTGAGAATAGCCCAGCCATAAGTCATTAAGAACTCCATGGCTGCCTGACCTTTTTTTGAAATCATGATTTCAACCTCCTTTTTAGTATAAAAATCAATTTGTATGATTGGTATATAAAGATTTCGGTGTACAAAAAAATAAATATCTGGAGTGATTAGTTAATTACAGGTGATGGAATTGGAAAACACAGAAGTTAAGATTAAATGCTACAAATGTGGTGAGAAATTCACCTCAGACCAGATGCGCTATAATCCGAATAACCCAAAACAGCTTGTTTGCAGGACTTGTCTTGAGAGAAAAAGTGCTCCAGCCAGGAGAAAAAAAGGAGATGTAACATATTACTGTGTGAAGTGTAACTTTAAGTTTAAGAGAGCTGAAGGAAAAAATGTTACTTCATGCCCTTACTGCGGGAAAACAGGCTGTCTTACCACACAGATGGATACAGACAGTCTTCTTGAGGAGAAAGAGTTTGTATGAAAGACGTAATAATTATTGGAGCAGGTCCAGCTGGAATGACTGCAGCAATATATGCAGCAAGGTATAAGCTAGACACAGCAATTCTAACAAAAGACATCGGAGGTATGGCTGCAGAGTCTCATAAAGTCTGTAATTTTCCAAGCTATGTGGAGATCTCAGGGATGGAACTAATGCAAAAGGTGCAAAAGCAAGTTGAAGAGCTGGATGTCCCAATACTTTTTGACGAAGTTACAAGTGTTGAAAAAAAGGAAAATTTTATTGTAAATACCAAAGAAACAATTTATGAGTCAAAAAAGGTTATTGTTGCCTCAGGTACTGTTAGAAGAAAACTTGATGTGCCTGGAGAAAAAGAGTTTCTTGGTAAGGGGGTCAGCTACTGTGCAACATGTGATGGAGCTTTTTTCCAGGACAAAATTGTAGCAGTGGTTGGAGGAAGTGATGCAGCCCTGACAGCAGCTCTTCTCCTTACTGAGTACGCAACAAAGGTCTATATCATCTACAGGAGAGACCACTTTTTTAGGGGAGAACCTGTTTGGATTGAGCAAGTTATCAAGCATGATAAGATTGAGCCTGTTTTCAATGAAGAAGTTAAAGAGATAAATGGCGATGTTTTTGTTGAAAGTGTTCTCTTGAAATCTGGCAAGAAACTTGAAGTGGGCGGTGTTTTCATTGAAATCGGTTCTGTTCCAAAGCTTGATATCCTTAAAATGGATGTGGAGTCAGAGAGAGGTTACATTGTCACAAACGAAAACAAAGAGACCAATATTTCAGGATTGTATGCAGTTGGAGATATTACAAAAAACCCTCTCAAACAAATTGTAACTGCTGCTGCTGACGGAGCAATAGCAGCTTATGACTGCTACAAGAGTCTTAAGAGAGGTTAATTCAATTTTATTATCAGAAGTCCAATAGCCATAACTACGGCTGCAGCAATCCCAAGGCTTCCTGGAAAAAAGTTTTCTATCATGAACCCACCAACAAGGGGTCCGATAATCCTGCTGACGCTCCCAAGAGAGCTTGTAACACCCATTATTGAACCTTGTTTTTCTGATGAAACTTTTCTTGAAATAGAACCTATCAAAACAGGTCTTGAAACTCCGGAACCAAAAGAATAGAATGTGATTACAATAAGAAATTGCCAAAGTTGGTTTATAATTGCAACAAAAATCATTGAAATAATTATGAAAATCACACCAATGTTTCTAAGCACTTTCTCTCCTACAAGGTCAATTATCTTTGACAGGAGAACAGTTCGAATAATTATACTGTTTAATCCAATATAGGCGAGAACAAATCCGATCTGCCCTGTTGTCAGTCCCAACTGCTTTTGGGCAAAAAGAGCAAAAGTACTGACAAATATTGAATGGCTCAAAAGATAGGTGAAAAATTCCCACAACCTTGGGCTGATTTTCGGGTTGGAAAAATATGCCTTGAATTCTCTAATATGAAATATATTGCTGTTAAGTTTGAACTTTCCCTTTTTCTCAACAGTTTCTGGCAAAAACACTACAGTTATAATGATTGTTAAAAAACTCACAAATGCTGCAAGAAAAGCAGGCACAGAATATCCAAACTGTGCAAGAAATCCCCCGAGTGCAGGACCTACAAGAAAACCAAATCCAAATGCAGCACTGCTCTTGCCAAATGCCTTGCTCCTGTCCTCTTCTGAAGAAATATCACTAATGTAAGCCTGAGCTATTGTGAAGTTACTACCCAGAATGCCGTCAATTATTCTTGACAAAAAGATCATCCAGATAGAGTCTGCAACTCCGAGAATGATGAAGCTTAAGAATGTGCTCAGCTGTGAGAATATCAGTAGTGGTTTTCTCCCGTACTGATCGCTTAGTCTTCCCATAATTGGAGCAGATATAAACTGGCAGAGAGAAAATGCAGTAAGTATGGAACCTATCAGAAGAGGAGAAGCTCCAAGTTTCTCAGCATACAGTGGAAGAAATGGAAGTATAAGTGAAAATCCCAGAACCTCGGTTACCTGGATCACAAAAATGATAAAAAATTGTCTGCTGAATTTCATTTTAGAGAGTAGTACTTGTTGTTTTTTAAGTATATTGGAAAAATATAAATATCCACCTGGCCAGTAAAGTAACATGGTAATCCTGGCTGTCTTGGGTTCAATTAACCTTTTTGCATTATTTCTTGTAATCTTGTCCTGCAGGTGTGCCCCTGTAAAATTACCAGACTCGATAACAAAATCAAAAGTTTATAAGGAGATGTACAACTATCACTGTTATTACTGGTGGTTTTTTATTGGTTCAGTTGTTATTAGTTCTGTTTATATGATCGTGAGGTGATTTTATGTCAAAAGAATTTTGGGAGTGCAGTGTTTGCGGTGATGTGCATTATGGTCAAAAAGCACCAGATGTATGTCCAACATGCATGACCAAAGATGCATATGACCCTGTATCAAAGGAAGAAGCAGGTTCTCTGATGGGATATGAAGCATGAAGCAATAGTTGAAAAAACCAAAGAAGAAACACATGATGTAAAGACGTTTCAACTAGATTTGATAGTTGATTTTGTTCCAGGTCAGTATTGTCTTGTATCCCTCCCTGAAAAGAAGGATAACAAACCCTTTACATTTGCAAATACCCCTTCTGAAAAAGTGCAGCTCACAATAAAAAAGATGGGGGATTTCACCACGGCAATGCATAATCTTAAGAAAGGTGAAAAAGTAATTTTAAACGGGCCAAGAGGAGAATCACTAAACTTTGACGATTCAGTTAAAAAAGATGTTGTCTTTCTTGCAGGTGGTTCGGGCATAACGCCCTTTATCTCGGCTCTAAGATATGCCCATAAAAATAATCTTTCAAACAATCTTTTTCTGCTGTACAGCAACAGGACAAAAGAAGATATAATATTTGGAGAAGAATTAGCCGAACTTGCCAAAACAAAAAATATCTCTGTTGTCAACACTTTGTCACATTCCCGTCCAGAAGACTGGGAAGAAGAAACTGGAAGAATTGACAAAGAGATGATTGAAAAATATGTTGAAAATATCCATTCAAAACTATGGTACATCTGCGGTCCGCCCCCCATGGTTGATGCCATGGAAGAAATCCTAAGGGAACTGGAAGTAAAAGATGAGAATATTAGGTATGAAGACTGGCAGATCCCCGGAAAACACTAACTAAAATAGGCATTCAGAACATATTGCTGTACCATTCTGTGTGTGTTGAAGTATGAGCCGTTTATACCGATAGCATTTCTCATGACTTCAATCCATCTCTCCCTCTTTTCGTGAAACATGGGGAGAATTACGTATTCCAGCTTGTCATACATATCTTCAACTTCTTCCTGATGGTTAGCAGCAGGGTTCTTTTCAGGATGTGATCCAATACTCCACCCAGTTATGTTTTCAATATGTCCCTCTAACCACCAGCCGTCAAGTATAGAAAACTGAGGTACACCATTGTGGGCTGCTTTCATTCCTGATGTTCCAGATGCTTCACGTGGTCTCATTGGAGTGTTGAGCCACAAATCAACTCCAGGAATGATTTTTTTTGCAAGACCCATATCATAGTCTGGAAGATAGCATCCGTTTACATTATCCTGTAATTCTCTGAGGTCATTAATTATTTTTGATATTATCTCTTTTCCTCCGCAGTCCTTGGGGTGGGCTTTACCGCCAAAAACAATCTGGAGCCCGCCAAACTTTTCGGCAATCTTGGCAAGCCTTTCCTTATTCTCAAAAAGCATGTCTCCTCTTTTGTATGCAGTTGCTCTCCTTGCAAACCCTATTGTAAATGTTTTTTTGTTCATACCTTTTGTGTAAAACTCATTTATGTAATCAACTAACTCCTGCTTTGCTATCTGGTGCGCGTTCCATATATCTCTAAGTGATACACTGAAAATATATCTTAGACTAAATGGATCGTCTCTCCAGCCAGGAATTTTATTGTCAAATAGGTTCCTAAACGGTCTTGATGTCCAGAAAGTTGAGTGCACACCGTTTGTGATTGATTCAATGTGATATTTTGGGAACATTGATCTTGAGACTTCACCATGTTTTTTTGCAACACCATTCACATATCTGCTAAACATTAACCCAAGGTGAGTCATGTTGAGTGAATCATTGAAGAACAGATCGTCTTTCAGATCATCCTGGATCAGATGTGATATAAACTCCTCAGCCATCTCTCTTGGAAACTGGTCATGACCAGCAGGCACAGGTGTATGGGTGGTGAAAACACATTTCTTTCTTACTTCATGAAGATCTTTATTGTTCTTGTTGTAGAGTTCAAGTGCAAGAAGTGCGCTATGCCCTTCATTCATGTGGTATTTGATAATATCTTGGCATCCTAGTGCCTTCAGCATACGAACTCCACCGATCCCCAGAACAATCTCCTGCAGAAGTCTATATCTGTCATCTTTGCCGTAGAGCCTCTGGGTTATTGTCCTATCATGCTCTGAATTTGATTCAAGATCTGTATCAAGAAATATTACTGGATTAACATTGCCTGTGTGGCCTTTGAGTTTATATAGCCAGGCACAGATCTCAATTTCATGGTCATTTATTCTTACTTTTACTTTTGGTGAAAGTTTATCTAGTTTTTCAATATCCCATGCTTCTTCAACTTCTTTCTGCTGTCCGTTCTCGATTATCTGTTTGAAATACCCTTTTTTGTAAAGAAGAGAAACAGCAATTACCGGAACTTCGAGATCAGCACAGCTCCTCAGGGTGTCTCCGGCAAGAACTCCAAGTCCGCCTGAATAAGTTGGTATGGTGGGGTCAATCCCAATCTCCATACTGAAGTATCCAACCTTGAACCTATCAAACTCCATTTTTTATTTAGCGAGTTTGTCTAGTTTAAAAATTTTATCACTAGTATTTAAATACCCTTTTGGGTTATTTTGTCATATGAGATTTGCACATCTTGCTGACTGCCATGTGGGTTCATGGTCTGATAAGAACATGGAGGACCTTAACCTTAAAGCCTTTGACATGGCAATGGATAAGTGCAGTGAAGTGGATTTTGTTCTTATTGCAGGTGACCTTTTTAGCACAGCTCTTCCAGGAATAGACCTATTAAAGCATGTTGTTGGACGTTTCAGGGAGCTAAAGGACAAAGGTATACCTGTTTATGTTGTGCCTGGAAGCCATGACTATTCACCCAGCGGCAAGAGTTTTATTGAGGTCATGGAAAAAGCAGGACTTGTTGAGAATGTGTATCAGAAGGGACTTGTTGAAGACAAGTCAGGCGCAAAGATCGCAGGTATTCTCGGCAGAAAAATGGGGCTTGAAAAAAGCATATACAAAAATATCGACGGGTCTGAATTAGAATCTGCAGAAGGCTACAAAATATTCATGTTTCACTCACTTGTAAAAGAATTCTTACCTGATTCTCTTGTCAATGCAGAATCAATTTCCCTTAGTATGCTTCCCAGGAATTTTGATTATTATGCTGGTGGACATCTTCACAAGAAAATTATTGGAAAAACATCTTCAGGGGTTATTGCATATCCTGGCCCTACTTTTCCAGACAGTTTCAAGGAAATTGAAGAAAACGGCCATGGCGGGTTTATTATTGTTGATGAAGAGGTAGAATATATCCCGCTTGAGGTATGTAATTTTTATTCGGTAAAACTTGACTGTGAAGGAAAGACTCCAGAACAAGTAACCTCCGAGCTCTTGGCACAAGTAAAAGACTTTTCAGGTACAGTTGTCACAATAAGATTGTTTGGTCAGCTTTCTGTAGGAAAAACAACAGATGTTGAGATGAGAAAGGTTTTTGATAGGATGTATGAAAACGGGGCAATTTGTGTTCTTAGAAACACATCAAAACTCACATCAAAAGAGTTTGAAAGAGTTGAAGCCCAGGAAGGATCTGTAGGTGAAATTGAGAACTCAATAGTCAAAGATCATTCTGAAAATACCAATCCTGAATGGGTAAATAACCAGCAGGAACTGATAAAGAAACTCATGAGGTTACTTGATGATGAGAGAAAACAAGGCGAAAGAGTTTCTGATTTTGAGAAAAGAATAAAAAAACAAGGGTTAGAAATTCTCACTTCTTCTTGACTTTTTCTTCTTTTAAGACTTTTTTTGCAATCAAGAACACAACTACTGCCAGTATGACAAAGTTTAGTACTTCAGCCAAAAATGGCCCCCAGCCGATTTCAACAGCCCCTATTGAAAAGGTCGCTGTCTGCCATGTGCCTCCAGGAATAAATGGAGAAACAACAGGCATAATCACGTTATCCACAAGACTCTTTACTAGTGCTGTTGAAGCAGTGCCCATAATAAAAGCAATGGCAAGTGTGAGCACATTGTACTCTCTTAAAAAATCCAGAAACTCTTTTACAAATCCCACTAATATCACCCCCTTTAATAAGTGAGTTGTTAATGGGGTTTATATTTCTTTTCAAATATATGCCTGAAAGCAGGGCTGTTCATCAACTCGTTAACCATCTGGTCAACTCTTATCAGCCCAGCACCAAAGACCCACCTGTTGTCATATTCACTGTCATCGTATAAGGGTTCTGCAGACTCCTCCATTATCTGCTCAAGTCGGCCATCGGCCAGAGACAGTGCAAGAGCTGCACTCCCTGTGACATGAGGAGTTGCCATGCTTGTACCACTCAATAAAGTGCAGCCACCACCTGGATAGCAGGACATAATGGAAACACCAGGGGCAGAAATATCATTTGTCTTGTAGATGTTGCTGAAATCAGGGTGCTGATTGTGCATATCAACAGCAGCTACAGCTACAACATATTCGCCAAAGGAAGCAGGATAGCTTGGTCCTTTTCCTTCATTACCTGCAGCAGCAACCACAAGCATCCCACTTTCATATGCAATCCTGCAGACCTCTTCAAAAGCCCAGGATGCATGTCTTGACCCAAGACTCATGTTTGCAACATCAATATTGTTTTTTATGCTCCATTCAAGCCCGGCAATCACATCACTCTCTGAACCACCACCATTTCTGTCAAGCACTCTTACTGCATACAGTCTTGAATCAAGACTTACTCCATAGTTTTGTGAGCATGCTGTGCCTGCAACATGTGTGCCATGCCCTTCCTGGTCTCTTGGATTGCCGTTATCAACAAGATCCACTCCCTTTAAATCACCAAACCTGGCTGCCAGTTCAGGATGATCATAGTCAACACCAGTGTCAATTATCCCAATATTTACACCCTCGCCAGTTGTTACACTGTGGGCCTGGTAAGCACCAATATTCCTAAGATTCCACAAGCTCTCAAATTCAACATTTGAATACACATCTCCCACTGCAGAGCTGGGTACTTTTGTGCATTCTGAGTCAATGCTGATATGTGTTACAGACTCGATCCCCTCTATTTGAGGATGCTCATTGCTATCAAGATATTTCAATATTGCATTGGCTCTATGAGCTGGCATTTTTATACTAAAGTAAGGTACTAGTTCGCCAACCCTGTTTATCTCACCATACTGGGAAAAAACTCTTGCAACATCTCTTTGTTTTCCTTCTTCTGTACCAATTATTACCTCAAGATCACTCTCTCTGTCAATGCTTGCCTTGAGAAATTCTCTTCTCTGTTGTTCTCTGAGTGCATTCATGATTTATTGAATTTAACTTGGAATAATATTTTCTTCTGAAAAAAACACGAAAAATATTCAGGATTCTTGAAAAAATTTCGTTAATAAAGGAATCTTATGTATTACTACATGATACTACCTCCGTAAGTTTTTTAAATTTGAAGGTGTCACCCAAATTTGCATGGTTGTAGCGAATGTCTGCAGAGATAAAAAAGAGGCCATCTTACAGCTTCTTGAGAAAAGAGTATGTGCTGGTGTTGTTTCCGATTCTACGGACTTCAATGAAATTGTAGACCTCAAGTACCCTGTTTATCTTAAGAAGTATCATTTTTGTGAAGGAGACGATGTTCAATCTATAGTGCCGATTATAGTTATGCCACAACAGAGTCTAGAGTGTGAATGCTAGTATGAAGGATCATTTGGTAAAAGAGAACATAAAGTGCCTTTACTGCGGGCACGAGCCAGAAAAAGAGGAGTGGTTCTCAGAATGGAATGAAGAACACCACTACAAGACTTTCTTATGTGACTGCTGCAAGAGAAAAAATTTTGTAAGAGTATATTTTCATGGTTCAGGCCATGATTCCTGGGAGCCACTGGAAAAAAGAGTTTAATAATAAAAGAATTCTGAATCGTCTTCCTGGCTAGTTTCTGTTTCTCTTTCCTTTTGTTCAGTTTCTTCAGATTTTTTTGACTCTCTTTTTTCTTTTTTGCCTTCCTGTTCCTGAGGTTTTGCTCTGGGAGAAGGTTTTTCTGGCTCGTCTTCTGATATTCCAAGTACTTTTCTTACGTGCTCTTTTTTCACTTCTTCTTCATTCCTGTTGTAAGCATACCTGCACACATCTTCAAGATTCTCCAGAAGGAATCTTGGGTTTTTCTCAGAATGCTCAAAAACATATTGTATGATTTCATCAGATAGGAGTTTTAAGTCTCCAACCCTCTCCTTTACAAGCTCGACAGCTTCTTCTTCATTAAGAGGGACGAGTTCGACAACATTGTTAACCAGAAGCTTCTGTATTTTTGAGATAAAGTCAATTGACTCAAAATCAGGACCCAGCATAACAATTGCTTTTATATTACCCTGTGTGTAAAACTTGTACAACTCTTCCTGCGACTTTTTGTCCAGGGTTTCCACTTCATCAAGAAGAAGAATCATATCAGTAGGCATCCTGCTGAAAAGCTGGCCAAAAAACCCGTACTTGTCTCTTAATATTGCTTCAACATTTACTTCACCTTCAACTCTGTTGCAGTTGTAGTATGCAATTTGACCTTTACCTCCATATCTTTGGATAATATGTTTTAGAATGGTTGTTTTACCATAACCATATTTTCCTTCAATAAAAACAATCTGATTCTGGTCAATTTTCTCAAATATCTCCCCAAGATCATATCCAACAACTGTTGTGTCAAACAGTGCTGGTTTTATGCTTAGCGGGTTTGAAAAGAATCCTAACTCTTTATACCATACCATAGTTATCCCTCTACCACCTTAAGATCATCTTCTGTGATTTTATCATTGTTATTCTCCATTGCATGCCTGAAAACCTTGTCACAGTTATTCAAAAACTCTTTTGGATTTCCAGACTTCTTGAAGATTTCTTTTATCTGATTGTCCTCAACCATTTCAAGATTGTCAATCCGGTTTCTCACCAATGCTATTGCCTGGTAAGCATCAATTGGTTCAAGCTCAATTATCCTTGATCCAATTCTGTCTCTTAAACTCTGTGAAAAGTTAACAGATAAATAGTCTTCCCCTGTAAATACAACGGATTTTATATATCCCTGGTCAAAATAGTATTTTACTCTTTCAGAGTTTGTCTGACTAAGTTTTTTTACATTGTCCAAAAGGAGTATCATGTTTTTTGGCTTGTCTCTAAATAATCTTGCAAAAACACCCTGCCTCTTGTCAAGAAGCTCTTCAATATTTACATCCTCAATCTCGCTGCAGTCAACATAAATCACTTTTCCTCTTCCTCTGAATCTTCTTATGACATTCCACAAAAGAGCTGTTTTTCCAGAGCCTTCATCTCCTTCAATAAACACCATTGATCCAGCCCTTATCCTGTAGAACAGCTCATCAATAACATCTGATCTGCCTACTAGTTTGTCAGCAAAACTCTTTGGATTAGTTGTAAAAGGATTTTCGTCAAAATAAAGTTCTTCGTACCATTCCATTTTATTCACCATTGGTCCTGGGCTTTTTCCCTTAGTTCTCTAGCCCGTCTGTAGTAGTATTCAGCCATCTCTTCATTCCCGTTCTCATGCTCCTTCATCCCTTTTTTATGGAGCTTTCTTGCCTTTCTCATATTGTTGGCACGGGTGTCTCTGAAGTAATAAGCCCAAATGAAAATCAACAATATTATAATTAGTATAACAATTACTATCTTTACTGCAAGGGACAGACCCAATACATAGTTGACCAG
>CAYUHF010000023.1:0-17207 GCA_964444505.1 uncultured Methanosarcinales archaeon | reverse complement strand
ACTAAGTGATTGGTACCACTTTTTTTACCTTACGAAAAAACGCACAAGTCCAGTTATTGAGAAATCTTTTTAAATCATCTTCTACTCAATCTTTCTATGATTGAATTAACAAACTTCAACGGCAATCCTAATGTTGGGCTTTTTGCCTACTGCAATGACAAGTACTGTCTTGTGGGAACAGAAGTCAGACCAAAGGATGCTGAACTCTTAAAAGAAGTACTCGGAGTTCCAGTCCACAGAATAAGACTTGCAGGAACATCACTTATCGGGGTCTTTGCATCAGGCACAGATAAACTACTTCTGCCTTCCATAGTTTTTGATGATGAACTCAAGGAACTTGATAAACTCGGAATAGAATATGAAGTTTTAGAAACAAGACTCACAGCCCTTGGAAACAATATAATGTGCAGCAAAAAGGGAGTTGTTCTAAGTTCAGATTTTGAAGAGCCAGTAAAAAAGCAGATCACAAAAGCACTTGATCTGCCTGTTGAACAAGGTTCAATTTCAGGACTAAAAAACGTAGGTTCACTCTCCGTAGTCAATAATGGTAACTGTATTGTGAGCAGGGAAACCACTGATGAAGAGATAGAAAAAATTGAGCAGACTCTCAAAGTAACCTGCACCCGTGCATCACTCAACAGAGGACTGCCATATCTGAAATCAGGAATAATAGTAAACAACAACGGAATGGTAGTATCTGGGCAGAGCACAGGAATAGAAATATCAGATGCAGAAGAAGCACTTGGTTTGAGATAGCATTAAGAAGACTTTTCTACTGTAATAGACTTTTACAATACCAGAAAGAATCCCACTCTGGCCTAAGTAACAGTATATCCAGATGGGAATTCCTACCAGGCACAGATGGCCCTTGCGTGCGTCCTACTACGTTGCTCAAAACACCTCAACTACATCTGGCCAGGAAGGAATTCCAAAAAAAAATAATATCTCACCTGGTCCTTCTGTAAAAACCCTCACTATCAATTCAATCTGCTTTGAAGTCTAAAAAACATTTAAATATTCATTAGCTATTATTTTGTACATGGACAAAAAAATAATTTTTCTCGGAATACTACTCGTATCTATAGCACTTGTTACAGCAGGGGTTTATTTTATCTTTCCCTATGAACCAGAAGAGCCACCAACAGCAGATGACACATCATCAACCCCAGAGGGAATAAGGCAAGTTGTAGAGGCAAACAACCAGTTTTCATTTGACCTGTACAATGAGATGCCAGCAGATGAGAATGTATTTTATTCACCATATTCTATCTCTTCAGCACTTGCCATGACCTATGAAGGAGCACAAGGACAAACATCAGACGAGATCCAGCAAGTGTTTTATTTTCCTCAGGATCACATACTCCGGCCAAACTTTGCAGCAATCTACAATAGGATCAATTCACCTGATTCTGAATATGAATTGAGAACAGGCAATGCACTATGGATTCAGAAAGACTATCAATTATTGGATGAATATCTTTCAAGAGTTGAAAACTACTACGGCGGTAAGGCGGCCGAACTTGACTTTGAGGAAACTGAAAAATCAAGACAGACAATAAACACTTTTATTGAAGAGCAGACAAACGACAAAATAAAAAACCTCATACCCAAAGGTTCACTTGACAGAACAACACGTTTAGTATTAACAAATGCAATATATTTTAAGGGCACCTGGCAGTACGAGTTTGAAAAAGACAAAACACATGAGGCAGATTTCTACATTACTCCGGACAACACAGTCAAAGTTGACATGATGCACATGTCACCAGATGAAGCTTTCAACTATGCTGACCTTGAACAACTGCAGGTACTTGAACTGCCTTACAAAGGAGATTCTGTATCAATGATAATTCTGCTCCCAAAAGAGAACCAACTAGTCGATATCAGCAAGCTAGATCAATACAAAGCAGAGATGAAGGAAACCAAACTAGATGACATCTATCTGCCAAAGTTTGAAGTAGAGACAAAGTACTACCTGAAACAAACCCTGAGTTCTCTTGGTATGCCAACTGCATTCAGTCCGGCAGCAGACTTTTCAGGAATAACAGGAGAAAAAGATTTGTTCATTGATCAGGTAATCCACCAGGCTTATGTAATGGTGGATGAAGAAGGAACAGAAGCAGCAGCAGCAACCGCAGTTGACATGAAGCTAACAGCAATGCAGCCAACAAATGTTTTCAGGGCAGACCATCCATTCACCTTTGTAATCCAGGAAAAAGAAACAGGAAATATTCTCTTCCTGGGACATGTAGTGGATCCTTCAGAGTAAACTTGTTGGAAATTATTCTTTCTTTTTTCAGTCAGCAAATCATGGCACAGACGGCCAATTGTCCGTGTCCTACTGCTTTAACCTTAGTCAGGTATTTAGTTAACTCCGTCTGGCCAAGGAGGGATTTCTCAGTTCGGATTGAGATTTGGTTGGTTTTGCGGAGATTGTGGTTATCAGTGGACATAACACCACAAGCGACCTTTAAATTGTTTGTGCGATTCTGGCAACTAATGAATAAATATCTTAAAGGCAACAAATAAAAACAACCCATTCATAATCAACTATATGAAAATACTATCATGGAATGTCAATGGAATACGATCAACCATCAAAAAGAACTTTAAAGAGTTCATCAAAGAACACAAACCAGATATTCTTCTTTTGCAGGAAGTCAAAGCAGAAGCAGACCAGGTTTCAATAAGTCTCCCTAAATACAAAAAATACTGGAATTCAGCAGAGAAAAAAGGCTACTCCGGAACAGCAGTGCTGACAAGAGTAGAGCCGCAAAAAGTCACTCGGGGAATAGAAAAGCATGACAAAGAAGGCAGGGTTCAAACACTTGAATTTGAGGATTTCTATCTGGTGAATGTCTATGCACCAAATGCAAAAAGAGAACTCAGAAGACTAGACTACAAAATAGAGTGGGACAATGACTTTCTTGAATATCTAAAAGAACTTGAAAAAACAAAACCAGTAATATTTGGAGGAGACATGAATGTCTCACATAAAGAAATTGACATAGCAAACCCAGACAGCAACAGGAGAAACGCAGGATTCACAGACCAAGAAAGAACAGCATTCACACAGATATTGAATGCAGGATTTGTAGACACATGGAGAAAACTGCACCCTGAAGAAGTAAAATACACATTCTGGAGCTACATGCACAATGCCAGAAAAAAGAACATTGGCTGGAGACTTGACTATTTCTGCGTATCAGAAGATCTCATGAAAAAAGTAAAGGACGCATTCATATTAACACAAGTGATGGGTTCAGATCATTGTCCTGTTGGAATCGAAATTCAGTAATTCTTCTGGGGACATCCGGTCATAATTGCACCATAGACCTCTGGATAATTTGACTTAAGATGATCCAGCTTGTAAACAAAAACATTCTGTGCATCTATGCTTCCTCCGCAGAGTATTCCAATAAGATTATCACCATCGTAAGCAGGGCTTCCAGACAGACCATAAAGACCATTCAATCTCTGGAGGGCGAATCTTGCAGAGTTTGGACTCAATTTAATATGGTAGTATGTTTCCATGTCCTTGTAGACCACTCCCTCAAGTGTTACCTTTTCAGGTATCCTATGGTCATTAGAAGCACTCTTATAACCTTCAAATGATACTTTCTGACCAACTGGCACCTGCAACCTTGTGTCTATACAGTACCCAGTTGTCTTTGTTTCAAGTACCATTATGTCTGCTTTCTGTACATCAAAAAACAGGTTGTCTCTTCCCTCTGCAAGAGCAATATCTGTAAAAGTTATATCACTTGAGTTAGGATTATAGACTCTTAGCTTTTCTCCGGGCTGGAACTCACAGTGGCCAGCTGTCAACACATGATTTCCAAACAATAGGCCATTGCATTTTTTTGGTGTCCTAAACCTGCTATTGATATTGCCTGCAAGTGTTGGATCATGATTTACTCCTGCTTGCATATCTTTTGCATCTGATTCTGAATAATTCTCAAAGTACCTTGGATTGTCTGATGCAAAAATTCTGCTTATACCTCTTTGGAGTCCTCTTGTTTCAGAAATAAGAGAAGAACAAATAACCAGTCCTATACCCGCTCTTGCAATTTTTTCCAGTGTTGCCATTCCTGAATCAAGTGTCTTTCAGATATTTATACTTTTCGTATATTATAGTACTGTATAGTGGTAATAGTTTGTAGGCTAGAAATTTCACAATACACTCAAATTTCACTGGACACACCTCCGCACAACCTTTTTATACTGCCCTTTGTTTGCATTTCATATGGATACTCTTACTATTAAAGGAGCTAGACAGCATAATCTAAAAAATATAGATGTCAATCTTCCTAGAAACAAATTTGTTGTAATTACAGGACTATCAGGCTCAGGAAAATCAAGCCTTGCATTTGATACTATATATGCAGAGGGCCAGAGAAGATATGTAGAGTCTCTTTCTTCTTATGCAAGACAATTTCTTGGACTTATGAACAAACCAGATGTTGACTCAATTGAAGGTTTGTCACCAGCAATCTCAATAGAGCAGAAAACAACAAGCAACAACCCCAGAAGCACAGTGGGAACAATCACAGAAGTATATGATTACCTAAGACTACTCTTTGCAAGAATCGGCACGCCATACTGTCCTGACCACAACATAAAAATTAAGCCACAGACACCAGAAAGCATATCAAAAACAATCTCAAATGAATTCACAGGAACAATTACAATTCTTTCACCAATAATAAGGCAGAAAAAAGGAACATATGGTGCCCTTATGAAAGAACTAAATAAACAAGGCTTTACAAGGGCAAGGGTTGACAAGAGCATCTACAGGACAGATGAGAAAATAGAACTTGACAGGTACAAAAAACATGATATTGATATTGTGATAGACAGGCTGGATGTAGAAGAGCAGTCCAGACTAATGGAGGCAATAGAACTTGCATTAAAAGAATCAGACGGACTTCTGATTGTACTCCAGGACAAACAGGAAAAAATGATCTCTTCCAAAATGTCATGCCCTGAATGCGGACTCGCGTTTGAAGAACTCCAGCCAAGAATGTTTTCATTCAACAGCCCATTTGGAGCATGCCCTGCATGTTCAGGACTAGGAATAAAAATGGATTTTGACCCAGATCTTATCATCCCAGATAAATCACTCAGCATAGCAGATGGTGCAATTGCAGTATACAAAAATGCAGTAGACGGCTGGAGGGGAAGAATGCTTGCTTCAGTTGCACGACATGAAGACTTTACAATGTTTACACCAATCAAAGATTTAAGTGAAAAACAGTATGATTCACTAATGTACGGTACAGATGATCCTGTTGACTTCAGGATGTCCATGAGAAACGGGAGCTACAACAAGAAAGAAAGATGGGAAGGACTTCTGCCCCAGTCAGAAAGACTATACAACCAGACAGAATCCGACTACAGGAGAAGACAGCTGGAAAAATTTATGAGAGTCTCAACATGCCCTGAATGCAATGGCCAGAGACTGAAAAGAAAAATACTCTCAGTCTTAATCCAGGAAAAATCCATCTCAGATGTAACAGACCTTCCAATAAAAGACTCACTGGAATTCTTTGAAAACCTTAAGCTTACTTCCAAGCAGGAAAAAGTGGCAAAACTGATTGTTAAAGAACTAAGAGAAAGACTAATGTTTCTTGACCAGGTAGGATTATCATACTTAACACTTTCAAGAGAAGCAGGAACCTTGTCAGGCGGAGAAGCACAAAGAATAAGACTTGCAACACAAATTGGCTCAAACCTGACCGGAGTAATCTACATACTGGATGAACCATCAATAGGTCTTCACCAGAGAGACAACAAGAAACTCATCGACACACTAACAAGAATGAGAGATAAGGGTAACACCCTCGTTGTTGTTGAGCATGATGAAGAAACCATAAGAGCAGCAGACCACATACTCGATCTGGGACCAGGAGCAGGGGCACTCGGTGGAAATGTCACTGCAGAAGGAACACCTGAAGAAATCGAAAACCATCCCAAAAGTCTTACAGGAAAGTATCTCTCAGGAAAACTAAAAATACCACTCCCTGAAAAAAGAAGACAGACCAAGGAATTTATACACCTAAAAGGCTGCAAAGAACACAACCTCAAGAATATTGATGTCAAGTTTCCAATTGGTTGCTTCACTCTTGTTACAGGTGTTTCAGGTTCAGGTAAATCTACACTAGTATATGATATACTATACAAAGCTATGAAAAACCACGTCTACAATTCACAGGTAAAACCAGGAATCTATAAAAAACTGGAAACAGACAAGGAAATTGACAAAGTAATAGTCATAGACCAGTCGCCCATAGGAAGAACACCAAGAAGCAACCCGGCAACCTACACAAAAGTGTTTGATTACATACGAGAAACATTTGCAAAAACAACAGAAAGCAAGATACGCGGATACAAAAGAGGAAGATTCTCATTTAACACAAAAGAAGGAAGATGTGCCGAGTGCAGGGGAAAAGGACTCATAAAAATTGAGATGAATTTTCTCCCGGATGTCTATGTCAAATGCGAAGAATGCAGCGGTCAGAGGTATAACAAGGAAACACTTGGAATCAAATACAAAGGCAAGACAATATCAGATGTACTTGACATGACTGTTGATGAGGCATTTGAGTTTTTCTCTAATCATCCAAAAATAAAAAGAAAACTGAAAACCCTGAGAAGAGTTGGACTCGGTTATATCAAACTGGGCCAGCCATCAACAACACTATCAGGCGGAGAAGCACAGAGAATAAAACTCACAAGAGAACTCTCAAAAAGATCAACAGGCAATACACTCTATCTTCTGGATGAACCCACAACAGGGCTGCATTTCCATGATGTTAAAAAACTCATCAATGTCCTGAATGCTCTGGTTGACAAGAACAACACAGTTGTTGTAATAGAACACAATCTTGATGTGGTGAAATCAGCAGACTACATTGTTGACCTTGGACCAGAAGGAGGAGAAAGAGGCGGACAGATAATTGCAGAAGGAACGCCTGAAGAAATATCTGAAAACAAAAAAAGTTATACAGGCAAATGCCTAAAACCAGTATTATGAAACTTCCAAAATCACCAGGATGCTATCTGTTCAAGGATAAAGAGGACAATATCCTGTATGTGGGGAAGGCAAAGGATATCAGAAACAGGGTTTCAAACTATTTTCACAACACAAAACTGGACGCCAAAACAAAAGCACTTGTCAAAAACATTTCTGAGACAGACTTTATCACAACAGATAATGAAGTTGAGGCTCTACTGCTGGAAGATGCACTCATAAAAAAACACAAACCAAAATACAATATTCGACTAAGAGATGCAAAATCATATGCCTACATAATACTCACAGATGAAAAATTTCCAAGGATTGCTATCTCCAGGGAAGACAAGGGAATCGAACACTTTGGACCCTTTGTATCAGGAGAGGAGAGAGACTATGTTTATGAAGCAGTATCAAAAATATTCAGGCTGAGAACCTGTAAAAAGCTCAAAAAA
The DNA here is from genome assembly GCA_964444505.1 of uncultured Methanosarcinales archaeon. Taxonomy (GTDB): domain Archaea; phylum Nanobdellota; class Nanobdellia; order Woesearchaeales; family JAGVZT01; genus CAYUHF01. Next base: position 9,737 of record CAYUHF010000023.1, on the reverse strand, counting down.
AGACCATGCTTAAGATACCAGATGAAAATCTGCAGTGCACCTTGTGCAGGATATATTGATGTAGAAGAATACAGGGAAAACCTCAAAGCAGCAAAAGAAGTGCTGAAAGGAAACATCAGCAAGGCAAAAAAAGAACTTGAAAAACAGATGCACAAGTTCTCAAAAAACAAGATGTTTGAAAAAGCAATGCAGAAAAGAGACCAGATACATGCACTTGAAAACCTTGACACCAGACAAAAAGTAGTAAGAGACAGGAAATTCAATGAAGATATCATGAACTTTGTTATCTGTGACAACAGGGTTTACCTTATGGTCTTTAATATCTACAAGGGAACACTTACAAACAAAAAAGAGTTTGTTTTTGATGAAATTGACGGCTGGTTTGATGATTTTTTAATCCAATACTATAGAGAAAACAAAATACCAAAAGAGATTGTAATTCCACAGAATATTGACAAATCACTTCATGAATACCTTGAAAAGAAAAAAGGGCAGAAGGTAATAATAACAATACCCAAGATAGCAGCAAAAAAGAAACTCCTTGAACTTATACAAAAGAATATTGAGCTCCAGTATTTTGGAGGACTAAAAAAAATAGAAGCACTTGCACAGGCAATAGATATTGAAAAACCTCATGTTATAGAAGCATTTGACATATCACATCTCGGAGGAAAAATGACAACAGCATCAATGGTCCAGTTTCGTGAGGGAAAACCAGACAAGTCAAACTACAGAAGATTCAAGATATCAACAGAAAGAAATGATGACTACGAGGCAATGCGTGAGGTTGTTCACAGGAGATACAGGAGATTAAGAAACGAAAAAAGAAAATATCCAGACTTAATTTTAATTGACGGAGGAAAAGGACAGCTCAAGGCAGCATGCCGGGCACTCCAGGAATTAGAAACATCAATACCCATAATATCATTTGCAAAACAAAACAAGGAAATATACCTGCCGGGAAAAACAACACCGATTTTGCTGGAAGATAAGAACAATGCACTCTTATTTATTGAAGAAATCATATCAGAAGCCCACAGGTTTGCAATAAAATACAATAAGTTACTTAGAACAAAAAGATGAAACTTGTATCAGATTTTAAACCAAAAGGATCACAGCCCAAAGCAATCAAAAAACTAGTCAGGGGACTAAAAAAGCAAATGAGATTCCAGACACTTCTTGGAGTGACAGGATCAGGAAAAACATTCACAATGGCAAATGTCATTGAAAAATACAACAAACCAACACTTGTGCTTGCCCACAACAAGACACTGGCAGCCCAGCTGTACAATGAGTTTTCTGATTTTTTCCCTGAAAACAGGGTTGAATACTTTGTGTCCTATTATGACTATTACCAGCCAGAATCATATGTGCCGCATAAAGACATGTACATAGAAAAAGATGCATCAATAAACCCCAAGATAGAACAATTAAGATTATCAGCAACCGCATCATTATTATCAAGAAAAGATGTAATTGTGGTATCATCAATATCATGCATATATGGACTTGGCAACCCTGCAAACTTCTCAGGCTTTGAACTGAGAAAAGGACAGAAAATATCAAGAAGAGAGATCTTTGAAAAACTAGTCCATCTCCAGTACGAGAGAAACCAGACAGAACTCATGCCCGGAAGATTCAGGGCAAAAGGAAATACAATTGACATAGTCCCAGGGTATTTTAGCAACATCATCAGAATTGAACTCTTCGGAAATGAGATTGAAAGAATCTACGAGATTGAAAAAACCTCCGGGAAAAAAGTTGACAAGTTTGAGTATTACCATGTCTACCCTGCAAGACACTTTATTGTACCAGAAGAACAAAAGCAGAAAGCAATAGAATCAATAAGACAAGAACTTGAGGAAACACTCCCCAAACTTGACATGCTGGAAGCACATCGGCTCAAAAAAAGAACACTATACGACCTAGAAATGATTGAAGAGACAGGCTACTGCAAGGGAATAGAAAATTATTCAAGACATTTTGACGGAAGAAAAAAAGGGGAAAAACCATACACACTTCTTGATTATTTCCCGGATGATTTTCTTTTTATAATAGATGAATCACACCAGACAATACCACAGGCACACGGTATGTATAAAGGTGACTACTCCAGAAAAAAAGCACTAGTTGACTATGGATTCAGACTACCAAGTGCATTTGACAACAGGCCGCTCAAATTTCAGGAAATGAAAGAGTACTTCAGGAATGTGGTTTTTGTCTCTGCAACACCAGGACCATATGAGCTTGAAAAATCGGGTCAGGTAGTTGAGCAGATCATAAGACCAACAGGACTGGTTGATCCGGAAGTTGAGATAAGACCAGTGAAAAACCAGGTACAGGACCTTGAAAAACAAATAAGGAAAACAATCAAAGAAAACAACAGGGTGCTTGTTACAACACTCACCAAAAAACTAGCAGAAGAACTATCTGAATACCTGGCAGAACAGGGAATAAAGACAAGATACCTGCATTCAGACATAAAAACACTCGAAAGATCAGAAATAATAAGGCAGCTGCGGCTGGGCAAGTTTGATGTCCTTGTTGGAATCAATCTCCTAAGAGAAGGACTTGACATTCCAGAAGTAGGGTTCATCGGAATACTAGATGCAGACAAAGAAGGTTTCTTAAGAGATGCGCGCTCACTTATCCAGATAATCGGCAGAGCAGCAAGAAACACAGATTCCAAAGTGGTCTTGTATGCAGACAATGTCACCAAATCAATAAAAAAAGCAGTGGATGAGACAAACAGGAGAAGAACACTGCAAATAGAGTACAACAAGAAACACAACATCACTCCAGAAAAAATAATCAAGCCAATAAAACAAAAACAAGTGGAGATAAAATCAACAAAGCATGTCCCGAAAAAAGAAATCCCTGCCCTCATAATCGAACTTGAGGCAGGCATGAACAAAGCAGCAGAACAACTTGATTTTGAAACAGCAATAGAAATAAGAGACAAAATAAAACAACTAAGAAAAAAGCTGAACAGTTAAAGTCACAACATATTTAAGTGAATCCGCAAACTAATTCTCTATGAAACTCGTCAGGGTAATATTCATACTGCTCCTGCTTCCATTATTCACACCACCATTCTTGCATCACTTCAAGTTTTATCTTACAGGAAGTAATGTGCTGATATCAATAACACAGGAATGGCATATAGTAATACTCAGCATTGTTATGTTTGTGTCATTTCTTGTCCCACTATCTTTTCGGAAAAAGACAGACTGGTCAGGCTACGGACTTGTCACAGCTTTTTTTGTATCACTTTTTGTTGAAATGTACGGCATCCCACTTACAACATTATTTGCATCAAGATTCTTACCCACCGTTGAAAAACCGGTCAGAGTACTGCAGTTCAGTCTTCTTGGAACAGGGTTTAGTATGGACATTGCAATGTTTTATGGGTCAATACTCATGACAATAGGAACAATAATTGTTGCAGTTGGCTGGATAACACTATACAGGAACATTGACAAAGGACTTGTGACAAAGGGGATATACAAATACACCAGAAACCCGCAGTATCTTGGATTTATACTTGTGATACTGGGTTGGTTTGTGGGCTGGCCAACAATACTCACATGGATATTTGCACCAATCCTAATTTACAAATACGCAAGATTAAGCAAGACAGAGCAGGAAGAGATAAGAGAACTTAAAGGTTATGAAGAGTATTCAAAAGTACCATTGATAATCTAATTGCATCCCCTGAATGTAGATTTTTTGATGACCAAAAATCTTATATACAACCAAATAAAATAGAAATTTCAAAATGATAAAGATTGGAAAAGAGGTATTAGCTATAGCTGCATTTTTAATGCTTGCCTTTGTAGTTCTTTTCCGTCCGACAATAACAGGATTTGTAACAGGGACTTCAGATATATACACCGGCAATATTTCAAAAAGTGTAAGTCAAAGTTTCTCATGGTCACCTGAGAATGCAGGAAAACTAACCTCGCTTAGTATCGATGGAAATGGTTACGGTGAGATTTATCTTCATGATGACAACAGAAAGTTTCTTGTTTATGAGAATAAGGAAATTAATGAATTTGATATAAGTGCGGATTCTGATGAACTTTATGCTGAACTTGGTTCCCAGAACTCAACCCTGGAAATAAACAAAACAAACACTTCAGTTACCTTGGAAGATTTTGGTTTTTGGGTTCCTGATGAAGAGAGCACACTGTATGTTTATTCAAATAACACACTTATTTATGAGAAAACCATCTATCCAGCCAGTTTTGTGGACGCATGCGAAGAAACATGCCTTTTTTCTGCATCAGGCACAAACTTCACGTTTTTTGTTAACGGGACTTTTTTTATCGAAAGCATCAAGTATACTATTGAGGAAGAGAATCTGGCACCCCTATTTGATTACTCAGGCAATCTTAGCATATATAAAAACACAACTCTTGACTTGAACTATCTCTTCAACGACCCTGAGAACGACACATTAAGTTATATTGTCACCAGTGATCTTGATGCATTTGTTGAAAGCGGCATAGTCCATATTATCTGCAACAAGAGCGGTGAGTCATCTGTAAAAATATATGCGAGCGATGGAGAAAATACAGTAGTAGAGAGTATAGATGTTTTTTGTGAAGAAGTACAGGAACCTGTTGTTTCTGAACCTCTAATACTTAACCAGACACCAGAAGATGAAGCTGAACAAAGTGATAATACAAGCGAAGAAGTCAGCGAGAACATAACTGATGAGCCGATTGCTGAGAATCTGAGTCAAGACCAGATTAGTGAAAACATAACTGAAGAGCTGGAAAATATTTCTGTCAATAAAAACATTACTGGAAAACAGGTAGAATCTCTATCTTCAGAAAGGGTTGTTGTTGGACAACCAGTTAAATGGACTAAAAGAGTTGTTGTGCAGAACACAGAAGAAGATGAAGAAGTAGAAGTCAGAGTCCAGGTCCCGGGTTATGCTCAAAATATTTCAATTATTGATGCTGAAAGCAAAAATGCAGTGGATACAGAAAAAGTTGTATTAAAACAAACCGGAAAAACAATATCAAAAAATCTTATCACAGGTCATGTTACTGGCAACCAGGAAACAGGCTTTTTCAAGCGATTTTTGCAGTGGCTCGGCGGAGGAATTACAGGACATGTTGTAAAACAACCGATTGATGTTGAATTCCGTGAAAGAATTCCTCCTAACAGATCAAAAGAATATATTATTGAGTACTATACAGAGCCGCCTCAGATAATGCAGGAATCCCAGGACGGAAAAAGAATGGTTACAGTTTATTCTGACATTAACTACACAGATATCCTAACCTATACAGACATTCCTGAAACAAAAAGTGGAATAACACTTTACTGGTATCCTGATGCAAACGATTACCAGGAGTATATTGGAGAAGGTTATCAAGAAAGAGTGGATATAACAAACAACGAACAATTTGAAGTCACTTTTATCGACACCAATAATAACGACCTTATTGACAGAGTAGAATGGATAACACCACACCTGTCAAATCAGACTTTTGAAATCTCACTAAATATTCTCAATGTTCAGAGTTACCCAACAGTTGGTGGAAAGTGGAGGATTGATTTCCAGACACAGGGTACAGCTGATCTTACAATAACTGCAGTTGAAGGAACAGTGTATGGAGAAGATATTGAGTTTGACTCTCTCAGATGTGGTGATCAGGTGCTTGATCCAGCATATGATGGAAGCAGTGTTGTTTATGAAGACTATTCTTGTGAATCAACAGGCCACCACACAGTAAGCGTAATCACAGGAGGCAAGCATGCACAAAAATTCCAGTTTGGAGACCTGGTGGCATATGCAAGGAACTTAGCAAGCAACCTCCCAAAAACACTTAATATCCAGGGAAAACTAACCAATGGAACAGGGGGACTTTACAACCAGTCTGGAGACTTCTCATTCAAAATATATGACCAGGCATCAGGTGGTAGCCATCTCTGGGAAGAAAACAAGACACTCGACGTAGATGATGGTATATATGATACTGTACTTGGTAACCAGGAAGCAATAACACTTGACTTTGACAAACCATACTATCTTGGGATTGAAGTTAATGATGATGGTGAGATGACACCGAGAATAAACCTCACAGCACACCCCTATTCATTCAGAGCACATGTTGCGGAAGAAGCAGTTAATCTGACTTGTACTAACTGTATTAATGAGACACAGATTGACACCTCTGGCACATTTACAATACAAGGTAATCTGCAGGTTGAAGGAGATTCAATCAAACTTAACACTGAGGATGTTTGTCTTGAAAACGGCACCAACTGTCCAAGCGGTGCTCTTTCTACAAGCCCATGGACAAACAATACAAATGAAATCTATCCTGCAGCCGGGTACCCCAATAATATGAATGCAACTAATATTGAGGCAGACTCAATATACAACAGTGGTTCTCCCAGAATTGAGATGACAGATGAAGAAGTTGTGATAAATCTCCAGTAACATTCTGATTTCTACCAAAACACTTATAAACAAAATTGGTCTACACTAAAACATGGCACAAGATGAAGAGCCTCAGGTAACAAGAGTAAAACTACCCCGTAAAAATCAGACCTTTGGGTTAGTTGAACAAAGATTAGGCGGCTCCAGGATGAGAGTGAGGTGCCTTGATGGTAAGACAAGAATCTGCAGAATTCCCGGAAGGCTGAAGAGGAGACTCTGGGTAAGAGCAGGAGATATTGTACTTGTTGAGCCATGGGAACTTGATGCAGAGGATAAAGGAGATGTCATATACAAGTACAGACACGCCCAGATACAGTGGTTAAAAAGAAAAGGCTATCTGAAAAAACTTGATCAAGTTAATGAATTCTAAAGCTAGGTTTTTGCATTTATTGAAAAAATAGGAAGAATTAATTTTTCAGGTGATGTCAACTATTTCGTGTTTTCGGACCAATTTTTTTTGGTCGCTTGCAGTGTTTGAAGGAGCTATGCACGTCAGTTTGATTGTGCACTGCACAAAAACTGTAAATTTCTAGCGATTTAAAGACTTGAAAAAAATTCCAAGAACTGCACAAGCATTTTTACTAGTCGTGCATAGGTTGTTTAAGAATCACAAGCTCTGTAAGGCAGTTCTGCAGAAATGAGAAATTCCTGGCCAGATGGAGTTTAACGAACCATTGAGTTAAACGGAATAGGCCATCGGCAAATGGCCGTCTGTGCCAGTTAGGAATTTCCAATTGACATTTTGCTAACAATAATCCAACCTCACATAACTTAACACCTTAATTTTTCAAAACATTTATATAATAATTCTTTTTTAAGGTTTTCATGGAAAAGTTATTTACTATACAATTGTTAACTATCATAAGTGTTCTTGAAATAATATTGCTGTTAAAAACAAGTATGGTTACTGCTGAGCTACTGATAATTGCCGTGTCACTTCTGGTCATATTCTTCATGTTATTCAACATGAACAAACCAGGATTCTGGACACTAGCAGCAGTGCTTCTTGTAATGCATATGTTTAATGTTGCATATCTTTACATGCTTATAGGAAAGGACTTTTTCCTTTATGTTATTGCAATCCTTGATATGATAGGTATTGCACTCTTCTTTATTGGCTCAAAAAAGAGAAAAGTACTTGCAGATGCAAGAGTGATGAGACCTAAGTCTTATGAAATAGAAAAAGAAGTAAAAGAGTTAACAAAAGAAGAGCCGGCAGTGGTTGAATACCCTGACAAGAAATACGTTGCATCAGAAAATGGAAAATCATATCACAGCCTTGACTGTGCATGGGCAGACAATATAAAAGAAGAGAATAAGATCTGGTTTGAGACAAGAAGTGCAGCCGAGAATGCTGGACTCGAACCACACTCTTGCCTTGTTGACTACAGACCTGGCAAGTATGTTGCCTCAGAAAACGGCAAGTCATACCACACAGCAAAGTGCAGGTTTGCCAAAAGAATCAAAAAGAAAAATAGAATTTGGTTCAAGACCAGAAGGAAAGCAGAGTCAGAAGGTTATGAACCTCATGACTGTGCTGAATAATTTTTTATTTCTAAATATAATATATAGATAATACTTAAAGTTATGAATGAATCTGCAAAATTAAAAACAGGCCAGATTCTAAAATCAAAAAAATCAATTACATATCCCAGAAAAATTCTATCTATAAGGTTTCCAACCACACCTGCAAGAATAACCGACTGCATAATCTCAGGCAGTTCAAACTGGTCCCAGAAATACAGAAGTGCCCCAATAGCCATTATGCTCAGCCACACAAGAAACATTGACTGTCCCTTAAAAAAACCCCACACACCACCTGTGTTTTTTACAAATGTAAGATGAAAAATATTTGCTATTACTGGTATAGACTGACCAGCAGACATGTTGGCTCTCACAACAAACTTTGTTGCCTGATCCAGAACAACTAACCCTGCTCCAATCATCAATGGTTTTTTCATAGAGTCTCCAAATCACCAGTTACCCTGTCAATCTTATCCTCAGAATCAGGGCCAATACCAAGACAGGTAGTTGTTCCGGGCTTAAGTACAGTATGTCCGGCATCCCTTACAAGCGATGACCTGAGCTTTAATCTTGCTGCTTTTCTTCGGAGTTCCTCCAGATGCTTAAGATCTTTTCCTTTCAGAACAACCTTCATACCGCCCTCTCTTTTCCACTCATCCACTGTTTTTTTATCAGTCTTGAGAACACAGTCAACACTAGCATGAGCAACTTGGGCGGCAAGTTTTCCCTTAGGCATATTAAGATCCATTCTTACAACAATAACCTGTTTCATCAACACAACCCAAACACATATTATTTATATACCTTTTTATTACTACATTAATTAGATGGTCTCGCAGACAACCCTATGGATTTGCGGAGCTTGTGATTGTCAAAGGTTATGCGCATCACAAACGACCCAAAAAAGATTTTGGTCAAAATTATGAAACTAATCAAGACACCAGCTAAAAACGGACTTGGAAAAACACAGGGCACAGAAAAAGCACCAGATAGAATAGTCAAATCACTGGAAAAATACTATCTGAATGAGAGAGGAATAAAACCAGACTTTGAAATTGAAAAAATCCCTGTAACAGAAAACATAGAGCAAAACAATCAAAACATATACGATTATGTCTCAAACAGCAGCGAGATTCCCATACTCATCGGAGGAGACCACTCCATCACATATCCTGCATTCAAAGCTTTCTCTGAAAATTTTGAAAACCCAGGAATAGTTGTTTTTGATGCACATCCAGACCTTGTGAACAATTTCAAACCACCAACACATGAAGACTATCTTAGAGTTATTGTAGAAGAGCTGGGAATAAGAAATGTGGTACTTGTAGGCCTGAGAAACTGGGACAAAACAGAGTATAAATACCTCAAACAAAAAAACATAAGATATTTTTCCATGAGAGAAATAGCAATGGAAGGCAAAGGAGAAGTATGTGATGCAGTCATGTCAATAGCCAGAAGATTCGGGGCAGTATACATTTCAATAGATATAGACGTAATAGACCCGGCATTTGCACCCGGCACAGGATACCCAGAACCAGGAGGTATGACCAGCAGGGAACTCTTGTACTTTATTCACAGGATGCAGAACCTCAAAAACATACAGGCATACGACCTTGTTGAAGTGAACCCAGATAAAGATATTAATAACCAGACAGTTCTTCTTGGAGCAAAGATTGTGTCTGAACTGATTCAAAAATATTCTGTTATCCCGAAAGTGGTTTACATCCCGAAACTAGTTTACAATCTTAATTCA
>CAYUHF010000022.1:0-18729 GCA_964444505.1 uncultured Methanosarcinales archaeon | reverse complement strand
TACATATACCTCACCAAAGTGAGGATAATATGCGAATTAAAAACGTGATAGCACAGGAAAACCTTACAATTGAATTGCTCACAAAATTTTTATAGTTGTTACTCTTTATGATATTATGGCAAATTATTACCAAGAGAAATGGTTGGATGCTTCTATAAGTTTACAAGAAAGGATTGAAAAAGAGTGCAGGATTCCCGAACCAGGCATGCTTGATGTGACAAGTGTTGTAAACCATGTTGTTGACACGAATACCCTTGCTGATGCTGTTGATGCTTTTTGCGGGATGTACAGGTCTCTTAATGCTGAGCCGGTGGATTTTGTCTTCACTGTTGAGTCTAGTGGTATTCCTTTTGCCACTCTTCTAGCAGACAGGTTTCACGGTAAAGTTCTCTATGGAAGAAAGAAAAGACCCGCAACACTCAATGATGTTCCAGTGCACTCTGCAGGGGCCCGTTCTTACACTAAGGGTAATGAGTATGAAGTTATTGTCAGGGAAGGTATTCTTACACCTGAAACCAATGTCTTGATTGCTGATGATTTTATTGCAAAGGGTGAAGCTGTCCGAGCCATGCTAAAGATTGTTGAGGATTCTGGTGCCCATCTGACAGGTATTGTTGCTGAGATTGTCAAGGATATTCCAGGCCAGCAGGGCTGGAAATATTTGACTCAGGCTGTTCGGGAGATCAACAGGCAAAGGACAAAAAATGGTGAACCTCTTTGTTCACTGGATGCTCTGGTAAGAATAGATTATTGGCCTGAAGATGCTTCTAATCCTAGTGATTTGGGGTATGCAAAGCCTGAGCTTTGTATGTAGCAATCTTTAACAGGGATTTATCTCTCTTTAATACCAAAAAATTTATATGCCACCATTCAGTACTCACCCTATGGCTAAAGATTATCCTATCTTGTTGAGAATTGCAGGGATGGATGCAAAAACAAAAAGTACTACTGTTCATGATCTCATGAAATCAGAGGGCTTACTTGATGAGCCAAGTATAGTTAACTTTGCAGTTTACCAATGGGATCTTTCAAGAGAGGTCGAGAGGCAATTTTCTGATACTCCGGGAAGACTTGTGGGGTACTCAAGGCATTACGGGTTTCCAATGATATCTGACCCTGAAAGTGACAGCGGTTTAGTAGAAATTTTTGAAAGAAAACTGGTATATGTCCCGAAGGCCACACCTTTGCATATGCAACGAGACGGTTATGTTTACTTGGCAATTGAGGAGTATTATTGTGACAGGACGTTTGAGCAGGTCATAGAGGAGTTTTTGGATCAAGGTTACGGGCTATTCTGGAAAAATATGCAATCAGGCCATACATACAGCAAAGATCCCAGAAAATTTCAGGATCTGGAACCTTTAACTCTGGAGCAGCTTTTCTCAGATGACTTCACTTTTGGTATCCAGTAAACAAGCATCAGATACATGATAAAACCCAGCATGATTATTCCAAGGTCTGTGAGATATAGTAGTCTCATTATCTTCATGTGCATCTCATTTTCATAAAAAATCACTGTGAGCTGAAAGAGTGCATAAACAACGGAAATCACGTAGTTTATGATTATTGCAGGATGAATGTATTTTCTAAAAAAGTTGGTTTCGCCTGTATGAATAAATGGGCTAATCTCTGTTGCTGCAATGTACATTGAAAAGAATGCAAAAGCCATCCATGACAAAAGACTTGTTATTCTTCTTATCACAAGAAACTCAAAATCCAGCTGGTTTGCCTTTCTAAAGAGAGGTCCAAAGCTGCCCCCGCTCATTATGCCAAAGAAAGCAAACACACTTATCAGTGTGAGAATTATTGCAAACAAAATTATTAATTTGTGGACTTTCTCTTTTTTCATCAGTAATATCTCTTTTTTATTTTCTCCATCTTTTTGTGGATGCTTTTCTCAACGTCAATACCGCAGTTTTGAGCTAGTATCATCGTTGCTAGTATAACATCTGCAAACTCTTCTCCAATATTGGTGTCTTGTTCTAGTTTTTCTTTTCTTTGCAGTTTTCCAAGGCGCAGTATTTCCTCAAACAACTCTCCTACTTCTTCGCCAATCTTTATTGCCATGGGATATCTAATATCCTTTTCACTTAACCCATAGTGTTTTAAAAGTCTCTTGTGCTCTTTTTCTACGTATTTCTTTATTTCCTGCATTTTTTGTACCTGTCCTTGTCGCGGCCGTAGTGTTTTTCTTTCATGACTTTATCCCACTCTTCCTGAAGGTTAATATCATGGCTGTTTGCCATGCATACAACAGAAAAAAGAACATCCACAAGTTCCCCGGAAAGATTACTTGAATTTTCATTTTTTTTCTTTTTGATACCATGCAGATGATTAACTTCTCTTGCTAACTCACCCACCTCTTCAGCCAGTCTAGCTAAAATCTGGTGCGGGGGCCAGTACTGCGGCTCGTATTGTCCTGTCCAATCCTCAACATCCTTCTGTATTTGTTTCATAAACAAAATGTTTAAGCGTGTGTTTAAAGAGTTTTTGGTTTAGTTTCAAAACAAAATTTCATTGAAAAATAAGAAATATTTATATATCTACTACCGTTTAGTAACTATATGGAACTATTTGGAGAAAGAGTACCTATTGATTATCTTGTGGAGAACATTCCAAGAAATTATAAGAGTATTACAAATGCGCATTTTACAGCTGAAACTCCAACTAAGAGCGATAGAGAACTGGAAGCTTTTTGGAAATATCTTATTGCTTTCAGTGACTCACTTAACCCTAGAAGATACAGACATTTCAGTGAAGTAAAATCTTTGAGTGCAATATATGGACAGGAAGGGCAAAATCCTGAACCATATACATTCTCGGATGTTCCCAAATTTTCCTTTTATGATGAAGAAATTGAGCTTATAGTTCCTGCATACAGATCCATGCGTCAGAATTGGACATTTGAAGAGGCTAGTATTGAGTTTATTGCAGAGATAAGAAGAAGAGAGGATGCAAGAAACCTTGTAGGAATAATAAGCAAAGCTTTCATGGATGTAACAAAAACATCAGGCAATCATCCTGTCATATTAACAGCGGAAGGTATTCCAGAAATAATGAGTGTTAGCAACTATGAACAACTTAAAAGATTCAAAATCCACTACTTTGATATTCTCCGTAAAGGAGGAATAATTCTTACAAGATCTGCTGAACGAGAAGAAGCTTACAAACTATACATTGATTATGCAGTCAGCTATCTAAGCAGGAGAGCTGGTTTATCCAGTTCCAAATTTTTAGAGTACGAAGATCCAATAAAAAAAGCACTTAGAGCAGAGATTCCTGATATAAAGGCTTCAAGAAGAGTTAACCTGAGAACAGATTTTGATAATGAAAGATTTATGGGACTTGTCATGAAAGCTCTAATGGATGAAGCCAAAGAAGATTAGTTTAACAGATTCAAAAAATTTAAATATAAGTTATATTTTTCTAACATTATGTTAGAAATTAATAACAATATGTTGGAAATATTTAACAAAGGTGATTGATTTGATTGGAAAAGCAGATTGGTTCCAGAGAAGAAAATATGGTGGCTGGGGAATATCTCCAAAGACATGGCAGGGCTGGGTTTATACTGCAATTTTGATAATTCCTTTTATGATTTTTCAGGCTCTGCCTTTCTGGAGCACGAGTACAAGGCTGTTTGTTACTGGAGGATGGGTATTGTTTCTGCTTTTTGATGTGACTCATATAATGATTACTCTCAAGAGAGATGAGCGTGAGGAGAAGATTGAGGCATTTGCAGAGAGAAACGCAAGCTGGTTTATGGCTATTGTCCTTGTCTTTGGTGTTTTGTACCAGACATATACTTCTGCTATGAAGCAGAGTTTTAGTATTGATTTGTTTTTGGTTGCTGCTCTTTTGGGTGGTGCTTTAGTTAAAACTTTGTCTAACTTATATTTGGAGAAGGGTGATCTGTGATGGAGAGAAAGAAAAAATCAAAGTCAATAATTGCTGCTGGAACAATTCTAGTACTCATGGGAATACTTTTCCAGCTGATTTCAGATTACAGCACACAGATAATACTGACATTCATTAATGCAGGAACAATAATGATTGTGATTGGTGCAATATCATATAACAAAAAAGGTGTGGCTCATGACGAGAGGACAAAAAAAATTGGTGCAAGGGCCTTGGCTGTATCGTGGTTTATTACTTTTCTTGCCCTGAACTTTTTGTTTTGGATTGACGAGCTATCACTTGTGCAGCTGACTGCAAAAAGTGTGATTAGTATACTTATGCCTTTGATGCTTTTGACAGGGACTGGGCTACAATGGTATATGAGAAGAAAAGGTGATGTTGAATGAAAAAAGTTAGTCTTTTTGGATTGTTTGGATTTTTGGGTTTTTTGGGAATTTTCTCTGGCAACTATGGGTTTTTCGGGTTCTTTGGGTTTTTCTCGTTTTTTGCACTTGCTGCAAAATCTGATGAAAGGCTTGAAAAAAACGCATACAAAGCTGGATTTAATGGTTTTGCTGCAGCACTTATTGGTCTAAGTGTTCTTGTCACTGCAATTTCAATGGGTGCAGTAGATCTTTTGCCTGTTATCACAGCAGCTGTGTTTGCAGTAGTGATAATTGTGTTTGTTTTGTCAATAATGTTTTTTGAGAGGAGTTAAATTGAGGACAAGAATAAAGGAGTTTCGGGCAAGGTATGACATGACTCAAAAAGAGCTTGCCGAGAAGGTAGGTGTTAGAAGAGAAACAATTGTGTTTTTGGAGCAGGGCAAATACAATCCTTCTCTAAAGCTTGCCTATGATGTGGCAAAAACACTTGATTCAAAGATTGAAGAGCTGTTTATTTTTGAATGATTACTATATAGTAACTAATTTGGAAAAGCTTAAATATTTCTCTTAAATATCTGGACATATGCAAGACCTGACCAGAAGGGAATTTTCAGGAATGTTATTGAGGGTACTGGAGAAACTGTTGTGGGATTGGGAGCACTAGCTCTGATGGCAAGGACTTTTCCGAGACAAAGAAACAAATACTATGTCATAACACCTCACCAAAGACTGCCTATAGGAGATGAATACAGGCAGATAGATACTTTGGTTGGTTCTCTTGACAAGCTTATAGATGCTAATTCAGATTTGTACAGCATATACCATGACGAATACCATGAATGCAGACTAGAATGCACGCCTACATTTGATAGTGAAGGAGGTATGGGTATGGATTGCAAGACCGAGTGTTACTGGGAAGATCCCAGACCTCTTAGAGATTTCGGAATTGACCACTCAGACATATCTGGCTGGAAAAGAAAAGCCGAGAGATTAAGGAGCAGACTTCTAAATCTAAGAAGTGCACAAAGACCTTTTAAAATTGAATCTCATGATGATGCTCTTATTGATGATATGTACTTTGATCATACACTTGACCAGATAGTGAGTTTTCTTAGTTTTGCTGTGCCTGCTGGTCTTTTTGTTTTCTATGAAGAGTTGTATGACTTAATTGCTGACGAGGATGATGACTTTGACCCTGATTATCTTTCGCAAAGAAGAACACTTTTTAAGATTGGTGCACTTGGTCTGGCTTCTATTCCTGCATGGATGGTTCAGAGTGAACATATAAAAGAGAATGCTCGGTCTTTTGAAGGAACATATAACAAGCTAATGGAAGTAATTGAAACACACAAATTTCCTGATTCTGATGTTTTCCTGAAGTATCTGAAGGTAAGACCTGATGAACTTTTGTACAAATATGAAAATAACGAGAAAATCCCAATATACAAAAAAAGTATACCAGGCAGTTAGAAAGATGAGAGAAGGCGAAATAACAGAGGGGGGATGGGGAGACAATCCAATTCCAGAAGAGATTGTTGATTCGTTTGAAAGGTTTGGTAATGCTCATGAATCTTTTTCAGAAACATTTACACAGATGTTTGACCCTTATCCTGATGATATTATGAGACTCTTAAAAAACATGAAGTCAACAGAGGCGGTTGAGGGATACCATAATGGTGTCCAGACAGGCCACTATATGCAGCATGTTTTTCAGGGCGGTACAATGGCTATTGTTTTTAGCATGGCAATGTCTGTATATGAGACAATAACTCGTGATTCTGAGCAGGCTCACCATTACTAATGCTAGTTTGGGGGAATTTTTCCCAGAAACCAATTTATAATATGAATATTATGTTAATCTTAGGATGTGGCCATTTAAAAAGAAAAAATATTTTAACGCTGTAATTGAGGGAACATTTCATGATGAATGGTACTGTTTTCGTTACAAATTAACAAGGATTGATGTTCCTCCAGATGTTGAAATTCTTGATGATGGAATTTATCATTATATTCTAAGGGATTCTGGTCTTGCTGAGGTTGTACACGAGATAGAAGGGTTGCTGGATTGCGAGGGTCTTGTACTTGGTGACATTTTTTCAAATAGGCCAAGATCTGTTTTTTTAAGAGATGGAAGGGTTTTTGTTGAAGAAGGTTTGATGCATGATGAGTATTCTGGTTTGGTTTCTGAATTACAAAAAAATGCGGAGGTGTTTTTCCAAGACAAAAGGTTTTCAGAACTGTACAGATTGACTTGAGCTCCTCAGGAATTCATCAGAGTCCATGGTCCTCCCAAACATCATAGGCCAGGTGTATTCTTTGAGGAGTTTTTGTATTTTCTGTCTTTTCTTTAAGTCTGTTGTTTCTATCAGGTCTTTTAATATGATAAAGTTGTAGCCTTTTGAAAACCCGCCCTGGATTGTGGACATCACACACCCGTCACCAAATACACCGGCAACTAAAACATACTGAATGTTTTTTCTTTTCAAAAACTTATCAAGCTTTGCATTTGTAAAGGCATCATAGGTGTTTTTTGTGATTATGAGATCTTCGGGATCTGGTTTAACTTTGTAGAACTCTTCTGGAAAACCTGGCTCTGAATAGTATCTGCATTCAGGGTCTTTGTAGAGTTCAATTATGTTTTCTGCAAGATGCTCTCTTGTCCATGGTGTGCAGTTGATATATATTACATTGCCTCCTTTTTTCTTGTATTCTGCAATGAATTTTTTGAGTTTTGGCACCATTTTTCTTATTTTTTTGAAAGTGATGTTTCCTTTCTCACATTTCTCGTGACAACAGTCATTTATTACATCAATTACCAGAAGTGCTGTGTTTTTCATATACAGATATAATCTTGTTTATTTAAATGACTTTAGGTTAAATATAACCTTTATAAATAATGATTGCGTACATATTTTATGAAATGGTTAATTCTGCTCCTGCTTTTAGTTTCAGGATGTGCAAATATTGAAAACAAAGAGGGAATCTCAATGAAATACAAAAAGAATCTGACAGCTGAAGAACACAGAGTGCTCATAGAAAAGGGTACTGAGCCTGCGTTTTCTGGTGATTATGTTGATTTTGACAAAGAGGGGAATTATGTTTGTGCTGCCTGCGGCAACAGATTGTTTGATTCGGATTCAAAGTTCAAGTCCGGTACTGGCTGGCCTAGTTTTAGAGAAGCCATAAATGGATCTGTTGAGTTTGTAGAAGATAATTCACTTGGTATGAAAAGGACAGAGGTTGTGTGTGCAAAATGCGGAGGCCACCTGGGGCATGTTTTTGAGGAATCATATGGCAAGAGATACTGTATTAACTCAATAGCTCTTGATTTTGTTGAAACTGCAACTTTTGGAGCTGGCTGTTTCTGGGGTGTACAAAGAGAGCTTGACAGTATGGATGGTGTTGTAGATACAACTGTGGGATATATGGGTGGAAATGTTGATAATCCAGCATATAAGCAGGTTTCAAGCGGGAAAACAGGCCATGCAGAAGTTGTGCAGGTAATGTATGACCCGCAAAGAGTAAGTTACAAAGAGCTACTTGAAAAATTCTACGAGATTCATGACCCTACACAAAAAAACAGGCAGGGTTTTGATATTGGAACACAATACAGGTCTGTAATCTTTTATCACACTGAAGAGCAGAAAAAACTAGCTGAAGAGTCAAAAAAAGGCACCCATGAAACCGAGATTGTAGAAGCCAAAGAATTCTGGAAAGCTGAAGATTATCATCAGGATTATTACAAGTAAAGAAAATCTATCAGATTACTGATAATACCTACTATAGAGTTACTAATATTCGAAAATTATAAATAGTATATTTGCATAACACCCAATATGGCTGGTACAGGTGAGCTTGAAATAAAAACAAGAGAGTTATATGAGACTCTTCAAGATGCTGTTAAAGGCCTGCAGATACCTGATTTTTATCTGGTTAGACCACCTGATTTTATCACATTGGCAGAATTCAATGCCAATCATGATGCAGCTTTGCTGATTACATCACAGTTTTTTGATTTTGTCAAGATTGCAAATGAATATAAAAAGACAGAGTCGTATGAATTGCCTGAAGAATTAGTCCTCCCGATAACTGTTGGAAGATCAATTGCATGCGGGGTCTGTATTTACTTGCTTGAAAAACAATCAGGGTCTGATGTTTGTTCTGAAGAGCTTGTTCACATGATTGATTGCGGTGAAGAGTACCAGACCATAGGAAGAGAGATTCAGAGTATTTGTGCAGAGGGCAGATTTGATGAAGCTCTAAGAGTTCTGGATTATGTTCATGAACCAAATAGTTTATAAAGTATTTTCTGATCGGGGGTTTTTTATGAAAAAAGCAGGTTGGAGAGTGTTATTTTTTGTAGTTTTTGTAAAGATTGCGTTTTCTGCTTTTTTTAACCTCGTGGTTTTCAAGAACAAATGGCTTGTGCCTCTGGCAGAGGCAAGCAATTACATTATCCAGCCGGGTCTTGTTGCATATCTAGTGCAAATCTTTTATTTTTGGTAAAAGATTATATCAAGAGTATCTTAATACTGGACTTGAAAACACTTTTAAATCTCCCTGTTTAAGATATTTTCATGAAGAAAGTGAAATGGTTTATTTTTGTAACTGTATTACTTTGTATTCCATTTTACTATATGAGTTCTATTAAAAGTCTTAGATCTTTTTCTGTTTTTTTTATCATGTGGATTCCTGCAGTTAGTGCCTTTATTATAAAGCTTATCTCTGACAAATCTCTTCGTGGGTTTGGCTGGAAACCTGGTAAGCTAAAATATTTGATTACGGGTTATCTAATACCTCTTGTAGGAGGATTGATTGTGTATGGTGCTGTCTGGCTGATTGGTCTTGGTGATTTCTCGAATGAGATGGGAACAAACATATTCTTACATCTTGTCAGGGCTGCAACAATTGGAATAATATTTAGTATGCTAACAGCACTTGGTGAGGAAATCGGGTGGAGAGGATTTTTGGTTCCTTTGCTTATGAAAAAGAAGACATTATTGAGGACTTCACTTTTTGTTTCTGTTATATGGTCGCTATATCATATTCCAGGTCTTCTGACATGGTATTCAAGTGGGATGAATTCTTTTCTCGTGGTGATTTTTTTCACAATGCAGATAGCAGGGCTTTCATACATTACTTCCTGGTTAAGAGTCAAGTCTAATAGTTTATGGCCTGCTGTATTACTCCATGCAAGCCATAATCTTTTTGTACAGAGAGTTTTTGATGTGCTGACTGTTGATACTGGTATAACCAAATACATCACAACAGACTTTGGTATTGGTCTGGCTTTGTTCTACCTAATTACAACTGTTGTCTTGATTTACTATGAAAAAAAGAACTGAAATTTTAATTTTTTTAATCTTGGTTACAATACCTACTCTATGGTCTTTTCTAAGTTTTCCTAAAAAAATCCATTACACTATAGCCACTGCAGTTTCAAATCTATTTATTCTTGGATTAGTTACTTATTTACCCGTAATATGAAAATCGGAGTTAACAAAAAAACACTGCGAAAAAGTTTCTTGATGTTTGCAGTATTCTTGTCAAGTGTTTCCTTACTAGACTTTGTTGGGGCACAACTTTTCAATCTCAAACCAGTAAACAAGATAAAGTGGAATCTTGATTCAATAATAAAGATCTTCTCTGTTTGGATACTCCTGGGATTTGCTGAAGAGATATCATTTAGAGGTTATATTCAAAGCAAACTAAAAAGTCTTGGAAAGTGGAAAGGCATTATTCTTTCCGCCTTAATATTTGCACTCTGGCACGTACCCGGCTCTTTGGTATCAGGAAATTTTGGATCTAGTACAATTATTGGTGTTTTGATATTTACAATTTTCTCAGTTGTATTTTTTAATATTCCTTATGATTACACGGGAATGCTGCCTTTTCTTGCACTCTTTCACGGCTGGAACGATTTCCCCTTCACCTTATCTCTAAATTATCCAAACATCATAGGAGTAATTAGTGGATACTTGGTGTATCTAATGATTATATTTTTTTACTGGAAAAATGAAAAGTAAGTCACTATTGTTTATTGTGTTGGCATACGGCATATCCTGGACTATCTGGTTGCCGCTGCTTTTTCTAGATGTTAATCCAACACTTTTTATTGTGCCCGGGGGATTTGGACCTTTTTTATCTTCTTTAGTTTTGTTGCTCTTACAAGGTAAAAGCATCAGAAATTGGATTAATAGAATCTTACCAAAGATAAAGCTCAAATGGTATATTTTATCATTTATTATTCCTATTCTAATTGGTTTAGCCACTTTTTTTATATATAGTACACAAGAAGAAGTTAATCTCTCTCTTATGTCTCCAATTTATGCTTATCCCTTGCTGTTCTTGTTTATCTTTTTTTTAGGCGGAGGTCAGGAAGAGCCAGGATGGCGTGGGTTTTTGCTTCCTGAACTTATGAAAGAGCATAGTGCATTTATTGCAAGTGTTATTGTCGGAGTTGTATGGGTGCTTTGGCACTCACCGCTTTTTTTTATCCCGGGTGCACCCCAGTCTGGAATACCCTTTTTCTGGTATTTGATCAACACTGTAGCAATATCTGTTATCTTAACATTTTTTTACAAAAAAACAGGAAGTGTCATTCCCTCAATGATTTTGCACACCGGACTGAATGTTCTTGGGAATTATGTTCCTTTTCAAGATGGGATATCAAAAGTATACCCTGTTCTTACTCTTGTTAACTGGTTTTTTGTTTTAATCTTTATCTTGTTAGAAAGAATTAAATACAAAAAGTTTTAGAGAACCGATATGCCAAAATTCACAAAAAGAGAAATGCAAAGGAAAACAGCTGAATTTCAACTTGCACAGAGTACTTTTGAAGCCCTGAGGAAAGCAAAGAGAAACGGAAAACAAGCATCGAAACAAGGCTATCAAGATAAAAGAGAGGCAATAAAATTATTCCAGGAAAAGAAGAGTGATTTTCTTAAGAAAAAGAGAGAATACAACAGGTACATGAGGGAATATAAAAGACATAACAGGGAAAGGCAAAGGAAAAGAAGACTAGGATTTCTTGGGATCTAGCCTTTTGCAAAACTCATCTGTTGCATTAAGTTCTCTCTGGTTTAGTCCAAGAGTTGCAACTGGCTTTTTTGATATTTTTTGCATTTCTGCAAATGTTTTTCCCTCGCTTCCGCCGTAGGTGCAGAAGAATGCCACTTTCTTGAAGTTGTTCTTGAGATACATTCTCACTGCTGGTGTCATTGTGCCTGCCCAGACTGGTGTTCCTATTACAACCAGGTCATAGTCTTTTGGATCTTTTTTGAATGCGATTTCTGTGGTGTTTTCTCTGAATGCATCTTTTCCGCCCATAAGCCAGCCGACTATTCCTGAGCGGTCTTTCATGTCCTTTATCTCGTCAATGTCTGCATCAAGTTTTTCTGCTAGTGTCTCTGCGACTTGCTTTGTGTTTCCTGTTCTTGAGTAATATGCTATTAGTGTTTTCATGCTATCAAGATAATATGGGGGGTTTAAATACTTTAAGATTTATTGTATGCATTATGATAATAAGACCACTTAAACCTGAAGAAAAGGAGATAGTATCAGAACTAATCATAAGAACAATCAGAGAGACAAACAGCAATGACTACACTCAGGATGCAGTGAATCGTGGTAAGTATTCTGATGAGAAGGTGCTTTGATGGCAAGATATGATGATATTGCTGAAAAATACCATGAATGGAGACAGAAGTTTGACAATTCAGAACAGTTTGAGCTTTTTTCAGAATATCTTCCCCAGAATGCACGTGTACTGGATCTTGGCTGCGGTTCAGGGATTCCTGTTTCAAAATTTCTTGTTGAAAAGGGGTATGATGTCACTGGTGTTGATATTTCTCCGAAAATGATTGAACTTGCAAGAAAAAATGTTTCTGATGCCAGGTTTGTGGTAGGTGATATGACTGAGGTTAGGTTTAAAAAGAAATTTGACGGAGTAATTGCAGTTTACTCCATTTTTCATGTACCACGGGAAGAACAAAAGAAACTCTTTGAAAGAATCCATAGTGTTTTATTCTCAGGAGGAGTGTTTCTTGCAAGTCTTGCAACAGATGAGGGTGAGTATGAGCATGATTATTTTGGCGTACCTGTTTTCTGGAGCCATTATTCTTCTGAAAAGTACAAAAACATGATAGGAGAAAAATTTGAAATTCTGTATGAGAATTTTGTGGACACTGGCGGAGAGATTAATTACTGGATTCTTGCAAAAAAAGTGTAGTTTTTGTTCAATCTTGTTCAGTCCTGGTTTTATATTCTGTTCAGTCTATATGAACTTAGGGTGGAGAAATTCACGGAGGTAAAAAATGAAGAAAGCAATGATGGTGCTTATGGTCCTGCTTTTGGTTGCAGTGCCATTGGTGTCAGCGGAATTAACTTTAAAAGAGGTCAGAAGTGGAGAAGTGAAAGAAAGAATACCAGAGACTCTGCAAGAAGCAGAGGCAGAGATTCTGCCTGTGCAGAACAGATATCTTATGTATACCCATGACGGCAAGAACATCATGTGGGGTACATATGGCAGAGGGTATTTTGCAGGACAGGACAACCACGGGAAAAGGGCCTGGGGAATATACGGCAAGTATGTTTTTGCAGGCATGTATGACGGAAAGTTCTTTTATGGGCGATACCACAATGGAAAGTGGACCGCGCACGGGCTTTTCGGCATGAGGAGTTCAAGGGGTAAATATCTCTTGTTTCCTACTTTGACTGCGGTCAGTGCAAGGAAAATTTAATATAGCTATCGGGGAATACAGCAACCATGGACAAGAAGTTAATCTTAATCCTGCTGCTGATTATTCCTCCAGCTTATTCAATGGACTCGAGCTATACTGTTGTTGTGGAAGAGAATGGGAATAGTCTTGTGCTCATTGATCTTGAGGGAAGCGGGCTTGTGAATATTCCCCTGCAGAAAGATGTTGATGATGTGCGAATAAGGGGCGGGCTTTATGTCCTTAACAATGAGAGTGTTGATGTTTCAATCGGTTCAACACAAGAGGCTGTTGTTTTGTACAAGACTTCACTATTGACTTTAAAACATGAAGTTTGGGATTTTTCAATTGATCTTGCTGATACTGCAAATGAGTCTGTGATGGTTGCAATACCAAAGGATGCTGTTATTATTGAAACTCAGCCTGATGCTATTATTGAGACTGTAAATTTCACCAGATTATCCTGGGAGGGTGACCTTGAGAGTGTGAGTGTGAGATATGAATTTCCTGAGGAGACTGTTGTTGTGCAGGAAGAGAATGATTTTCCGTATGGTCTTGTTGCTGCAGGAGTTGCTTTTTTAGGAGTTATTGCTGCTGTGTTTGCCTTTAAAAAATCTAAAAAACAAAATGTGATAAAGACTTTGTCAAGAAATGAGAGGATTGTGGTTAATGCGATACTGGAGAATAACGGCGGTATGAAAAGAAATATGCTTGAAAGAAAAACAAAGCTTGCAAAATCAAGTCTTGCGCATACTTTAAATAATCTTGAGAGGAAAAAAATTGTACTAATTGACAAGACCAATGCTACTCACTATGTTAAATTCACAAGGTGGTTTGATGAACTGTAAATTGGTTGCTGTAGTGTTTTTGGTAGTTTTTGTTGCATCTATGGTGTATGCTGACAAGGTGATGAGTTCTTCTATTGGGACAACAATAGTTGCAAGACCAGTTAAAACAGAAACTGTCCAATCAAGCAGAGTTGTGAAGGCAGAGGTGGATGAGATAAAAACATCACTGAGAATACCTGCAGATATTGAAATTAATAACAAGACTGTTGAGAGACTGGCAAAGGTCAGAAAGGATGACCCAGAGAGTTTCAAAGAAATAACTAATATCACAAGAGTGATTGCTGATAGTAATGATAAGGAGACAATGGCAAATGAGCTTGCACAGATGAATCCTGTTTTTGTGAGAAAGTTTTCAAGAAGCAGAGTTGTAAGAAAACAGGTCCAGGATTATGTAAGCTTTGTTAAGAACAGTGAAAATCTCAAAGCTCGGGTTCAGGAAAGACAGATTGAAAAACTGTTTTCAAAGGAGATGGATATTGACAAGCTGATTGAAGAAATCTGGAATAACTAGAGCAGGGTTAGTGGATGGTATATTGTGACTTGTGTGTTGCCTGGTTCTGATTCTGCATTCAGACCGCACCTAAGAAATCTGCACCCAAGTTTGACAAAGTACAGACCAAAACCCCTATGACTAAGTGTTCCCTCACCTTGACCCATCTCAAACCAGTGGTCTAATGAGTATTTTTCAGGAAAACCTGTTCCATTGTCAGTGACACTGAATCGGATACAGTATTCCAGGTCACTGGGACTTGTATAGATATTTGACTCAGTTTCTCCAGTGTATTCATCAACTTTGACCTGGACTTCTCCTGCATCTGGGATATATCTAAGACTGTTATTGACAAGATTATGAAGCATAGTGTAGACTACAGAGAGATTTGTATTAAGACTCATAAAAACCTCCATATCAACATTGACTCTTTGATCATCTATTATTTTGACTAAATTTCTTAGTTTTGATTGTATCTTCTCTGGAGAAGCAGGGAGAAAACTGCAGTTATCAGAAAGCATCATATCTTTAATGGCATTCAAAATGATCTGACAGTGTATGTACTTAACCCGACGGATTTCTTCAGTTCCCGGACCCAACTGTGCTGTATCCAGAAAATGGGTTCTATAGTCATGGTCAATAAGATGTGCTAAAACCACCTTTTCTTCACACGATAAAGGGTTTTCCATGATAGAATCTACTTCATAGTAGTATATAAAATTATCGATAGATATTTTAATCTGTGGATAATGGTCGAAATCAATGAGAACCCGCATTGCAGGCCTTATTATAAGAGATAAAAAACTACTGCTCTTAAAACCGAGTCAGTATGAAGAGTTCTGGACACCAGGCGGAAGCATGGAGGATGAGACAGAAGAAGAGTGTCTTGCCCGCGAGCTGAAGGAAGAGATAAATGCTGATCTTGTTTCCTGTGAGTTTTTTGGTGAGTTTCTGGAAACATCTCCTTATTCTCGAGAGAAAGTGTTGAACAGGACTTATCTGGCCGAAGTAGAAGGTGATCTGAGGCCGCGTGAGTTTTTTGAAGAGATTGTGTGGGCAGCAAAGGATGATATGGGAAAGTATGAGTTTGTTGATGTCATAAACAAGATAATGAAGGAGCTTATCAGAAAGAAGCTGTTATAGTCAGAAAAAAATACAGAGTTGACTTCTTCTGTCAAAACAATGCAAAAAAAACAGTATCCAATATTATCCCTTGAAGATCTTGATGTGTTGAAATCCCTGCATCTGATATCCAGCAGGGGCTCCTGAAACAATGGAATTGTTTCTGGTAAAGGCATTTGAAGATATTCTTGAGAGATATGATGTCTTCAGGAAATTCATATGTTAGATGAAATGATTCAGGACTGGGAATAGAAGAATTGAAAGACATTCTTTCCATCTGTACCAGGATAAATTTTGCGTTGTTTGTCCATTTCAAAGTAGTGAATTGCGAAAAATATTTATATTGATTATTATTCAAATGTTTCATGACAGATCCTTATATCCCTCAGATTTCAGAACTCAATCCAGAGATGGATGATTATCATTCAAGACTGGACGATGGCATCCGAGCCCTAAGATCAGCTCATGAACAGATAAGTGAACAGGCAAGGCTATTTGCAGAGAATAAAGGAGATGACTTTGCTTTATACCTTAGAGAAAGAGGATTCAATCCTGAAGTTGAGGAGCTATTTCATATCGGAGATGAAGATTTTCTTGTCAAAGCTGTAGAAGTAGATGTAGAAAAAAGGGATGGAGAGTTTTGGCAAGCTCTAATTGATTATGAAGGTGAAAAAGGGAGTGAACTAGCCAGAATAAGAGCGCTGAATTCAGAACTTGAAGAGGCTTGTGAGGATTACTTGGCTGCTGCTCTCAAGATGACATTATCAAGACCTTTAGGAGAATTAAACCCTGATTACAGTTCAGTTCATGTTTTCTTTTTGAGACCTGAAAAGGTCTATGAAGGACATCTTGGTGAAGATGGTAAAACCATGACTTATGAAAGTCCAAGGCTTAGAAGTGATCACTTCACAGAAAAGTTCATTGAGAATCTTGGTGAAAAACTAGGAGAACTTAAGACAAACTTTCTTCTTGTAATAAATCCTGTTCTTGAGCTACCATTTGAGCTGCAAGCTGAATATGTCCTTGATACAGAAATTGAAGCCCTCTTAGCAAAATAATTAATATATGTTCTAACTATTTTTCTTTCATGATGCAGCTCTCAGGATGTCTCATTTTCAAGGATAATAAAGTCCTTCTTTTGTTTAGAAATGACCACAAACATTATGAGACACCGGGTGGGAAGGTAGAGGTTGAGAATCCTGATATGCATGATCTCAAAGATGCGGCGAGAAGAGAGTTAAAGGAAGAGCTTGGAGTTGATGCTGTTAAAATGAAGTATTTCGGGAACATTGAATTTACTCTGCCTGACGGGAGAGAAGGAATTGCCCACAAGTTTGTAACAGAGATTTCTGGTGAGCCTGAGGTGAAAGAAGAGATTTTCTCCAGATTTGAGTATCTGCCTGTTGAAAATCTTGAGGAATATCCTATTTCTCCTGATCTGAGATTGCTTTTGTCTAAAATCAAATCACATTTAGTCAAATAATTTCATCATCTAAATCAATGCATCACTCATTCGTAATATTTAAATACAAACAAAGCCCACTTTTTTAATAGCCCCGCTTAGCTCAACGGCAGAGCGCTCGGCTGTAGATATGGACAGAGGTTCTACCAAGAAACAATGAAAGTCCATCAGCCGTTACCGAGAGGTTCCCAGTTCAAATCTGGGAGCGGGGATATAACATTTTGTCAAAGTCCGGTTTTCAAAAGATATATTAACCAAAAAGATATAAGGATTTGCGATGCCCGTTGTCGATTACGAAAAAAAAGCTGAGTTAGCAGAAGCCAGGCTGTTCAGGTCAGATATTTCTGAGGCTAATCTTGCTTACATTGAAAGGTTTCTTAAAGCTTATGATGTCAGCCCCGCAAGAAAGGCCATCTTCTGCAGGCACATTGTATTCATATTGGAAAATACCACTGACATCAAAGAAGAGATGAATGACCGAGATAAGATCAATGACTTATTCTTGAAGATGAGGGGCGAGTACAGTGACGGATATTACGCGACTATCATAAACGTGTCCCTGGTGTTCGTGAGGTGGCTGAATGATGGTTCCAAGCCTGAAGGGTTCAAGGATATAAAGAACCTGTCCAGGAAAAAACAGAAACGGGACCTCGACCCGTCTGACATGGTGAGTTGGGAAGACGGTCTGGAACTAATGTCTGCTGTCGATTCCACACAGGTCAAGGCAGTCATTGCTGTGCAGCTTGATGGTGGTTTCAGACCATCGGAACTGATTGACTTGAAGTATGGTGATATTGAGCTGAAAAAACCGTTTGCAATAGCCTACGTGCAGAAGTCAAAGACAGGTGAGAAGAGGAATGTGACACTGTTCAGGTCTGTGCCTTACCTTCAGAGGTGGCTGATGGAGCACCCCACAAAAGATGATGATGACCCTTTGTGGGTGATTGAGAACCCTGAACTCTCCAGAAGAGATGAGCATACTGACGGACCATTGAAATACAATTACCATGCACTTTTCAGGCGTATCCAGAGGCTTGCTGAAGATATTGGGCTGGATAAGCCTGTAGATTTCTATAACCTGCGTCATTCTGCCTGCACGCTTGCTAAAAAAGACAACCTTCCGCTTGACCTGGCGGCTGAAAAGTTCGGGCATACTGTCAAGTATTTCAAGAATACTTACGGCCGACTTTCGCCTGAAGACACGCTGAACAGGCATGCCGCACATTACGGTGAGAAAGAGAACCCAGTAGAAAAGCCAAAGACCATTTTGTGCGGAACCTGCCAGTATGTCAACCCACCAAAGACTGAATACTGCAGGCAGTGTGGTGCCCCGTTGTCTATCCAGGCTGCTGAGAAGGTACAGGACCAGACCAAGGCAGAGGTTAAAGAGATGAGAAAACAACTCATACATCAGGACGAGATGATCAAGAGACTGCAGAAGTTCGCCGAAAAACATTGGGAAACTCTGCAAAAAGATTGAAAGATTTTCGGGTCATGCGAAAACTCACTGGACTTCTGGGCGTAATATTTTTATAGTAGATAAGTTTAAGTTGGATTAGGGGTGGTACATTGCAAATAATTGAACAGACAAAAGAACATGTCCTAGTCAAATACAAAAACAAAGAATACCAAGCTCTCGAGAATATTATTCAGGCAACTCAAGCACTGCCAGATTCTCTTTGATCTTTCTTATCTCGCGCTTGAGTTTCTCCATGTCTTTAGTTAGTTCTCGGTTTTTATAGTTCTCTTTTGTAAACTGTAAACAGTATTCTATTGTAGTTGGATCATTGGCATTCTTTAGTTCAGG
>CAYUHF010000021.1:269-20892 GCA_964444505.1 uncultured Methanosarcinales archaeon | reverse complement strand
TGAGTAACTGTGAGAATTGTAAATATTTTAGGAAGGAGGAAGAAGCATGAAAATAAAAAGAAAAGTAGTTTGTGTATTTGGTGAGTTTAATGAAACTTCAGATTTTGTTTTAGAACCAGCTTTTGAAGGAGATGAAGATGCTTTCTGGATTTATAAGGAGGAAGAAGAAAAATAATTTCGCATAACATACAGAACACGAAAATGGCAAAAAGACTACCTACTGCAATAAATGAAGATGGTTTCGTAAAACTTATCAAAAGCACAAAAAAAGAGAAGCATAAGATAGCCTTTTTACTTGCATGGGGTTCCGGACTTAGGATTTCAGAAGTTCTTAATGTCCATCCAAGACATGTAGATTTGAAACAAAAGGTTGTTTTTGTTGAACAGGGAAAAGGAAAAAAAGACAGGATTGTTCCATTGCCAAAAGG
This sequence comes from uncultured Methanosarcinales archaeon, assembly GCA_964444505.1. Classification (GTDB taxonomy): domain Archaea; phylum Nanobdellota; class Nanobdellia; order Woesearchaeales; family JAGVZT01; genus CAYUHF01. The sequence continues at coordinate 20,464 of CAYUHF010000021.1, read as the reverse complement.
ATTCAAACAAAAACATCTTAATCTTCTGCCTTTGGGCATGACTCCAAGAGCCTTGCAGATAGCTTTCAAGAATTCTGCAAAAAGGTCAGGCCTTCTTGAAGAAAAACCTGATGCTCATTTTCATTCATTAAGACATGGGTTTGGCTCGCATTCTGCAAACAAAGGAATACCAATACATCAGATAAGAACCCTCATGGGACATTCAAATATTTCGACGACTAATGTTTATCTTGAACTAAACCCCCGGGAAGCAATCAAGTCTTATGAGGAATTATTTTAAGATAAAATCAAAAGATGGCAAGAACAAGAATAAACAGAGAAGACCTTGAAAATCCAAAAATAAAGGTTTCAAACATGGTCATAAATGGAAAGATTCCATTTGAAAGATACTTATGCCTGGATGAGATAAACAAGCTCATCATGGAAGGCAATTATGGATGGGCTGTTATAAACCAGGAAACTTCTCCAATGTTAATAGCCAGATTTGAACTTGATGGAATGAACAAACAGAAAAAGCCAAGACAGGCGACAATAACAATGTGGCATTCAGGTTCTTTTAATCTTGCAGGAACCAACTCTCTGAAAGAAGCAAAGGACTGCGTGGAAAGAGTTATCGAAGAATTAATTAAATTCACACCGAGGATATTTGTGGGAAGATGACAAACTTTAAAGTAATTAATCAATCCGGAGTTATTGGAAACCCTCTTGATTTAGGATGGATAGAAATTTCTTTAGGAGCTATTTATGTTTTTACAATGTCAGTCTTTCTTTGGATAACATTCAAATATGCATCTTTAGGAGGCAGTAAAAAATGATTTTATGGCTTTACTTCATCACAGGCCTTGTGCTTGGACTTGGAGTTTGTATCCTTTTTCCGTCGATGCCTGGAAAGATAAGAGATTATATCATCTGGGTAAGGAATGAGAGACTAAAAGAAAAACAGGAAAGACAAGGAAATGAAACAGAAGCAAGACAACAAACTGAAATTGAATATTATTGAACTGATGAAAAAAAAAGAATTTGTCATGTTCATTAACTTTTGCAGAATCGCAACTCTTATAGGAGTTGTTGTATTGATAGTTTACATGATTGTAAATGTAGAAGCAGTCAAGATGCTTGCCAACCCTTGCAGGATATGCATGGATAAGACAGGCTGCCAATGCTTCTGCTTAAAACCATAGGAGAAAAGAATGGCAGAAAAAGAATATGGAAAACTGATAGAACATGACAAGATAGAAAAATGTAAAATTTCTAAAAAAAATATTGACACAACAAAAGATGATTATTCTATAATAATAGATTGTCGAGGAGAAATGATAATGTCTGTTGGTTTTTACAAGACAGACAGGTTAAGAGAAGTTGTTCAGGGAAACATGCAGAAAGTTAGAAAAGACCTTATTGAAGAGCATCAGAAAAAAGCTGCAGGAATGATGCAAAACATTAATCCAATATTGAATAAAATTTTGGGAGGCTCTAAATAATGGCCAACATAGGAAGCTGGCTCGGATTGATTGCTGCAGGTCTTTTAACTTTTGGAGCCAATAAATATTTTAAGAGAAAAGGTGAAAGGGGGATGGAAAAATATGGCAAAGACCAAATCACAAATCCCACAGAAAACAAAAACCTCGTCGGAAAAACAAACTTCTCCAAAGGAAACAAAGGAGTACCAGGAGCTTCATCAGAATTACCTGGAGATACTTCAGGAAAACCAACAGATGGCATTCAGCCAGATGATGCAGGACAAGGTTCAATACAGAACAAACCTCGTAAGAGTTTTAAGCCAGGCAAACGAAAACTTAAAAGAACTCGTAAAACAGGTAAATCACATCGCAGTAGAATTACAAGAATTTAATAGCGACGAGGATGATGAGGAAGAAGACGAAGGAGAGGAAGACTTAGAAGAAGTTCCTGAACCTGAAGAAGAGGAAGATTAATTTTTATTTTTTATATAACCTGTTCTTTTTCATTTTTTTAAAAGCATATTTCCAACACCATAATTCTTCTCTTACTGTAAACCAAACAGTCATCAGCATAGCAAACAAAGCAAACCACTTACCTATTTCTATAAACAATGAAACGACGAGGAAGAAAATTGTAGCATTAAAAAAACTCTGCCTGTGAAAATCATTCTTCATTCCTTTTTCCGACCTGTTATATATTAGGTGTCCTTCTTCATGGTGCCAGGTTGCAGTTCCTGGAGTGGCTCCTATTATTTTATTCTGATGTATGTCGCAGAAGGTGATTTGCATTTTTGTTTCTTTTTTGAGCTTTCGCCGCCTTAATATCCTCTTGTAGGGTTAATTAGTAATTAAGGTTGTTGATTTACGCTTACAAGTCCTCCTCTTCCTCTCTTTCCCTGTTTATTATCTTTCCTACTGTGACATGACTCATTCCAATCTTAGAAACCTGTTTCATTTTATCAGAAAGTTCTCTATAACTTAATCCATATACATCTATAAGAAGAAGGAGGGCTCCTCTAACCCATTCTCTCCATCTTATTTCCTTAGAAGATATTTTTTCCCTGTTTTTTAAGGCTTTTCTTTTAGCTTCTCGGTATTCATCCTCGGGAAGAGTAAAAACATTGTCATAATCCCCAAAAAAATCTTGTTTCCAGGCATTATAGTCTAAATCCCTTTTTCCTTTCAAATAGAGGTGTTTTTTGTTTGGTCTGCTGTAATATTTAAAGAAACCTCTCTGCATGTTGCCTTTATCATCCCCAAGCCAATAGACATTAATAAGACAATTACTTCTGCTAAGAGCTATTCCTTTTGGAAGGTCAAAGAATTCTGGAAGAACAAGTATAGTGAGCATGTTATATTGACCGCACTCTCTCATAAAATCTTTGACTGCCTGTGTTGTATGTCTCATTGCTTTTATTCCTTCCAAGTCTGCTCCTGCTTCATCAAATATAAGGCATGAATAAGGATGCTTTGCACCAAGCTGGTTTCCTTTTTTAATAAGGTCGGCACCATTGAAAACAATATTATCCTTTATATTGAAGGGAAGGTCTATTCCATATTTCCTTTTTATTTCATGAACCCAGTATTGTGCTATCTGTTGTGCAAGAACACTCTTTCCAACTCTGACTTCCCCCTCTCCTGAAATTATAATCACAAAATCCCAGTCCTTTTTCACATTCTGAATATAGATGTCTAATTGTTCTTTTAGAATGGTGTTCATCTTGTAACCAGGTTTTCTTTGATTAGGATAAGAACCTACAGGAAATAAATCTTCACATACTCTTGCCATTTTATCTTTTCAGTGCTGCAAACCTTGGGTCATCTCCTACCCTAAAGAACATACCTTTTAATTTGAGAGAACGATTTATTTTAATGAAAATTTCATCAGCAAGGTTATAATATTGTATTTGTTTTTGATTATGTTCAGAATCAGATACTGCATTGCTTATTTCTCTTTTTAGTTTTTCAAGTTTTTTATAATTATCAACAAGGTCTTTCCATTCAGTCTCTCCAAATGCTGCAGAAGTTATTCTTCTTATTGATTGTAGTTCTCTGTTTATTCCAGAAATATCCCAATGAGTAAAAGCCTCTTCACATAGAACCATGTGATAATGAAGCTCTTTCATTCTCGCTTCATCAAAATTCCAAATAGTTTTTACAGAATAGTCAGCCATTCTTTTGTCTCCTTTTTATACTAATAAAACAAATCCTATAGGATTTGCTTGCTTAGGTTTAATATGACATACAAGTCCCTCAGAAAAAGAAAAATAGAAGCGTTACAGAAGCAGCAAAAAGAACTGAAAAAAAGCCTTCTTGATAAAACATATATTGAAGAAGAAAAAAATCCAGCTTTAAGAAGAAGAAAAGCAATGGAACTTAAAAGAAGGGTTATGGAAGAAAATAAGAGGATGGCTTTTCATAAATCTCCAATAAGGGCGGATAGAATAAGCCTTAGAAAAGCAAAGATAGGTTATCTTAAGGATAAACAGAAAAATCTCAAGAAGCCGAAATCAAAAAGCATAATTAAAGATTATTATTAGCCATGGCAACTGCAATAGAAAGACTTCAACAACAAAGACAAAGACAGCTTCAAACTCAAAGACAGACGGCTCGGCAAAGGCAACAGATGCTTTTACGAGGTCAGAAGCCAGAACCAAAAAAAGCAACGAAAACTATTTCTCAAAAAACAAAAAAAGTAGAGCTAACACCAGAACAGAAAAAAGCTCTTGAAAAAAAAGAAGAAGCTGAAAAATATATAAGCAACCTTGAAAAAAATATTCAAACAATTCAGAAAAAAATAGATAAAATTCAGGAAGAAAAAGGATATGCTCCATGGGAATATACTCCAACTCCTGAAACAAGAAGATTGGCCAATAAAATTCAGGGTTTGAAAAAAGATATTATTGACGCTAAAGTTTTTGTTCAAAGAGGATATTCAAAAAAACAACTTCAAGATATAATCAGTGCACAGCAGAAAAGAAGAGAAGTTTTGAGAGCTGAATCGATAAGCAGAGCTGACAGATTAAGACAGCAAAAAGAAAGACAGCAGTTTGGAATTTTCACAGGAACAGTTGATGTTTTCTCCAAGACAGGAGAGCCTCAAAAAAGACAATATTTCCAGGAAGGTAAAAAGGTTGGCGTCGCTGATATTGAATTCAAGAGAAGAGAGCCTTCCGTTGAAATAAAAGATATAAGTCCTGATTTTGCAGGTGTTGGCGGTGCAGAGGAAGTTTTGTCTACTGGAGAAAAACAAGATAAAACAATAACCATAACTCCTCAAGATATTGCAGGAACATATAGCTATAGCGGAAGAAACATCCCTAACATAAATGTTTCAATAATGTCTGACACTACTGGAATCGGAGGTCAAGGTAAGAAAGATGTTGATATTCCTAAATCAATAGGATTAGTTCCAGAGGACTTTACAAAATTAGAAACACAGGTTCAGGCTAAAAAAGATACTTCTTATTCTTTTGATGATGCTTTAATGCAAAGCGGAAGGAATATTTTTTACAATATCGATGAGGCTTTTGGAAACAAATATGGCGATAAAGACAAAGACTATAAGAATATCTTTGCTCCTTTTAAAAGAATAGGAAAAACAAAAGCTGAAAAACCTGTATTCTTTGAACCTAATTTTGGTTCAATTCAAGCAGGAGGAACAGGTTTTACAGAGGTCACTTTTGGGGATATTGAAGTATCACAAAGAACAAACAAGGCTCTCAGAGTTTCTGCAGTGAGAAAACAAGCAAAAACAAAGTTAGATAAAAAATTTGATGAACTGCAGGCAAAAGTCAATAAAAGGAATATAGGTGTTGATAAAGCAAACGAGCAATTAGATAAAGCCATTCAAGAAGTCAATAAAGAACTTCAAAATAAGGTTCAAAAAATAGAAAAACAATATCCTGGACAACCAGATATTTTAGAACAGACAGGAGTAATAGTTCCAAAAGCTATTTCAATAACAACTGATGTTGGAGCAGGGTTAGCAGGAGTTATACATCCGGGTATTCCTGTTGCATATTTCACAACAAAAGGAGCCTATCAAATAGCACAAGGTTCAAAAAAAGATATTCTGAGAGTAGATTCAGGAGCAGGAGGCCAGGCATTAACAGGTTATCTTGATACTGCAGAAAAAAGTCCTCAAACAAAAGCAGGAGAAATAAACCTTGCTATCGGCGCTTTATCTGGCTTCGGTTTGGTAAGAGCAGGAAATCAGGCAATAACTAAAGCTGATATTGAGGCATTAAAAAAAATTCCTTTTAAAGTATCTCAAAAACAAATAGTTAAACAAGGAAACAGGAGGCTTTTAAAAGTAAGTGCCTCAAAAGCAGGAATAAACACTGCTGCAGAAGGAGATATTTTAATTCCTGTTAAACAATTAAAGAGCGGAAAATTTGTTTTAGGAACTGGAAAAGGAAAAATTACTTTGAGAGCCATAGATTATAATAAGTTTAATGCTGCAAAACCTGGTTCAGGAATATTAAGAACAACAGAAACTTTCACAGTAAGAGCTCAGGGAAACACAAGAAGTGTTTTTATAAGAACCCCTGCAGGAAATATCTTTCTTACAGAAGACCAATTATTTAGTTCTACTGGATTCGGAGATATAGCAATAACAGGCCAAGACACAATAACCCCTTTTAGTTTTGCAAGTGTGGGAAAAAGAACAGGAACAGGGTTTCAATTTGGAGGAGGGGAGATAAAGAAAATTGATATATTCAAGAGTGGAAGAGTAATAGGAAAATTCAGGCCTGAGTTCTTTGGAGATTACACTGATGATGTTAGCAAGAGTTTTTCTAATGTTATAAAAGGCTCAGGAAAAAAGAGCTCAAAACAATTTTTAGATGATTTATATAAATCTGTTAGTAGCACAGGAAAAACCGCAGGAAAGAAAACAGGAAAAGTCATCACAAAATCTGCAGGAAAGAATATCCAAAAAAATATCCAAAAAGCGGTTTTAACTCAAGATAAAACTGCTTCCAATATAATTCTTGGAAAAGTTCAAAAAACTGCTGCAGGAACACTTACTAAAAAAGCAGGATTAACAACTGCTCAAAAAGTTTCTCAGGTTTTAGGAACAAGTGCTGCAGTAGGTATAAAACAGGCAATTGTTCCAAGACAAAAATCATTTCAGGAATCGCTACAAGGTTTAGGTTCTGTTACATCACAAAATATTTTAGAAACACAGACAGATAAAACTAAACCTGATGGGAGAGCAGGAACCATAACAGGAACAGGAGTTTTATCATCACAAATACAGAAACCTAAATTAAAAACAAGCCAGGTAACAGAGCAAGTAACCAGTCCTGTTATTACACCAATAAGCACTCCTACACTAACTCCTGGATTTGATATTCCAAAACCAAAACCAAGACCTCCTGGTTTCAGGTTTGATTTTGGTTTTGAGAGAAAAGGAAAACCTTCAATATCAAGACAACCTCATGATGTTTTTGTAAAAAGTAGAGGAAAGTTTAGGAAGATAACAAAAAAACCCGTGAAAAACAGAGCTGCTGCTTTAGACCTTGGAAGTTTTACAACAGACAGAACACTGGCAAGAACTTATAAAGTAAAACCTTCAAAAAAACAGCCTGCAAAAGAGCCTCAGTTTAAGGTTCCTGCTCAGTATAATACTCTTTTCGGATATAAATTTAGAGGCTTCCAGCAGAGAAAAGGTAGAAGGCAGCCATTGAGAAATAAATTCATTGAGAAAAAAAGCTATATTGGGGATACATCTTCTGAATTAAGGAGATTACAGGTTTCAAAATTCCTGGCACAACAGAAAAAGCAGACTCAGGTAAGAAACAAAAGGAATAAAAAGGCTGGAAACATAGGATTTGGAATGCTGAGAGGATTCTAAAATGGAAAAGAAAGGATGGAAAATAACAGCCATAATTCTTTTCATTTTATTGATAATGTTTTCGATTTTCTTAGTTTATATTTTAAAGGCTTTTAGTGTTAATTGGGAATCACAGAATGAGTTAATATGTGAAAGAGATTGTTTTAATTTAGATTATGAACAAGCTGCTATGAATGACAAGCAAACTCTCTGCATGTGTCAAACTCCTGAAGAGAAAGAACAACCTTACAGAGTTTATATAGACAACTCAGGCCAGGTTTATGATACTGAGGGAAACCTTTTAAGATATAAAGAAAATTAATTCCTCTTTATTTCAACTTATTTTTTAGAAAATTAAAGGTTTTGGTTTATTGTCTGGATTCTGATTTCTGGAAATAACTATAAAATCCAAATAAAAACTCCTATAGGAGTTGCTTTCCTGGAATATCTTAGGAGACAAAAGAATGGACGACTTTTACAGGAATATACCCCCAGAATATACCACTCCAATGGCTTCTTACGGAGAGGAAAGACAGACAAGAAGTGTTCTTAAAGAGCTTTCTCCTCAGGAAAACCTTAAGGAGATGGTCAAGTGGCTCAAGGGAGAGTTATGGGATGAAAAACAGCAAAGATATGTAAAAGTTGAAGAGATAAAGCCTTTAATGAATGAAGAAGGAAGAAATATCTTTTTCCATCAGGCAACATCCTTGCTTTCTTCAATAAATACTCAAAGCAATTATTCCAAGGATTACAAGACCATTCATAACATAATAAACATGCATGTAAAAAGAGCTTCTGCAATATTTCATCTTCATTACAAGGATTTTGGAATAAGTCATAAAACATATATCGGAACGATAACAGACAAGCTTCTTACTCTCGGCCTTTCGGCATTATACAAGGCAATAGGAGCAGGTGATAGGAATGCAGGAACAAGAAACATTCACGAATCAATATCAAATATATCAAGAGAAATGGGAGGAGGTTTCGGACAGCAGGTTCCAATGCAGAGAGGTTTTCTGGCCAGGATGAATCCTTTTGCAAGATAAAATGGTATCAATAAGAGATTTTGTTATAAGAGATATTGACTTGAAAATGATGTCTGTTTTTGGATTAACTTTCCTTATTTACGTATTCAATGAAGAAGTTGCATTAAATTATCTTTTATTCCTTCTCTTCTCAGGAACATTTATGTCAATCTTAAATTATTTTTTATATAAGAGAAACAAATAAAATGCCAATCTCACAATACATCCCAAACTTTGGAAGTTTTTCATTGTCCTCATTCGTGAGCATTCTCTTATGGGGGACTCTTCTTGCAGCAGGTTTGGGTTTTGCTATAAAATTTATCAGGGACAAGATAAAATACCAATATCAGGGAGAAATATTCAGGAGAAGGCAGAACAATTATGAAGGCCTTCCGCAATCAACCAATGTATCTGGAAAAGCAGGATATTTCAAGACAAAAACAGGCCGGACAGTTTTCAGGATAAAATGGGGATTGATGCCTTGGCAGGTCACAGAACTTGCCAAACTTCCAGACCCGAATTACATGGTTGGAAACAAGGTTTATTATCTCCAACTGAATAAAGATAATTTAGTTCAGGCAAAAATAGGGATAGACTGGAATGCTGGCCTCAAGCTTGAACCAGTAGAAGATGACTTGAAGTATGGAGCCATGCTTGATATTTATGAAAAAGACAGAATACTTGACACAAAGAAACTGACTCCTCTTACTGTAGGAATCGCTGTAATGGGTTTTATTCTTGTAACTGGCCTCATAGTCTATTACTTCATAACAGGAGGATAAGGATTAAACAAATCCTATAGGTTTCATTTCCTTTCAATTAATATGGAAAAAACAAGATTAATGTTCATTCTTGCCTTATGCTTCGGAATTTTCTTTAGTCTGATGAGTGTTTCTGCACAACCTCCTCAAACACAGGTTCAAGAATTTCCTGAAGGTTATTTAATAATTGAAGAAACACATGATTACCTTAAAATAAATGAAGACTATACTTATAATTTTTTTGTAAAAAATCAATCAACAGGAGAGAAAGTAAATAACTTAACTGTAAATTGCACATATTTTTTGACAAACAAAAAAGGAGTTCTTCTCTTTAGTTCAGATGTTGAATACAATGGAGAGTATTGGAACCTTACGATAAAAGGAGGAAATTTTACTAATAAGGAAGGGTATCCTTATGCTGTTTCTTGTGAAAGCACAAGTTATGGGGGTTCATTGACAGGAATTCTCGAAGTCACAAGCACAGGAAGAAATTTTGATGAAGCAGATGCTTTTTCAGGTATAGGGATTTTGTTTGGCTCCTTGATTATTTCTTTCCTTTTCATGACAATAGGATGGAAGCTTTCAGAAAGCGAGAAGCTAATGCCTCTTTCATTGCTGTTTGTTTCTCTTGCATTCATACTTGTAATATATGCCTTGTTCACTGGCTGGACTCTGGGAGCAAACATAATAGACCATGAATCATTCAGCGAGCCTGCAGAAATAATATTCACTGCTTTCTTATGGCTTCTTGGAAGCATGGCCATAATCTCAGTGGTGCTTATGTTCTTTGCTTTTGTTAAAGAGCTTGGAACTATTGCTGAAAAGAAAAAGTTTGGAGAAGGATGGAATCCTATTTCAGCAACTTATGATTATTAGCTTAATTATTTCTCATAAAAAAAGGCAGAGGAAAGAATGGCTAACCTCTGCCTATTGTCATTACTATTAATGACTTTGATGCTTGGTGTAGGAAGACTATTGTTTTCTGAATGTTCTAAAAATGAAAAATGAAAAAAATAATTAAAAAAATGGCTTAGGCTCCAGACATCCGCATTGGGAGAGAGCTAAACAATACAGCAAGGACTACTCCTACTAATAATATTATAATTATTATCAGAGGAAGAAGGCTTGGTATTGTTGACATTGCGTCCAAGGTATTGTTCATACCTTCCCAGCTTGCTTCACCATACAAGTAGCTATATGAAACATTCCAGTCATAAGGCATATCTGCCGAAGTATTTGTGAATGTTCCGTCATCTGTCACTGTATAGTTTCCTGCTGCAATAACAGTTCCATCGGTCTTGTTCTTAACCTGTGTTATGGAAAAACTGTTTGCTCCTGATTTGCTTGCTCCATCCAGGTCATGTCCTGCGACATACTGGGTTTTTGTTACAAGTTCAAGTGTAGCTGAACCTGAAGTGTCTGAGAATTCATCTTGTTCGAAGAATTCCTGCAGCACAAAGAATCCAGCAGCTATGACTACAGCAACTACAAGCAAAGTAGCTATTACTCCCTGCAGACCAGCTAATTGTCCTTTTTTTCCTTTCATTTTAAAATAAAAGAAAGAGCTTAAAAGCTCCTTAAAAGAACAATTAAGCTCCGCTGACTCTTGCTCCAGGTATTACATTGAATACAACAGCAAGGATTATACCAATCACAGCAATCAATACTATAAGAGGTAATAGATCAGGGATTGTGGTCATTGCATCGATAGTGTCGTTTATACCTTGATAAGATGATGCATTAGAGCCGTCATCTGCAATATCCTCAGCTTCGTTCAAGAATTCTTCAAGGATGAAGAAAGCTGCACCGATAAGGATACCTACAATTACCAAAGTAAGAACAATACCCTGCAATCCGCCAAGCTGTCCTTTTTTGTTTGTTTCCAGAACGGATTTTAAATTGTTCATTTGTTTATAAAAAACCTCCTTTCACTTCTCTAAAGGTTGCAAAAAAATTGCTTTTCATAGGATTAGAAGACATCCAACTCCTATAGGATGGGCGGTACCCCGGGGGTACCTTTAAACAAATCCTATAGGATGTTATTGCCTTGTAATAATATGCCAAGCAAGGATTCTACAAACTATAAAGTCAGGAAGGCGACAAAAACAGAATTACAAAGAATAAGAGAAGTCATAGCAAAGGAATTAGGAGTCAGTGTCGATAAAATTCACTGGGTTCATGCTGAAACAGCATTCAGGCTAAAGGCTTCAAGAGGAAAACTTCTTCAGGAAGAATTAAATGACATCCTTCTCGGAAAAATAAAATAAATGAAAATGAATAAAAAAGCACAGATGGGAAGTTTTTTGCCTTATATACTTGTAGGAGTAATTATAGTCTTGATTTTTGCCATTGTTGTGATTCCTACTGCATACATGGGAAACGAAGTTTTTGATGAGCTCAAGAAAGACAAAAACTTTGGAGAAAGCAACAACACAGTAGATAAAATAGAGCAAGTCCAGGACTTCATGATACCTGCATTTGACCAGGTTGTCTTTTTTGTGATGATAGCAATATTCATAGGAACCTTGGTTATAGCAATATTCACAGACTTTCATCCTGTTGTCCTCGGTGTGCTTATCCTGAGTTTCATACTTCTTATAATAATAGGAGGCCAGTTCGCAAATGTTTATGATGAAGTCAGAGACACCTCACTTCTTTCAAGCACAGCAGACGAATTTGAATTCACAAACTTGATAATGGGAGAACAGCTTCCTATAATCATCACAATCCTTGGAGCTTTGGCTATAATAATCATACTCGCAAAGAGAGGAGGAACCACAACACCAGTTTAGAATGAAAAAACTAATGCTTTGTTTAATCTTGGGAATGTTCTTAATCGGCATGGCTTCTGCGACTTGGACAGCAAGTCTGGATACGGATTTGGTTGCTTATTATAGATTAAACAATACTCCTGATGATGAGATAAATAGCTATGATGGAACAGAACAAAGTGCAAGTTATGGAACAGGAAAGATTGATGATGCTTTGACAAGTGGATATATCAATATTTCGGATAATAATGATTTTGATTTTTCAGGAGCTTTTTCAATAAGTCTATGGTATCAATATTCAGGAGAAGCAGGAGATGACATAATTATTTCTAAAAATACTGATGCAACTGCTGGGAGATGGTTTATTTCTTGGGATGATGGTGATGATGATTTAAAGTTTTATAGTTATGATGAAGGAAATTCAATAGTAAATAAAATAATCAACATAGGAAGTGGATGGCACCATATTGTTGTAACAAGAGATGCTTCTAATGATTGGGTTTTGTATGTTGATAATGTATCAGAAGATACTGCAACAAATTCAATAGATTTGACAGGAACACATAATATAGGGTTAGGTGCTAATCCAACAGGAACAGTTAATGATAATGTTGATGTTGATGAAGTAGCAATCTGGAAAGGAAGAGCTTTATCAGTAGCTGAAGTTTCTGATTTATGGGATGGGGGAAATGGAATAAGTTATGAAGCAGGAGGAGGAACAGAACCAAGCATTTCAATATCTCTTAATGAACCAGGAAATGGCACTCAGCAGACAGGAGATATTGATTTCAATGCAACAATAACCCCTACAAATGCAAACATAACAAACTCAACCCTGAAAATCTGGGATTCTGACGGCAACAAGATATATAACATTACTGATACTTACTCTCAAAATACAACAGTGACTGTTAACCAGACAGTCCTTTCAGGAAACTTTTCAGTTGGAGATTATTATTGGAATGTTGAAGGATGCTATGAAAACGGCACAGGAGGACAGAAGAACTGCACTTCTGCATCTGAGAACTATACTTTTGAATGGATTCCTTTTTCAGTAGATTCTGTTGCTTATGATACTCCTGTCCTTGAAACTTCTGAACAAACTTTCACCATAAACATAACAATAGCAGACGGCTATAATATTGGAACAGGCTCAAACTTGGATTATAATGGAACAGCTTACAGCAATCCTGAAAGGGAGCTTATTTCAGGAGCTCAGTATCAGATAACCAGGACAATAAACATTCCTGTTGGAAAGGTAGGTTTTGGAAACCATAACAGGACTTTTTCCTGGAACATCAGTGTTGTAAATGATGACACAGGAAACACCATATTTCAGTCAAGCTCAGAATATGAACAGGAAGTTGATGAGCTTGTCTTTGGCCTGTGTAATGGAGGAACAAGGAATATCAGCATGCTTAATTTTACCATGTTTGATGAGACAGATTCAAGCCAGATAAACGGCTCTGAAAATGCAACAACATTCCAGGCTACTTTTGACTTCGGAGCTGATGCGGACAACAAGATAAAGAACTACACAATAGACAATGTTTCTGTAACTGCTTCAGAATTTGACTTTTGCACTAATGACCCAAACAACACAATATATACAAACATGGAGGCTTTTTTCACTGCTGCAGGATATGTTGACAAACAATATTTCCTGAACAATGCAACACTTACAAACAGCACAAATGAAATAAGCCTTTACCTCCTTCCTGACGCTACTGCTATAGAGTTCTTCATAAGTGTTGAAAGAGACCTTGAGCCAATAGAGGGAGCTACAATAAACATAGAAAAATACTTTGTTGGAGAAGGAGTCTATAAAACAACAGAGATAGATGAGACAGATACTTCAGGAGAGATAACTGCTTATCTTGACCTCGATAAAAAATACAGGTTCACTATCTCACAGGACGGAGAGATTCTCGGAATAATAAACAAAAGAGCTGCATGTGAAGCAGCTCCTTGTACAATAACTCTTTCCTTGTCAACTGCAGCAGAGAATCCTTTCAGCAATTTTGACACTGCTTTTGCTTCAAATGTTCTTTATAACCTTAGTTACAATGATGTAACAAAGATAGTGACTTTTGATTTTATCGATACAACAGGCCTGGCTACTTATTTCAGGATGATAGTCTATAAAGGATTCACAAACCAAAGCTCTACAAAAATATATGACAACAAGGTTTATTCGAGTTCAGGAAGCATGACATTCAACGCAAGCAATTACACTTCAGGAGATTTTACAGTTGAGACCTACATCTCCAAGAGTCCTGAAGAGTTTATTGATTTCATAACTTTTGTAATGGATGAAGTCGTTGAAACTCTCGGCATTACAGGATTGTTCGTTGCTTTCATACTCTTACTCGTGGTTATATTCGGACTTTCATTCAAGCCTTCGATGCTTGTAATGGCTGTGCCTTTGGCACTGACTGTATTTAAACTGGCAAACATGATTTCATTAAGCAACACTTCTATAGTGTTCTTTTATGTAATGGCGATAATAGCCTTGTTTGCACTCTCTAAATAAAATGAAATTAATAGGAATGATTGCGGTTATAATGATGGTAACGGTGATTCTTATTAGTTGGGGGGGTGTTCTTTCAGACTTTGAAACCAATTATGTTGATACAAATATCTCGGAGGCAAGTCCTGTAAACAGTTCTTTTAAAGAGGATTATGATGACAGAGCTGAAGAAATAAATGATACATTCTCTCCATTAAAGGACAAGATAGATGACCTCGGAAGTTCTGATGGATTCCTTGATGTTGTGGGGGATGGTTCTGTTGTCCTTCCTAAACTTATTATAAGCCTTCCTGGAATGGTTCTTGGAACCTTCACAAGTGCAGGCTCTGACATGGTAAACATGCTAAACCTTATAGGAATTCCTACTGAATTGGTTTTAATAGCGATTGTACTATTAAGCCTTGTAGCAGTTTTCAAGATAGTTGAAATGATTAGGAGGTATGATGCTTAAATGATATTTGATACACCAAACATAACCTGGGCTTATGAGCTCATGGAAGTAGCAGATACTTATACAGGAGGCCTGCTCGGAATTGTCATATGGGTTATTATCCTGTTTGGAAGTCTTTTCCTGACTTCAAATTTCAACATGAAAGAAAGCATGGTTGCCTCATCATTTATATTGATGACTATTTCATTCTTCCTGAAATACCTTAACCTTCTTGCAGACTATTTCCTTTGGATAAGTGCAATGATATTCATAGTAGCCTTGGTTGTTTCGTTCACAAAGACTGAGTCAGTTTAAATAAATCCTATAGGATATGGAAACTTAAGTATAATATGAGATTTGTAGATGATAATAGAATGGATTTAAAGCCTCCTAAACTAACAAAATATCAGGAGGAGCTTATAAGAAAAGACAAAGAAAAAGACAGGAAAAGAAAAGAATTTTTCCAGAAGATAGGTAAAAGACTAAAGCAACCTTTATTCAGAAAAGGAAGAAGGACTAAAACAAGAAATGGAGGATTAAATGTTTCTGCGTCTGCAGGAATCCAGGGATTTTTCAGATAATTAAACAGGAGAAAACAAAATGCCACAACTTAAATTTTATGACCTCAAGAAAAGAAAGAGTTTCACTACAGACAAATATCAGCTCAGAGGAAAAAGAAATCCAAGAACTGGAAGAATGGTTTACATGGCTGTAGCAAAAGCACCTTCAGGCTCTGAATCCTACAGGATTGTCAGCAGTGAGTTTTACAAGAAGAACAAATAATCAAAAAGTTCGCACAATTTAGCTTATGCGAACATTAAGGTTAACCTTAGTTAATAAAAAAAGACGAGGTAAACTACTACTCTATTTTTGATGTATTTCATAATTCAACAATATCTCTCATATAGGACTTGTATTTCTTTGTTGCATGCAGATAAACCTGTGTGCTTCTTATGTCTTTATGACCTAAGAAATTTGCTATGGCATGAAGGTCAACAACTCCTTTCTTTTCAATCATACTATCCATCATGTGAGTTGCTCTGCTGTGCCTTAATGTATAAAGTCTAAATCCAGAGGTTTTTGTTTCAGGAATTTTTCCCATTCATTTGGAAAGAAGAATCTGTGTCTGTCTTTCCTTACTGTATAAGGTTTTCCATCCTTTTTTATTCCTACATATAATCCTTCTTTGTCTGAAACTTCCTTTAAAGTTAAACTTTTTCTCTTTTCTGTCTGAGGAGGGTTATCTTGTTTCATTTTTCTTTATGTTAAAAGAAAAACACTTTATTTAAATGTTTTGTTCAGGCTGCTTTCTAAATATTTTTATTACTTCTGCTTGTGACATTTGTCTTCTCCAGTAATATTTTCATCCATTAATTTTGCACAATCTTCACAAATCCTTGAGTTTTCATAGTATTCCGGTTTTATTTTTCTGCAACAAAGGCATCTTCTGTTTGGTTTTTTGGTCATTTTTCCAGATTGTGCGAACTTTTTACTAAAAACCGTCAGAGAAAATATGATATGGTGTATATGTGTATAGAGTATAGTATATTATATATTCCCTGACGGTTTTGGATTTATTTGCAAATATTCTTGTATAAAAGGGCTAATTTGATTTATTTTCCAATAATCATAGAATTTATCAGGATAATTTGTTTCTTGCCTTTTGAGATTAATTAATCCTAAATTCCACATTACTTGTAATTCTCTTTGTGCTGTTCCTTTACCTATATGTAATATTTCTGCAATTTGAGATGTCGAATATTCTTTTAAAGAGTCTAATAGTAATTCAAACACTTTGATTCTTAAGGGAAAAACAGTGCTTTTGCCTAAATGCCATAAAATATCTAATGCTCTTTTTGGAGTATAGTCATCTGATAGAGACATTAAACAAGTATATAATCTTTTAAGTTGCTTTGCTATTCTTGTTGGTTCTTCTGGATAAACATCGTTCCTTAATGTATTTGTATATTGATCAATTTCAGCAGAAGCTCTCATTAATGAAATATAAATAGCAATTTTTTTGATTTCATTAATAATTTCATTAGGAATTTCATTTCGTTTTATAGGTGTATCTTGTAAAAAGGCAGTAGTTACTTGTTTTAATTGTTTTTTTATTTTTGTTTCAAATTCTTCATTCATAAAACATTTTTCCATAACAGCATTTTTATCGATATTTCCATTTGTTCTATAAATTAATTCTCTTGTTCCCAAATCCTGATGGACTAAAATCTGACTGTCTATAGAAGGTGTTGATCCTGCAATTAATGTAACTTTTAATCCTTTATATTTTGCTCTAGAGCCCTGACCTGATAATTTTCCTGCTAATCCATCATATAAATCCCTTAACTGCCCCCATAATTCTCCTTTTTCAGAAGGAGGAAGCTTTAATATCTGAGCCATATCAGGAATTATGACTAATTTATTATGTAATTCAGGAGCTAAGTCAGGGAATTTTTCCTTATCTGGATACCCATTTACAAGAGTTTTACTTGTAAGATTATGTAAGACATAAGTATAATCATCATCTAAAGCATTTAATTGAACTGATTTCATATCTCCACTAGGACCAACAAGAATTAACCATATAGGTATTCCTTCTAATTTCCTACTTAATGCGGTAGCTAAAACAACATCTATTCTTTTTGTATCTTCTATATGAAGATTTTTTTGGTATATTTCATAAAGTTTCTTGAGATTCGTTTTCATCTTCATTTTCATCTCCTCCTTTAGCATTAAGATCTATTTCTCCTTTTTTATGAAGAATTTTTAATCGTTCTTTAGGGTTAGATGCTAAAGCTTTAGCTAATTGAGGATTTTTTTCAATATCCCATAATCCTGGCTTAGTTAATCTTAATTTTTCAAAACATTCAGGACAAATAGATAATTCTTTTCTATTTGAATGGATATATAAATTAGTAAAAGCATTTTGAATAGTTTTTTTATAATATAGATTAATTTCTTTTAAAGAAAATATTTGTCCTTGAGTAGGGTTTTCATCACATAAATCACAACATTTACTGAATTTTTCCTGGACATCTTTAGATATTTTATTTAAATCCATTATTTTATCTTCTTTAGAAGTCATTATATTTTTGAGATGTGTATGTTCTGTATAAACTTTTTTAGAATCTTTTTTATGAATTTCATGATGACATTTTTTACATAGAACAATCATATCTTCTTCTTTTTCAAAAGGAAAATTTTGGTAAGTTATATGATGAATGACTAATTTAGATATATCTTCTTCACCACAATGACAGCATTTTTCTCCATATTTATGGAATAGATGTTTTTTTATCAATTCCCATGCCAAAGATTCCCAATATTCCTTACAGTATTTTGTGTAATCTAGATAACTCATTTTTCTTTTATGACCTCCTTCAAACCATTTAGAGAATCTATTAAAATAATTCCTATTGCTTCTTTTTTATCAAATCCTTTCTTTTGGAGTATCTCTATAGTTTCAATAAGATCGGCTATCATATCCTAACCTCCCCTTTTTTTTCATCAATATAATCAATATTACTCCAAATCAAATAATCCCTAAGACCTTCTCTCCTTCCTTCAGTATTATCAATAGTTAATCTTAAATCTCCAACAAGAACAATATATCCAAAATACCAATTTCCAAAAATATCTTTTATAAATGCAGGAATTTTATTATCCATTAAGAACTCAGCAGTATTCTTCAGTTTTTTCAGTTGTTCAGTTTCCATACACCACCAAAAATCCTTAATCTTTAAATACTTTTTTTTCCCCTTAAATATAGTAACAACTATACCGAAACATTTTTAAACTATTTTATACTATATTTAAGTATGGGAAAAACAATAAGGCCAATAACATTAGAAATTAATGAGGATACTTGGAAAACTTTCAAAGAGAGAGTTCCAAGAACAATTAAATTAAATGATAAATTAGTTGAACTTGTAGAAAGAGAGATCCAAAAGAAACATAGTTCAAACAAATAAAATGGTTAGTAAAAAAGAAACAGGGTTTAGGTTTGAAAGAGAAGCTTTGAATTATTTGAAAAGAGTTTTTGAAAAAGTTGTTTGGGTTTCAAAAAAACAACATCAAGCTTTAATAGATTTTGTAGCTTATGATGAAAATGGAATAAGATATTTAATCGAAGCTAAATATAATAAAAAACAAACCCCAAAATTAAGTGATAGTCAACAGTATTATTCTGATTATGTTGTTTATAAAGTGGGTGAAGAAGGAGAAATAAAATTGATTAAAACAAAAAATTTTCAAAATAGAGTGGATCTTGATAAAGTTTGTCCTTTTATAGATTTTGAGAGAATAGAAGAAGCAAGAAAAAGAAATTGGGAAAGAGGATTAAAAGGAAGATACAGACCTGTATGCAATTTTAAAAAGGATTTTATTATTTATTTGGATGAAATTGATGTAAAAGACATGGGTTTAGAAGAAGGAGATTTAGTTGACATTGATGATTTAATTATGGTAAAAAAGGAGGCAAAAAATCGGAGGCAAAAAACAAGAAAATGAAGAATAAAACAACAAATAACACTCACCAAACTACATTCTTTGAAAGTGGTGAGACAGGGAGGAGTAAGGTTTCATCACACCTCTTTTTCCCTGCTCTGTCCCTGTTTTACAATCATGAAACTAAAACATCCAGAGATATGTCCGTATCTTGACCAGAACAATGGAAAATGCACATTCAAAGGCAATGGAGAAAGCAAGTGTGTCTATTCCAGGAATTTCTGGAACTGCAAGCTCTACAAAGACAGGAGGAAATTCATGTTAACTAAATACAACGGAGGTAAACACAGATGGCATCGATAATTGAAAGTGCAAGAGAATACGAACCTAAGCAAACCCTGAATATCGCAGACCTTAACAGTGTTGATGTGAACCTTAACCTTGAAGACAGGACTGGTAAAGACAACAATGGAGATGAGTTCAAATACAAGGTAACGAATGTAGAAGGCAAGGAATACAGAGTTCCTGCGATGGTTCTGGAAAAGCTGAAAGAAGCTTTGAAAATCAAACCAGACATCAAGAGAATAAAGGTCAATCGTTCAGGTTCTGGATTGAATACAAGATACTCAGTGGAAGTATTGGAATAAATTGCTTTAAGAGTGGGGTAGAAATACCCCTCTCGCTTTGTTTAAGCCATTCTGACGATAGAAAATGAGAAAAACGCACAAATACTTTAAATTTTGCAAGAAATGCGGAGCAAGGTTCACACCAACAGGCAGAAAGAATGTTCTTTGCCTCAAATGTTGGGAAGAAGCTAAAAGAATTACAGCAGGAAAAGGAACAGGTAAAAGGAGGAAAATACAGCTTGAATGACCATTGAAGAACTATCAACACAAGAATTAGAAAATGAACATGAAAACAACGAACTGC
>CAYUHF010000021.1:0-259 GCA_964444505.1 uncultured Methanosarcinales archaeon | reverse complement strand
TTTATATCTTATTCGTGAATTAAAACAAATCATTGAAGATGTTGAAGAAGGAGCCAACCCTAATTCAGATTTAATAGAGGTGGAGAATGAATAAAACAAAAGCCACCAAGACTTACACCCTTGATGGCAATTCAAATAATGTTTTATCAACATTATATGTTCAAATCCAACATTTCCCTACCTTTGCGTTGATTTGGCATCCACGCTTAAATAATCAAAAAATAAAACTATATAAATTTATTGTAAAAAATGAATAAAA
>CAYUHF010000020.1:0-26100 GCA_964444505.1 uncultured Methanosarcinales archaeon | reverse complement strand
AGCTAACCAATGCGAAGTAGTTTCGGGATGCGAACCACTTTCGGGATAACAGAATAAAGTTTTTATTCTCTCAAATCAATGCAACATACATGGATAATCTGAAAACTCCTAATATTATTCCAAGGTACTATGGAATTGTGCTTGATAACCCAGGTGTAAATCTGTTCTTTTCACCAATGCACTTTGTCAAAGGAGCAGCAATATACAAGACAAGATCAGAACTTGAAAAAATGCTGGATGATTATCATGAAGGTATTCCAGAATATCTGAAAAATCAAGTTGTAACTTTTGAAGAATTTAGAGAGGCTGTAAAACAGGAAGAAGGAACATATAATCTCTGTGATCTGGGAAAGGATGATTTTGTTTCTTATGGCTTTTTCGGTGATGTGCTGGAGGCCAAGGTGAAATCCAGTACAGACGGCAGGGCAAAAGGAAAAGCAAGAAGTATCACAATAAGATTCCAGGGAGATCATGTATGGCAGAATATTGTTTCTGTCACAAGTCCTTCAGAGGATTCTCACTGGGCAAAAACAAAGAGAGGCAAAACAAGACAGGGAAAAAATCCTGATTTTAGTGTGGTTGATGCTTATAATGCTGCTGCATTATATGCATATGCAACAGAAGAAGACAGACCAGAAATTTTGCCTTTTGATTTTCCTGATAATGTGATAATGGACATTCTTCTTGCACGCTATGTTTTTGGACAGTCTTATTTTGATATTGGAAAAAGAGTACTCCAGGAATATGTTCCTGAAGGTGATTTTACTTTCCAGGTTGTTCAGGAGAAGAAAAAGAAGAGTAAAATAAATGAGGCTGATGAGGCAAGATACAGACTTAATTGGGCAGTAGAACAAGACCTTGAAGAGCAAGGTTTTGTAAGCCTGGGAAAAGGACTTGTTTTCCAGGGAACTGCTCTTGAGACTGCAGCAGAGATATTTGGAAGAAACAAGGTGTATTGTGCAGTTATTAATAATGAATTGTTTCCACCTCTGGCAATTTCATACAGGTTAAGGGAATGTGAACCAGATGGTTTTGGAAAGCTTCCTATAAGAGAACTTGAGACAAATAAATGCTGGATATTTGATTTTCTGAGAGTCCCGGCTTTGACCAGATTAACAGTTCCTGTACAGGCACGCCAATTTCCTGCCCTTAAGACTCCTTACAGGGATTTTCTTAGAATATACAAGCCTGAAAAAGCAGAATTAATTAAAAAGAAAATAGGATTATAGCTCTTCTTCTTCCTGTCCATAATTAGGAATAGCAGCCTTGCTTATAATCATGATATCTCCAACACTTTTAACAAGCTGGTGAGGTACAATTACACCCTTTGCACTCCCTAGTATTCTTGCAAGATAACTGTTCCTGCTGGCCTTAACTCTCCAACCAAAAACCTTGTTTTTTGTAAGAATTGATTCCTCAACATCCCCGAAATAATCTCCACCATCTGTAAATACTTTCATATCATAAGTTTCAGAAATTTTCTTCATCTTCAACATGTGAATCCCTCCATATTATTTTTTAGGCATATAGACTATTTAAAGTTTTTGCATTAATAGCTCTTTGCAAAGTACATTAGGTTGTCAGTGCTCTTATTGCAGTAAACACATTTTCCTTTTTCTTTTTTGTCAACAGAGTTTAGTGTTTTTGCTCCCCCTGTTTCAAACTTGATTGTTTCTTCACATTTTGTACTCTCGCACCAGTTTGCAAGGACAAGCTTGTCTTGTTCAATAGCTTTTTTTAACTCTTCCATGTTTTGTGCTCTTACTGTGGCTTGTTCCATTCTTTGTTTGGCTTTTTCAAACAACTCTTTTTGCATTTTTTCAAGGGTTTGTCCTACTTTTTCACAGATTTCTTCATTTTTGGCAAACTCTTTCTCTCCGGTGTCTCTTCTGACAAGCATTGCACCGCCTTTTTCAATATCTCTTGGACCAACCTCTACTCTTAGAGGAATTCCCTTAAGCTCCCAGTTGTTGAATTTCCAGCCAGGAGTGTATTCCTCCCTGTCATCAATAATAGGGTTGAATTCAGAGAGATTCTCTTTTAATTTATTTGCGCTCATAAGAACCTTTTCTTTACTATCTTTAAACAGAATTGGTACAATCACTACTTTTTCTGTTGCTGCCCTTGGAGGAATCACAAGTCCTTTGTCATCTCCATGAGTCATTATCATTATACCTATAGCACGTGTTGAAAGCCCCCATGAATTCTGCCACCCAAACTTCTCTTTTTCGTCCTCATCAGTAAAAGATATTCCAAAAGCTTTTGCAAAATTCTGTCCTAAAAAATGAGATGTTGCTCCCTGTGCTGCCCTGCCATTAGGAAGAAAAGCTTCCACACTTGTTGTATAGACTGCACCTGCAAACTTTTCTTTTTCTGATTTTTTACCTTTCAACATAGGAACAGCCAACAAACCTTCATATACTTCCTGATAAAAGTCAAGTATCTTCCAAACTTCTTCTTGTGCTTCTTCGCTAGTTGCAAATACTGTGTGTCCTTCCTGCCACAAAAATTCTCTGGTTCTTATGAATGGAGTTGGATGCTTGAACTCCCACCTGACAACATTGTTCCACTGGTTTATTCTTAATGGAAGATCTCTGTGGCTTTCTATCCAGTCCTTGTAAGAATTGTACATTATTGTCTCTGAAGTAGGTCTGACAGCGAGCCTTTCGTTAAGCTTACTTGAACCAGAGTGAGTCACCCACGCAACTTCTGGAGAAAAACCTTCAACATGGTCTGCCTCTTTCTGGAGAAGTTTTTCTGGAATAAGAAGAGGAAAATAAGCATTTTTCACACCGTCTTTCTTGATCTTTTCATCAAAATAATCACGGATTTTCTCCCAGATTTCATATGACCTTGGTCTAAGGACCATGCACCCTGAAACCTCTGTGTAATCAGCAAGCTCTGCTTTCTGGATTATCTGAGTATACCACTCACTGAAATCTTCTGATTTTTTAACTGTTATTCCTGTTTGTTCAGCCATAGAAGACCATAAATACAAATCTTTTATAAAACTTTTCGTTACTTGAAGGATCTAAATCTCATGCATTTGGCCTGTTTCAAGTATTTAAACTTTCATTAGAATACCATATTAAGTTTCAGTTATACGCAAACCCTTGAACAAAAGTGAATTCTTCTGCTTGTCAAAGAGCAAAGTAAGGCCCACATCAAGGTTATTAGTTTGCTCGCAGATTTACAAGGTGCTGTCAAGTTATATGAGATTAGATTCTTGCTTTATTATTGCCATTATGTCTGTTGGAAATTCCTTCCTGGCACAGACGGCCATTTGCGCATGCCCTATTTCGTTTAACTTGTTAAACTCCATCTGGCCAGGAATTTCTCATTTCTGCAGAAAACTCATAATGCACTGGGGAGGTTGTGCAGTTCTTGGAATGTTTTTCAAGTCTTTAAATCGCTAGATTTAATTTACAGTGTTTGTGCAGTGCACAAGCAAAATGACAGGCATAGCTTGCTAGAACACCACAAGCGACCTAAAAAAGATATATGTGATTGGAAAACACGAAATAGTGGACATCACAGATTTACAATAAAATATAAATATCATAAACAAGTGTCATATGCTATGGATTCAGAGAAATGGATCAAGAGATGGGAGCAGGAGTCTATTTTCCAGGCTGATCCAAAAGACCAAAATAAGTTTTTTCTCACCTTTCCCTATCCTTATATTAATCTTTTTCCGCACATAGGACATTTTTATTCTCTTATGAGGGTTGAGGCCTTTGCAAGATACAAGAGGATGAATGGCTATAATGTTCTTTTTCCCCAGGCATGGCATGCAACTGGTTCTCCAATGGTGAATGCAGCAAAGAGAGTGGAAAATGGAGAAAAAAAGCAGATTGATATTCTTCTTGATATGGGTTTTTCAAAACAAGAGATTCCAAAATTCAATGACCCAAAATACTGGATAAAGGTATTTTCCAAGGGGTGGCAGGAAGATCTCACAAAAGCAGGGATAAGCATAGACTGGCGCAGGAACTTCTACACAACAAGCATGAACCCTCATTATGATAAGTTTATCCGTTGGCAGTTCAGGAGACTAAAACAAAAAGGACATGTGGTAAAAGGAAAAAAACCAGTTGTGTGGTGTCCGACATGTGAACAGGCAATAGGGGATCATGCAAGAGTAAAAGGAGAAGGAGAAACACCCCAGGAATATACAATATTGAAACTAGCTCTAAACAATTCTTATGTCTGCTGTGCATCACTAAGACCTGAAACTGTTTTTGGCCAGACAAATGTATGGATAGATCCTGAAACAGAATATGTCAAAGCAGATATTAATGGAGAAGAATGGATTGTCAGCAGACCCTGTGCAGAAAAACTTGCAAGTCAGGACAAGAAAGTAACTATCAAAGAGAATGTCAAAGGCTCTGAACTTATCGGACAATATGTTAACCCGCCCGGAGTTGATAGAGAGATCCCAATACTTCCCTCAACTTTTTGTGATCCAAATGTTGGCACAGGTATTGTCACAAGTGTACCAAGTGATGCTCCTGATGACTTTATTGGTTTAAGAGACCTCTGGGAAGATAAAGAACTATGTGAAAAATATGGACTGGACTGGGAAGAAGTGAAAAGAATAGAGATAATCCCAATAATAAAAACAGAGGAGTGGGGTAACACTGCTGGTAAAAATATTGTAGAAAAGTGGGAGATCAAAAACCAAAAACAAAGGTCAAAACTTGAAAAAGCAAGAAAAATAGTATACAAAGAAGGTTTTCACAAGGGTGTTATGAATGAGAACTGCGGTAAATACGCAGGAATGCCTGTTATAAAAGCAAAAGAAGATGTCAAAAACGAGCTTATTGAATCTGGCCAGGCAGACAAGATGTATGAGCTTACTGGAGATGTTGTGTGCAGATGTCTTACACCGGCAATAATCAAGATTGTTTCAAACCAGTGGTTTCTGGAATACAGTGACCCTGGATGGAAAAAACTTGCCCATGAATGCCTTGATGATATGGAGTTGTATCCAGAAAAGATTCGGACACAGTTTGATTATGTGATTGACTGGCTGAATGACTGGGCCTGCACTCACAAGTCAGAAACAGAGCTTGGAACAGAGCTACCCTGGGATGAGAAGTGGGTAATTGAGTCATTGAGTGACAGCACAATTTACATGGCATACTACACAATCTCTCATATTATAAAAGAAATTGATCCTGAAAAAATCAACGATGCTTTTTTTGACTATGTTTTTTATGGAAAAAAAGCAGATACAAAAGTAGCACCAGAGACACTTGAGAAGTGCAGAAAAGAGTTTACTTACTGGTACCCCATGGACCTTAGGAGTTCTGGGAAAGACCTTATACAAAATCATCTGACCTTTAGCATTTTCATACACACAGCAATGTTTCCGGAAGAACACTGGCCAAAGGCATTTTCAACAAATGGATGGGTTACTGTTGACGGGACCAAGATGTCAAAATCACTTGGAAATGTAATTCCAGTCAGAAAAATGATAGCAAAGTATGGTGCTGATGCATCAAGATTCACTGTGCTGAATGGAGGAGAGGGAGCAGATGATGCTAACTGGGATTCAGATCTTGCAGAGAGCATGAAACCCAAGCTTGAATCTTGGCTTGAGTTTTGTGAAAAATACGGGAAAGGAAGAGAAGAACACAAGCTGATTGATGAATGGATGGAGTCAAAATTAAACACAATAATAAAAAATACCACCCGAGCAATGGATGAAATGCTTTTCAGAAGCGCTCTGCAGTGCGGGTATTTTGACCTCCAGAGAGCACTGAAATGGTACTTGAGAAGATCAGTCACTCCAAACAAAGAAATTATGAAAAAAATAATTGAGGCTCAGACACTTCTTCTTGCTCCTTTCACACCTTTTGTGTGCGAAGAAATCTGGGAAAGAATCGGCAAAGACAATTTAATCTCTGTATCAGGATGGCCAGAAGTTGAAGAAGACAAAATCAAAAAACAAGTAGAGTATGCAGAAGAGACCATAAAAAACACTATCTCTGATATCCAGTCAGTAATTGAGCTTTCCGGCATTGAACCAGAAAAAATAATACTCTACATTGCTCCTGAGTGGAAGTTCGAGTTGTTCAATATACTCAAGGACAAGCTGGATGAGACAAGAGAATTCAAAGAGCTCATGAGTGCTGTGATGAAAGACCCTGAACTTAGAAAGCACGGCCAGGAGATATCAGGAATAATAAGAAAAGCTCTCAAGAACGGGATTGACAGGAAACACATCTATGAGGCAGAAAAAAAGTCATTACAGGAAAGCACAGATTTCTTTTCAGGAGAATTTAACAGCAAAGTTGTTGTGGAAGAGAGTACTGGCAAAGGGAAATCAAAACAGGCAGTTCCTGGAAGACCTGCAATACTTGTAAAATGAAACTAAAAGGACACAAGATAATTCTAAGAGAACTTGGTGAAAGTGATGCAGAATCCCTGCAGCTCAATGCAAATGACGAGATGATTACAAAGTTCACAAGAATTCCTTATCCATACACTCTGGAACATGCCAAAGATTTTATCAAAGATACTCACAAACATCTGAGAAACAAAGAGGCTTATGAGTTTGGAATTGAGTTGGATGGAAAGATTATAGGTATGATGAGTCTGATGAAAATTGACAGGTCAGACATGGTTGCTGAAATAGGATACTGGGTGGGCCAGAAATACTGGAGAAAGGGTTATGCAACAGAAGCACTGAATTTGATTCTTGATTTTGCGTTTGAAAAAATCCATTTGTTCAAAGTATATGCAAATGTTATGGAACCAAATACTGCATCAAAAAATCTCCTTGAAAAAACAGGGTTTAAGAAAGAAGGAATTTTAAGAAAACAGATAAGAAAGAATGGCAAGAGGTATGATGCAATTAGGTATGGTTTATTGAGAAGTGAGCACGCCTGAGAATGGACACGCTTCCGGCAGGAAGCTACCCTGAACCTTTCTTGGTCCTGCGACCCCGTAAGCGCCTCTCCCCATGATTAATGCTGCTTCATCCCTGACCTGACATGATTCTCATAGAGAGCTGCCCTACAGGACAGGACTTCATCGTCCAGAACAGGACTTCCTGCCAAAAGAAGTGCCTCTCCTCAGGCTTCGATCCCATCATGAAGCCGGCTTATGGTTACAAGGGACGGCTAACCCCCCGATCTAGCTCATTCTAGAATAACCAAATTAATCTTATAAATCTTACTGAATGTGAATTTCTCTTTACAGTGCAAAGAGACAATTTTTAAGAGCAAAACTTTTAAACTAAACAGGATTGGATTGATCTATGGTTGTCAAAGCTTACTATGTAGAAGACTCTGTTATGACTGAGGATTCAGATGAAGCTCGAGATTTCTTTAATCAGAGCGCTTTTGGAAAAGTGCAGGACAATGGTAAGGTTATGATGTCGCTTTGCGAAGCCCTGTATCTTATGGAAAAGGAGAAGCTCAAAGTCTATAACATTGGCAACAGGCCTTTAAGCTTTAAAGGATTCATCAAGCGGGCAAGAAAGGCACAACCCAATTTCTGGACAAGATACTGTGTTTTCAGGGATATGCGAAATAGGGGTTATGTTATAAAGACTGCACTCAAGTTTGGTGCAGACTTCAGGGTCTATGACCGGGGGATAAAGCCCGGAGAAGACCATGCAAGGTGGATTATCTATCCAGTCCATGAAGGAAACACCATAACTTGGTATGAATTTGCTGCAAAAAACAGGGTTGCACATTCCACAAAGAAAAGACTGATGATAGGAATTGTTGATGATGAAGGAGATGTAACCTACTATGAGATCAGATGGATGAGACCATAGCAAAAATATTTAAACATTCCTGACTTAAATTTTCTTATATGGATAACAGACAAAAAATCATACAATTAATACGTTCTAGAGGCCCTTCTCTTCCTGTACATATATCAAAACAAATAGGGACAAATATACTGATGGCCTCAGCAATTATGTCTGAGATGGTATCAAATGGAACATTAAAAGTTTCAAACCTCAAGATTGGTGGGTCACCCCTATATTATCTTCCTGGTCAGGAATCAAAGCTCGAGAATTTTTCAGATAAGCTCAATCCAAAGGACAGGCAGACAATGGAGAAGCTCAGGAACAAAAAAGTGCTGAGAGAAAAAACACTCCAACCACTAACAAGAGTCTCTCTTAGAAAAATTAAAGACTTTTCAAGAGCTCTTAAAGTGAGAACTGAGGAGGGAATTGAGATATTCTGGAAATGGCACAGTCTTCCTGATTCACAGGCAGAAGAGATCATTAGAGAGATGCTGGGCAAAAAACCAGAAGTAAAAGTAGAAGAAAAGCCGCAAAAAGAGGAGCCAGAGTCCATAGAACCTCAGGAAACAGAAAAAAAAGAACAAAGGCAAGAAGCTTCAGAAGAACCAAACAAAGAGGAAAAGCCTGATAAAAAGCAGGAAGAACCAAAGAAAAAAGAGAAAAAGGAAGAAGAGCCAAAAGAAGAGAAGTTTGTTGACACAACAGTTGAGGACGAGTTTCTTGATATAATAAAAAAGTTTATGGACAAAAACGAGATAGAAATAATTGAGCAGGAAGTTGTAAGAAAAAGTTCAGACATTAATCTTGTGATAAGAGTTCCAAGTGCAGTAGGACCTCTTAAATTCTATTGCAAGGCAAAAAGCAAGAAAAAGAGCAACCATACTGATCTTGCAGCAGCAATGGTCCAGGGCCAGATGAAGAAACTGCCTGCAATGTATCTTACCACAGGAGAAGTAACCCAGACTGCAAAAGACATGCTTCATAAGGAATTCAAAGGAATGGTATTAAAACAAATAGAATGGGAACAGCAATAAGTGACATAGTTTATTCTGAGGATATTGATGTAGATTCTTTGAGAAAAAAGATTCTTGTTGTTGATTCTTATAATATTCTTTACCAGTTCTTAAGCTCCATAAGACAGAGAAACGGCCAGCTGCTTAGAGACTCAAAGGGAAGGGTTACAAGTCATTTGGTTGGTCTTTTGAGCAGGACAACAAAATGGATGAGCAAAGGGCTTAAGCTGGTTTTTGTTTTTGATGGGGTCTCTCCTGACTTGAAATCTCAGGAAATAAGCAGGAGAAAAGAGCTTAAGCAGGAGGCCAAAGAGAAGTTTGAAGAAGCCAAGAAAGAAAAAGATATTGAGGAAATGAGAAAATACGCTTCCAGAACTTCAAGGCTGACACCAGAGATGGTAGAAGAAGCCAAAAAGCTAGTGCAATACCTTGGATGTCCTGTTATCCAGGCACCCTCTGAAGGAGAAGCCCAGGCAGCCTGTATGGTAAAGCAGGGAGACTGCTATGCTGTTGTGAGCCAGGACTATGACACACTCGTCTATGGAGCTGAAAGACTTATCCAGAATCTTAATGTGTCCCAGAAAAGAAGACAGAAAAACAAGGCAACTTACAGGAAAGTATCTTCCAGAGTAGTTCTGTTGTCAGAAACCTTAAACAACCTTGGAATAGACAGGGAGCAGCTTATTGTAATATCTATGCTTGTTGGAACAGATTTTAATCCGGGTGGTGTGAAAGGTGTAGGACCAAAAACAGCTCTTAAACTGGTAAAAAAACATGGCAAGGACTTTGAAGCACTATTTAAAGAAGCAGAGTGGGACAAGAATCTTGATATTTCATGGAAAAGAATATACACACTCATTAAAAACATGCAGGTGGAAACAAATTACACCATTGAGTGGAACAAATACCAGGAAGAAACCCTAACACAATTTCTAAAAGAATATGATTTTTCAGATAGCAAGATTGAAAGGGCAATTAAAAGACTTAAAAAAAGTGAACAGAAAAAACAGCAGACTGCACTTGGTGATTTTGTGTGAAAACCCTGAAAGTTCCAAAGAAAAAAGCAGAAAAGATAAGGCAGGATCTACTGGATAAGAACCTTCTTGAAAAATATTATGAAATAAAAGCTGATAAGAATTACGTCTATCTGCCTGTAAAAGATACCACAGATTATGACTTTGAGATGGTTGATCTTGAGCTTTCAAAAGTTGAAGAAAACAATTCCTTTATCTCAATTCTGGAAGAAGAGCTTTCAGAAGATGAATTATTGATGGCTCCAAAGGGTTTTGATATAATCGGGTCAATTGCCATTGTGGAGTTTAATGATTTTGAAAAAAAAGAGATATTTGGAAAAGCAGTAATTGCTTCAAACAAAAACATAAAAACAGTACTTGAGAAAGCAGGAGTCCACTCTGGTGAGTTCAGGACACAGAAACTAGATTATGTCTGCGGAGAAGAGACAAAGGAAACCATTCACAAAGAAAACAATGCATTAATCAAACTCAATGTTGAAAAAGTTTACTTTTCACCCAGATTAAGCACAGAGAGAAAAAGAATATCAGAGCTTGTGAAAAATAATGAGAAAATTTTGGTTATGTTTTCAGGATGTGGTCCATATCCTCTGGTAATAGCCAAGAATGCATCACCAGAACACATAACTGGAGTTGAGCTCAACCCTGTTGCACACAAGTACGGACAGGAAAACATCAGAATAAACAAGTTAGATAATATAACTCTTATAAAAGGAGATGTAAGAAAAGTTGTTCCAGATCTCGGCCAGTTTGACAGGATAGTTATGCCCCTGCCGAAAACAGGAGAAGATTTTCTGGGCATTGCCTTTGGTGCATCTAAGAGTGGAACAGTCATCCACTTCTATGACTTTGCAGAAGACCCAGACATCTCAGCAGAGAAAGTGAAAAAAGAATGTGTAAAGCATAACATCAAATGCAAAATACTCAACAAAGTCATCTGCGGGGACTATTCGCCAGGGATTCATAGGGTTTGTGTTGATTTTCAAATCATTTAAATACATGGCTGTATTATTAGTATATGCGTGCCATGATGACGTGAACACCCAGTGAGCGGGAGCGATGAGCGCCGGAAGTAACTGCCGAGCACGCATCTTTTCCGGAAATTCTAGAGTCAATAATGCATTACATTTATAAATGACCCATGATTTCAGACATATAGAGATATGTATTTGGCTATCTCAAAATTAACTAAGGTGAAAAATTTATGTACGGAAGAGATTTTGGAAGAACAGCTCCTGTAGATCAGGGGGATGAATTAGATGTTAAGATAGAAGGAGTCGGCGAGAAAGGCGACGGCATTGCCAGAGTAGACGGATTTGTGCTCTTTGTGCCAGGTGTAAAGAAAGGCGACGAAGTGAGAATAAGGGTAACAAGAGTGCTGAGAAGTGTGGGTTTTGCTGAAGTTGTTTCAGAAGACGCTGGATCCGGATCAGAAGAAGTTGAAGAAACTGAAGATTTTGAGGATACAGAGGATTTTGGTGAAGACCTAGACTTCTAAACTTTTATGGTGAGGCTCTTTATTGCTGTAGATTTCCCGGAGCATGTTAATCATGAACTGAGAAGAGCTCAAGAAGAGATAACTGAAGCAGTAATAAAGCCGGCAAAAGAGTTTCATCTTACTTTAAAATTTTTAGGAGATAGGGCTCTGGAAAAAATTGCAGAGAGTCTTGAAAAGGTCAAGTTTGAAAGTTTTAAGGCAGAACTTACTTCTCTTGGTGTTTTTCCTGACTACAACTATGTAAGAGTTGTCTGGGTAGGGGTTACACAAGAACAATTTATTAAGCTCCATCAAGAGATAGAAGAAAATCTTTCTTTCAAACCAGACAAAAACTACCATCCGCATGTCACACTGGCAAGAGTGAAAAGACCAAAAAATAAAGAGAAATTTATCCAGTCACTCGAAAAAATCAGTGTAAAACCCGAGGAATTTGAAGTATCAGAGTTTCATCTTGTAAAGAGCACACTCACAAGGCAAGGCCCGATGTACGAGATTCTAAGAACATACAAATTAAAATAACGAAAATCTGGCTACAACAATTCATATCTCGCCCTATCCCCACTTTCAAAAGTGGGGTATTAAGGACTCGTTATATTCTAGCCAAATTTTCTGAATTGAAAATATGATGCGCAAGCGCGAACTGTATCCACAACCTAAGGGAAGTGGTATTAGCTCGGATTTTCAAATAATATTACAACCCCTGTTTTCTGTGTGTTCTTTTTTGTAGATTGGTTGATTTTTTTTAAGCATAATTTGGTATATTTTATCAAGTGATTTTTCATCCAAGGCAGAATTCTATCCTGACCAGGAGGGATTTGGTTGTTTTTAGAACTTTAGGACAATCTCGGAATATGAGTGCTCTTTTGCCTGTTTTCAAAAGCAAGATTTATAAACAAAGACTCATCCCCTTTATAACATGACAGAGGAAGAAAACCTATTGGTTCCAAGAGACGAATACCTGAAGGCAGGAATACATATAGGTACAAAATTCAAGACAAAATACATGGAGAAATTCATATACAAAACACGACCAGATGGTCTCTCTGTACTTAATCTACAGAAAATCGATGAGAGATTAGGAATAGCAGGCAAATTTCTGTCAAACTATGATCCTGAAAGGATTGTTGTTGTCTGCAGAAGAGAGAACGGCTGGAAAGCAGTAAAAAAGCTTGGTGAAGTTACAGGGATGAATATTTTTGCAGGAAGATATCCTCCAGGCATACTCACAAATCCTAATCTTAGAAATTACACAGAAGCTGATGTTCTTGTAATAACAGATCCATGGCCTGACAGAAATGTTATAAATGACGGAATTACTGTTGGAATTCCAATAGTTGCATTATGTGATACAAATAACCAGGCGAACAACATTGACCTTGTCATACCCTGCAACAACAAGGGAAAAAAGAGCCTTGGGCTAATTTACTGGATACTTGCCAATGAATTCTTGAGACATAAGGGCAAGCTAAAAAAAGGAGAGACAGTTGATGTGCCTCTTGAAGAATTCACATTAGAATGAAAATCAATGGTTCACAAGTCTACACACGTTCTTTTGGTTCTGGATATCCTGTTTTGCTGCTCCCGGGCTGGCCATTGAGTTCTGCAATTTTTGAGCTGCTCAGGCCTTATGCAGATTATGAACTTACTTCTTTTGATTTTCCAGGATGGGCAGGTAAGAGTACAGGAACAATAACACCAGATATTAATTCTCTTGTGGAGTTCACAAATAAATTCATTGACAAAAAAGGATATGACAAGCTTTGCATTGGGGGAATATCTATTGGCGGAACTATTGCACTTCTTACAGCTTTTGATAACAACAAAGTAGAAAAAGTGTTTGTACAGTCTTCTCCATACAATGGGAGTTACTTCAGGAAGCACTTCAAACCCCAGGTCAAGCTAATAGACATTGCAAGAGACCATAAAATGCTTGCATCGCTCCTTAAACTGGCTTACCTACTTCCAAAAGAAATCAGTGCAATCAAAGCAAGAACAAATGTGCAGAAAGAGTTGAAAAAAGTAGTAAGAGACGACATGAAAAATATGAACACTAACCATGTTCTTGAATTTGCTTACAGGTTTTTTAATAGTGATTTTGAAGAACATATGAAAAAAGTGGAACAGGAATCATTAATTGTTGGCTGCAAAAAGGATAAGAGGGTGCCTTCTAATGTGTCAAGAAAACTATCAGAGATTCTACCAAAAAGCAAATTCAAGCTTGTTGAGGGCACACACAGTTACCTCCTGGAAAACCCAAAGGAATTCTCAGAAATACTTTCTAAATTTGTCGGAACCCGGAATTAACAATCCTGAAATCAACAGAGCGCTCTTCAATCTCAGGATGTTTTCTAAGAATCGCCCTCCTGAACTCATCATGCTGTTCAAGCTCTATCATGCACTTGCTTCTCCTTGAAATTATCTGGCCCCCTACAGGGACTACTTTGTCTTTTTCCATTGATGAGTAGACCTGGTTTGTGGCAATGATTGGAAAATCATATTCTTTGTACAATTTTCGTATAATATCTATCTGTGAGATGAACTGCTTGTTTTTCTTGCTGATGTCTTTTGTTCTCTCGGCCCTGTATAATGTTCCAATGGTATCAATAATCAGAAGCCCAATATTGGGTGCATCAAGTATCTCATGGAGTCTTTCAAACAGAA
Source organism: uncultured Methanosarcinales archaeon (assembly GCA_964444505.1). GTDB lineage: Archaea > Nanobdellota > Nanobdellia > Woesearchaeales > JAGVZT01 > CAYUHF01. Next base: position 12,126 of record CAYUHF010000020.1, on the reverse strand, counting down.
CAACCTGCTCATCAAAGCTATTAGGTCTGCATAGAATAATACTGTCAAGAACACTTTTGTAGTCATGTGTCATCTGCGATATTCTCTCAGCAGAAAAACCATTCTCTGTATCAACAAAAATAGTCTTTTTCCCGGTATTATGGCAGGCAATGCTTGCAAGCATACAAGCAGTTGTCTTGCCTGAGCTTGCAGGCCCGTATATTAGATTCAGAAGATTTGAGCTGTACCCACCATTAAGTAAGTTGTCAAAAACCTCGGATCCAGAAGACATCATACTTTAGAGCAACAAACAAGAGTATAAATATCTTTCACCAAAACCTTTTTAAAACAAAAGAGCTTATTTAATTAAAGATAGATGGATACTCAACTTTCACAGATGTGAGGAAAGTCCACCCACCACAAAAGGCCACTCCTTTGGGAGTTCTCTAAGGGAAGGCAACCACTCAGAAACGGAACAGCCCTGGAGCAGCATGACGTCATAAGGAGAGCTGGTGACAGCGATCAATTGACATACGTTTCCAGGGAACTGATGAAACGGTGAGTCCTGGCCGGTGCAAGCATATGCGCTAAGTTCAATGTTGAGACGAACCATTCCATAAGGAGGTTTGACAGAAGGTGGCTTATTTCCAATCTATCACTTTTTGAAAATGGCAAGAAAAAACAAAGTAAGGATGCCCAGTTCAATGGGAGGTCTTGTTAGGTATTTTGAAGACTATAGGAGCAGTTTTGAGATAAGACCTGGAGTTGTTGTTGTGGCCTGTGTTGTTGTAATAGCACTTGTTTTGATTCTTAGAGCATATGGCAATAGGTGGATAGGATGAATATGAATCCCCGTCAGATGAAGAAGATGATGCAGAGGATGGGTATAAAGCAGCGGGAAGTCGACTCTGACAGGGTGATTATTGAATCCCAGGACAAAGATATTGTTATCCTGAATCCTCAGGTTGTAAAAGTCAACATGATGGGACAGGATACTTTCCAGATCTCAGGTCAGATAACAGAAAGAGAAAAAGGAATTGATCCTGAAGATATCGAAACAGTGATGGAGAAGGCAGGAGTAGATGAAGAAACAGCAAGAAAAGCTCTTGAAAAGTCTGAGGGAGATTTGGCAAAAGCCATACTTGATTTATCATAGCAAGATTTAAAAACTTCTTTCAACTAAAAACCAGCATGGATAAGTATGAAGAGCACAGAGAGAAAGCCAGAAAAAGGCTTAATATTGCTGATCATATGCTAACCATGACTTATCCGCTTGTTAAGGACAGCAAAATACTTCTTGCAGCACTTGAGAATCTTTTTATGGCGATTTCTTATTCCATAGGATCTGTTCTTTATTATGAACGGATGTACAAGAGAATACCTCCTTTTCATGACAATTTTGAGTCAAAGTTCAATATGTTCAGGATAAAGATTGTTCCACGGTTTAAGATAGATACAAAATACCTTGATCTTATAAGAGAGATCAGAGACATTATTGTAGCACACAAGAAAAGTCCTGTTGAGTTCTCAAGAGATAACCAGTTTGTGATTGCATCAGAAGATTACGACCTAAAAAAGATATCCCTGGAACAGTTGAAAGCATACATTCCCAAAACAAAGAGATTCATTGAAGAGATGGAGGGGATAGTGAATGAATAAATACCTTGAACAGGCAAGAAAAGAGATCCAAAGAACAGAGCATCTGATATTTGTCAGTTTAAAATACACCAGAACAGTAGATGTACTTAAGAGTGTGGTTGAAAGGCTGATTAGTACATTTGATATGTGCATAAAGGCACTGCTTTACAAGCTGCAGGAAGAAGAGAAAGTTGAAGACATACCGAAAAGTCCAGGACTTTGTGCAAGAATACTGGGAGAATACTATGAAGATGAAGATGAATTTACAGAGTTTTTGAATTTTTATTACCTTTTAAGAAAACTAAGCAGGGCAGAGTTTAACAGGAGAAATGAGTACAGGCGGCATGTTACTATGACTGCTCATCTGCAGGAAGGACCAGTGGAGATAGATATTGATACTGTTACAGAATATTTTAAGAGGAGCAAGATTTTTGTAAGATTTGTTTCAAAAATACTTGAGAACGGAAAAGATTTTTCCGAAATGTTAAGGCTGGCAAGAGTAGAAATAGATTTTGAAGGACTATGAAAATAGATCTGACACACAACAAGGAAAAATACACAAAGTATTCCAAACAGTTCACCAGAATTATGTACTGGCTTATTCTGCTTGTTCTAGGATTGTTCAACTTTTTGATATTTTTGGCTCTCATACCCTTTATGATGATAATGCAGGATGCACATCTTTACATAATTGTGAGTGCCCTGGGCCTTTTGTTTGGCGCAATATTTAGTTTTCTAATAAAAGATATTGAGCATCTAAGACCACACCACCACATATTTGCAGCATTGTTTATCCCTGTTCTTTCGATAATAAACATTGTGATTCTTCTTGGTATAAGCAGTTTTCTAAACAGAACTGGTTCAAAAACACAAGAGATGATGATATCCAGTGCAATTTATGTTGCGGCGTTTGCCCTACCATACATTGCAATACTAATAAAGGACAGAATCAGTCCTGATGCGAGTTCAAAATAAACAATATGCCTGTGGCAAGTGTCATTATCTGTACACCTATTATGTCCCTGTAGATTGTGGGAAGCCCGAGAAAAGACCCTGTGATTTCTGGTTCTTCAGCAATAGAATCAGAAGGTTCATGAAAAATATTGATGTAAGACATAACAACCACACTAATACTAAAAAATACAGCAAGAAACACAATACCCAAAGCCATGTCTCTTTTCATAGTTGGTTTTAAACAAGGATTATATAAAAATCTTACTAACTTCCAAAGAATTAACCTTTTTTAAACTGTGCAGTTGTGTCCAGAAGGTCAACCTGACCTAAAAATGTTGCCCTGCAGCAGTATCTCTCAAGCCCAAGATCATCCATTACCTCTTTTGCATCTTCTCCTTCAGACACTCTTTTCTTGTAATCTTCCCAGAGGTGGGCAATTGGTTTTCCACAGCTCCAACATCGGATTGGTATAATCATGTGTCCACTTTTCCTGATAATGTTTATAAATCTATCTGTACGATTTCTGTCGCTTTGCCCTAGCCTTGGATCGGTTAGGTTTGTTAACTTCTTTTCTTCTAACATCAGCAACCAAAAGATGCCTGTCATATTCCAGAAATTTCTCTTCAAGTTTGGGTTCCTGCTTTACAAGAGCTCTTGCAATAGCTAATCTTGATGCTTCTGCCTGGGAAGTCTTACCTCCACCAGTAACATTAACCTCAATATCAACTTTCTCGCTAAGATCACCAGCAAGAACTAATGGCTCTCTTATCATTAATCTCTGCATCTCAGGCTTGATAACTTTAAGTCTCTTACTGTTTATTCTGACTATTCCCTGGCCTTTTTTCAAGGTTGCCCTGGCAACAGCAGATTTTCTTTTTCCTGATGTGTGTATTGTCATTTTCCACCTATGTGTTTTGCAATATCTTCAATATACATGTACTTTAAAATCTTTAGTTTTGAAATATGAGCAGACTCCATTTTTTCCATTTCCTGTTTTTCAAGATGTTTTGGCACTCCCTTGTGGCATCTTATTCTCTGAAGAGCCAGTTTTCCCCGCTCTCTTTTATACGGAAGCATCCCCCTGATTTTCCTTTTGACAAATTTTTCAGGAGATGTATGGATAAATGGTCCTTTTTTAGGAGTTCCTCTCTGTTTTATTTTCTTGTACCGGTTGAGAACCTCCTGCTTTCTTCCTGTAACCACGGTTTTTTCGCAGTTCACAATATCAATCTCTTCTCCAAGAAGTGCTCTTTTAGCTACTCTTGAAGCCATTCTTCCAACAATGAGTTCTTTACCGTCTATTACTGTCATTTTAACCAATTATTTTGATTTTTTTACCCTTAATATCTGTATCAAGCAAGGTGTCAAGGCTCATCACTTTGCCATTAGTGTTAATCTTTTCTTCAGCTTTTTTTGAAAATTTCCAGGCAGCAACTGTCAATTTATGGTTGAGTTCTCCAGTAGCAAGAACCTTTCCTGGCACAACAATAAAATCACCGTCTTCAGTAAACCTGTTTATTCTGGAAATATTTACAGCTCTTCTCTGCCGCCTAGGTTTCTCTAGGTCAGTTGCAAGCCTTTTCCAGAAATCCTGTTCTTCCTGGATTGCCTTTTTCTTCAAGTTCCTGATTAAATCCCTCAAATGAGGGTTTGTTGTTTTTGTCATTTTTGTTTTAGTGCGGGGGACGGGACTTTCAAGCTTTTTTTGAACCCGCGCAGCCACTTAGGCCTACGGCCCTCAACCGTAGTCGTTTGACCTAACTCCGACACCCCCGCTAATTGGTTGCTTTAAGTTCAGAGACAAAAGTCCTCAACTTATCTCTTAATAGTTCTGAGGATGTTTTCATAATTTCCTGTGGTTCAAGCTGTCCCCAAGATTCTACATAAAATACAAATGATTCTTCTTGTTTTTCTACTTTTACTTCTCCTTTTGTAAGGTCTTCGCATGCACCACAAAGAGTGCAGTCCATAACTTTATCCTTATCTATGGCAAGTTTGCCTTTTTTTTCAACAAATATATCATGTGGACAAACTTCAATACACTCGAGCTTTTTTTCGCCTTTCTTTGATATCTTTATCTCTGGAACATGTTTGTAGTAAACGTGTCCAGGACTCCACTTGACATGTTCTTTACCCCTGCCCACAACAGCAGTCATCTCACACTCGAGCTCATGGTTTTTCAATAGTTTTACAATAGGAGTTTTTGGATAAACTGGTGTTGCCTTTGGATCTTTACTTTTAATATCAGATGCATAAACCATCTTTGGGCCCTTTTCCTTTAGTGTTAGTTTAAGCTGGCATTTTGCACATCCAGCCCCCTCACATTCACACACATCATAAGGTGTGTATGATTTAAGGTCTGTTTTAATTGGCAGAAGCCCGAGTCTGTGGGCAATAATCTCATCGTATAATGCAGAAGAGTTCTCCCTGAATTCAACATCCTCAACTGCAAGAGTTGGGACTTCTTCAATAACACTTCTTCTCAAGGAATTTGCAAAAGATACTTTGCAGCCCTCAAGCACAAAAGAAGCCTTATCATCTGATTTCTCAAGTAGTTTTATGTTCATACTCTCCTACCTCTTCTTCCACCCTTTTTCCTGCACCCGTCATGTGCAATAGGTGTGACTTCCTGGATATTTCCGATCTTCAGACCTATTCTTGAAAAAGCCCTTATTGCAGCCTGTGCCCCGGGACCAGGATGATAAGGTCCGTTGTGGCCTCCAGGAGCTTTTATTTTGACGTGTATTGCTGTAATTCCATTCTCAATAGCTTTTTCTGCTGCTTTTTTTGCAGCAACCATTGCAGCGCCAGGTGAACTCTGCAGTCTGTCCTGCTTAACAACCATACCTCCTGAGAACTTGGCAATACTTTCTGTTCCTGTAATATCAGTAATATGAATAATTGTGTTATTATAAGATGCGTAAATGTGTGCAATTCCCCATCTTGTCTTTCTCATGCTCATTTTCCAATCACTTCCTCTTCTTTAAGCAGAAGAGATACAGTAGATGAAGGAATTATCCCCACAGAATCTTCTTCATTTGCTCTAACAATATACGATGGTGATGTAACTTTCTTGTTTCCAACAACAATATGACCATGAACAATAAACTGTCTTGCCTGGTTTATTGTCTGGGCAAGTTCTTTTCTATAGACAATTGTCTGGAGTCTTCTCTCCATAATATCGCTTGTCTGAAGACCAAGCACATCATCAAGGTCAGCATCCTTTGGCAAAAGATTCATTGAATGAAGTCTTTTCAGGAGCTGGTCCCTTTCTTTTGCACCGTGCTCAGTTGTACTAGCAATAAGGTTTTTAGCCTGTCTTGAGAATCCCTTGAGAATTGAGACCATTTTCCAGATCTCTTTTTTATTTTTAAGACCATATTTTTCCATTAGAACTTTTTCTTCTTCAATACGACCCTTCTGCCAAGGATGTATTGGTGTACTGTACTTTTTCCTGTGTTTTCTTGGATCTCCCATTTTAGACTCTTCCGGATTTAGAACCCTTCTTTCTCTTGACTCCTACAACTTTTCCTTTGTTCTTCCTGAAGTTTGACCTTGTTCTCTGTCCTCTCACAGGAAGTCCCCAGGCAAGTCTCATTCCTCTGTATGACTTGATTTTCTGCAGTCTCTTGACATCATCTTTCTGGGCAAGTTCCAGATCAACACCAACAAGATGAATATCTCTTCCTGTTTCGTAATCCTTTCTTCTGTTAAGAATCCATTCAGGAATATTATAGCTTGCAGGATCTTTTAGTATCTGGTTTAATTTGTGAATATCCTCTTCTTCAAGATGGCCGGTTGTGGTTGTCTTGTCAACTGCAGCCCTAATGCATATTGAATTAGCCATAGAAAAGTCTACACCCTTGATTTTCTTCATTGCTGAGATCAAAGGCTTTCTGCCATCTAGGTCAGTATTTGCAATTCTTACAATGTGTCTGAAGTCTTTTTCTTTAGCCATTTTCTTCTACCTGAGAAACTGTGAAAGCCCTATTGGCGCTCACATGAACTCGGGCTGTAATGCAATATGGTAATTTACTCCCATTTTTAAAGGTTACGAATGGAAAAACAATAGAAAATCTACAATATCCTGTTACTAAAATTAGGAAAGATGTAGAATTTCCTCCTTCCAATTCACAGACAGCCAGTTAAAAACGCATGTCATATTACTTAGAAGAATTGTGTTTTATAAAGTAAGGTTCTAGGTCTTTAAACCGTAGATTTAACCTTAGTATTCAGTCAACTTCATCCGGCCACGAAAGTATATCTGGAAAAACATTTCATCAGAGAACTAAGGTAAACAGGTTGTTGCCCTCCACAATGGAATCCTAAAAATAAAAAATTATTCTGTAGGCCTTGGTTTTTTCTCTTTCTTGTCTTCAGGGAATGTTGCAGCCAGCTTGCTCATTGCAGCAGAAGCTAACTCAGCACCTTTTCCTGTCATCACATCCATGGGCAGTGCAAAAACAATTGTGTTGCTTCTGTCCTGGCTAACATCACTTATTGTTGTCATCATTCTCAGCTGCAGAGCTCCAGGAACCTCGCTTAATGTCTTTGCAGCTTCTCTTAGTTTTTTGGCAGCCTCCATCTCACTATTTGCTGTAATAATTATTCCCTTTCCTTCTCTTTCTGCTTCTGCCTGCCTTGCCATTATCCTCTTCATATCTTCAGGAAGCTCAATATTCTGCAGCTTTACCTGATCAATATCAATTCCCCACTCTTCTGTCTTTTTGTCAATCTCTTCTTTTATCTCCGCACCAATCTTGTCCTTCTGGGATAAAAGTTCATCAAGAGAATTTTGTCCCACAACGTCTCTTAAGACAGACAATGACTGCTGGTAAATATTTGTCTCAAAGTGCTGGACATTTAGAAGAGCATTCTTGACATTTAGTATTTTATAGAAAACAACAGCATCAATGTGCACAGACACATTATCTTTTGTAATAACTTCCTGTTTCTGGATATCCAAAGTGATAAGTCTTGTATCAACCTTCATGACCTTTTCAACAAAAGGGTACACAAAGAATAGACCTGGACCCGAAAGTCTCTTGAATTTACCAAATCTTAAGATAATTGCTTTCTGCCACTCATAATTCATTCTCACAGTGATGAAAAAAAGGATCACTGCAAAAATTACAAACATAATAATCCAAATCATATGCGTCACCTCTGATGGGTCTGCGAGGATTCGAACCCCGGCTAAGTGGTTTCTCCTAGGAACCGAAGCCACTCGTGCTATCCACTACACCACAGACCCTTATTAAATAGAGTTGCTTTCTTATATATTTATCTTTTCCAAACAGAACCCTATCTAAGAAAAAATTATTTTATCCTTTTAATGAATCTTAAGCTTTCTCAAGTGTTATCTCAATTGTGGATACGCGGATTGTTTTTCCTTCTTCTTTTTCAAACTCTTCAGAGTCTATTTCAATACCCTTGACCTTCACCTGGTTGTCAAGAAATCTTTTTGTTGCCACTTCTGCAACGTCCACAGCCCTTGAAATAAACTTTCCTCTCGCTTTTACTGTCACTTCTTCTGCGTTTTTAACTGTAAACTGCATAACCACTGCAGTAACATAATTCATAAATGGTTTGTTTCCCACAAATACAGAGTTGTCTGCTGCCATTCTCATCCTCCTTGTTCATTGGTTTTTACTAGTCTTGTCACATACCCAGCAATAACATTCCTGAGCTTTTTGGACCTGATGTCTGCAAATTGGGTGACAAGCTCTTTGTTTTTCTCAAAATCCTTCTTGAACTTAGGACCATGATCTCTGACTAACTTGTTTGAAACACGTTTTATGAGTTTTGTCTTTATTCTTCCCATGTAAACAAGTGTTTTTACATCTTTTATAAACTTTTCGTATGGATTTACTATTTTTCAGTGCTTTAGCGCCCGATTATGCCATCTTAGAATACTTTAACTGGTTTATTGTACTTCTTTTTTCAATACTGTGTAGGTGACAAATCGAAAAATATTTATATGTGAAGTTATTGCTTAGTAGTAACATGGGTGGTAATATGAAAATCAAGATACTAATTCCATTATTGCTATTATTTGTTTCATTTGTAAGTGCAGATTTGTATACACTTAACCAGGAAAAGGTTTATGGTTGTTCTTGTGAAATATTAAGAAGCTCTATAACTGTTCAAAACACAGGTGCTGATGCTATTTTCTCAACAGAGCTTTCAGGCAGAGCTTCAGAGTGGACAACTGTTTTTCCTGAGAGCTTTGAGCTTCAGAGTGGACAGAGTAAACAAATCCAGCTCTTCTCAAATGTACCCTGCGGTTTATCTGGAAAATACAAATTAGAGATAACAATAACCTCATCAGAATCAGAAGAAACAATCACCCAGACTTTTGATATTGACAAATGCAATAATTTCAAACTAAGATTCAGAAACTTAACACAACAAGGCTGCGCCTGTACACCTTTTGTATATGATTTTGAAGTGAAAAATACAGGAACATATGAAGAAACATTTGATTTTGAACTTGAGAGGTTTTCAGAATATGCAACAATAGGGGTTGACCCTTTGACACTTGGTCCAAACTCAACAAAAGATGTGTCTATCTTTATTACTCCTCCCTGTGATGTCAGTGGAGATATTGAGAACAACCTGCATGTTTATTCAAGAAACTCGGATCTGCACGCAAAAGCTCCACTTACCATGAATGTTGATTCTTGTGGAATCAACCAGACAGATGGAGAGCATGTGGATGCTGAAGTGGATTATGTAAGAATTCTTATTGGTGGTTTGGCAGTGTTTTTGCTTATTTTGGCAATAGTGGTTGTAATTTCAATGGCCGCATCAAAAGACAAAGTATATTATAAGAGTCTTGAGAAAAGCGAGAAAAAACCAGGAACAATAATACTGTTGATTTTGATGGTTTTGGTGTTTCTGAGTCTTAGTTTTCTGACATACAGGTATGTTTCAACAGTTGGAACAAACCAGACACAAAACCAGACAAATATTTCAGTTAACCACACCATGCCTGATGTTAATCTTAATCAGACAATTGATATGAATATGACCGGCACAGCATGGAATGGATTAACAGATATCAATCCGTGGCCTGTAATTTATTACAGTGCCCTTGGCTTCATGTTTTTTGCACTTTTTGTTCTGGTTGTAATGCATATTGTAAGAGCAAAGGACAAGAAAAAAGCATTCTATAGAATTTTTAAGATGCTTACAGCATTTGTGATTGCAGTTGTTCTGATATTTCTTTTTCAGATGGAAGTTGTAACAAGCTTTTTGTCTGCTTACATACTCTATGTGCTGATTGGTGTAGGGATTCTTGGAGTACTTATCCTGGTTTTGAAATTAAAAGAATAAGTTGTGGACAACAGCCAGTACAAACAGGGCAATTATTATCACTCCTGCCCATTTACCAACTTCTAATGAATATTCTGGTTTTCTGTTTCCCTTTTTCTGTGAAGACCAGTGCATAAGAACAATCAAAATACCAGTAAGACCAGCTACAAACACTCCTGAGAAATTAATAACAGAGATAAAGTCTGTAAAATTTAATAGAGCAACTCCAAAAGGCGGAATAATGGTTAGTAAAAGTGAAATATTCTTGTTGTACTTAAAGTCATAAACAAACATTTCTTTTAATGCTAGTGCAAGAGATAGAAAAGAAGTTGTCATGGCAAATATTCCAAAGATATTTCCAAGGATCCATAGGTGCTCTCCAACATGGTTTCCAAGTGCAATTGTTGCTATCCTGTTGTTGGGATCAAGCTCATTAAAACCATCAAGCCCTACAACCCCTATCACAACCATTGAGAACACACTGTAAATGAAAATTGGGATAATCATTCCGAGGATTATGCCTTTCTTGAGATATTTTTCTTTTCCCTTTAATTCCTCTCTCATCTCTGGCAGGGCTGCAGTACCAAGAAATGAAAAAAAAATCACACCATATGGCTGAAGAATCTTAAAAATACTAAACTCTGAAATATTTGCATATTCTACTTCTTGGATACTTAATGCACATATGAGAAGAATTGAGACAAGCACTCCTATTCCTATAAAGAGTTCTGACTTTTCAACAGCAGAAATACCAACATACACCATAGAAGCCCCGAATATCAAAAAAAGGGTTGAGTAAACAAGTCTGTTTCCGCCGATTAATGCACTCGTGCTTGCACCAACACCTATTATATAGGCGATAAGAGCAGCATAAATACCAACAGCCATTGCAATTGTTCCAAGTATTTTTCCTGTCTTTCCCAAGTACTTTTCGGCATAGCCTGTGAGCTGGTGTGTTTCTTTTGTGCGCAGTATAACTTCTCCATAAAAGAGGTAAAGGAGAATTACAGTAAAGCCAAGAAAAACAATATCCATTAATCCTGTGAGAAAACCAGCCCGTGCAACAACATAAGGAATACCAAGAATCCCTGCACCTATAACTGTTCCAGTTAAAGTTGCTGCAGACTCAATTACCTCTTTTTTCATAAAAACAAAACTCCGGCAGCAGTTATTTAAATCTTACTTATTAGCCGTATCCACCATCTATTTTAAGTATACTTCCAGTAATATAACTTGAATCATCTGAAGCTAAAAAAAGAATGGATCTTGCAATCTCTTTTGCTTTGGCAAATCTTTTCAGGTATATTTTTTCAACCTCATCCTGTATGAACTCTTCTGGCAGCTCCTTATTCATATCTGTGTCAACCCACCCTGGAGCAACAGCATTAACTCTTATATCTGGAGCAAGCTCTTTGGCCAAGTTTCTTGTCATACTTATTATTCCTGCCTTTGAACAGTCATAGTCTATTGATTCTGGACTAAATGCATTAATTGCATTTGTAGAGGATATATTCACTATTGAACCCTTTTTCATCTTTTGTGAAGCGTATTTGCTGCAAAGAAATGTACCGATTAGATTGACCCATAGTGTCCTTTTCCAATGATCCAAAGTGCGTTTGGAAAAAGGAACATCAAAGACTATCCCTGCATTGTTAACAAGAATATCAATTTTATCAAAGGTTTTCACAGACTTCTGAACCATCTCTTTAACCTGCTCCGGTTTAGAGACATCACATTTGATCATAATTGCTTTTTGTCCCATGGATTGGATTTCTTTAACAACTTCTTTGGCTTGTTGTTCGGAAGAAAGATAGTTTACTATAACTTTTGAGCCTTCTTCTGCAAATAGAAGAGCAGTTGCCCTTCCAATCCCTCTACTTGAACCGGTAATCAGAACAGTTTTGTTTTGAAATTTCATAAAAGAACATATTTTTTCCTTCTATAAATTATTTTCGTAGAAAAATGGGGACACAGGGATTTGAACCCTGATCCATTGGTGTCTTCATCAGAGCGACACACCAAATTTTCTTCATTGCGTAAAGCTCAGCGCTCCATACTGGAGCCAATAGTGATAGTTGCCCCAAGGCAACCCAGGAAAAATCCCAGTTTGCGTTGGCCAGGTTACACCATGTCCCCCTTGAGTAAAGGTGGGCTTGTTTTATATTTAAATCTTACCTGAAAAAGGCTATGTCCAAAATAGATTCTTAGAGGATGATTTTATCATCCAGCGCAGCTGAT
>CAYUHF010000019.1:0-28150 GCA_964444505.1 uncultured Methanosarcinales archaeon | reverse complement strand
ATTTCAATGTAAGAAAAGTGAGAGCCCGTGAAAACACGGGCTAGTTGACAGCACCGGAAATGAGAAATCCTTCCTTGGCCAGATGTAGTTGACCAAGGTCAACGGAATAGGCCATGCGCAAATGGCCGTCTGTGCCAGGGAGGAAGGATTTCTATATGCAAATATGTTTTTGGGTGTGATATGGATTGTTCAAAGTGATTTGAAAGCCAGTAAAAAGGATTTGCGCTTGAGGAATTCACAAGTCTCTATGTTATATACGGTACCAAAAAACTAAAAAACCATAATACCTACTTATCGATAGTAACAAAAACAAAACCTTTTTATATTAATTATTCATTATTTACATGTATGAACACAAAAATGGTGAGAAAAGAGCAGCTTGAACTAGCTCAAAAGATTATAACTTCTGACGAGTATGAAAAGATAAAAACTATTGCAGGAACTAATATTGTCTATTCCAAGGAGGAGATGGCTGCTGTTATTGTTGTTCTTGATTTTAAAACCAAGAAGTTAATTGAAACAAAACATTACATTACAAAACCAAGGGTCAACTACAGGCCTACTTATCTTGCATACAGAGAAGCTCCTGCTATTGTTCAGGCGTACAGCATGCTTGAGACAAAACCTGATATTCTGATAGTTAACTCGCATGGTATTTTGCATCCGAGAAGAATTGGGTGCGCTTCTCATATCGGACTTCTTCTTGATATTCCCACAATTGGTGTTGCAAAAAACAAGTTGTGCGGTGAAGTTGATGGCACAAAGATAATCTGCAATGGTGAGATAAGGGGTGTTTTGATGCATACCAAAAGGCATGCAAATCCTATTTTTGTAAGCCCGGGTCACAGGATTAGTCTTTCTTCAAGTATGGAGATTGTAACAAAGTGTCTTGATGAAGGGTTTAAGATGCCTTATCCTTTAAGAGTTGCCCATAAAAAAGGACTCGCAATCAAAAAAACTTTCCAATAAATTTAAATATTCCTGCTTACACTTTGTTTGTAGAGGGATAGAAATGCCAGACGAAATTGAAAAAGACATTTATTCAAAAGAGGGACGTGAGCAGGAAGTTGAGGATGACGAGATTGAGCCTTGGGAAGCAGCTTTTGTTGAAGGCTCTGAAGAGGAAGAAGCAAAGTGCAAGACCTGCGGGAAGATTCTGATGGGACCTGATCAGGTTGTTGAAAGAGAAGTTGACGACAAGGTTTTATGGTTCTGTTCTGAAGAGTGCGCTGACAATTATCAATAGTTTTATAAATTCATATTACCATTAAGACTATGAGGTGGTAATTTGGAAAAAATCGGACGAGTTACGCACTACTTTGCAAACATTAGTGTTGCAGTTATTGAGCTGGACAGGACACTAGAGACCGGGGACACTATAAGAATTAAGGGGCATACTACTGATTTTGAAATGCCTGTTGCATCTATGCAGATTGACCATGATAATGTAGATGTAGCAGAAGCTGGCCAGTCTATTGGTCTTAAGGTCAAGAATAGAGTTCGTGCAAACGACGTTGTATATAAGGTTTAATTTTGGCTCTGAAATACCAGAAGATCTTGTGTAGTTAGTTTTTCTCCTTTTTTTATCTTCTCTTCTACTTTCTTGCCCTGTTCCTGCAGCTGTTCTCCCCTGTTTTGTAATGGAAGCTCGTCCTGGAATTCTTTTAGTTCCTTTCTTACCTCATTGAGTTTTAGAAGTGTTACCTTGAGCTGGTTGTTGACCTCATTGAATTGTTCTTTTACCTTGTGGAAAGAATCTCTGTGTTTTGTTTCTTCTTCTCTTAATTCATCGATATTTTTACTTATATCAATCATCTTCAGGTGTCTTTCCTGGCTCTTTTCTGCAAGCTCCTGGATCTCACTATGGGTTTCTTCATGTTTTTGTTTTAACTTATCGATTTGTTTTGATATTTTGCTTGCTTCAGAAAACACACCATCAATGTCTCCTGCTTTTTTCAACTCTTTTTTGAGATCATTTATCTTGCTCATGACCTTTTTTTCTTCTTCAAATTTCAGGGCTTCTGTTATTATTCTCTGGTTGAGTTGTTCAATTCTGGCCTTGATTTTTGATGGCGGAGTCTTCATGTCATGTTTGTCAAGAATTTCCTGCCTAGCTTTGTTCTTTTTCTTGAACTCAGAAATACGCTTGCTAATCTCTTTTTGAAGCTCTGATCTCTTCTCTTTTAGCTTTTGTACATCTCTATTAAAGCTGTCTCTCTCTTTTTTTAGCTTTTTCACATCCCTTATGAGGGATGCAATTTTTTTACCTACAGAATCTAACTCTTTGAAAGCTGATTCTTTTTCACTGTTAAGCTCGTTTAGCTTTCTCCTGTACTTAGAAATATCTCTATTATATTTCTTTGAATCCGATAATAGTTTCTCTTTCTCTTCCGTCATAATTACCAGCTTTCATCCGAGGATTTATCCAAATAGTGCACCTAGACCTTCAGCAGCCTCTTCCTCAGAAACTTCATCTTCTTCCTTTTCTGGGGCTTTGTCAGCTTTTTTCTCCTCTGCAGGAGCTGCTGCTGGAGCTGCAACTGGAGCTGCCTTTACTGCTTCGTCTATATCGACATCCTGCAGTGCTGCAACCAGTGTTTTTGCACGTGAATCATCCACATCAACACCTGCTGCTTTCAGGACTTTGCCTAAATTCTCCTCGTTAATCTCCTTTCCAACTTTGTGTAAAAGCATTGCCGCGTATACATATTCCATTCTTATACCTCCTCGATCTTTGATTTTAAAACTGAAGCTTCATTCTCAGCTTTATTGAGTAGCTCAGGCATTGTATCTTTTGATACAACTCCTGATTCTAATGCTAATGACTTTGATTCTCTAAATGCCTGCTGCAAGATAATCTGCACTGTCTGCTTTGTGTAGTACTTTACTTCCAAAGCAAGTGCAAGAGCAGCTGCGTTTGCAGCTGTTATCTTGTCCAGGTATTCCTGCTCATCAATAAACAGCAGTTGTTTTTCAAGGATTTCTCCGTCTGCATACACTGCAACCAGATTCAATCCTACCTCAACTGGCTCAACACCCATCCTTGCAAGGATGCTTGCTGCATCAGGACCTACTTCTTCCCCTTCTTTTGCAATTACAGCATCTGAAACAATCTCAACCTTGCCGTCCTGGATTTTGGATTTGATTCCAAGTGCTCCAAGCTGGCCTATGATTGGGCCTGGGGCAAAGTCAGTTGGACCAGCTGTAACCTTTATATCGTTTGGGGCTACCTGGCCTGGCTTGATTGCTGCTTTTGACTTGTTTTTCTGTATGAGTTTTGCAATCACAAAAGGATCCTGTTCTGAAAATATAAGAGCAGGCATTCCTTCAAGATAAGGTATTAAACCATCAATGCCTTCAATTTCATCTTTTAGATTGTTGATTGCAATTTTTATAAGTCTTTTTTTAGTCATCCAGAGAGTTACTTTTTCTCTGATTGCCCTTCTTATTCTCTGCTGCTGTTTTGCAGGCAGGTTTCTCATGTTGACCACGCCAAAATAAGGGTATTTTTTGAAAAGCTCTTCTAGCTTTGCTACGATTTCTTTTTTGTATTCTGCTACTTCTCCTTTCTCTCTCATTTTGGCACCTTTACTGGTCTTCCCATGGTAAGCTTCAAATAAATATCTTTGATATTATGCACACCTTTGTCTAACTGGTGTTCTAGTGAATTCATGATTGTCAAGAGATTATCTGCCACATGCTCTTCATTCTGGTCTTCTTTGCCAACAAGACACTGGATTACTGGAGTCTTTTTTGCCTTTATGTGAACTGTTTTCTGGAGTTGTTTGTAAAGGTCATCCAGGTTTGCATTTGGCGGCACAATACATCCAGCGCTTGGGTTTGGCATTTTTCCTCTTGAGCCAAGAACCTTACCAAATTTTGATGCAATCTGTGGCATGATGTTTGCCTGTCCTACAAAGAAGTCATATTCACTTACAAGTTTCTTCATTTGTTTTGCACTCTTGTAATTGTCAAATTCTTCTACTGTTATTGCCTTATCCATTACTTTTTTTGCGCTTTCTGCAAGTTCTGGACCTACGAGTGCACAGACTTTTATCTTTTTTCCCAGTGGATGGTTAAGTCTGATAAAATAATCCATATTGATTTTCTTCAGATCAAGATCTTTTAGATTTACTATTAGTTCAATACTCTGAGTAAAATTTCTTGACTGAGATTCAGATTTCGCCTTATTTATTGATTCTAATGCTTGTGGTTTTTCCATATTTTACCCTCCTACCAAAGTAGTTTAGCGGGTTTAACCCCCTTATCCTACATGGGTTGTTTGTTCATTTATAAAGGTTTTGATTTGTTAGTGAGAAAATTCAGAATATGATTTTTCAGGATTTAATCAGATTATGAATCCAACCATCACGGCACATAGGGCGAGTCAAAAACGCCTGTCCTACTTCTCAAAGCATCGCAACTACGTCTGGCCATGGTGGGATTTCTTCTTGACAAAATTGTACTACCCAGGATTACTTATCCAAAACAAGAATTATATATCTGTAGTCCTGTTTATAAAGACATAAGTTGCTTAAAGACTAAATCAAGGGTATCTTTCCGCCATAGAGTGCCTGGAATCTGCCATCATTAAACTCCAGTGTGAATACATCTGTGTTGGTGTCTGTTTCTCTCATCTTGACAACTGATATTTCTCTTGTGACTTTTCTCTGTCTTCTCTTCAAGTCCAGATGCATTATTCCGTCTGCAAGATAGTCTTCTACTCCGTATTCACTGTAGCTCTCTTTGTTGAGCGGCATCTCACTTATCAGAAATGATGTAAGTTTAAGATCCCTCAGGAACTCAAACATGTTGAAGAGTTTTGGTCTTGGGTTTTCAAAGTCAGACAATGCATATAGTGCTGATAATGAATCAAGGCAGAAAAGGTCACACTTTCCTTTTGTCCTGACCTTTCTTACAATGTTTTTTATAAGATTCATCCAGTCCTTGCTTGTGCTTATCTGCATTGCACGAATCTCTTTTCTTACTGTACCCAGGTCAATTATTATGAGAGCACCCTTATCTGTATCCATTGCTGCAAGAGACTCATTGATTTTACTGATGTCTGATAGCACAACCAGATTTATCTTGTCAAGATCATACTCCATGTTGATAAAATGGTTCAGGAGTGATTGATATGACTGCTCCAAAGATAAGTATACACCAACTTTTCCTGCCAGTGTTTCGTTGTATAATATGTTAAAAACAACTGAAGACTTCATAGTACCGGCAATTCCGGTTACAAGTACAACATGACCTTCAGGAATGCCTCCCTGCATATGCTCGTCAAGTCCTTCAATATAACTGCTTATTCTTCTTATTTGAGTTTTGTCCTGAATTACATCATCTGTCATAATATCACTCCTCGTGTGAAAGTAATTTAACTTTACCTTTTTTTGTACCAACCACCAGATGTGGTTTTCCTCCTGATTCCAGAAGTGTGTGTCCAACAACATAGCTGCTTGTTTTAAATTGCCAGATTTTTTTTCCTGTGTATTTGCCTGGTTCTGAGGTCATCATATCTGTATAGTGGCCTGGCTGCTGTGCGATACCAGATATTCCCGGCATGTAGTTTAATATGAAAGCTCCCTTTGCATCCAGAATGTACACAGAATGATCATAACTTCCAACTACAATCTCAAGATCACCGTCTCGGTCAATATCAAGGACCATCGGTGTTGCCACAACCCAGAAGTCTGTCTCGTAGCTCCATATTTCTTCACCGTTGCAGTCAAGTGCATAGACCTTGTTATCACATGAGCCAAATACGACTTCCAGCTTTCCGTCCTTATTTATATCAGCTATACTTACTTTTGAAAAAATTGAACCCTGTGTTTCAAACTTCCATTTAACATGACCTTTATTGTTGAGAGCATAGAGATTGTTGTCAAGTGAACCAATGATTATTTCAGTCTCGCCATCCTGATCAAGGTCTGCTGCGACAGGCTGTGCCTTTATTTCGTTTCCTGTTTCAAAAGTCCATTCCAGTGTACCATCTGCTTTTAATGAATATATTGTGCCATCTTTTGAGCCAAATACAATCTTCAGATAATCTCCATTGTATACTGCTGCTTTTGACTCTATTGCAGATTTTGCCTTGTATTTCCATTTGATTTTTCCTTTGGCATCAAGCACATATAGATAACCATCAGTGCACCCGAAAATAACTTCTGGTATTTCGTCTCCGTCAATATCATATACCAATGGTGATGACCTTATTGGAGCTTCCAGATGAATATCCCACAACAGGTTTCCTTCTGATGATATTACTGAGAGTGTTCCAATGTCAGAACCGACAATTACTTCATCCTCTCCATTGCCTGTTATATCTGCAACTGTGGGTGGGCACCTTATGCTCCTAAGTGTTTCTTCATCTAAAAAAAGGAGCTCAATTTCTGACTTTTTACCCTGTATATCATAGAGCCATTTTACTTTTGATTCATCATCTACAGAATAGACCTTTCCATCTTTGGTTCCAAAGATGATAAAGTTACGACCGCCCCAGTTGCTTACAACAGGGGTTGTCAGAAGAGAGGAGTCTGCCTGAAATTCCCATTTCTTTTTGATTCTCCCCTTTTTTCCTTTAACCTTATTGATTAATTTATCGAGCACCATCTTTTTTATATAACTATTAACTGTTCATTATTTAAGGTTTTCGGTACTGCCGATAGATTTAAATAGCTTTGTTTGGTGATATTTAGCATGCATGAAATCTTAAAAGAGGTGAAGAGACGACTTGCTGACAACCAATCAGCTGACCAGATCAAAGTTGAACTAACAAATAGCGGTTACCTTGAAGCAGATGTGGTCAAAGTTGTGGAAAAACTGTCAGGGGACAAGGATGTCAACAAACGGCTCATATTTAAAGAGATTTTTGACCGTGCAGGTTATGGGCTCGGCAGCCTTCAGTTTATAAATATCCTTTTTGCACAGACTGGTGCAAGCATGTTTCTTATTGGTGTTTCAAACGGGCTGAGGTCTGTTTTTGGAACAGGTCTATCTTCACTCTTGAAACAGTTTTCTGAAGACCACTCAGTTGGCAATTTCTGGATTGGGTTTGCTGCTTTTATATACGGGCTAGCATTTTCGATCATGGCATTTGCAAGAAGTATGCGGCATGTTTGGCTGTTTTTTGGAGCTCTCCTGCTGGGGTCTGCAGGGGTCGTGTTTTACGGTGAATTTTTCAATAAGATGATTTTCAAGTTTGAGAGCAAGAAAACCAGGCTGGTGATAGACAAGCTTTCACATTTTGGGATTATTATTACTGGAGTTATGCTTCTGATTGGTGCCCTTACCATCCAGAAAGATCCCAGGATTGATTTGGGTTTTATCACCCTAAGGGGTTATTCAATTGCCCTTATTTCTGCAACTTTATGTTTTTTTATTTCTGCTGTTTTGACAGTAACCCACCAGAAAAAGTCAACCACATTAAAGACTGCAAAAAAGTTTGTTGAGTCTTATATTAGCAGGGTTTTTAGGGAGAGCAAGGATTTTTTCGGTGATTATAAGGTCATTTTGCTGATACTTGCTTCAACTCTAACCACACTTGTGCAGATAATGGGAAGCTCTTACTACGGGATATATATTTATGAGAGTTTTATGAATATTGGATTTGGTGGGTTTGTAAATGTAGCAATGATTTTTCTTCTTGCTCTTTTGGCATCTCTTATTGCTCCGAACATTACAAAAAATAATGTACAGCTTTACGGCAGTTTTCCCATGCTAATATTTGGCACTATGCTTATGGCAATCATGCCTCTAACATATTACTTTAATCCTAATCTTGTATCAATTGCTATGGGTACAATTGCAGGTGTTACAGGTTCTGCAATTTCTGGTATTGCAAGAGGGTTCATTGCTTCCAAAATTGTGAAAAAAGAGCTTAAAAAGAGTTACTTTGAGTTACACTCCATAATTAGTCTGATTCCTTTGATATTTTTAGTTCCTCTTGGTTCTTATCTTGCACAGAATAGTCTGGAGAAACTTTTCCTTTATTCAGGACTTGTACTTGTATTTGTTGTTGCACCGATATACATCATACTTTTGACAAAAGATGCTTCATAAGATATTTATACCTTGGAAGAGTAACTTAATGAAAATGAACAAAAGAGGTCTGTCTCCACTTATTGCAACTATTTTGCTAATTGCATTTGCAGTAGCTCTCGGGGCAGTCATAATGAATATTGGGGGAGGTGTCAGTGCAGGTTGTGGTGTTTTCATAAATATGGAAGTAGTTACTGTTGATGATAGACCGATGGCCTGCGTGGGTGAAGATATTAAGGTTACACTAAGGAATGGTCCGCAGGTAGCAATCCAAGATATTCACACAACAATATATTCTGAAGAGAATATTATTGATATTCAATCAACTCTGACAAAACCTATTGAGCCCTCACACTCAAGCAGGATAACGATTGATTATGATGAGTCTTATGGAAGGATTCAAAAGATCATTCTTACACCAAAGATACTCAAGGATGATAAGATAATCACATGCTCGAGTGAATCAATAGAGATTGAGGACTTCAGGGAGTGCTAAGATGTTTGAACAAATAATCACTATTATTAGAAACGTTGCAGCTGATATTTACACAAATCTATTGGTTGCAATAATTATCCTATTGACAGGTCTTGTTGTTGGAAGACTTTTGGGCAAGTTTGTCCAGCGGCTCCTGCAGGAGCTTGAGCTTAACAAGATAATATGGAAGGCAACAAATTTTAAGATCTCTTTTGAAGAACTGATTGCAAAAGCAGTCACTTTTCTGGTTTATTTTACTACTGTCATTATGGCTCTTGCCCAGATTGGTGTTGCGACAACAGTACTAAACATTATTCTTATTGCAATGCTAGTAATTATTATTGCATCTATTCTTTTAGGATTCAGGGATTTTTTCCCAAATATTATCTCTGGGATTTTCATCTATAAAGAGAGATACCTGAGAGAAGGGGACAAGATTGAAATAGATGATATGCAGGGGAAGATCATACGGATGAGTCTTACTGAAACTAGCATAAAAACCGACAAAGGGGACGTCATTTATCTACCTAACTCTATTCTGGCAAAAAAAACAGTCAAAAAATTAAAGAGCCTCTAATAGGGAGACTACATTCCAAATCTGTGCCCGGGTATATGACATTGTGTTATTGTCATTTGAAATTTCTTCCATTTCCTGCAATGCCTTATCAACTTTTATTCTGAGTTCATCTTCGCTTTTCAGAACTGAAAGTGTTGTTACCACTCTGGCCCGTACATTCTTTGGTACTGTTGAGTCCTCTTTTAATTCTTCAAGAATTTCTATTATGTCATCCATTGTACTCATTTCTCTATTTTACCTAATACTCTTTTTTGTAGTTCTTCAGCTTTTTCCTGCAGTTTTGATTCCTGTTTTTCCAGAGAATTTATCCGCAGTTCCAGTACTTCCTTTTTCTCGGATAGCTGTGTTTTTAACTTGTTTGAATCTGATTTGACCATGATATTTGCCACAATCTTAAATGCTTCATCTGTATCTTCAAGCTCTTCCATGGCTGACTCAATTTCCATGAGCTGCGCCTGGAATCTCTGCTTTTGCACGCTTGTGTTCTGCATGTTCTGTTCAAGCATACTCAGCTGCTGAATCTCCTGTTCTGTTTCTTTATCAACATTCATTTTACCATCCTCATCTTTTCATAAACCTTCATTAACTGTGCTACTGAGTCCATACTTGCCCTCAGTGCAACAGCATCCTTAGCCTCAATAAAAACCTTATTTTCTTCAAGTCTAATAGTGGATCTGTCAGTCTCAAATCTTGATAGCTCAGGTTTCAAGAGTTCATATACATTGTGCTTTATCTCAAGCTCCAGACTGTAATTCATCTTGCCTTGACTTGTGTTGGTGTGGTTCTTGGCTTGTAAAGTATTTTTGAACCGCAGTACGGACATCTGATTCTTTGTCTTAGTTCATCAGTTGTAATCTCTTTCCCACATGAGAAACATTTATACTCCGCCACTCTTACCACCCTTTTTTGCCTGTTTTGGCTTGTAGGCTCCTCCTGCAAATTTGTTTCCGCACTTGGTGCATTTCCATATCCCCAGAGCCACTCTTTTTACCCGGTCAGCACTGCATTTTGGACATTGGTGTTTCTTTTTCTGCAGTGATTCTATCTTCTCAAGTCTAAGTCTTGTTGTGCTACCGTATCTTGCTCCTAGTCTTTTTGTTATTCCTTTTCTTGCCATTTTTAAAACATGGGGCTGCCCGGACTTTCACAACGACCTTCTACAAAGCTCGATCAAATGCCCTGCACCACGGCTTTCTTAATATTGCAAAGGCCGCGCCAGCTGAATAGCCGATTCCAAAAATCAAGCTCAGTCAAAGGTTCGTCTTTTGAACCGGGGTCGTCTGGCTTTTTGCCTTTAGTCCCAAACCAGAAAGGATGACTCTCGCGGAGGCATATGAATGCTTTCCGTACCAAGCTACCCCACAGCCCCTTTCTATGAAAAAGCAACTAACTTACATTTATAAACTTTATTGTTTGGAAAATTCAAGGATATTATAGTGCATATGGTAGCTTAATATATATAGCTAAGCATTAAATTCATTTTCTGTGCTATAGCTTGCTCAAACAACACAAGCAGATTTACTACAAAAAACGTTCATAGCTTGCTCAAACAACGCAAGCAGATTTACTACAAAAAACGTTCATAGCTTGCTCAAACAACGCAAGTAACCTTGTACTCTAAAAGAAAAAGTTAAAAGAAAAAAAATATGTGCTTATGTAGCACAGGTTCCTTCCAAATCTTGTCCGTCTCCATCAAAGATGTAGGTTGCACCGCTCGACTCGTCTGTGTAGTTGATCTCAACAGTATAACTGTATGAGCCGCTTGTACATGTAACCTCAGCGCCGTCAAGGGTTATTGTCTGTCCTGAATTCAATGTCACAGGGACATCATCTGCAGCAACATCTGTTCCATCCAATGAAACTGAGTTAATTGTCACAGATCCCGGAAGATTGTTCTGGGTTACCAAATTCACTTCACTAGGACTTACAGAATATGAAGTAAATGCAACATCTGCTGTACTCCAATATGCCTGAGAAGTCCTTCCTCCTGCCTGGCCGCCGATTCCTGGAATTCCTCCCATAACACCGACTACAATCAAAGCAATTATAATTACCACTGCCAGAATTATCAAATATTCTGTGGCTGTTTGTGCTTTCTTTCGCATTATATCACCTCTTTTTATTGCAAAATAACCTCAAAATGAGGTCTAAGCAGTATCTTGTTTTGATTTTATGCATAAATCATTTAAAAATCTTTTGTTTTTAGCCCATTCCTATGAGAAAATTTCCAACAAAATGCCCTGAGATAAAAAACACCAGAAATGAACCAGCCATTATTGTGAGACTGTATCTTAAGCCGCTCATAGGCCTTCCATGATTAATAACACCAAGAAGCATTGATGCCAGTATTGATGTCAGTACAATTATCACTGAACTTAGTTTACTCAAAAACGAGGGTGTTATTGCAAGTTCTCCCATGAGAAATCCCATTCCAAACTCACTGCTCATGCTAATGTTTGACTGCATGGATTCGATCATTCTAACAAAGTTTATGGATATTGCAAGGAGGAGCGGTGCTCCGATTATGATTGTGAACATGATAAATGCTGTATATGTTTTAGTACTTGTGGTAAGCTCTCTTTTTAGTGCGTTTGTTTCTGATATGTCTGATGCCAGTTCCTCAAGTACCTGGGCTAATCTTCCTCCGCTCTGCATTGCTGTTGTGAATAGTTTTAAGGACCTGTCCAGAAGGTCTGACTGTATGTTATCTGATATTCTCAGCAGTGTTTCTGAAAACGATTCTGTTCCAAGTGCCATGGATGTTGCATATTCAATTTCTTTTTCCAGTGGGCCTAATCCCTTGTGAGTGGAGAGCTTAAGTGCCTTGAATGGTGTCATTCCTGACCTCAGGTTGGATGCTATCATCTGGAATGCATCTGGCAGTGCTTCTTCTACTGCTCTTGTCCTTTCCTCTGCTTTGAAGTAAACAATCATGTAGGCGATTATCTGGGTAAGAATAAAAAATCCTATTGCGGCCAAAGTGAATGATGTCTTAAACTGTCCGTGCAGCGATTTTGGAACAAGAAATATTATGATTGCTGCAAGCATGCCAAAGAGAATAAACGTACCAAGATATTTTTTAGAATCCTGTTCCATGCCTGCATATACAAGAAGCTGCTGCATGTTCTTAAGATAGTCTCGTGGTATTATCCTTGAGACAAATATAAATATTCTATCAGACCATTCCATCAGAAATTCACCACCGGCCTTCTTGCCTTAATGAATCCAATAAGTACTACCTGGATAAAAAAACATATAACAACAAACGCAATGAAAAATCCTGGTCCAACTCCCATGCCTGCAAAACTTGAAAGGAGTACAAGCATTACTGCACCTATTGTTGGTACTGCTACTGCAAATAGCATGTATATAAGACTCCACAAATTAAGCTCATGTGCATAATCTCTAATTTTGGAGTGCTGTTCCAGAGTGAGGTCGTCTACAATAGATCTTAGTACTCTTTTCAGACTAGAGCCTGATTTTATTGTGTTAACCAGCTGCCAGGAAGTTCTTTTCAGGTATTCTGATTTTGTGCTGATAGCTAGTTCCTGCAGGGCATCTTCCATTGATTTTCCTGCATTTACTTTTTTTACAATCTGCTTGAACTCCTGTGAGATCAGACCGTAATCTGCTTTGGAAACTCCGACCATTGCCCTGTAAAGAGAAACGCCTGAACTAACCTGCAATAGCATGTCTTTTAGTGCAAACACAAGGTTCTTGTCAATCTGTTCTGCTTTTTTACCTGACATTATTGTAGGATAACGTATCAAAGAGAGTCCCACAAGAAGTTCTATCACCATTGTGTAGAGCAGTGCAGTACCAATTGATTTTACTACAGGGTTTTTCTGAACTGTGAAATTCAGAGTAAAAAGTAGTCCAAAAAACAAAAGGAAGACCACAAACAGGTTGACAATTACTGCATTGAGGTATTCTGCTTCTGACAACTTTAATGATGCTGCCTCAAGTTCAAGGCTAACATGATCCTTAAGTTCGTCTGTGATAAAAAATAGTGGCTTTCCAAGTCTAAGTGAAGTTTCAAGAGGTAAAAGCATTAATGGCGGCTTATCCATTTTTTAATATCTCTGATGCACTCTTATTATTGTTTACCAGATCCAGAAGATAGTCTTTTTCTTTGTAATAATATCTCATGACTGTTCCAAAGCTATTGATATCTTTGACATTGTTATCAAGCATCCACTGAAGCACTCTTTCTTTTTGTTCAAGGTTTTTGTTTATCTCGTCTGGTGTCATTCCTGTGTGCAGGTTTAGGTCTTCTACAACTCGTATGCTGTTTTTTACTTTAAGGAATTTGTCAGTTCTTGGCTGCCACCTGTAAAGATAGTTAATGCTTAGTTCCTCTCCTGTAGCTGAAAGCACTTCTGCCAGTTCAAGTGATCTTCTCAGGCCTCTTCTCCTGTCTCTGTATTGTACAAGTATTAAGTGGAGTGCTTCAATTTCTGCTTTTGGTATTTCTATAGGTGGTTCTATTAGTCTTCTTTTTACCTGCTGCACTGTGTCAGCGTGGATTGTTGCATAAACACTATGTCCTGTATGCATTGCTTCAAACATTGCCTCTGCCTGTTCCCTTCTTCTTACTTCTCCGACAACTATCCTGTCAGGTCTCATTCTAAGGCTTGCAACCATCAGATCAAGCATAGTTACTGCTCCTTTTCCTTCAGGATTTGGAAGTCTGCTTGTCATAGGGACCCAGTTCCAGTGAAGCTCTTCTGGAAGAAATATTTCTCTTGTATCCTCAATACTGATGACTCTTTGTCTTGGCGGGATAAAGGTACACAGGCTGTTTAGCATTGATGTTTTTCCGGATGCTGTTCCGCCTGCAACAAGGATGTTTAGTTCATACTGCATTGCAAGCCATAAAAAGGCCACAATCTCTTTTGATATTGTGTGAATCTTTGGATCAATAAACTGTATTGCTGTCCATGGGTTTCTTGCAAATCTTCTTATTGTTATGGTGTTGCCGTGTGTAGATATGGGAAAAAGTGTTGATGCTACTCTGTCTCCTGTTAAAAGGTGGGAGTCCATTATTGGTGCGAGTGAACTAATCTCGTTTCCAACCTTTCTTCCTATTTGTGCGCTCAGGTTGTATATCTGGTTCTCGCTTGATATATACTGGTTGGTCTTGCACCAACCGTACTCTTTGTGGTATACTGATATCGGAACATCACTTCCGTTTATTGCAATCTCTTCTAGTTTGTTGTCTGAAACAAATACTTCAACTTCTCCAAGTCCAAACATTCTGTGCAGGAGTATTCCGGCAAAAACATCAAGTTTTTCCTGTGAAACTGGAAGTTTTTCTGCAAGGTTTTCTCTTATGCTCTTGAAAAACATTTTTCTCTGCTTTGATGCTTTTTTTGAGTCTGTGATATTGTCAAAGTCAATTGGTACTTTTTCTGCAAGCTCATCTTTCATACTAAAGAGCATTGCTCTTGTTGCTTCACCAAGCTTTGGTGTTTCCACTTCATATACTGGTACTGTCTCATCTTTTCTGTCCCAGATATTTACTCTATAAGGGACTTTGTCTGCTGTCACAATATATGAATTTAGGAGTTTTTTCATAGTATCACCAATACGAGAATCACGACGATCACAACTGGAAGCAAGAATATCCACAGTTTACTTTTCTTTATTTTAGTGTCTGGTTCAAGTAGCTGAATTGAGCCGATTGCAGGATAGTGTGTTTTTATCATTCCTTCTTTTTCCAGAACTTTTGCCCATTCCTCAAGTTTCTGGGTTTCTATGCCTGTTTTTTCAGATAGTTCTGATACAGTTATCTTTTTTTCCGTCTTTATTATATCAACTATTTTATCAAGAATAGTATCATACTGCTGTTTGTAGTCTGGTCTTTCAGCTATGTGTTTCACCTCTTTGATACAAATACGCGAGTCGGTATATTTATATCTTTCCAATAAAATATTTTTCTTACGTATTTTGAGAATCCAGTTGGTATAATCCCAGACATACCGTCTCTCGTAAGATTGTATTCCAGGGTGGATTATCGGATCAAGAATAAATTACTCCAACTCAATTTCTCTTATCACTGTTGTGTTTTGGACCGGAAGTCTTAGGCTGTATTTTCCCATTGTAGCTTTGTTAACTTCACAACCCACTTCTGCATTAACAGCTGCTGTGAGGTTTTCAGGAAGTATTATTAAGGTTGATTCAGTTCCATAGTCTCCGAAAAACACCTCTATTTTTGATCCTTCATATTCTGCTGAAAATGGTGAGTTTTGGGTTGATGGGTCGAGATTCACTGATTCTGAAATCACTGTGCCTGAATTGTCAATTAGTGTTACACTGATTGGTGTTGAACCGCTTGATGCAGGTGTGCTGTTCTGGGTGGAATCTGTATTGTCAATTGTGATTGTTAGATTCATACTGTCAAAATCTCCGGACAAATATGCACTTGTGTTTAGTCTGAGCTCTCCACAATTGGAGAGGTTGACATCTGGTTCAAGACCAAAGCTTATTTCTACATTATTTACAGTTGAGTACTGCTGTTCAACGAACTCTTTATATCTGTTTGTTATTTGAGTGTAATTTTCGCCAACCACTAATCCTTCAATAATCAGCACATCTGACATTGTCAGATTAAAACCATATACATCCCTCAAAATGTTGTGGGTCAGATCATCCTGAAGATAAGCTGATTTTGTTCCGATGTGTGATATCATCTGGTTTCTTCTTATTCTTTCCGCATTTCTTGTCAGGACAACAGACAAGGATAACACTGTAATTAAAAGCATGAATGTCATTAATGTGAAAACAATTCCTTTTTTCATTGCCAGACCTCTGCTTTAGCCAGATATGGATCTTGTTCATAAAAAACACGGTATGCTATGGATTTTTCATTTGATGATGAGCAACCTGTTTTCACGAGAGTTTTGATTCTCTCTGTTGAGTTAAATATTTCAATTTTTGCACAGATGTTTGGGGGTAAATTGTCCAGAAAAAACTGGGTGTTTTGTGTTTCCCCACCAACAACTTGGTGCAGCATATGACTTTTTTCCATTAATGTTAATATATCATAGCTGTACATTGTGGGTGTGGTATAAGTTGGTGACCTGAAGAAAAACATGGATGCAAGTATTAATGTTGAGGCTGTTATCAGTGCAAATGTTGCATCAAGTGTGAAGACAACTGCCTTTTTCATTTCCACACACCTACTGTGATGTTTACTGTATTGTTTTCATACAGTGCTATTCTGTGATCAAGTACAACAGTAGTTGCATTTTGCGGAAGCTTTCCAATAACAAGTGATTTTTTCAATTGAGGAAGTTTTAGTGTGACTTGTGTGTTGTTGTACTTGAATGTGCCATTCTCATCAAGTATTTCTCCTTCTGTGTCCGGCATGTAATACACTTTTCCATTACCATGGTCCCACCAGCCAATTAATACATGGTTTGACGGGTCATGCTCCACAAGCTTGTGTATGTCTGACTGCTTTGAGATTCTGTACCCCTGCTCAACCATCACATGATCTCCTATTTCAACATTATCTAGCATGCTGTTTAATGCAATCACATCTCCATTTTCGTGAGCAACATTATTGGTTGTCACATTGAAAAGTTCAATTATCCTGCCGTATTGTTTCTGAAAAAAAGTGTTGCCTTCAACCACCCATGTCTCGAGTCTGTCTCTTTGTTCCTGGGTCAAATCCGACTCTCGCAGCTGGGGGTCTTCCATGATTATAGTGTCATAATTTTCTATATTCTCTATTAAGGATTCCCAGTCATCTTCATAATCTGTATATGGTATTGAATTTTTATCAAGATAATCTCTTATTCCCGAGTGGTTTTCGTCTCCTTCTTCTGGGTCTCCATCTGCATAGGTATAGGCAATTTTGGTTCCCAGGAATCCTCCCAGAACCCAGCCGGGACTGTCAAGCAGGATATAATAATCTTCGGTTATGCCAAGGTACTTCTTGAGCTCCTGATAGCTTGAGTTAAGCTCATAGAGTTTCATTACTTTGTCATAATTCAGAATACCAAATGAGTCAGCCAAACCAACTGAGTCTGCAGAATCAAAATCGTGGTGCCAGTTATTTGGGCTTCCGGGTGTCTGGATTAAAACCGAGGATGCTCTTCTTGCTTTCTGGTGCATTGGGAAGTATTGTTGCTGCTGTGATCTTTGGGCTGCCGATATGTCAAATATCCATACCATTGCAACCAGTATGAAAACAAAAACACCTGCAGCTATTAGAACATCGGTGCTAAACATCTGGGATTTTTTACTCAATTACAATACCTCCTGAAGTAAAGTTGATTAGGGAGTCATAGCTGAAATTTCCCGAGATATTTGAGGTTATTAATGGTGTTGAATAGTGTCTTATTGTTGTTTTTCCCGGCCACTCAATATTTACTGCCATGGCAGATAATGAGATATTGTATGGAGACCCGTCTTCTAGTGAATGAGGCATTAGAATTCTGGTTGATGAGCCTTGTCCTGAAAGATGTATCATGTTTATTGTTCCTGCAAACTTTTCTGCCTGAGATTTTGCATCTAGATATCTTCTTTCATAGATATACTGTTCATAACGTTTGTTTATTGAAACTATCAGTAGTGTAAATATGATTAGGACAACTGAAAGTACCATTATTAGTTCAATACTTACCTGGGATTTTTTAGTCATTTATATGTTCGGTTTCTGTTTTATGCACCAGAAGTTTGCTTGAAAGTCCTGATCCACCTGCATTAGTTGTGTGTTCCGGGTTAAGAACTTTAGTCTGGTTTTCACAGCCCGGTATTTTCAGAGTTATTTCAAATGATTCTGTTCTGGTTGGAGTATCCTGTTCATTATCTGCTGTTTCCTGTGTGTCTGGTATTCCTCTTCTCCACCATTGCGTGATTAGAGGTGAGTAGAGTTTAGAGTCTTCAACCTTTCCCTGGTATTCTCCATTAACATATATTGTTGCATTCCATGGGGTAATATTTGATACAAGTATCAATACCTTGTCATCCTGAAGTATTTGTGTTGAGTTTGATTCTACAGAATAAAAGATTCCAACTGTTTCAGGACATTTTACCTGTGCTGGCTGGTCTTCATGAAACAACTCAAGTTGCTCGGTTATATTTCCGTTGGGCGGGGTTATCTCTTTTGTAAATAATGGTATAACTGTTATTACAAGAAAAAAAGCTATAATGGCTATCAACAAAAACCTTAGTGAATGTTTTATCATTTTTCCTCCTATATGAATATAATCATAACATTATCAAAATAAACTCCGAGTCCTTCTTCATCTGTGTCCCAGTCTCCAAGGGCTCCCCCAAGATCAAGGTAGTATGTACCTGCTGAGCTGATGTATGATGAGATGTCTATGCTTTCTTTTCCGTCCTCATTGTAAGGCGGGTCTGCAAAGAATATTTCGTTATATGTATCTGCATCATTATCACCACTATCCAGATCAGAGCCCAGCCATACTGTTTCTGTTGGTGTAATAAGCCTTGCTTTAACCCATATCTCTTCTGATGAATCAAGATTGTTTCCCCATATACCAATATCAGTCTCCCAGTCAAAAGATAGAATTGCTTTTCCTCCACTGTTTAGTTTATCGTATTGTTCATTAGTAACATTAAACTCCACCCCATAAGCCCCGCTTGTTATTGGGCCGGTATAATAGTTTTCGTTGGGGTTCTCAGGGGCACCTTTGGCACCACCACCAAGCCTGACTTCGATCCTATCATCATCAGCCACTGTTGAGTCCTGTTCATTTCCGTTCATATTTGGGTCAACATTGAATTCTGCTGCTGAGAAAGAACCTCCATATACATCTTCCTGCCAGTCCCATCCATCGTCACCTGAGCCTCTTCCAAAAGTGTTGTCTGTGAAATTCAACCCTGAACTGAAGTCAACTGGATACGGAAGGTCGTCTGTTAACTCCCAGAGATTAGCATAACTTATTGGTGAGATATTCACAACAAGCTGTGCCCAGTCAAAGTATTGGCTTGCCCCTGCATCATCTGCAGGATCATAAGTTACCCTGATTCTCGCGTCATTTGCAACTTCAGAATTATAGATACAGGTGCTAAGATCAGGGCTTTCATAGTATATGTAGCTGCTGTCATGTGGGTATGCCTCGATTACCATCCAGTCTCCTCCGTTAAAGCACTCAATCTGGTGTCTGTCATCAGCATCAAACCAGCCTCCGTCCAATTGTTCATAGTGTCTCATTGAAAACTGTGCAAAAGATACACCATATCCTTCTGCAATACCCAGGTCAGGGAAATCAAATTCAACATAATCAGGGGGTGGATAATTGCCATGGCCATCTCCTGCCTCATCAACAGCTACAGCCTCTAATCCATCACCTTCAACTTGTACCTCTGTTGTCCACTGGGGATCAAAGTCTTCTTCAAATGCGAGTTCCGGAACTGCTGTTACTGTGGTGAAATTTACAGTGAGGTTTCTCCAGGGCGCCTGTCCTGAGTTACCGAGTGCAGAATCATCAGTGCAGTTGACTGTCCAGTTGTAGAACCCGTTTGTTAGGCCAAGTATTGTAAATGTCTGATTGACTCCTTCTGTTACTGTGTAATCCGTGTCCTCGATACTATCATTTATCCATAGAGTGCAGTTCTCAATTCCAGAATCACTGTCTGTTGCATTGTAGACAAACATGATATTACTTGATATGCTTTCATAATTTTCTTCTGGTGATATTAGTTGTACTTCCGGCGGTCTGTCATCCTCACTTACATTAAAGTATATTGTTGATTCATCATCTCCTTCAACTGATTCGGTTCTAAGGTCTGATGTCATGTATTGATTTGGAGCTGAAGTTGTGTTGATATACACATCAAGTGTTTCACAGTCATTGGGGAAAACAAAGAGTTGTTCTGTTTTTGTCTGTATTCCCTGATCAAATCCCATGTAGGTGTTGTCTGAAAAGTCAAGGTCAACAGATAGTGTCTGGTCTGTGTTGCTGCATACATAGAATTCATTGCTTATGACTGTTCCTGGAATCATTGATCCAGCGTCCCAAAATCCAGGGTATAAAACCAGTGCCGGACACTCTGTACAGGATTCTGAACCAGGCACTCTTACAAGTATTGGTATCTGATGGGTCTGAGTTACTGTTCCTGAAGAAGAGTTTACAGTAATTAGTCCCTGGTAAACTCCAGGACGTGTGTTGTTGAAAACAGAAATGTTAGTGCTGATAGATATTGTGGAGTTTTCATCTATGCTGTCTGCCTGCTGCACTTCTAGTTCTATTTCAGAGTCACTCTCATAGGTCATATTAAAACTGACTGTGTCCTGAATCACGTTTCTTATTGTGAGGTTTTGTTGTGATGTGTTTGTGGGATAGAGTTGTAGGGATATTGTGCCGGGAGATATATCTAGTAGAGCGTAGTTTATGAGCACATAACCAGGCATTGCCCTTACTGTTATCCAGTGCTGTCCATAGTTTTCAGGCAGGGAACCAACTACAACATAATCCATATTATGGTATATGTCTCTTTTTTCAGAGGTTGCGCTTTCAAGTGATATTAAAACTGTTCTTTCACTTACTGATGTGCTTCTTACACCTCTGGGGATATTTACGTATACTTCTTCCTGTGCTCCAACTCCCTGGCTGTATACTCTGTCTGCTGCATCTTTGATGTTTGCAAGAGTGATTTTGGCTTTCTCTGCTCTTATCTGTTTTTCAACTGAGGTCATCATTCTCTGGTTTATGGCCAGCATACTTGCAATGACTATGAGAACAAAGGCAAGAACTATTATGAACTCAACTGATGTTTGTGATTTTCTCATCTTAAAATATTACTATCTCATTTTCAATCTTTACTCCGTTGGGTGTTATTGACAGCTGGAGAGTCCGTTCTGAATGATGGGTGCCCCTCATTTTGAGTATTTCTATTGCTCTTATTCTTCGGCCTTTTTTCTTTAAGTGATACAAGAGGATAATTCCATCTACCTCAAATTCCAGTGATGCAATAATCGTGTCCTCGTCAGGTGTGATGTCTTCTGATGTGAGTACTGCTGTTATATCCCACTTTGAAATTAGTTCAAAAAGTGCAAGTGCAGCTTGTTTTTTCTCGAGTGTATCAGCATATAGAAGAGTAAATGAACTTATTGAGTCAATTGCAAGACGTTTGATATTAGATTCGTTAATGATTGTGTCTATAACCCCGCCGCCTTCAACAAGTACTTTTTTCACCTGTGCCGGCTGGTATTTGAGGAAAACAAACATGCCTTCTTTTTCATATTTTGCAAGGTCCCAGCCAAACTCGAGCATGTCTTTGTATAGTCTTTGTTTTCTTTCTTCAAAGGTTATATACATTCCTGGCTCATTGTATTTTTCAATACCATTAACCAGATACTGGATTGCAAAGATTGTTTTACCAGAACCTGCACCTCCAGCAACGAGATTAATACTATCTCTTAGAAGTCCACCACCGACAAGCATATCAAAGTTTTCCATACCTGTCGGTACTCTTTCCTCTTTTTTCATTAATTGAAATGGTGAAACAAGAGTATATAAAGGTTATGGTGAGCAAGTCAGAAAATCAAATCATTCAGGCTGGTATTGACCACCGTATTCAGAACTCAAATAATCTTCACTATAGACTGCTCTCTCTATACTTACAGGAAACGGGTCTCTTCTGCTATCTTCTATCAACGAAATTTGACTTAAGAGTCTTATATATTCTCTTGTTATCATAGGTACTGCGTCTACTCTTGGGTTAAAACGAAGATAATCACTCTCATCCCTTGAAAGAGATTCATATTGGACAGGACAATACTCTGCTTTATCCATTGTTATTATATTTCTGACTGACACAGGTAATACTAGTCCACTTGAAACCATTTCTCTATAGGCTACATTCCTAGGCCTAGTATCATAGACACCACTCTTGGAATCTTCAATTCCAATTGCAATATGGGTTATATGATTCTTAAAATGATCTTGAACAAGTCTCTTTAGATCTTCACAATCAGACATAAGAGCCCCTTTTTCTTCTCTGTAAATGCCCATCATCTTGTTACTTACAATATGAGTCAGGAACTGATGGTGGTCGAAATCAGTTAGATAATCAAGGTATTGTGCTGCCTCTTCAAATTCAGAATCATCTGTAGTCCAAAATTTTGTTAATACATTCCCTACGAGCTTCTTCCTTCTTTTCCTGATCTCTTCTTCAATTGCTCTATTCACTCTAATAGCAGACCCACCACTCACCACTTCATCAATATTCACAATTAAGCGAGGATTTTCAGCTGTAACATTTTCCTTTAAAAAATTACTCAGCCAATCTCTCATTATCCTATTGATTTGAGGAATGTGACTTGAAGCGGGCATATAGTAAACATTGTTTGGATCAAAATTTTCATTTGCTACATACATTGAATCAATAAAAGGCACAGCTCCCATCATAGGTGCAATAATGAAACTTGGGTCTAGTTCAGATATGATTTCAGACGCTTTTTTCATACCTTGTGCAAATGAAACAATTGTATCTTTTCTTGTCATTTTAATGATTAATCTGTCCTGTTTTACTATTGTATAGATACAAAGTTTATATGTTTTTTCCTTTCATTGCTAAAAATAAAGCGTTAAATAATGAAAATCCGCTGTGAACGCGTAAATAACCCACAGTTTATGAGATCAGCCTCCACTTTTGAAAGCGGATCACTGAAAATGTAACATTTTCAAGTGCCATAAATCTTCTATTTCCGAGCATTATGGAATATGTAAATAGGATTTACGGTTCACAAAATGAACATTTTGTTGAATTGAAAATCTCGCCCCAAAGGGTGAGGTATTCATCATTCCAACTGAAAATCTGAAGTGAGATTTCCAAATAAGCTTTTCGGTTATGTTTACTTTGAAGTGGTCAATTTTGGACATATTTATTTAGAAAGTGGATATATTTGAAAAACAGCTTAATCATCCCATATATTGTTGAACTGTGCTGTCTTGTACAATTTTATGGAATTCAATTACATTGTTTACAAGAATTGAAGGTTCATCCTTGTTGAAAGGTGCAATAGTTTCGTCTCTGTTAAAGGAGTGGTTTCGGCCGTTAAACACCCTGACTTGGGCTCCCATTTTTTCAAATTCCTGGATAAATTTTTGCATAATATCTTTTCTGTATGTTCTTAGAATCTGATCATTATCCCCTATGGCAAATCTTGCCGGTAAGACGAGTCTGTCCATCTCTGCAAATGGTCCGATACGTGTTTTTACTGCGAGAGAAGACAAATCTTCAAGCAAAGTATCAGAATAAATAGCTGAAAAAGCTGGATATGTACATATTCCGTAAAGTCCCATAACATCCGTATTGTACTGGCTTGCACTTTGTGCCTGCATCAATGCTCCTAATGAATGTCCCACATACATTATTCTATCTGAGATTCTTTGCCTTAGCCAAGTGTCTATCTGAAAAATATCTCTCTGCATTGCCTCTTGTTTTGCGTTTCCCCTGTTTCTAAGTTCTGCAATACACACCTGGAAAGTATTTCCCAGTAACTCTCCAAAGTGCTTCAGGTAGTGTTCATGGTTTCCGGAATACCCTGATGAGACTAATAGAATTCTGACTGGTTTTCAATTAAGGCTGCAGGTATTTCTTGGGTGATTCTATCTTCAAGTCCTCTTTTGCCTACCTTAAAGGTGTTTTTTCTGACCATTATATTATTTGGTCTTTTCAAATTTTTAAAGGTTGCCTTTATTGACTACTTATTTCAAGTAACAATTTACTGTTAAAGTGGTTGAAGTGCAAAATTTATAAAGCTCTCAGAGTTACAGGTATCCATGGCAATAAATGCTAGACAGAGGTATTTACTGAAAAAATTTATCAAGGAGCTAGATCAATATAGAGGCAGGAATACAGAGCTTGTCTCTGTTTATGTTCCTGCTGGCTACAGTATTGTTAAGATCATACAGCACCTTGCACAAGAGCAGGGTACTGCTTCTAATATTAAGTCATCAACTACAAGAAAAAATGTTACTGATGCTCTTGAACGTATGATACAGCATCTTAGACTATTCAAGAAGACTCCGGAAAACGGGCTTGCTGTTTTTGCCGGAAATATTGCAGAGCAGGAGGGCAACCAGGATATCGAGGTATGGAGTATTGAGCCTCCTATTCCGCTTAATACAAGGTTATACAGGTGTGACAAGGAGTTCAAGCTTGATCTTCTTGAGGATATGCTTGAGTCCAGGCGTGTTTTCGGGCTTGTTGTGATGGACAGGAGAGAAGCGGATGTTGCTCTCCTGAAGGGAAAGACAATTATCCCATTGTCAAGCAAGTCAAGCAATGTTCCTGGGAAGACAAGGGCTGGTGGTCAAAGTGCACAGCGTTTTGCCCGTCTAAGAGAGGGTGCTGCAAAGGAGTTTTTCAAAAAAATTGGTGAGATGATGAAGGATGAATTTCTTCGGCGCGAGCATCTCAAAGGGATTATTGTTGGTGGTCCTGGTCCGACAAAGCATGAGTTTGTGAATGGCAATTACATAACAAACGAGGTCAAGGAGCAGATTATTGCAATCAAGGATATTAGTTATACAGGCAATTTTGGGCTGGAAGAGCTTGTTGACAAGAGCGAGGATGTTCTTGCTGCTGAAGAAGTTGCAACTGAGAAGAAACTGATGAAGAGGTTTTTCAGGCTCCTTGCAACTAAGCAGGGAATGGTTGGTTATGGTGAAAAAGAAGTTATGAAATTTATCAAAATGGGTGCTGCTGATATAGTTCTTTTATCTGAAGATCTGGATGATGAGAAAATGCAGCTTTTTGACAAGGAATCTTCACAGATGGGGACTGATGTACAGATTATTTCGACAGAGACAAGAGAAGGTGTCCAGTTACGAGATATTGGCAAGGTTGGTGCGATTCTACGTTACGAAATACAGGGGATGTAATTGCAGGAATTCATTAAATATCCGAATGGGATTATTGGAAAGAATGAGTGGTGTGACCACTGCAAAACATTTAATTCAAGAAAGGTTGCATGCACTGTGATTGCAGAGAAGGATAGTAAGATTGTCATGGTAAAGCGTGCTATCGAGCCATTTTTTGGTTACTGGTGCCTTCCTGGTGGTTATCTTTTCTGGGATGAGAGTGCTGAACAATGTGCCCAAAGGGAATTTATGGAAGAGACAGGGCATCAACTGTATGGTTTATCTCATTTCTCTGTGTATTCAGATCCTAATAGGGATGAAAGACAGAATATTGATATTGTTTTTTGTGGACAAGCAGGGGTAAGAGTTCAGGATTTTGATGATGAGACAAGTGAAGTTGGATTTTTTGATCTAGGTGAACTACCTGAACAAATTGCTGCTGACCACAGAGATATGATTGAAGAATATGAATCTCGCAGAACAAGCACTTAAAAGACTGGGGTATAATTGCAAGCTTGAGATAGAGCTAGTTTACTCGGGAAGGTTTAAGGGGTATAATGCCAATATCAAAAAAGGCAGGAAGATAAGGGTGGGTCTGAGCAAAAAATGGAAAGATGTAAACAAAGAGATTCAGATAGGCATCATTCAAAAATTATTCTGCAAGTTGTTCAAGATTGAAAAAAAAACTGTGAACATGGATTTATACAATAAGTTCATCAAGAAAGTTCATATGACTATAAGAAAGACCAAATCAGAACCAGCTCTTGAATCGTCTTTTAACAGGGTTAACGAGAGGTTTTTTAATGGGATGATTGATCCTACCAACCTTGTTTTTTCAAAGGGCAGGAGAACTTTGGGAAGATATGATTTTACCAGGGACACTATATTCATCAGCAGGCATTTGACTAAGGATAGAGAAGCTCTTGATTATGTTATGTTTCATGAAATGCTGCATAAGCATT
Organism: uncultured Methanosarcinales archaeon; assembly: GCA_964444505.1. Lineage (GTDB taxonomy): Archaea > Nanobdellota > Nanobdellia > Woesearchaeales > JAGVZT01 > CAYUHF01. The sequence continues at coordinate 2,245 of CAYUHF010000019.1, read as the reverse complement.
TGAAGTTCAAGTCAGGGAAGAGAAATAGTTACCATACTGGTGAGTTCAAAGAGAGGGAAAAGAGTTTTCCTAACTGGGAGAAGATTGAGAAGAGACTTGGTAAGCTTTGAGTTTATGGCTGGACTTTTTCTAGAATGCTTGCAGTGTTTGAGTTGATGCCATGGTGGTTGCTAACAGTCCCACCTTGGCTGTGTATGGTATCCTTTTTTGGATGACCTTCTGTACCCAGCTAGGCGAATCCCATAAGGTGTGTAGGAACAAAGGCTTTAGTCTATTATTACGTTCGTTTCCCAAGAGTTTATGTTAGCGAAACATTAAAATTTACCATGCAATTAATGATTCTAAATTGGATACTGTTGACAGTTTGATTTGGCTGAAGAATGAGAAGATTTTTTCTAAATGTGTTAAGTATTCTGAACAGTTGAAAGTTGTTTTTTCAAAATGTCTTGGTGCTATAAATGATGACATATTGATTATTGGTGATACTGGTTTTAGCGGCAAGCAGATTGCTCCCCTGTTTGCAGGTGCTCTGTTTCTTGCTGCAAGGCGGCTCAAGATAAATACTCGGCTTGTTTTTCAGCGGCCAAGAAAAAGAGGGGAGAATGCTTCTGATGAAGTGATTAGTGCCCTGAAAAGAATAAGACCTGGCGGGGCTGTTTGCCTTTGTCTGAGCGGCAGGCTTGGTTCTATTGACAAGCAGAAGACTTTCAGGAGGTACTGCCAGGAAAGAGGGTTGAGGTTCACTTCAACACCCAGTCTTGGTTCTCTTAAGACAAGATACTGGAAGAATTTGCTTAAGGCAATTGATGTTGATTATGATGAGTTTCACAGATCACACAGCAGGGTAAAAAAGATGCTTGATTTTGGCAATGTTATTGAGATAAAAACAAAGGCCGGAACTCACCTGAAAGCAGGTATTGGCGGGTGCAGGGCTGTTTCATCTGACGGTTTTTACACCAATAGAGGGTCTGGCGGGAATCTTCCAGCTGGTGAGGTTTTTATTGCCCCTGCCAAAAAAAAGGTTGAGGGCAAGGTTGTCATTGACGGGAGTTCCCGGAACAGGACATCCACAGAGAAGATAAGAAAGAATATTACAATTTCCATAAAGCATGGTGAAGTTGCTGACATTGAAGGTGGCAGGGAGGCAAGGATGCTCAGGGAAAGTATTGAGTGGGCTGAAAAAACTGCTAGTTATGACTGGGGTATTAAGAGGATTGGAGAGATTGGTATTGGACTCAATCCTAATGCAAAGATTGTTGGTTCAATGATTATTGATGAGAAAGTAAAAGGAACCTGCCATGTTGCAATAGGGTCAAATCACTGGTTTGGTGGTACTGTTTGGGCAATGATTCACCTTGACCAGGTTTTCAAAGACCCTAAGATCTGGATTGATGGCAGGCTGCTACGGCTCTAACCAAAGTAGTGATGATAATCCTTCTTGAAACCGTCCAAATCATCAGCATCCTTATATTGCTTATGGGAAGTAATTAAACTTCTGACTTCATCTATACCTTTTCCCTTTACAATATCTTTTTTCAGACCTGTCTCCTCAGCAATCTCGTCAAGTCTCTGATACCACTCATCTTCTTCAACCAAATTCATATAGGAGTTGGTTGTTAAGGCCATATAACTCTGAGGAATTGCCCTTGTGGCTTCTTCCCAGATATCACTTGTGAAACCTTGTTCTGCTGCTTCTGTTTCAAGTCTCTGCATATCAAACCCTAGCTGCCTGAGAAGCCCTTTTGCCATGCCAATTGTCCTTTCTGCGTCTGCTTTTGCTTCCATATCTGATTCCTCATCGTATCTCACGTCAAGTGCTTTTTCCAACTCGCTTGCAAAAGCCTCATTGTGTTCTCTAAGAACATACACACCAATCTTTCGGATTAGTTTGTAAGCATCTTCTTTAGGTAGTTTGTAATGGGCTTCCTGCATCATTCGTATTCGTCCCATAACATCTGCACCATCCCATTGCTCTTTAGCCTCTTCACCAAGAGTATTTGGGAAATAATGCATTAACATCCCTACTCTTCCTTCTAATACAGCATTGTGTAGTTCTGTTGCTTTCCTTCTGTGAGCTGGGCTCATTGCCTTATCCATTACATCATCAAGACTCATAAAAATCACCTTTATTCATTTTATAAGAATAAATAATCACAGTAGGTTTTAAATTTTTCGATATTTTTGAATCAGTGTGCTATCACGTTTTTAGTTTACATATTCTATACCACCTTTGGTGATATGCATG
>CAYUHF010000018.1:0-28960 GCA_964444505.1 uncultured Methanosarcinales archaeon | reverse complement strand
AACTAAGTGATTGGTACCACTTTTTTTACCTTACGAAAAAACGCACAAGTCCAGTAACTCATCAGAATTAATATTTGAGAGCATGCTTATAACAAACATCTCATCAGGACTACTAATCAACAACTTATATGTTTTGTCCTCTTCAATTCTCCTGTTTTGTATAGGATAGATATTACCAAAGCAGAATGGTTTAAACTTATTTTTCGAGTGAAGACTTCCATATTCTGTCTTTTCTAATTTGCCATAAATCCATCCATGCATACCTGTATGAAACTTAGAATTATTCTCTTTATTTTGGACAACAGTTCTTTGGGCTTTTAAATTCAATAATAATCTCATTAACCCACCCCTAAAATTACATCAAAGAAACTACTATATAAATCTTGCTTTCGAAACAGTTTTAAACTGAAAAACAAGCACTCATCACATGGATAAAAAAGAGTGGATAGAGAAAACAAAATTAAATGTAAAAAATACACTTGATGATGCAGAGAGTTCTCATGACTGGTGGCATGTTTACAGGGTGTGGCAGCTTTCAAAAAAGATTGCCGAAAATGAAGAGGTTGATATGTTTGTTGTTGAGCTTGGTGCTCTTCTGCATGATATTGCTGATTCAAAGTTTTACGATGGCGACGAGTCAGTTGGTCCAAAAAAGGCCAGAAAATTTCTTGAGGGTTTGGATGAGGATATTGTTGAACATGTCATAAGAATAATAGAAAATATTTCATTTAGGAATTTTAACCAGAGTTTCAGCTCTAATGAGCTTGATGTTGTGCAGGATGCTGACAGGCTTGATGCTATTGGTGCAATCGGGATTGCAAGAGCTTTTAATTATGGAGGTTACAAGAAAAGAGAGCTTTACAATCCTAATATTGAGCCAAAGGTTCATCTCACAAAAGAAGAATACAAGAGTAATAAGTCTCCAACAATCAACCACTTCTATGAAAAACTGTTTAAACTGAAAGATATGATGAACACTGATACAGGAAGAAGAATGGCAGAGGGCAGGCATGAATACATGAAAGGTTTTGTTGAGAGGTTTTATCTTGAGTGGGATGGTCTGATATAACTACAAAGTAATCCGAAATATTTATAACCAATTCAATTAAGGGATAGTATATGTACGATATTATTATAGGGAGAAGCAAAAAAGACAGGGAAGAGTTTGGAACAAAGGCAAGTATTCTTCTTGGAAAACATTATGTTACTATGGGTCAGACAACTTCTCTTTCTAACAAGGTGTATCTTGATGTTGCTTCTTCTCATGTTGTTTTTGTTTGCGGAAAAAGGGGGAGCGGCAAATGCCTTCATGGAGATACCCTTGTAACTCTTGATGACGGCAGAGTTTTACCAATAAAAGACCTTGTTGATGATGAGAATGTTATTAGTCTGAACAGGAACCTGAAGATCAGGTCAGCTCCTAAAGAGGGATTTTATGAAAGAAAGGTTCATACTCTGCTGAAGCTCACTCTCAGGAGCGGCAAGACAATTAAGCTGACACCTGAGCATCCTCTGCTCAAAGTTGAAGGTTGGACACCTGCAATGAAACTTGAGAAGGGTGACAGGGTTGCAACCCCGAGAATCACAAGTGCTTTTGGAGATTCAGATATGCCTGAATATGAAGTTAAGTTACTGGCATACATGATTGCAGAAGGCCATATTGGAAAGAAGTTTTTCTTTACAAACAAGGATAAGACACTTGTAAAGGAATTCAGAGAGGCGTTGAGAGACTTTGATGATTCTATTGAGCTGCGTGCACTTGACAAACACCAGTTTGATATTGTTCACAGGGGAGAAAGAAAGGTGCTGGGCTACTCTATTAGAAGAGACAAGAAGGGCAGGTTTTCAAAAGGAACATCTATTGAGCACGAGAAAACCAGTTTCAGAACTCTTATGGAAAAACACAACCTGTACAAAAAACTCTCAAAACAGAAAATTATTCCTGAACAAGTACTCCAGCTCCCAAAAAACAAACTTGGCTTGTTTCTTTCCAGATTGTTCAGCTGTGATGGAAGTCTGTACAACTCAGGATGCTGGCAGATAAGCTATTCCTCAAGTTCAGAAAAAATGATCAGACAAGTCCAGCATTTGCTTTTAAGATTTGGAATACTATCAAAGTTGAGAAAAAAGAATCAAAAACTGAATGGCAAAGAGTTTGAGACTTTTGAACTAGTACTCACTTCAACTGATGTATATAAGTTTATCCAGGAAATCGGATTTTTCGGCAAAAAACAGAGAATACAGTCAGATGCCCTGGAGTACCTTGCCATAACCAAAAGAAATCCTAATGTAGACACCATCCCAAAAGAAATCTGGGATTATTATCGACCAGAGAACTGGGCTGATGTTGGAAGAAAGATTGGATATTCCACACCCAAAGGTCTTAGAAGCAGTATTAATTATGGACCTTCAAGACACAAACTTAGGCAAATTGCACAGGCTGATAATTCTGAGAGATTAAAAAGAATTGCTGAGTCAGATATTTTCTGGGATGAGATAGCAGAAATCGAGACTCTTCACGGAGATTTTACAGTATATGATATAACTGTTCCTGAGATGCACAATTTTGTGGCAAACGATATAATTGTCCACAACAGCTATACAATGGGAGTTATTGCAGAGGGAATGGGGAACTTGCCTGATGAGATGGCTAAAAGATTGAGTGTGATTCTTCTTGACACCATGGGTGTTTACTGGACTATGAAATACCCTAATAAGCAGGACCCTGGTCTTTTGAAGCAGTGGGGTATAGAAGGAAAGAGCATGGATGTGCAGATTTACACTCCTAAAGGTTATTTTGACGAGTTCAAATCAAAAGGGATTCCTACTGATTTTCCTTTTTCTGTGAAGCCTTCTGAACTTGCACCTGAAGACTGGTGCACAACCTTTGGTGTCGGGATAAATGATCCAGTTGGTGTTCTTATCATGAAGGTTGTTTCAGATCTGCAAAAAACGGGCGAGGATTTTTCTATACAGGATATTGTTCATGCTCTAAAGAATTCTGATTCTGCTGACCAGAACACAATAAATGCCACAGTAAACAGATTCAACACAGCTGAATCATGGGGGCTTTTCAGCAAGGAAGGTACAAAACTCCAGGATCTTGTGAATCCAGGACAGGTAACTGTTCTTGATGTCAGCTGTTATGCATCTACTGCCGGGAGCAATTACATCAGAGCTCTTGTAATAGGGCTTGTTTCTGAAAAACTGTTTAATGCGAGAATGGTTGCCAGAAGAAAAGAAGAATATGAAGCTGTTCACAAGTCAATGAGTCCCTTTGCTGATAAACAAGAAAAACAGGACCAGCCTCTGGTTTGGCTGGTTATTGATGAAGCTCATGAGTTTTTGCCAAGAGAGGGTTCCACACTTGCTTCTGAGCCGCTTATTACGATTTTAAGAGAAGGTAGGCAGCCGGGTATAAGTCTTATTCTTGCATCCCAGCAGCCAGGAAAGATTCACACAGATGTTATGACTCAGTCTGATACTGTTATTTCTCACAGGGTTACTGCAAAACTTGATGTTGAGGCACTGGGGATGCTTATGCAGAGTTATATGCAGCAGGGGCTTCAGAAATACCTTAATGAACTTCCAAGAGAGAAAGGTGCTGCAATTATTTTTGATGATACTAATGAGAGGATTTACCCGATAAGAGTTAGGCCAAGAATTACATGGCACGGCGGAGGTTCACCTACTCTATTGACCAAGGGTGACAAGTTCCCATAGATTTATATATATTGAATAATTAGGAGGAATTAAAATGGCAAAGAAAAAGGAAAACATCGAAAAGAAGGCAGATATCAAAAAATCAGAGATGTACGAAAAATTAGGATTAAATGTTCCAAAAGATGTACAGGACAAAGTAACACAGCTCAAAGATAAACTCACTGAATTCCAGGAAAAATTACTTGAAAAATTTGATGATTATGTTATGGGTATTGCCCTGATTCCTCCGCAGAGAAAAATGCCGCAGTTCCCGCAAAGAACTGTGCAGGCAGGGATAAAACAGGAAAAACCAGATCCAAACAAAACCTCAGTTCTTGTTCTTGTTGATGATACTGACAGCAAAAAGATGTCTAAGCTTGAGCTCAAGTCCAAGCTTTCTGTTATTATTGGAAAGATGGCTGAACAGGTTGACAAGAATCTTGATGCACAGACAATTTTATTGACTGAGCTTTGGCAGAACTGCTATGATGGTAAATATGAGATTCTAAAAACTATTGCATTGTCTTCACCTATCTATGATACTGGAATGCTTGCCGCAATCAAGATTTCTGAAGTGCACAAGACAATGGTCTTGAAGAAATTCGAGAGATACATTGTAAGCTATGTTCTTGCAGGGTCACTTGTGCAGGGAAGGGCTACAAAGAGTTCTGATATTGATGTGTGGATTGTTATTGATGATACTGATGTCAAGAGGATGACAAGGGCTGAACTTAAAGATAAGCTCAGAGCTATTATTATTGGCATGGGCATTGAGGCTGGCGAGATTACAGGCATTAAGAATAAGCTGAATATCCAGGTATATATCTTAACTGATTTCTGGGACAACCTGAAACAGGCAAACCCGATTATTTTCACTCTTTTAAGAGATGGTGTTCCGTTTTATGACAGGGGAATGTTTATGCCCTGGAAAAAGCTTCTGAAGATGGGCAAGATACAGCCAAGTTCTGAGGCTATTGACAAGTTCATGAGAACTGGTGAGAAAATGCTTGATACAGTCAGCTTAAAGATGAAGAGGATGGCTATGGAGGACTGCTATTATGCAATTCTTACACCAAGCCAGGCAGCGCTTATGTTGTATGGACTGCCGCCTCCGGCACCAAGCGAGACTCCAGAACTTATGATGGAGACTTTTGTCAAAAAGGAGAAACTGCTCGACAAAAAGGATGTCAAGATTCTTGAAGACAATATCAAGATAAGAAAAGATATTGAGCATGGTACAAAAAAGGATGTTTCAGGCGAAGAGCTCGACAAATTACTTACGTCTGCTGAAACTTATCTTGAAAAGATAAGAGGACTGTTTGACAAGATAGAAGCCATCAAAGAAAAAGAGAAGATGGTTACGCTTTATGACAGGGTGCAGACTGTTGTGAGAGATGTTCTCAGGATGGAAGGGGTTGAGAAAGTCAAGGACGAGAACCTTGTCAAGAAATTTGACAGTGAGCTTGTTGATACTGGGAAAGTTCCTGCAAAGTATCTTACACTGCTGGAGTCTATTTGCGCGGCAAAAAAGAAGTATGATAATGACAAGATAACGCATTCAGAGGTTGCAAAGGCAGAAAAGAACACAAATAAGCTTGTAAAGCACATTGTAGAGTATATGCAGAGAAAGAGAGGGAAAGAGCTTGAAAAAGCAAAGATAAGGGTAAAACATGGCAAGCAGTTTGGAGAAGTTCTTCTTCTTGGTAAGAATGCATTTATTATTCACGATGTTGATGATGAATCTAAAGGGATTTCAAAGGCCAAGATAAAAAAAGACGGCAGTTTGAGTACTGTAAAAGACTCTAATATGGATGAGCTTGAGGAAGCTCTTGCTTCTGTTGATATTCCTCCAAAGGTTTTCATCAAAGAGCCAATATTTGAGGATTTAAAGGATCTTTTTGGAAAAGATGTTGAGATTTTGGTCAACAGGTAAAAACGAAAGATTTTTTAACTATCTATATAGTATTATATAGGGGGTGTTAAATGTGGAAACAGGATACAAAATATCTGATGCTATGACCAGAAGACCAGTGACGGTTGGAAAAGAGACCACTATTGTGGAATGTGCTCAGATTATGAAGAAAAAACATGTTGGTAGTTTGATAATTGAAGACAAAGGAGAACTTGTGGGAATCATTACTGAGCAGGATATTGCAAGAAAGGTTGTTGCTGCAGAGCTTGACCCCATGACTACAAAAGTGGAGGATATTATGGTCACAAATCTTATCACTATTGATCCTGATTCTGACATTTATGACAGTCTTGTCCTGATGAGAAACCACAATATAAGGCATTTACCTGTTCTTGTCGATGGTGAGCTTGTGGGATATCTTACTATAAAGGATATTCTCAAGATAGAGCCCCAGTTATTTGAGATAATTGCAGAGCGTTTTGAGTTAAGGGAAGAAGACAGGAAGCCTATTTGATTAATCTGGCAAGAGTCTTTGCAGCCTTACGAAAACTTTATAAACAATTCTAACCGAATCAGATACATGAGTGTGGATATTGAGCTATTTGAAGGTCAAAATAGACTTGAACAATACAGGTTGGATGTTATACAATACAAGGGTGTTGTTGACTTTGATAAGCTCTACAACAGGATGATCTCATGGTTCAGGGACAGAAAATACGATTTTTATGAGACACTATACAAAGATAAGCCTCCCGAACTTGAGATCGAATGGTCAGCAAATAGAAAGGTTGATGATTTCTACAAGTATCAAATTGATGTATCCTTTCACCTATTTGAGATTGAAAAGGTCGAGGCTGTCAAGAATGGCGAAACAAAGCAGATGATAAGTACTCGTATGTGGATCAGGTTTGAACCTACATTGATTGCTGATTGGCAGGACAGATGGGGAGAAAACAAATTTACAGAAATACTGCTGAAGTTCTATCTTGGCTATGTCGCAAAAAGAGATCTTCAGCTCCAGTATGCTGATCCTCTATGGTATATCACATATCAGCTTCATAATATTGTTAAAGAAGAGCTCGGGATGACAACAGCAGGTGGTTCCTATGTCTGAGGTAAAGTTAGTAATTGATGGTAAGACTCTGGAATACGAGGGTCTTTTTGATGCACAAGAGATGTACAAACTTATTGACCACTTTTTCTGGCAGAGGGGTTTTGATAAACGAGAAATTCATAATCTGGAAAAGGTCAGAGAATCCGGGAAATATGTTGAGCTTGAGCTTCAGCCTTACAAAAAGATAAGTGATTATGCCAAAATAATTGTTCGGATGTTTATTAGGATGTTTGATGTAAAAGAGGTTGAAGTTGAGCTTGACGGCCAGAAAGTAAGACTTAACCAAGGCAGGATTCTAATTATATTTGATGGGTTTTTAGAAACAGACTATGAAAACAGGTGGGAGAACAAACCAATATACATTTTTATCAGGACAGTTTTTGACAAGTTCATCTATAAATCATATACTGACAAGTTTGAGGGCATGCTTGAGGACGAGGTTGGACAGCTTGTCACTCAGCTGAAGTCTTTTCTGAACCTGTACAGGCACAAGGTGCCTCAGGATGAGAAGTTCTGGAATCCGTAAGATACTCAACCTGGAGTTTGAGTGATTCTGCAACTTTTTCCAGTGATGCTGTCTTGAGATTGGTTTTTGCATGCTCGTAGTTGTAGACAGAGTTTATGGAGAGTTCTGCTTTTTCTGCAAGTACGCCTTGTGATATATTAAGCTTTTTTCTTTTTTCAAATATCATGGCTGCAACATATTCCACAATATCCTGGGGATCTTCTGATTCCATTCTGGTATATCTTGCAACAGCTTCCAGATCATAATTTCTATCTTCAAATATTTCTTGTTTTGGAGATAATCTTATTGGATGGTAAGTATTTGATGTCAGTTGTTCAAGCGCCTTTGCTATAGTGTAGACTGTCTTGATTCGGGGGGGATAATTGCCTGTCTGCACATCAAACATGTGCCTAACTCCTGTGTTTGCTGCTCCTGCAAGAGCTGCTCTGGTGATGTCGTGCTCTGAGACTATCTCTTCAAGTCTTTCTGAAAATCTTGTCATAGAAAAAGGTAATCAACAAAGAAATAAAAAACTATTGGAGTGCTTCTTCTGGTGTTTTTTTGTCAAAAACAACTTTTCTAAGTGCTTTTGTGATTGTGTAAGGGTCTTCTCTTTTCCAGATGTTTCTTCCCACAGCAAGTCCGCATGCTCCGGCCTCAAGTACCTCATATGTGTTTTTCAGGAAGGTGTAGTCATCTTGTTTTGAACCCCCTGCAACATATACATGGCTTTTTCCTGCTGCCTTAATCACCCATTTGAATCCTTCAAAGTCATTGTTGTACTTGATTTTTATTGCGTCTGCTCCAAGTTCAAGTCCCACTCTTGCTGCATAGGCAAGTGTATCTGTTGACATTGGATCCTTGACTGATGCTCCTCTTGGATAAACCCAGGCTATAACAGGGACTCCTACATTGTGGGCATTTTCTACAATATTTGAGAACTCTTCAAACATGGTACTCTCGTAATTACTTCCCACATACAGTGTGTATCCCACTGCATCTGCCCCAAGTTTTAATGCTCTCTGCACTGAACACAGCTGAGAGCTGTAAGGTTCAACATCTGCAAGGTTTGTCTTTCCGTTTAATTTCACGATCAACGGGACTCTTGTTGAGTCATAGTAATGCTCTGCAATTCCATGCTGGAGAGCAATTCCGTTGAATCTTCCTTTTTCTGCAATTTCCATTATGTAAGCAGGGTCTATGTTTTTTTGGTTGAAATCAACCGGGCCGTGCTCCATACCATGGTCATATGCAAGAATAATTGATCTGTTTTTCCTGAAAAATTTGTCGAGTCTCACATCCACATCCCTTTTTCCTTGTTAGCAACAATTAGTGTGGTCTTTATCAGACTGTCAGGGTTAATGCTCATAGAGTCAATTCCGCATTCAACCAGGAACTTGGCAAACCCTGGAAAATCAGATGGTGCCTGACCACATATGCCTATCTTTTTTCCCTTTTCTTTAGCAACACTTATGACTCTTCTGATTAATCTCTTAACTGCCTCGTTTCTCTCGTCATAAATATCGCTTACAAGCTGGGAATCCCTGTCAAGCCCAAGTGTCAGCTGGGTCAGATCATTTGAGCCTATGCTGAAACCATCAAAAATATCAGCAAACTGGTCAGCAAGAACAACATTTGAAGGTACTTCGCACATAACATAGACTTCCAGTCCATCATCACCCTGTTTCAAACCGTGCGATGCCATCTCTCCGAGGACTCTTTCCCCTTCTTCAACTGTTCTGCAGAACGGAACCATTACCTTAACGTTTTTAAGACCCATTTTTTCCCTAACTCTCAGTAATGCCTGGCACTCCAGTGCAAATGCTGGTGCATAATCTGAGTAATATCTTGATGCACCTCTCCAGCCAATCATTGGATTGTCCTCATCTGGTTCAAACTGTTTACCGCCAATAAGATTGGAGTACTCATTGCTCTTGAAGTCACTTAGTCTTACAATCACATCCTTTGGATAGAAAGCTGCTGCAATCATTCCAATTCCCTGGGCAAGATTGTCAATGAAAAATTCTTTTTTGTCCTTATAGCTGTATGTTATTTCATCAATCTTGCTTTTCACTTTGGGGTCTTTAAGCTGGTCGTAGTGTACCAAAGCCATTGGGTGCACTTTAATATAGGAGTTTATTATAAACTCTTCTCTTACCAGGCCGACACCGCTGTTTGGAAGAAAACTGAAGTCAAATGCCCTTGAGGGTATTGCCACATTCATCATCATTTTTGTCTTTGTCTTGGGTATGGTCTGGAGGTCTACTTCATTTATATCATATCTTAAAAGTCCCCCATAAACATATCCTACTCCTCCCTGTGAACAATCAACTGTCACCGCCTCTCCATTCTTTATTGCTGTTGTTCCTTCATCTGTTCCCACAACACACGGGATTCCAAGTTCTCTGCTAATAATTGCAGCATGGCATGTCCTTCCGCCTTTGCTTGTGACAATTGCAGAAGCGATTTTCATGATTGGCTCCCAGTCAGGGTCTGTCATCTCTGTCACAAGCACCTCTCCTTTTTGAAAGTCGTTGATTCCTGTAACATCTTTTATAATGTGAGCCCTGCCCTGGCCAATCTTATCCCCTACACTCTGACCTGTAACAAGTACCTCGCCCTCTTCTTTCATGACCCATTTTCTAAGCTTGTTTTTGTCTTTGTTTGAGTGGACTGTTTCTGGTCTTGCCTGGACAATGTATAATTTTCCAGTTATTCCGTCTTTTGCCCACTCCATATCCATTGGCTTGTACTTTCCTGCTTTCTGGGAATAGTGTTCTTCAATAACACATGCCCATTTTGCAAGCTGGATTACTTCATCATCTGTTAAAATGAAGCTCTTTCTGTCGTGTGCATTTACAGGGACATTTTTCACTGGTTTGTTTCCCTGCATATCATATATCATCTTTATGGTCTTTTCTCCAAGCTTTTTCATCAGTATTGGGTCAAAACCTTTTTTCAAGGTCGGCTTGAAGACATAGTACTCATCAGGGTTGACTTTTCCCTGGACAATGTTCTCTCCAAGTCCATATGAACCAGTGATAAATACTGCATTTTCAAAACCAGATTCTGTATCTATACTAAACATCACACCAGAACATGCAAGATCTGATCTTACCATTTTCTGTACTCCAACACTTAATGCAACTGAGAAATGGTCAAAGTCCTTGTCTTCTCTGTAGCTGATTGCCCTGTTGGTAAAAAGTGAGGAAAAGCATTTTTTGATTGATTCAATCAGTGCTGATTTTCCACGGATATTAAGATATGTTTCCTGCTGTCCTGCAAAGCTTGCATCAGGAAGGTCTTCTGCTGTTGCTGAACTCCTGACTGCAACATCGCTGTTTTCTTCATACTGGTTGCAAAGTGACCTGTAGGCCTCAAATATCTCTTTCTGCATATCTTCAGGAAGTGATGCTCTTCTTATGGTGTCTCTTATCATGTGGCCTCTTTCCTGCAGATTAGATATGCTGTTCACATCAAGGTCACTCAAGATATTTTTAATGTCGTCAACAATATTATTTACTTCCAGAAAATGTCTGTAGGCATAAGCTGTTATACAAAAACCATTCGGAACATTCACTCCACTTTTTGTAAGATTCTGATACATCTCGCCCAGAGAAGCATTCTTTCCTCCCACCAGCGGTGTATCATCTATACCTACCTGATCAAACCATAGAACATAAGCTTTAGATTTATCCATACGTCCACCTCTTTTCAGTAATTGTTTGCTCTTGTCAACTATTTATTTATTTCGTTTGCAAATTTGCAGTGGTCATTAATTATTTGTACTCTATAGTAGTCATTATATGGAAAAATATAAAAAGGCATTCAGTATAACACTAATTATGACACCTGATGTAAATTTACAATATGGCCATGGAATAAGCAATACAAACTTAGTAAAAGATATCTCAAATACCATTACGATGGGTGACCCTGCAGCAATAAGAAAAACTTTTCAAAGACTTATTAATTCGACATGGACACATAGTGGTATTGTAGCCAAACTTGAGGAGCTTGAGATGGAAGCTTCTCCCAGATATATGCATCAGGAACAAAATCCCGGGCTGCACGGACTTGATGAGGATTATATTGATAAAATTGCAGACGACCCGCATACAAATATTCTAAGTCTGGGTATTGGTGAAGAGCTAAATGTTTTTTCCCAGGAGAGAGCAGAGTATATGCTTGCCCAAAACGGCAAACAGGTTGCCAATATTCTTAAGGCTTATCATGAAGAGCTTATTGAGGCATATTTAAAGCTTGGAGATGCTGTAGAAGCCGAGGGTTCAAGAGATGAGATTGCTCAAACAGTAAAAGGAACAATTGAAGAGCTGGTGGATGATGGTTTGTCAGATTCTGTTCTTCTTGAAAGACTTAGGGATGGCGAAACTGACGAGAGTTATCTTCGAAAGATTCTTGGTCTTAAGACTTCGCCTTATTCCAGGAACAAGTCCAATATTTATGGAGTGGCTCTTGGAGCATATCTGGGGGTTTTCACACCGCAAATGGTTGATGAAAAACTTGGTCAGACATTAAGTGTGCCGGAGATTAATGTGTTGTGGACTTTCTATGAAGATCAGGTAAATGAGAGAATCAAGCTGTGAAAACTTTTCTTAAAAATTTCAGAATATCAGCAGGTCTTACATAACTAAAATAATTTGAGAATTCTCCTGTTTTAATTAAGTCCTTAATTGCATCTGCATGATTGTGGGAGTTTTGTGCAAGTGCCTGCAAGTATGTTTGATCCTGAAATACAACGCCGCTCAATCCGTACATGCACATTAGATGAGCATCTCCAGATGCAACCAATGGTACATTCAACTCTTCTGCAACAATTTCTGATAGGACAGGACCGTAAATAAATGGAGGTGCTGCAAAACCGTTCTTTTCAATTGCACAAACTCCAAGAGCTACTGCTTCTTCAATATTTTTTCTGCTCTTGAATCCTATTCCACGCCAGAAAAATGGATGATTCACTATTACATAACCACCATTGTCTTTTGCTCTGTTTATTGCTTCTGCCATAGGTATTTGTTCTTCGGGAAAACTTCCCTCGTAGCCGTGGATTCCCATTTCACCTTCATGGGTTTGTAATTCAATTGACCTTAGGAGTACTAGTTCCTGCTCTTCCTTGTGGATTATCATGTACCTTTTGTGAAACTCCAGTTCATATTCTGGACTCAGTCTGTATGAGCCATCCCTTAGACTATCAAACCCATTAGAGTTCTGGTGGTCTGTCAAAGACCATAGATGAGTTTTGTTTGCAAAGAGAAGATCTACAACATCTGCTAATTCAACAAGATCCGCAGATTCATAAGGATTAGAAAAGTGGGTGTGGCTGTGCTGTTCAAATCTTGTGCCTTTTGGAGGAATTGTTTGTCCAAACCATCCTGAGAAAAAGAGTCTCAATTCGTCAGACATTTCTCCAGGATGTTTTATTGATGTTTGAGCCAGGTAGTGTAAAACTCTGCACAAGTTATTGTAATCTACAAATTCCCTGACTTTCATAAAGCCAGTTCATCAACAGCTAATTTATAAGTGTTTCTTTTATGTTGTTACTTTTAAATGGTTTATATGTGAGTCCGGAGTTCTAGGATATGTTTGAATTTTATTCTCTTTCAGGTCGCTTGTGGTGTTCTGCTGATAACCAATCATTTTGGCATTGAGTGATACAAAGCCAGATCAAATCCAACTTTAGAAAAGTCAGCAAAGCCTCGCTGGTTGTGATTTTTTACCAAATAATTTAAATATAATCTCAACTTCAAATTAGTTTGCGCGGGGGTAGCAAAGTTAGGTCAATCGAAAACAGAGATTTTCAAAGCGCAAAAATCTGTTTTACTACCAAATGCGCAGGACTTAAGATCCTGTCCCTTAGTGGGTCCGGGGGTTCAAATCCCCTCCCCCGCACATATTCTAAAAAGTAATCCAAGAAAATTTGCGGCAAAAATAGCATGTGTTTGGAAATTACTTATGGGTTTTTAGTTTTGAAACATACAATCTATAATTTGGGATCCCCACATACGAAATCTAGTGTGTATTGAAATATTCTACAAACTCCTTGTTTCATCAAATATCCAAACAAATGAGAGTAAATACTACCACTATCTGCTACTCCTGTAAAACCCAAATGGTTCATAGCTAACTCAAATCCATTTTCTTCAAGAGAATCTGAAACCTCAGGACAGATTGTTTCCATAAATAATGTATGTTCATTGTATCTTTGACATACTCCTTGAATCAAATCAACACCCACCGTGCTAATGTAGGGTTCATTTACATAAAATGAAAGTAGTGCTAACCATGGTTCTTGGGTATATGATTTAAATAAAGATCCAGCTCTAGCTGGTGCTTCTTGAACTTGCACAAAACCCACAATATCACTATTATAGCAAATTAAGAAATTACCACTTTCTAGAAGATTGGTAAGGTTTCTCTTTCTAAAATTAAATAGTGATTCTTCATCTAGAAGGATTCCATGAATCTTTTCAGCTAATCCTCCTATTTTTAGGTTCTCCTTTAACTCGTCAGACCAAAAATATTGCATTCTGTTTAATCCCAGGGTTTCATTACTCCTTCAAGTGTATACCTGCATTTTGGGCTTTCTTCAATGTTTGAGAAACAGTTTTCACACAGTCCCATTCTTTGTGAATGGTGTCTTATAGACCACCCGAGTTCCGCATCTTCTGAGATTATCTGATTTCCAAGATGCTCAATAACAACATCTGCTACTATATGGTCTATGTAGTCTCTTGTGAACTGGTGGAGATTAAGTTTCATCGGACGGTATCTCTGTGGAAAGCTTTGGCTTTTGTTCATTATTCTGAGTGCACTAAAAGGGGTCTGGATTATACCCAGGTAGAAAACTTCAGAGCTGGCATTCTCCAGGTCATCTACCATCATCCAATAACGGGACATCTGTCTGAGTATTGATTTTTTTGGATAAAAAGTGTACATCAGTCTTTTGTAGTCAAGCAAGATTATGCTATTTCCAACTTCGGCTACAGCATCTGGCTGCCCCCCATCAATAATATTATCCAGATCCTGCCTTCTCTGGAGTCTTTGTTCAATTTTTTGATATATTGGATTGAGTGGGTTTGTTTGTCTTACTTGTTCAACAACATTTTCTGCAATCTCGAGCTGATATTCACTGGGTTCGACAAAGTGGGCTAGAGGCACTTCACAATACTCTCTTCTTGGTATTGAAGGTAGTCCCCACTCAACAAACTGCAGGTACTCGTCTGTCTGCAGCTGGCAGCCTATCTGGTGTATGGCATTGCCGCTCATTGCCTCATGTGTGCTTCTCATTCCTTCCCAGTGTTCCGGGGGGAACATACCCAACCATTTTGCAAAAGCACATTTGCTGTGAGAGTTGCTTGGTCTTACTGTCCTCTGGTCAACAAGCTCCTGGTTAGAAAGGTCAGCGATTCTGTGGGGCAGGACTAGCTTATCACTTCTTATTTCTCTCCACGGGACTTCTTTTGCAAATCTTGTGTGGACTGTAAAGTTGCCCTTGTTAAGTCTTCTTGCAATTATATCCTCAATGGTTTCTGCAGCTACTTCAAAATTTTTTGCATCCTGTCTAAATGCTGCAAGTTCCTGCTCAGGGATTTCAGAAATCTTTTCTTCAAGATTGCTTGGTCCAAGGGCTATAATAAATGGGTATCTTGCTGTTCTGTAAATTCCTTTAGAAGGCTCATATTCTGAATCATCCAGGTCAACCTTGAGCTGTATTCCTTTACTGCCAAGTATTGCTGTGTAATAGCCAACCAGCCGAAAGATTGCCTGAGGTTCAAGCACACCTCTGACTGGTTTGAATTTTGTATTCTGGAGAAGTCCACCTCCTGGAGTGATTACCCGAGCATCTTGTAATATATCTCTTGTATCGTCCAATATTTCTCTTCCGATATCACCCTGCAGCATATATGCAATTACTGATTCGGGGCTGATGATTTCAAAAACCCGTCTGTATTTGTGCTTGAGAAACTCTCTGTTGTATTTTACAGCAGCTATCACTAGCCGCTTGTAGTCATCTATGTCAGGTATTGTTTCATATACTTTTGAATGGTTTAGTTCCAGAAACCCTGCAAGCCCAAATCTTTCTTTCATATCTGTTGGTGAGATTATTGATGGGTGAAACAGGTAATTTGATTCTGAATCTATAGCACCTCTATATCTAATAGAGTCTCCAAACGGCCTTTTGTTTTTTGCTATCATATGCCTGCTTGTATTTTCAGCGATGTCACGAAATACATTCTCTATCCAGACCGAGTCGCCCTGAGAACCGATCTCAAATGGAAAATCAACAGGTACAAATCTTAGTCCCATTGTGTCCTGGAGTGACTGCTCAAGCCCATGTGTGTAGAGTCTCATAATCAATGGAGCAACTTCTGTAGTTGAGGAAAAATCATCAACACCGCTTTTTTTTAGCCGGCCGTGCTTGTCTTCAAGGCAGAGATTTACTGAATCAAAAACAATTAATGGTCTTTTTCTTAACCTTTCCAGGGTATTAAGAACTCCGGGAAAATCTTTGTCTCCCTGCATATACATTAGTTCTTTTTCCCAGACCCCAATAAAGCGTGAATCCCATCTCTGAAATGACTCTTCCAGGAGGAATTCAAGGTCATCAGAACGGACTCCATGAGGTCGTACTTCAAGAGGATCGACAAAACCCTGGTGAAGATAAATAAGAACAGACATAGTGCGTAGAGGGTCTGAAAGAATATGTACTGAGTCAATCATATTATGCGGAATAATTAAATAGTTTAAATGTCTTTCCACCACTATGAAGGAGCAATATGTGGTCTTTGATGCCTTTGTGAGGGGTTTGAATCCTGATACTGAAAGGATTGTGGTTTATACAAGGGATTTTGAGGGTAATGTCCATGTTTTTGAAGAGCCGATCGTTTCTGAGCATGTTTTTTTCAGAGAGCAAAGAGAGATAACTCCTTTTTCCATGACCAAACCATCAGAATACCATAGAAGCAGGTTATACCATGCAGTCAAAGAAGAGTTCCCAGAAATTGAATTCACCAATGTGGGTGCCTCTGGCAGGTATTTTATTCTTGCTGAGGGAAAGAGATGTGAACTGAGTATGCTTCCGCCACAATTCAAGATTGGGGGAGGGTCGCTTTCACCTAATCAATGGCTTATGCATCAACTGAAAATACCTCTTGGTTTGTTAACCAGAAGAGATGGTAAATTGGTTGCTGACGGCCAGCTTTCATGGGATGAGCTGCCTTACACTACTTATGCTTTTGATACTGAGTGGCTGGGGTGGGAAGACGAGGTTGATTTGGAAACACTAGTGATTTCAGAACAAGAGATAAGGGATTATCTCAGAAGGCAGGGTTATTCTGATCTGGAAGGTTTAACAAAACAGGAGCTTGTAAAGCATAGCAACCATCATTTTACACAGGCAATCAAAAGTGGTGAGATAAGAGAGTCACCAATGACTCTGCAGCTGGCCCATAGAGAAGGAGAAACGGTTGTTGTTGATTATTTCCAGTATCTTTCTGGTGAGGATTCTGAATTTGAACAAGTGCTTTCATCCGGGAAAACACTTATCAGAACACACAAGGCAAAAGATGTTGTTGATATGATAAAACAATTCCAGAATTACATTGACGAGAACAACTGCTGTGTTTTTATCACACAAAATGGAATGACTTATGATTTTCTTAAGACGAGGGATTTTGTAGAAAAGCTAAGTAAAGAAGGCTATGATGTTGCACCCTTTACAATAGGTGGAGAAGGTATTGTTAACAGTTCATCTAAAGGGTTTTTTTCCAGAGTTGAATGTGCTACAGCAATAATTACTGACTTTGCACCATATTCCCAGCATCACATATCAACTTCCAAAGATAACAGATTCGAGACAGTTCTAAGTAATGTTTTGAACAGGAGAATTGAGAAACGCCAGGATTATGATGATCTTACAAGGCAGTGGGTTGAGATGTTTATGGGAAGAGAAGAATCCGGTGAAGAGTTGATGAAGTATGGGAGTGAAGATGTGACTGAGCTGCTTGAGGCTGCAGATTTTATCATGTCATCTACTTTTCTACTGGGTAGAATATATGGCAGAAAGCAGGCTGAAATTTGTGCAACTTCAAAAAAAGCTATTGCAAAAACACATCATAAAAAAGAACGAGTGCTTAAGATGGAGGCTTCACCCTGGAATAAGGAGCTTGAAAATAGGTATAAAAAAGCAACTTTTGGTTCGGGAAGACTGTTTAATGAGCTAGCAGGGGATTTAAAAACTACAAGAGGAGTATTTGATTCTGCAGTGCTGTGCTATATGCCATTTTTTAGTATGATGTATTTCCAAAGGTTACTAAAGGATCCCAGAATAAGGTCTCTTTCTCATTTTTTAAGGGATAAGGGAACTCAAGAAACAGATACACAGAATGCTCTTTTAAGGGAGGTTTTGATGTACGGTCTGGAGGAAGGGTATATGCTGCCCCGTCTGCTGTTTCGGGAGGAGCACCCTGCAGAAGATGTTCTGGAGCATTTTAATCATCTAGTTGATGAATTTGATGTTATTGATTACAAGGGTAATTTTTACCTTTTTGAGAATGCAGATGGTTTGATGTCTGAGCTTAGGGGACTAGGTGTTCCCCTGGCACAAGGGAGCGCAATGAGTTTTGCAAAGGGTAAGTTTGTTTTGTCTAATGGAGTTAATTATTACAAACAGGGCATAGATGTCAAAGGCATATATGGATGGAGAACACTTTACCAGAGAGATCTTATAAGAGATATTGTAGGGCTGGCACTTGAAGATTGTCCAGAGGCTGCTCTTGTGCATGTTTCTAACTGGTTTAGGGATCTAAGGAGCGGTTCACTAGACAAAAGACTGCTTATTTATTTCAAGCAGATGTCAAGGGATTTTTGGGATTACTCTTATCGTTCCCAGGGGCATGAAAATGTCAGGGCTTTTATCAGATTCGGACTTCGTAAAGGTGAGAAGTTTGCAAAAGTAAAAATACCTGAGGAATGGGAGGGAGAAGGATGGATGGATTTAAGCACTTATCTGGAGCTGCCTCATGATACTGCTTTTTCAGAGGATTTTGTTGAGTGTACAATTGATGATTATCTTGGGCCTCTGGATGGGGAGAAGAGAAAACTAAAAAAAGGAGGCATTGGATTGTATCTTGTTCCACTTGCAGCATACATGGAAGAGAGAGGCATGCCAGAAGAGGAGCTTGTGGATATGCTTGAAAACGGCAGGTTTACATACAATTTTCCTTTGGGTATTTGATAGATTTTAAGTTTAGCAATAAGGCCTCTTGAAATATTTTCCCAAATCTTTTTGATTGAAATTCCACAAAAAGACAGATGTTGTTTCTGGGAATTCCTAGCAGGCATAGACGCTTGCTGTGTCTGAGCAAGCTATGCACGTCAGTAAATTTGCTTATTCACGGGCAAGAACAAGCATATTCACTGTTCGTTCGTAGGTTTCTGAAAAACCCAAAACCTCTGCAAGGCAGTATGCGTTTTCTGCAGAAATGAGAAATTACTGGCCAGAAGCAGTTAAACGTCTGTCCTGTTAATTGGCCCGAGCCGATAGGCGAGAGCGCCTCGTGTTCGAGAGCGAAGCGACGGAGAAGCAAAAAAATAAGTCTGTTCCTCAAGCGAACACAGTGATCAACCAAGACACAGAATCTAGGGGCTTTGGTGTCACATTCTCCGGATTATTATCTGCCAAGTAGTTACATAGACAAAAGATATATAAACGGGTTATTATTATCAAACATAACATGTCAGAACAAGTTGAATTAACAAAATTAGGAAAGGAAATTATTCCAATAGAATTAGTTGGACAAAACGCAGATTATAGAGTTTTGACACAACCAGCCAAGCCAGCTTATCCTAAAGGAAATGAAGTGAAGTATTCTGACGATTATGTTTCTAAATTAGATGAAACTTATTCTCTAAATGAAGTTTTGGGAGAGCATGCAAAAAATATTGCCCAAAGAAGAGGACTTGAAAGATTTGTAATGGGTTCACCATTAAAAAATTCTGAAGGAGAAGATATTTTAGAATATATGTTAATCAATAGTGCTCAAGCAGATTCATGGCAGCCATTTGTTGTAGATGTTACTCATTTAACAGATACATCAATTCAAACAGCAAAGGAATATCTTCAAAGTATTGAAGGAGCAAGTGATTTTGGAAAAGTTCATGCAGGGATATTATTTGGTTTGAAAGTTGCAAAATATGGTGGATTAGCATTGCCTACTGAATTTGAGAATAAGGTTATTGTTGTGCCGTCTCAAAGATTTCTTGAATACGCTGCCGACAGAAGTAATATTTAGCCAAAGCCCCCTTTCTATTTCTTAGGACTTATTTTTGATTGCAATAAACGGAATAGGAGATGCGCAAATGGCCGTCTGTGCCAGAGAGGAATTTCCAATGTACATTTTGCAAACAACCAATCCCACATAACTTTACATCAGCGCCTTTCAGAAACTTTTTTATATCTAATATCATTTATGGCTTGTATGAAACAAATTATTTCTTAAGGCCGCGGCCCCACAATATTTATTAATACATTAAAACTTAAGCGAGGGTAAGATGTACAAATTCAAACAAGTTGAAAAAGAAGTTTCAAATTACTGGAAAGAGCATGATATTTACAATAAGGCTCAGAAGAGATGCAAGGATGGAGAGATATTCTACTTTTTGGACGGTCCTCCTTATACCAGCGGCAAGGTTCATCTGGGTACTGCATGGAACAAGTCTCTGAAGGATATGGTTCTTCGTTACAAGAGGATGAAGGGTTTTAATGTATGGGACAGGGCTGGATATGATATGCATGGTCTTCCTACTGCTCACAAGGTGCAGGAAAAGTTTGATTTGAAAACAAAAGAAGATATTGAAGAGTTTGGGGTGGAGAAGTTCATAAAAGAGTGCAGAAAGCTCTCTGTCGGCAATATGGAGATTATGAACAAGGACTTTAGAAGGCTTGGTGTGTGGATGGATTTTGAGGGTGCATACCAGTCAGTGAAGTCAGAGTTTATCGAGGGTGTGTGGTGGCTTGTTAAAAAAGCGCACGAGAACAACCGCCTTTATGAGGGCAAGATGAGCATGACCTGGTGCAAGTCTTGTGGTACTGCGCTTGCCAAGCACGAACTTGAATACGAGACTGTTTATGAGGATTCTATTTTTGTCAAGTTCCCTGTTATTGGGGAAGATGAGTATCTTGTTATCTGGACAACTACTCCATGGACTATTCCGTACAATCTTGCTGTAATGGTTAATCCCGAGCTTAAGTATGTGAGGGCTAAGGTTGAGGATGAGGTCTGGATTGTTGCAAAGCAGCTTGCAGGAACTCTTATAGGTAGTGTTGCTGACAAAAAGTTTGAGATAATTGAGGAGTTTAAAGGTGATGAACTTGAGGGTCTCAAGTATAGGCATCCATTCCATGAGTTTTTGGAGCCAGTCTATGAAGAGATAATGGAAAAGTCTGACAAGGCATTTAGTGTTGTTTTGTCTGAAGAATATGTTAATCTTTCTGCTGGTTCTGGTCTTGTGCACACAGCTCCTGGCTGCGGTCCTGAAGACTTTGAAGTGGGACACAGGGAAGGGATTCCTGCTTTTAACAACCTTGATGAAGAGGGTGTTTTTCCTGAAAGCATGGGTCCTTTTGCAGGTCTTACTGCAAAGGATGATGACAAGAAGTTTATTGATAAATTAGAGGAAGTAGGTGCTCTGATTGCTGTGACAAAGGTTGAGCACGAGTATGCCCACTGCTGGAGATGTAAAGAGCCTGTTATTTACAGGACAACAAAACAGTGGTTTTTCAAGATTGAAGACTTAAAGAAAAATATGCGTGAGTTAAACAAGGATATTTACTGGATTCCTGATTATGCAGGGAGCAGAAACTTTGACTCATGGCTCGAAAACTTAAGAGATAATGGTATTACAAGACAGAGATACTGGGGTACTCCTCTTCCTGTATGGCGGTGTGAAGAGTGCGGTGAATATGTTGTGATTGGTTCAACTGATGAGCTAAAGGAAAAAGCCGGAAAAGTACCTGATGACCTACACAAGCCGTGGATTGATGAGATTGAGTTTGACTGTGAGTGCGGCGGGAAAAAGAAGAGAATACCTGATATTCTTGATGTATGGATAGATGCGGGCTCTGCTTCATGGCTTTGTCTTGATTATCCGCACAGGGAAGATCTTTTCAAGAAGATGTATCCTGCTGATTTTATACTTGAGGGAATTGACCAGATAAGGGGATGGTTTAACATGCTGTTTGTTGCAAGCATGGTGAGCATGGAGAAGCCAAGTTTCAAGGCCTGCTATATGCATGGTTTTATCAATGATGCTCAGGGCAGGAAGATGTCAAAGTCTACAGGCAACTACATACTGCCTGAAGAGGTTCTTGAAAAGTATGGTGCAGATGCATTAAGATACTACACAATATCAGGCACAAATCCTGGGGAAGACCTGAGGTATAATTTTGATGACATGAAGGTTAAGTTTGGTAACCTGAATGTACTCTGGAACCTGCATAAGTTACTGATATCAGGCTGCGAATTGTATGATATTGACCCAAGGGTTGAGGCTGAAATGGATGTTGAAGAAAAGTACATGACTTCTATGCTGCATTCAACTATTAAAAGAGCTTCTGACAAGTATGATAAATACTTTTTGACTGAGGCACCAGAGGTTGTTGAGGAGCTTTTCCTTGAGCTTTCCAGAAACTATGTCAAAATGACAAGAGAGAAGTTGAGCCTTGGTTCTGAACAGGAAAAACAAAAGGTGCTCTCTACTGTTTACAAGGTTCTTGTTGAGTCCCTTAAGATGTTTGCACCTGTTGCTCCTTATATTACTGAGGGGATTTACCAGGAAATGAGAAATGCGTTTGATCTTGAAAAAGAGAGTATACACCTGTATGACTGGCCTGGTTATGATGAAGAGTTAATTGATGAAGAACTTGAGAGGGATTTCCAGATAATTGAAAATGTTATTCAGAAGCTTCTTTACGGGAGGCAGAAGATGGGGCTTGGTTTGAGATGGCCCCTGAAACAGGCAACTATTGTTACTGACAGTGAGGATGTAAAGAATGCTGTAGAAAGGTTGATGGAGCTTGTTGAGATACAGACAAACATCAGAGAGATTGTTTTTGCTGATGAGTTTGATGCTAAAGAGAATGTGAGGATTAACTTTGAAGAGGTTAGAAATGACTATGGTGGACTTGCTGGAAAAGTATTTGCCCAGCTCACAATCATGAGTGACCAGTCCATACTCAAGCATCTGGAGGATGGTGAATACAAGTTCAAGGTTGACAATGCTGACGTTGTTGTTAAGCCAAGGCACTTTATAATAGAAAAGGAGGCTCCTGAAGGCTATGTATACACAAAGTTTGACAGGGGAGAGCTTTTTATTGATACCTCTCTTAACAAGGATTTAGAGGCAGAGGGTTATGCAAGAGAATTAATGAGAAGAGTGCAGTCCATGAGAAAAAAGATGGGACTTGAGAAGTCTGATGATATTGTCCTGCATGTAAAGGCAGATGAAGAGCTTTGCGGGATGCTTTCAGAGCACAGAGAAGATATCAAAGAGAAGGTTGGTGCTGCAGAGCAGACCATATCTACTGATGAGCCTGAGAACTTTGACAAGAGCAAAGAGTTTAGTGTTAAGGACAAGAAGTTTACTGTTTTTATCAAGGCATAAATTATTTAAAGGCAAGATAGCTATTAATACAGAATGACAGACGTATCTAAAGATACACCTTTAAAAGAGATTACTCTAAGAAAGTATGAGAAACCTGGAAAGTGCAGCGGGAGGACTCTTGTAAGGATGCTCTGTTTGAGTCTTGGGTTGTTGCAGACCGGAGATTCCAGGGATGTTATTGTTGATATTCTTTATGTTTTAATAAGGGCTAGAAACCAGCACCGTGCATTGACTTCAAAAGAGATAACAAGCCGGGTTGAGGGTGCAAGAAAGAGAGCTCAGCAGGACATGACTGGTACTGCACCGTCAAATATCAGGCGCCAGCTGTTAAGGTTAAGGGAGATGTTTCTTGTTGAAAAGGTTAACAACACCTACAGGATAGCTGAGTTCGGCAAGCTTTCTACTATTTTTGAGGAAAAGATTGAAGGGTTTTTGCTCGAATCTATTGTAAAAAGGGTCAAGACATATACAAAAGAAGTTGATGACAGGTTCATAAAGTAGTTGAGGACTAGTTTTCTTGTGATCAAAAAATCATATGTAACACCAAATGCCTATATTATAGTTTCAAGCAGCGAAAAGCTTATATACCCAAAATACCAATATTTGATTGTGAACGATTTCTTCAATAGCTTGGAATTTCTGGAACCGAAGTGCCCCAAGTGCGGCATTGTTATAGAGTGGGATACAAACACAACTTTTGATGAAGACAAGGAATCCCATGTCTGTAATAAATGCGGTTTTGTTTTCTCAGATTAGAATCCTAGTCTTACGAGCTGGCCTTTTTTTCTTGCCCTTTTAAATACCCACAGATAGAAAGGAAAGACCACTATTAGAAATGCTACTGATATGCCTAATCCCAGGTAAACTTGATTTAGTGGAACTCTTCCTGTCTGTGCCATTGTTTTTACTGCATTGAATACATAGGTGTGCGGGAGTATTTTTGATATATACTGTATCGGAACTGGATATATTTCTATTGGGAAGAATGGTGCTGATAATAGAATAATTAACTGCAGAAATGTCCATGACAAGAATGCATATTCCTTGCCAAGCATGATAAAGAGCGCAAATATGAGTACACTTAGAGCCATTGAGGCAAGCAGTGTTACCAGCACCAGAAGAACAAAGGGGCCTAGTGCCGGAAATCTGAAACCAAAAAAACTTACAATAAACATCATGAGTCCAAGTATTACTGTTGATGCTGCTGCAGAGAATATCAGCCGTGCTATAATATATTCTACTTCATTT
The DNA here is from genome assembly GCA_964444505.1 of uncultured Methanosarcinales archaeon. Taxonomy (GTDB): domain Archaea; phylum Nanobdellota; class Nanobdellia; order Woesearchaeales; family JAGVZT01; genus CAYUHF01. Next base: position 4,795 of record CAYUHF010000018.1, on the reverse strand, counting down.
ATTCCTGAAACAAGAAGCTGGTTTAATGATCTGCTCCAGACATCCACATTTATCTGCAGGTTTGCTGCACTCTGGGAAAGGTAAGAGAATGTCCAGAAAACATTTGTTGCCAAAAGCATCATTGATGTTTCAAGTGAGATATCACTAAAGTAGTTTGCAAACATCCCCCAAATGAGTGTTGTTGTAATGGGATAAAACAGTACTTCAACCAGTCTTTCTTTGGTCTTTACAAATGTCAGGATGTCTCTTGAAAGTATTGCGCGTATTTTATACCATCTCATTTGAGCATCTCCACAAAGTAGTCTTCAAGTGAGGGTTTTTTGATTTCCATATCTCTTATATGGTATCCTCCTTTGACTAGTCTTGATATTGCCTCATTTATTTTGCCGTTTTCAACTTTTGTAATTATTTTTTTTCCCTTTATCTCAAAACCCATTCTCTGGAGTGACTTCACATTGAATAACTTGTCAACATGAAATATCAGTTCATATTCTGAGAAGTGTTCCTGTTTTACTTGTTCTACCTCGCCTATCTCAAGTATTTCTCCTTTGTCAATAAACGCAATCCTTTTGCATAGTTCTTCAACTTCTGCTGTGTAGTGTGATGTGAGAATTATTGTTATGTTCTTCTCTTTGTTTATTTTTGCAATGAGTTTTCTGACCTTTCTTGCAATATCAGGGTCAAGACCTAAGGTTGGCTCATCAAACATAATAAGTTTTGGATTGTTTATCATTGACTTTGCAAGGACAAGTCTCATTCTCTGTCCTGTTGAGAGGGTATCAAATTTTCTGTCCTGATAGGTTTGCATTTCAAAGGTTTGTATTAGTTCCTGTGTTCTCTTTTCTATTTCTTTTTTTGGTACATTGTAGAGCTGGCCGTAAAAATTCAAAACCTGTCTTGGTGAAAGATTCCAGTGGAATTTGCTCTCGCCTGAAATGAAGTTTATTTTTTCCAGAACTTGCCTGTTTTTGTCAACTTGTTTTCCAAAGATTTTCACTTTTCCGCTGTCTGGTATGAGCATTCCGTTCATGAGATTAAGAAGTGTTGACTTGCCTGCCCCGTTTGGTCCAAGAATCCCAAATATCTCTCCCTCTTCGATTTTTAGGGAGACGTCTCTAAGTGCATAGAACTCCTGTTTTCCCACTTTGAATTTTTTGGATACGTTTTCTATCTGGACAGCCATGTTTTAGGGGCAAGTTTGTTTGTTTTAAAAAGTTTGTGAAAAAATATCTGAATAATCCATGAAACTATGGCGAAAAAATAAGTTGGGAATCTTACCCCTTGGTATAGACAATGTTTTTCTCCAGGTAGTCAGCCAACCTTGGCACAGACGGACATTTGCCCATGTCCTATTACACTAACTTTCCCCTTTAGGGACAGTTAGTTTCATCTGGCCATGGCTGACCATAATAAAGGTATTTTAATTTTTTTGGTTAGTTCTGTTGAAAATGATTAGCAATTGAGAAGATTGAAGTCATCAGTGAATATCACAGCACAAGCGATCCTCAAATCAAAGAAAAAAGGTTGCAGTAAGGTTTAAATATCGCACTTTATTCCAGAAAGCTATGCCTCGGTAGCTCAGTGGTGGAGCGCATGCTTGGTAAGCATGAGGTCGCGAGTTCAATTCTCGCCCGAGGCTTTGTTTCTTACAAATATTTATTAACCCTAAATCCTTAATTGAGAATATGACATACGGAATGCTTTGTTTGTTGCCGAGAGAGGTCGAGGAGTATCATCACAGATTGGTATCAGAAGTTGCTGAAAAGTTTGATCTGGAGATTGCCAAAAGAGAAAATCTTCCAGCCCACTTTACCTTAAAATATTCATTTGAAACTGATAGAATCCAAGAGCTAGAACAATTAATAAAAGAATTTGTCAAGAGAAAAAAACAGCCAATAAGAATAGGTGGTTTTGGTGGTTTTGCACATAAGGTTGTATTTATTGACATAAAACCAACAGAGAATGCGAGAAAACTTTTTATTAAACTATTTCGACAACTTAAAACACGGCCATGGATGCAGTGGGACAAATTTGACAGTGAGACTCTTCACTTTCATGCAACATTAGCAAAAGAAGTCAATGATAAATACGATGAAGTCATTGAATTTCTTAAGGGTAAGGAAAAATACTTTGACTCCTTTTTTGATAACATATCAATAATTGAATTTGAAAAAACTGACGGTGTAATAACTGAATGGGATATCTATAGAAGATTTGCCTTGGAATTTTAGGATTATTTTGAAGAAGTTATACTCCGCTAAAGCCTCTTCTACAGTCTGCCAATAGCTTCCAGCAACTTTCTGTGACCTTTGACAAGATTCTTGGATTCTTCTATTAGAATCTTTGATTTCTTATCTTTTGAATTCTTAATCATTTATCCTATCCTGGAGATTTTGCCACGTATTAGAAAGTAGTGAGATATATTTCTCTTTATTTGGAAAAAAATAATTACCCCTTTACCATTTTATAGAAAGGCGGAACTAAGAATATTCGCACGCCAGAGTCTTTCACCTAAAATCATGTTCAGGATATTTTTTAAGTAAATCTTTAACATCTTTTTCTAAATCAGCTATATGAATGCTCCTCATCTGTTCCTCAAATCTTATAAATAATTCAGAATCAATGGTATGAAAACTTTCTATCTTTTCAGAGAAAGTATCTTCGAGAAGACTCTTTAGACGAAATAACTCGGCATCATATCTGGGAGACCTGTCAAGTAAGGTTTTTGCAAAATCCTCTAGAAAGACTATTGCCTTGATTTTTTTCTTGGTTTTTCTGGAATAATACTCGTATTCTGTTTTGCTCACCGGTTTGTTTTCAAGCATTCTTTTCAGTGTTTGTTTTTCCTTCTCTGTAAATATCTGAGACAAGTGAAACTGCAACTCTCGTTCCTCATTAAATTTTTGCTTGTCAACGAGAAGGTCGGGTTTTCTGATCTGCAACTCAAATTCATTTCTAAATTCATCATAGTCAAGATCAAATTTTTCGTAGTCAGTGTCAGATTCGTAGCTCTTGTCAATATTGAATTCCCTGAATATTTTAGATGTTAGATTTAAGATTGCAAAAAAGAGCTTTCTTTTTTCTGTCTTATCAAGAATCCGGGGGATATCAATTTGAAAAGTGTGAAGAAGATAAGGAATAGCCTTGAGATACCTAGTGTTTTCTGATTCCAAGATAGATAGAATCAACTCTTCAATGGGCTCTTCACCCAGCATTCTATAACCTGCCTTATTTAGTTTTCTTTCTATGGCTTCCATTTTTTTACCACTTTAATAATCTCAGGGTCAATTTTCAAACCCCATTTTCTAAACTTTATCTCAATCAAATCAAGCAGTTTCTGTTTGCTGTTTGCAACAACAGAATCTTGCATTGTCTCTTTATATCTTTCAACCAGACCATTAACATCAATATTTTTTTTCTTTAAAATTGACTTGATATCTTCAAAATCTCTAACATCTCCTCGTGCAAGTTTACTAATGATAATATCTTCAAGAGATAAAGCATAGAGTTTAAGTTCTCCAAAGCTTCTAATATATTGTGCACGGTCAAGACAATCAGAAAGCAAGTTTGTTCCTAATATTTTATTACTGTGAAAAACATCAAAAGCTAATCCTTCCTGAGTTATCCATCTTATACTTCCTTTTTTCTCAAACCCGATTTGATTGAAAATTCCACAGATATATTCATAATCTTTCTGATTCTCAATATTGATATCAATATCTATTGTTGATTTTTTGATGCCAAGAATAGTAAGAGCAGTACCGCCCAGAGCATAGATTCGAATTTCTCTATCTACATACTTGGATATTGATTCCAGTAATGCAAATAATCTTTCTGGTTTTACTTTATTTTCTTCCATAAACCCAATTAGCAGCTACACACTTATAAATATTTCTATTTTTGTATATTATTGTACATATATTGTATTTTCTTAAACCTTATTTTTCGGAACTATCACATTTCATCAAAGTTTAGATCGCATGTCCGAGGCTTTATTATATACCTTGTTTCAGTCCTCTTTAACTTTTCTCCATCAAAATACTCATCTTGTTCAATCAGCCAAACCCTATCGTTTCTCTTTTCAAATATCATGTGGTCAAGAGGGTGCATTTTTATTTTGTCTACTTCTTCGGGTCTGAACCACTTGTTTTTTCCCTCTTTTACTTTTTTTACCTGTCCTTTGAGATTCTTGATTTTGTAGCAGTACATGTGCACATGATAGGTGAGTTTTTCTTTATCGTATGACCTTGAAGATACCATTCCAATAAACTCTGGTTCTCCTGAAAGTCCTGTTTCTTCTTTGAGTTCTCTTTGTATTGCCTCTGCAAAGCTTTCGCCAAACTCAATTTTTCCGGCTGCAACAAGCCAGTATCCGTACCAGGGTTCTTTTAGTCTTTCCTGAAGCAGAACTTTGCCGTCTTTTTCAGGTATGAGTGCAACTACACTTACAGGCTGTTTTCTTGTTTCTGCTGTTTCTGATAAGAAGTTTAGTAGTTTTTTTCCTTCTCTTGTAAGGTAGTATTTTGAGTCTTTTTTTTCTATTATGTTGTCCTGCTCCAAAACTTTCAGATGATAGGATAGTTTATTTGAGTCTTCGTCCTGCTGCAGGTCTGCAAACCTTGAGCCGGGGTTGTATCTGAGATAGTCAATTATCTTTCTCTTTGTCTTGTGCATACTTTATTGGAATTACAACTTATTATTAAATACAGGAGTCAATTTGATTTGACTGATAATGGTTTTACTGTGCTATCACGTTTTTAGTTTACATATTCTATACCACCTTTGGTGATATGCA
>CAYUHF010000017.1:0-32260 GCA_964444505.1 uncultured Methanosarcinales archaeon | reverse complement strand
ATCACCCAAAAATCTTTCTACCAGTATACCTTTTTATTCTTTTCTGGACACAGCCTGTCTAACAAAATTAATATAAACCAGTAATTATTCTGATAAAATAATGAAAAAGAGGTTTTTGGACAAAAAAGGCACAGGGGACACTCTGGGGGAATACGCAATCATCATTTGGGAAATAATGGTGTTTGTTGTTATCACACTAGCGCTTCTAATGTATGTCAGGGATCTTTCTGAAAAAACAATTTTTGAAAAAAACTTTATTGCAAGAGATACTGCAATGGTTGTCAACACAATGTATGCAAGTCCATATACAACAGTCTACCTTTATCCAGAAAACACATCTATGTTCACATTGAGGTTTAATGATCAGAGAGTGGAGGTTTTCGACCTTGACGAATCTGAGATAGGAAAGATATATCCTTATGCTGATGAAGAGTCCCACCAGATTGAGCAAGAACTCAAAGGTGTTGAAACAATCAGATTCAACAAAAAACAGGCCCTTGATTTTCAGGGCTCTTTTGAAAGATCTGTTGAATGCGGGGGAGAGTACAGAGTTCCTTCTGAGTTCCCCTGTTACCCTCCTGAATCCGAGTTTTTAGATGATGATAAACTAAGATGGTGCAATACAAATTGTGAAGTTGCACTTCTTGGCTGTGACCAGTTTGACTCTTATCCTGAGCCTCCTGAAGAAGGCTGCAACTGTGGTGGGAATATTCTTGAATATGGAGAAGGGTATTGTGTTAATGATAAAATTAGAAAAATATGCAATGAAGATCACAGATGCCCTGAATCTGAACCTGTCTGCTGTGATGAAGTATCCTATACTGATTGTCTAGAAGAGGCAAGGTTATGCAATGGTGACATAATTCCACAAGGAAGCTATGCCTGTGCACTTGGTGAAATAGAAAAGTGCTGTGACTGTAAAGGCACATTTGAATGTTATGGATTCTGCTGCTCAGAGGGTTGGAGCCCGATTCCTTGCGGAAGAGAAGAAGTGTGCGTCCTAGACCATAGATTCTACAATGTCGGAGATACAATTTGTGGTTCTCCTGAACTCTCCACAAGAATCAGATGCAAAGAAAACTGGGTCTGCGGATGTGCTTCAGACGGTTCTTGGACACTCAACAAACAGAACTGTGGTGCTCAAGGAAAAGTGTGTGTTGATGGTGAATGTGTATGAATCAAAAAGCACAAGCCCACTTCGGTTTCAACGTAATACACATAATTGTCAGGATGTTTCTTTTAATTACTGTTGTATTAAGCTTTATGATGTTAGTTAGGCATTACTATATCACCAACATTGATGTGCATGAGACAGAGGGCAATGTTCTTTTAAACAGGATCATGTATTCACCTAACTGCATCTCTTACATGGACCAAGAGATTTCCAGGAGATATCCCGGGGTAATCGATCCTGATAATTTCAAGACAAGCAATCTTGATGAGTGTATCTATTTTGGCAGAAACAATGACAAGGCCGCGGCTAACTTAACTCTGCAGATAATTGGTGAAGATGATTCACAAAGTGTGCTGTTCAATGAAGAAGGATATGGAATACTAAGACCAAGAGCAGAAATTGAAGGTCCGGGAGGAACAGATTTGTTCAAAGGTAAAAGATATGTGCTTGTAGATGATGGTGATTTGGTGCCAGCTATACTCACTGTGGAGCTTGTGTTGTCAAGATGAATAAAAAGGGAAATATTACTGACTGGATGAGTGATATTGTAGGATTTGCTGCTTATCTTTTTGTATTTATTATGTTTGTTCTGCTCTTTAACTTAAGAATTGGCTGGTCACCAAGAGCAGGGGACACAGTAAAGATGAATATTCTTTCTGATGAACAATCCCATATTGATGATAGTATGTTTTTATTGAATCTTCTTAGAACAGAGACTGATGGAAAAAATTTCAAAGATATCATATCAGATTGTGAAGAAAAAAATGATTACAAAGAGTTTGAAGAAGAAATGAAAACCATGCTCAACAGAATCAACAACAGTATAAGCGGTAACATATGTATGTACACTGGAGTGTCAATTGACAACAATCACAAGTCATTTGTTAAGAGTGATTCATGTCCAAGAAACATGCCGCATGTTTCGACTCTCCCCAGAAATGCTGAGATCACTATTCCTCTTCCTTCACGCAGGAGCGCTGTTGTATGGGGATCTTTTGATGCTCCTTTAGAATATTTTACAAGAGGAGCTTATGGTGGTGAGTTAGGTTGAAAAAGGCAAGTGCATATTTTATGTATGGAATAGTATTGGCTGCTTTTTTTGCTTTTTTTGCACTCTACAAAGTATCTCTTGACAAAGGTATGTTTACCAGGACAGTAGGAGAAAAACAGAATTCAATCTATGAGAGCTACCAAAAAGGAGAAGAAGTTCTGTACTATATTGAAGAATCTGCAAAATACGCTGCACCCCAGGCAGTGCATGAACTTGCAGAAAAAGGAGGAATGCCTGATGAACCCTGCGGCACTTACAACGGTTATGTGATGTGGGGAGAAGACTGCTTTCCTGACAGAAAGAGGACAAAGCAAAGTTTATCCTTTGAATTTGAAAAATCCATGGAGCCTTTTGATGAAGCTTTTCCCGGTGATATATCAAATAACTATTCAATTGAATTAGATTACAATGAAATGATTTTTTATGCTGGACATATGACAGATATTGCAATATTTGAAGATGATATGCAAATAATACAAGGCAATCAAATAAGCTTTGATGAAAAACCAATTAATCCTGAACAACCAACACCTGATGACCCAGATGATCCTCAGCCTGACATTCCGGATGACCCACCAGAGCCAACTCCTGTTGACAATGATGGATATGTTGGTCCGGCACTTGAAGGCAACCCAAGAATCACTTCCTGTTTTGAAGTGAGGGATTCTATAACAACATATCATCATGGGCTTGACTTCAGTGTAGTTACTGGAACAGAAGTGATGGCTATTTCAACTGGAACTGTTGTACAGGCAGAAGACTGGATGGGTTATGGAAATGTTGTCAAGATTGAACACCAGATTCCTGATTCAAATATTAAATACTGGAGTGTTTACGGACATTTGTCAGAAATGCTTGTAGAGAGAGGCGACACAGTAAACAAAGGACAACTGATTGCACTTTCTGGCAATACAGGAGACTCAACCGGCCCTCACTTGCATCTTGAGATAAGACTTGGAGAAAACAATTACAACAATGCAGTTAATCCTGTATGGTTTGCACCTGAAGTTTTCGGTAATTATGTAAGAAAAAACCCTAATAATCCTGAGTGCACAGATACACCTTGTGACTGGCAGTCAGGAGCAGTTTGCAGCAGGTATAATATACACGGGGTGTCAGCATGAGAAAGAAAATAATTGCTGCAGCAATTATTCTTGCAGTAATTGCTTTTTCCTATGCTGAGATGAACTTGATTACAGGCAGAGTAACTCAACAGGAAATTGTAAACTCATATCCCGAACTTTTCGAATACAATACTGAAAGAAACACTAACCTCATGATAGGCATAAAAAGCATATCTGAAGAATTCAATGAAAACAACATACAAGTAACACCTGCTCTTCTGGCTGCAATTGTGGCAACACTAAAAAAAGAAGTTGCTGTGGGGGCGTTTCGCCCTGTATCTGAATTTGCAACAACCACATGCAGACGGTACGGTGGAGGCTGTAACTACAAAGGGAGAGGCTATATCCAGCTCACCCACAAATCTAATTACCTGACTTACTGCGGACAGGAGTGTTTGATGGGAGCAGGAGATTACTGTTATAACCTTCCAACAGGAAGCACCAATAATGAAAACAGCATATCAGAAAGAGACGAACTGAGAAGTTATGTTGAGCACTGCCCGCCTGCAAGAGCAATGCTGCCTGAGTATGCAAGCAAGGCATTTGTCCACTATTACATAAACAGAGACCTTGTAAACCTGGCAGAACAGGGACAGTACTGGACGGTTGGCAAGAGAATCAATGGTGGGGATGATTATGCCACTGTTTTTAACACAATAGCCCACACAGAACTACAGAAATTCCAGTCCAGTCAAGAGAAAACAGAACGACTTCTAAATTATCTAAATTCAGATCTGCCAAGCCAGCCAGAACCACCAGACCTTCCTCCTGAACCAGATGACCCGGGAGACCTCGACCCAGCACCCCAAGTTCCTGAACAACCTGAAACTTATGTGACTTTTCCTGACCCAGATATCCCTGAAGATGCACAAGGTGCTCATTCTGTTTATCCTGGTTTTAAGACAGATATTGAGTATGACCTGAGAGAATATGAAGAGATTGCAGAACAGGCACAAGAACTGATTCAGGATGTGCAGAACTGCAAAAACCTAATTGGTTACCCTGGTGAACCCGTAAGTGTTACTGAGTGTGTCCGGACAAGAATGCCAAACAACTGGGAGATTGCCTATGCAGGAACAGACAGGTTTTGCTTTAATGTGGAAAGTGACTTTGAACTTCCTTTCTTTGACGGTGATAAGGTAGAACAGAAAAAAGTTGTATACAAGTTCGCCCTCCGCATAGATTAAAAATCTTGTGAAAACCAAATCTAAAAATATATAAAACAGTTAAGTTTATCCTTTGTTGAGGGGGATGATAGATGATTAAGCTTGGATATGAAGAGATAATTGAAAAGATTGAAGAAAAGTCTGACCTTAGCAAAGAAGAGATACAGTCAAAAATAGACACTAAACTAAAACAGCTTGAAGGACTTATCAGCAAAGAAGGTGCAGCACATATTGTTGCAAACCAGCTTGGAATCAAGCTTATAGACAGGACTTCTGGAGAACTTAAGATTGAAAATATCATGACTGGCATGCGAGATGTTGAGACCGCCGGCAAGATTGTCAGGATATATCCTCCTCGGCAGTTTACAGTTGACGGCAGGGAAGGTCAGGTGGGCTCAACAATCATAAGAGACAGCACCTCCAGTATAAGACTTGTTTTATGGGGTGACCAGGCAGACCACCTTGAAAACTTAAAGAGAGGAGATATTGTAAAAGTCATGGGTGCCTATGTCAAGGAGAACAACAACCAGAGAGAGATACACCTTGGAAGGAGAGGCAGTCTTGCAAGAAACCCTGAAGGAATAAAAATTGAAGTTGATGTCAAAAGCGACAGAAGAAAACTAAGTGAACTTCAGGAAGGCATGGACTATGTTGAGATACTGGGAACAGTTGTCCAGATATTTGATCCAAGATTTTACGAGACATGTCCTGAGTGCAGGAAAAGAGTGCATTTAAAAGAAGGAAAATATGTCTGTGACAAGCATGGCGATGTAGAGCCATCATACGGTTATGTACTTAATGTATTTCTTGACGATGGTACTGATACAACCCGTATTGTATTCTTCAGGCAGCAGGCGCTTGATTTATTGCAAAAAGAGGAAGAGGAATTTCTTAAGTACAAAGATGATCTTGAGGGATTTGAAGAATTAAGAGACGAACTATTGGGAAACATCACAAAGATAGGGGGAAGAGTTGTTAGAAATGACATGTTCGACCGCCTGGAAGTGATTGCAAGAAATGTTGACCCAAACCCTGACCCGGAAAAAGAACTGGAAAGACTTGAGAGCTGATTCTCACTGGACATTTGGGCGTAAGCTATTTAAACTACTCTATGTATTATTGTAATATTAGCATGTCAGTAAAGGCATGTAAAACCACCTAACCCCTGGGGTCCTAGCAACCCACAATCAAGGGGGTTTGAAATAAAAAGCGATAAGCAAAGGAGGTTTGTGAAATGGAAAATAACGTACCTGAAAAGAAATTCTCTACCGGTGCAATCAGTGCAACGGTTTGGAAAAACCCTGTAGAAACCAAAGAAGGTGAAACAAGGGAGTTTAGCACTGTATCTCTGCAAAGAAGATACATGGATAAGGAAGGAGAGTGGAGAACATCCCACACATTAAGGATTAATGACCTTCCAAAAGCAGCTCTTGTTTTGAACAAGGCCTACGAGTACCTTGTTCTAAGGGAAGATTCCGAAGAAGAATACTGATCTTTTTTATTTTTTTACATTTTTTCCGGACAAAGCATGAGAATGTTAATAAATACTCAAAAAAACAATAAACAAAGGTGATGGATAATGACAAAAGTTGAAAATATTAGAGAACTTCCAGGTGTTGGCGCTGCTACTGCTGAAAAACTTGAGGCTAACGGTTTTCCAACAGTCATGAGCATAGCTGTTGCAAGCATCGGTGAACTGGTAGAAGCTGGAGGAGTTGGTGAAAAGACTGCACGAAACATAATCAATATTGCAAGAGAGTCTTTTGGAATGGGGTTTGAAACTGGTGCAGAAATCCTTGAGAAAAGAAAGAAAATCCAGAAGATAACAACCGGATGCGAGGCATTTGATGAACTAATGGGTGGAGGGTTTGAGTGTGGAGCCATAACAGAAGCATATGGTGAGTTTGGTTCAGGAAAAACACAGATATCCCATATAATGGCAGTCAACACTCAGAAAGATTATCCTGGCTCAAAGGTTGTTTATATTGACACAGAAAACACTTTCAGACCTGAAAGAATTGCAGAGATAGCAAGGGGTGTTGAACTTGACCCCGATGACGTGCTTGAAAATGTTCTTGCTGCACGGGCTTTTAACTCTGACCATCAGATGCTTCTTGCTGAAAAAGCAGAAGAAATGCTGCAGCAGGGAGAAGACATCAAGCTTCTGATAGTAGACTCATTAACAGGTCACTTCAGGGCAGAATTTGTGGGAAGAGGAACACTTGCCGAAAGACAGCAGAAACTAAACAAGCATATGAGAACACTTCTCAAACTTTCAGCCAACTACAAAGTTTGTGTATATGTCACGAACCAGGTTTTATCAAGACCTGATGTGTTCTTTGGTGATCCTACAAAAGCTATTGGCGGACATATTGTTGCACATGCATCTACTTTCAGATTATACCTAAGAAAGGGTAGAAAAGGGAGCAGGGTGGCTAAACTTGTAGACAGTCCAAACAGACCAGAAGGTGAATGCTCATTCTACTTGGAGACACACGGACTAAGAGATATCTAGCCAAACATTCGAAGGTATTCTTCGCCTTCTAATAATTCTCTTTCTTTTACTTTTGCTATTGCGCTTATGAAATCTTCAGGATAAACTTTGTTCCTGTCATCTCTTATGGCAAAATAGCCTGCTTCTGTGCATACTGCTCGTATCTCTGCACCAGAAAACTGCTCCATCTTGTGAGCAATTGAGTCAAGATCTACATTGGCCAGCTTCATATCCTTTGTATGGATCTTTAGAATTTCTTTTATTCCATCTGTATCTGGCAGAGGCACGTGTATTTGTCTGTCAAGTCTGCCGGGTCTTAGTATTGCAGGATCAAGAACATCTCGCCTGTTTGTACAGCCAATAACCTTGACATCTCCCAATGGCTCAAAACCGTCAATTTCTGCAAGAAGCTGCATAAAAGTTCTCTGCACTTCTCTTTCTCCAGAGGTTCCCACTTCTATTCTTGTTGCTGCTATAGCATCAAGCTCATCAATAAAAACAATAGATGGTGCCTTGTTTCTAGCAAGTTTAAAAATTTCTTTTACAAGTTTCGCACCTTCTCCAATAAACTTCTGGACAAGCTCTGATCCAACAATCTCAATAAACGTTGAATCTGTTGAATTTGCAACTGCTTTTGCAAGCATTGTCTTTCCTGTGCCAGGTGGACCGTGGAGCAGTAGTGCTTTTGGTGGTTCAATACCCACATCCTGAAACAGTTCAGGTTTTTTCAAAGGAAGTTCTATTACTTCTTTTACTTCCTCAATCTCCTGATGAAGACCTCCAATATCTTTCCAGCCAACTTCGGGCTTATCCATAATGACAAATTTTTCAACATTATACTTTCTTGTGATAGGCATCTTTCTTACAAGAGTGAGTGTCTTCTGATTAGCAAGTGCAAAATCTCCTGGCCTTAACTCTGTACAGTCATCACTCACATTTACGTAGAACAGATTGCCATTAGGTAATTTTACTAGAGCATGCTCTTCTTCTGACTCCCTGACTTCGCATACAAGAAGTGGTGCTTTCTTGAATCTCATCAGTTCCTGTCTCAGCTGAGAAACAGTCCTTCTGAGCATCTTGTTCTCTTCTTCTGCACTGCTTGAATTTGTAGAGTAACCAAACATACTTTCCTTGATGTTTTCTGCTTCGTCTTTCATTTTCCTGATTTTGTTATATTCAAATCACTCACAAGTGCCATTGGTGTAAGCACTGGTGTTTCAACCTCCCATCCAAATACTTGTTTTCTCTTTTTTGAAAGTGATTTAACTTTTTTCATGATATTTAGCAAGTTGTCACTTACCCTGATATCCTTAACTGACTTTGTGATTTCACCATCTTCAATTAAAAATATGCCGTCTCTTGGTATGGTGGAAAAATCACCTGTATTGTAATTCTGGAAACGGGTGTACCAGACATTGGAAATATAGAGTCCTTTATTAGTGCTTTGAATCATTTCCTGTTTAGTGCTTTTTCCTGGATCCAGTACAAGATTAAATGGTTCCGGGGAAATAAGACCTGCGTTAGCAGTGGTTTGTGTATTGTGTCTTCTCGCTGTTGATGTGTTGTGCAGATAGGTTTTAAGCTTGCCATTTTCTACAATTGCTGTTTTTGAAGTTGGAACTCCTTCTGCATCAAATTTTGCTGAAGCATAACCATTTGCAAGCCTTGCATTATCGTAAAAGTTCATACCCTCTGCTGCCACTCTCTCACCAATCTTTCCTGACAAGCATGAAAGTCCTGATTCAACAGAAAAAACAGATGCAGCTTCACCAAGTCTTCCAAGAAGATTGGCAAAAGGCAGGTAATCAAACACAACATCATACTTTCCAGGTTTTATGTCCTGTGGATCAACAGCCATCTCTGCAATATCAGCAGCTTTTCTCACAACAGATTCTGGATCAAATTTTTTCTTTGTCCTCGAAACCCCAACCATGTGGCCGGATGCATGCTTTGTCTTAAAACACCTAACAGAAAGATAAAGTCTTGTGGCTTTTTCCTCTGCCGATGCACCAGTTGATGATCGCAGATACAATTTGTCAAGAGAAGACTCGAAAACACCTGCACTTCTCTGTATTCCTTTTTGTTTGGCAAAATCTATTGCATTTTCCACTGTCTCAACCCCAAAAGTATCAGATGAAACAGCTTCCTTATCATAAGAATCTTCAACTTCTGAATAACTAAAAGGTCCTTTAGCAATTCCTCTGTAATCCTGATTTGCAGGGGCAGAGTTTAGAAAATCCATTAATCTATTGATAGTCGAATCTGCAGAATCTTTTGAAATGTCTCTTAAAGTCGTTGTCACAAGTTTTTTATCCTTTGCAATAAAAATAGTAATGCTGTTTAGTTCCCAGTTCTTTGTTGCATTAATATGGTTATTTGAAAATTTGATTTGTTTTGCTCTCCTTTCTGATGTGGTAACAATGACATCATCTGATTTTTTCATCAGTCCTTCCAGCAAATAATCAGCTACTTCTTTTGTGTTCATTTTACCACCAGGTTCCTAAGTCTTATTGAAGGTCCGCCAAACCAGACAGGAATTGCCTGCATGGGTTCACCTTTTCCGCAGTTTCCAGCATGGTATTCTGTGTTTTTGGCAACAGCGTCAACTGCCTTATATAAGTCATAAGTTGATATTTCTATTGTTGGATTGATAACTGGCTCACCTAGTTCACCATTCTCAATCCTGTAGGCCTCTGCTCCAACATATTTCTGGTTCAATCTCTTGTCATCAATATTCCATTCCATGAAGTTTTTCAGGTATACTCCTTCTTTTATGTCTTCAATCAACTCTTGCTCTGAGTAATCTCCCTTCTTCATAAAGGTATTTGACATTCTCACTATGCTTTCCTTGTCATAATCAACTGATCTTGAGGAACCATTACTCCTAATACCCATTGAATAGGCAGTCTGCCTGTTGTGAAGGAACTCATTAATGACACCATTCTTCATAAGAACCTTTTCCCTTGCCTTTACCCCTTCATTGTCAAACAAGTAAAAACCATAACTGTTTGGAACAGTGGGATCATCTACAACAGTAACCGCATCACTGCCTATTCTATAACCTTTCATATCTGGAGAAACAAAAGACTCTCCGGCCTGTGCACCCTCCCTACCCAGTATCCTGTCTGCTTCATAAGGATGGCCCACACTTTCATGCACCATAATGCCAACAACCTGCGGTGCTGCAACTACATCCATTTCACCAATCTCCATCTTTCTGCCATTCTTGAGATTATTGTCACATGCTTCAACTTCTTTTCTTACTGTGCTTGGAATTTCCCATTTTTTTACAAACTCAAATCCACCTGAATTCCCGTACTGCCAGTACCTCTGCATAGACTTTCCATTGCTTTGGACTGTCAAAAAGTACATAAATGCTGCTTTTGGTACAGTAGCAAGAAGTCTTGTATCTTCAGAATTCACAAGATATTCTGTTGTTGTTGAGTCTGATAGTGTAAAATACCTTCCAGGTGTCTTGATTCCTGTATTCTGGATCTGTTTCTCTGCTTCCAGCAAAAGCCCAATCTTCTCAGATGGATCAACATCTCTGAAATCAATTTTTTGTTTTATCTCATATTTTTTGTGATGAGAAGTTTCAGGGGCAAGGTTTACCTCTTCATTCATTTTTGAAAACTTTGCAGACCGTATTGCTGAATCAATCAGCTTCTTTATTCTCTCTTTTTCTATCTTGTTGGTCGATACAAATGTCAGCCCCTTGTCAACAATAATCCTTATTCCAAGACCCTCTATATCATCAAACCCAGAAATCTCAGGAACCCCGTTTTTTACAACAAAAGAGTTTCCTGTTGTTTTTTCAAGTCTTGCTTCTGCATATGAAGCCCCCTTTTTCTGGGCATATTCAACAGAGAAGTCAGCTAAATCTTTTCTCATAAACTGTGCAAACAAAGGATATTTTATAAATTTTTGCTAAACATATAAAAAATTGCACTAATTTACCTGACATATGATTGATGTCTCAACACTTGGGGAATTTGCCTTCTGTAAAAGGGCGATTTTTCTAGAAAAACCTTCTCTTGAACTGCACATTCACAATGTATTAAGAAAAACATTTCAAGGGATATTTTCAAGTAAAGACACAACTGAACTCACAGAGATATACAAAAAAGAGTTCAGATCAGCACTCAAGGATTCCGGGCGTGATTTTCCAACAGAAGATATCAAAAGGATTGAAAAATCACTTATTTCTGAATCAAGAAATTTAACCCATACCAAAGTATACAAACCCTCTGTAAAAGTAAACTCGGATAGACTGCAGCTTAGAGGAATGATAGATCTCTTGGAGCCAGAGGAAAATATCCCCATCATGATATCAACAGGCAATATGCCAAGAAAAGGAGTTTGGGAACCTCAAAAATTAAAACTAGGAGCATACATGATGCTACTGGGTGAAGATAGTAAAAAAGGAATGGTCTGGTATGTAAAAAACTCACAGAAAAGAGTTGTCAGGACGAACAAGTTCTTGAATTTCAAGATTCAAAAAACAATTCAGGAGATAAAAGAGTTGGAAAAAATGGGAAAAATCCCAACAAGAATCCAAAAAAACAGGTGCTCTACCTGTATATACATGGAGCAGTGCTGGAAATGAGATGTGATTTCTGCAGCTCAAGTGCTGTTTACAAAAAAGAAAAATACTATTGCAAGGATCATTTTATTAAGTGGTTTGAGAAAAAGGTCCACAAAACAATAGAAGAACATAAACTGATTGACAAAAAAGATAAGATTGCTGTTGCTGCCAGCGGTGGAAAAGATTCTACAACAATCCTGCACATCCTGAACAAGAATTACACTGAAGTAGAAGCTATTGTTATTGACGAGGGCACAGAATACAGAAAGAATATCATCAGGCATCTGGAAAATTACTGCATCCAAAACAGGATAAAATTAAATATATACTCTTTTTCAGAGTTTTTTGGTTTTAATCTCGGTGCTCTTTCTGGGGAAAACATGTGTGTTAAGTGTGGCACTCTTAGAAGACATATAATAAACAAAAAAGCTCAGGGTTATGACAAACTTGTAACAGGGCACAATCTGGATGACGAGGCCCAAAACATTTTAATGAATCTCTGCAAATCAAATATATCTTCACTTAGAAGACTTGGCCCTGTTTCTGGAGAAACAACGCATGAAAAATTTGTCCAGAGAGTAAAACCACTCTATTTTTGTTCTGAAAAGGAGATTCTCATATACTCTTATCTTAAGGGATTCTACAAAGAGTTTCCAAAATGCCCTTATTCACATACTTCATTCAGGAATATCATCAGAAAAGAACTAAACATTTACGAACAAAAAAATCCCTTCGCAAAAGAGAACTTTGTAAAAAACTTCTTGAAGCTTGACTTTGGCAGGGAAGATGGCAACATAACACTATGTTCAAAATGCGGTGAGCCTTCCAGCAACAAGATTTGCAATGCATGCAAAATAATCAGCAATACCACCTGAACAAACAAAATATTTATATTGGTGTGGTTTTTAACACAGAACATGCCAAAAAGAGGTCAAATAACTTTATTTCTCATAATAGGACTAGCAATTATTTTTGCTGCTGGAGTCTTTTTACTCTTAAACCAGGAAGTTGACTCAAATGGTTTTGACGGGGAAGATGAGTCAAAGGTACTTCTTGCAGAAAAAGATGCACTCAAGCAGTATGTTGAATCCTGTCTTGAAGTTGCTGTAAATGACGGTATACAAGAGGAGGGACTTGATGAAGAAAGACTGGCAAATTTTATTGAAGATGATCTTTACAGATGCGTGGACATGTCCAGATTTGAAAAAAGAGGAATCGATACCAAAAAGGAAAGAGTCATTTCTGAGGTTGCAATAACGCCAGGCCTTGTACTTGCAGATGTAAATTTCAAGGCAACACTTTCAAAAGGAGACTCCTTAGTTGAGGTTTCTGTTTTTACTTACGCTCTTAAGAGAAGAGTTGTCTCAAGTGTCCAGACAGATGGTCAGGGTGTTACAGATTCAGAGATCATAATCAGGTCCAGTGATCAGCTTGTGGAGCTAAGCATTCCAGAAAACACACAGATAACTGACTCCAGCGGAAACCCTGTTGAAAACCCCGAAATAGAAATACTTTTAGAAGCTCTAGATTCAAGGGATGCAACCATCTATGGATATAAAATATACAAACTTGAACCTGCAGGGCTCCAATTCTCAAATCCTATTTTTTTAAAGATTCAATATGATGATGAAGGTATGGGTACAGAAGAGGAATCATTAAAGATTGTCAAAAGAGCTGACAACACAGAAATCTGGAAAACAATCCCAACAGTTACCTATTCTCATAGAAATGTTGCTGTAGGAAGAATTGAGAGCTTTAGTGAAGTGGGTGTTTCCATAACTTGTGCTTCTCCCAGGAATGACAAGGTCTTTGTGGACACAGAATTTATGTATCTATCAGACTGCGAGCCATGCAGGTGCTTTGGAAGTGCTCCAATACACGAGAGAATTCTCTTGTCACATGAATTACCACAGGCATGTCATGGTGAAACCCTTGAAACAGATTTGTGTGTTGCAACAGAAGAGATGCAGCTTCACCAGCTGGATGCAGACACAAGTGAGATACAGGCTTATGAACCAAGAGGAGGAACAATAGAACATTACAAGTATTCTAACCTTGAGGATTATGATGATGTAGGACGGGGATACTGCAATGCTTATCTTCAGATATGCCTGGATAACAATTGCGGTAGTGACACTCTGATGTGCAGAGAAGCCTGTAGAAAAGTGCCTGACCCAATACCACCCGACAGAATGGATCATATGAAGTGGGAGTTTGACTCGGAAGAATTCCTTGATTTCTGCGAGAGTGAATGGAATAGGATTGGCGGTAATAGAGGATGTTTTGATTTTGACTGGAATGCTGTTGGTCTTAAATACTGGGGACTTCCTATGGCTGAAGCAGCAGGCGGTAAAGGTGAGTTTGAGTTTTCAATAGGTGAACCAGGAGATTGTATTGATACTGTCGGGATAAACTCTCTTCTTGTAAACGATACACTTGATTCTTTTGAGTTCAATGGAAATGAGCTTTTAACAGGTGTTCCTGAAGAGGGTTTGTACCAGCATGAAGTTGATATAGACAGGGCAGACAGGATAATTACTGAAGAAATAAAAACAGGAGAGAACAGGTTTGAAGTAAAGGTACATAATCTGGAAGGTGCTTGCGCATATGCAAGAATGTTATTTAATATCAGAGGTGCAGGTCTTGAGTGTGAAGATGACCCTGATGAATTTGGTCAGTGCTGTGCTGTTATCAACGACCAAAATGAATGGCAAGAATGTGATTTTCCAATAGATGTGTTTGATGTCCATAATAGAGGATTTGGAGGGATGACTGCAGAGCCGGGAAGTGAAGAGTGTACTGAAGTCACAGAATTTTATGGTACTCACTCTGTCAAAGAGTTTGAGTGTTCAAGTGATATATGCAGTGTTTTTGAAAGGCCGGACAAAGTTGTTGGAACCGGAGAAGAGTGCTCTGGAGACTGGTGCTGTGATGCAGAAGACACTGTCTCATGCTGTGTAAAAGACGACAAGATATTTTTCAGGGCAGAATCTTATGACCCTTATACATGGGTTGCAGGGGCACTTAACGGAGAAAGTATTAAGGGCGTCACTCCTGATGATGAAGATGGTGGGTATCTCCTAAGCGACTATCAGGCATCTGGAGGAACACGCTGGTGGTGGATATATGAATACGACCTTACAGAACTTGAAGAAGGTGTTAATATATTTAGTTTCCTGAAAGATGCGTGCTTTGACAGTCTTTACTATGAGACAAAGAAATGTGTGAGAACAGCTTTTAACTACGAAAATGGTGAATTGTCACCTGTTGCACAGGACTTTGAGTTTCCTGAAGAAGAACTTGAAACATCTGACCTTCCAACAATGTCTGTTGCCCCTCCAGGTGGGTTTGCCTGGGGTGGACAGGTTATGCAGTTGGATGGTGGCACTATTGAATATATGAATGCTGCCTGTATGAACTGGGTTAAGCACCAGGTGAGAATAAATGATATTAATGAAGACCCTGCAAAATGGGACCATCTGATAAATGATGCACATGAAAACGGCTACAATGTACTTCTTAGTGTTTTGGACAACAATCCTAACCAGATAAATCCATCTGGTGATTACTTTGAAAAATACGCTGATTATGTTGCTGCTCTTGCAGAAAGAGGAGCTGACGCTGTTGAAATATGGAATGAACCAAACATAGACAGAGAATGGCCAGCCGGCAGCATTGATCCTGATCTATATACACAACTTTTACAGAAATCATATGGCAAGATAAAACAGGCTAACCCAGAGACAATTGTAATCTCTGCAGCTCCTGCCCCAACAGGATTTTTTGGAGGAATAGGTGCTGGCGGCTGGGATGATATTGAATGGATAAACGGTCTGCAAAATGCAGGGGCTGAACAGTATGCTGACTGTATTGGTGTTCACTATAATTCTGGTGCAACCGCTCCAGACCAGACATCTGGACACCCCAATGGAGACCATTATACTTGGTATTTTCCAGGGATGGTTGAAACATATTCCCAGGTCTTCACCAAACCATTGTGCTTTACTGAACTTGGTTATGCAACAGATGAAGATATGAGCCAGCAACTCCCTGATACATTCAGCTGGGCAGAAGATATTACAGTCCAGAACCAGGCAGACTGGCTTAGCCAGGTTGCTGGTATAGCTTCACAGGACGACAGAATAAACATGGTAATTGTGTGGAATATGAATTTCCAGAACAATGGAAATGATCCTATGGGAGCATATGCAATTATTAGGCCTGACAGAACATGCCCTGCATGTGAAAAACTTAAAGGAACCTGTGGAGGGTCCTCACAAGCAACAGCAACAAGCACAACATACGCCAACTGCGGTTCTCAGACAGGATGGTCTGATCCAGGTCAGCCTGACCCCTCACCTGACGATCCTGATACACCACAAGATGGTGCATGCAGTAATCTCCCAACTTTAACTCATGAATGTACCCAGAGATGTGAGCTTGACCCTAATTGCCAGGGTGTCAGAGGAGGCCATTATCCTTATTGCGGTAAAACAGAGGGGCATTGTGTACAGTGCTGGGATGCTGTGACTGTTGATGGCAGAAAACTAGGTTGTGAACCTGGAATCAGCTGTGACAGCAGGTTTAACTGGTGCAGGGACACACATTACCACCAGATAAAACAGGGAGATGACTGGATTACACTGCTTGGTGATGGATGCAACAAAGATGAAGACTGTGAAAAAAAGTTCACAGGGTCAACATACTGGCCAAACAGGGTATGCGATGTAGGAAGAGGACTTTGTATTGAACGTTGCACAGGTGCTCCTGAAGGAGGAGATGTTGCTTGCCAGAATCACTTTGGTCCGGAATGGAGTTGCGATCCTGACCTGGATATGTGCATCAAGAATGGAAACAAACAAATGTCTCCCTAGTCACCAAAATTTTATATAATCTTCTTTGTTGTTATCTTTTATGATTGATATTGTATTACCAGATTCAAATGAAGAAGAATTTCTTGAAACTGCCGGAAAACTAGGCTACAAGGGAGTTTGTTTTCTTTATACTAACAAAAATGAGCTGGAAAAAGCTAAAAAAAATCTTAAAAATTCTTTTTTTGCAAAATTGTCTGCTCCAAAGGATGCAAAAAAAGACTCAAAATACGCTGATCTTGTAATTGTAAAGGGAAACAGCAGAAATGCCTTTGAAAACAGCAGTATTGACCTTGTTTTTGATCTTGAAAAAACTCACAAAAGAGACTCCAAACATTACAAAAAAAGCGGTCTTAACCAAGTCTTGTGCACTCTGGCACATAAAAAAAGGATAATGGTTGGAATTTCTCTTCTTTCACTAAATTGTCTCCAGGATGAGAGGCTCAAATACATGGGAAGAATCATCCAGAATATCCGCCTCTGCAGAAAATATGATGTAGATATAGTATTTGCCTCTTTTGCAAGAAGTCCATGGCAGATGAGAAGCCCGCATGATATGCAAAGTTTTCTAAGAGAGCTTGGTGAGACACCTAAAAGAGCTGCAGAAGCACTAACTAATGTAGAGAAAAGAATCACAGAAAATATCGAGATAAGAACAGGAAAAAGATTTGCAGAAGGGATTTATTTGAAATAAAATTTATAAAGAGCATCAATCTCTTTTCTACTGAAACCAATAAGAGGTCTTAAAACAGGCAGCTCTGAATCAGCTGGCTTGTATTCTTCAAGTGTCTGTCCAACAACTATAGACTTTGCATTCTCAGTATCTTTTCCTATCTTAAAACCATATTCAAACTCTTTTAAAGATTGTGGATCTCCAGCCACAATTGGTCTTGAACCCCTTCTCATAATAAGAACACATGCCAAAAGATCTTTTTTTTCTTTAATCTTGCACATAAAAGGTGACTGTGTACCGACAGGAAGCCCGCCATAAGCATCATGCCTTGCAAAAAAAACATATGCTTTGTCATTGATTTCTATTTGTATATTTAGTTCTGGATTTTCAAGGTCAACATCTTTGCCATATTTTTTTACAACATCTGCCCCCAGTTCAGCTTCAATTTCCATTGAATTCTTGGGAAAATTTTTGTTTAATCTCTGCACAGAAATCCTGAAAGAATCAAACATCATATCTTCTATTTTCTCAAGAATATTTTTTCTCATGTTTTCCATATCTGGTTTAACACTTACTGCATTACCAAAAGAGAATATACCAAAAACATTTTTCAGCTCATCACATTTTTGTTTGGATTCAATTATAATTCTGCCTCTCACAAGCCTGATAGAGTTATAATCGCACTTGTTTTTGTTAAGGCAATCCTTGATATTATGAATTAGTCTTTTCTCAAAAACATACCTGTTTTTACCCTTGAGACCAATCTCAGAATACCTGACCAGTATTGTGTCCATAAAACAAACTATTTGTTTTAGTTATAAAAATGTTGAGATTTTTTCCAAAAGATATATAAAGCAAATGTATTTTTTACAAAACTATGTGGACAAACCAGAGTATTAATTATAGAAAAGATCTATTTAATGCTCTGTGTGGAATTAAGTTTCCAACCACAGACATTAAAGATATGTAAGCTCAGTGCATCTGGGTTTTACACATCTTTTGTCTGAATTTCTAAAGATTGTACAACCCAGGTGCTTGAGCTATGAGGAAAGAAAATGAAAAAGCACCAAGTATGGGATACAACATGTGTTAACTGCAGGCAGGCCATAACAAATCCTGTCTGTCCGGACTGCATGGAACAAGAAGTTGTAGAGTGGGCAGTAACTGAGTGTAGATCTCTAGTTTCAAGACTTAGAGGCACAATCTATAAGAATGTCACAGAAGATAATGCAGACACAAAATGCATTCTGTGCGGCAATAGAATGGAGCTATGCACTTACTGCGTAAAAAAGGATGTCCTGGACTTTTTAAGCACAGACAGACCCGAGCTTGTTGCAAGCTTTAAGAGCCATTTTGGAATTTAAGTGTTCTTGAGGACAGTAATTGCTTCCTCAAAAAAATCTTTTTCCTGGGGCCAGTAGAGTTTTTCCCTGACCCTGTTTTTCTTTGCCCAGAGGTAATTATCATGGGTCTGGCTCAGGCTGACAACAACATTCATATTAGCTTCAACCAGGA
Source organism: uncultured Methanosarcinales archaeon (assembly GCA_964444505.1). Classification (GTDB taxonomy): domain Archaea; phylum Nanobdellota; class Nanobdellia; order Woesearchaeales; family JAGVZT01; genus CAYUHF01. The sequence continues at coordinate 13,607 of CAYUHF010000017.1, read as the reverse complement.
AGGTCTTGAAAGAGTATTTTTTTCCACTATTTTCAATAACCCTGTCCTTAACAAGAGTGCCTTTTACCTTGAACTTTGTTAATCCTGTCTCTTTTCTAATCTCTTCTTTCACTGCTTCCATCGGGTCTTCATCATTCATTCGCCCTTTGGGAAACTCCCAAACTTCTTCATTGCTTCTCCTTATTATAAGAAAGAAAAAGTCATCTCCTCTCTTATCGTAAATAATTGCTGAAACTCCTTTTTGAGTATCCATTTTATAATTAGAGGAGAATATATATATTTAAGCTTTTTTACTAAGTTGACCGATGCCCGAGATATTAAGATGCAGGGTTTCAGTCTCTAAATCTGCTGTAAAGAATTATCCACCTGATGAGGTGGTGGTTATCCAAAGCGTTACATCATTGAAAAAATGTTCTTCTGCAGAAGGAAAATAATTGCAAGAAAAGTAATCACAGGTACTGAAAGACCAGCTCTCAGTAAAAAAAGATAAATTCCACAGAAAACATCAATATAACTTACAAAATTACCCATAAGACAAAACATTGCCCCCTTTATCAATAGATAAAAAACAGAGAATACAAAAAGTGAATGTGGCAGAAAGTCTGGACTTAATGCTGTCAAGAATATTGCTAATGCTGCAATAAGATCTCCCACACCCATTAATTTGACAATCATATTAATATAATGAGGAACAAAGGAATAAGTGTTAAAATAAGGAAACTTAATCCCTTGCCTTTATTAAAAAATCTCAGGTAAAAGTGTGTCAAATAAACAACAACTGCAAAAAATACAACAGACAGTATTGCTCCAATGATTCCTGGCCATACTTCTCTGACAAGCCACCATAAAAGAGAGATAAATAAGATTATAAAAAAAGTCTTAACCACAAAGACATTATTCTTATCATCTATAAAATCAGGCTGTACACTAAGTCCAAGTAGCTTCTGGAACCAGTATTCTGCCTGGGTTGTATCTATGAAGTATTTTCCCATAACATAAGTAAACACAGCTTTACTTTTAAATATTTTTGATATCTAGAACCCTATTTAAAGAGGTTAAAACACCAATAAAAAGATTTAAATATAACATACCACAATTAATCAGTGTAAGGTGAATACATGGAAGAGGAAGAGAAAAACTTTTCAAAGGATCTGATTGGAAAAACTGTCGTGAGTAAGACAGGCAAGAGATTTGGCGAGGTCGGAGACATAATTTACGAGACAAAAACAGGAGAATTAATCCACCTTGTTTTGGGAAGTCCCACATCTTATACAGAAAAACTAGAGCTTGAAAAAGACAAGAGAGGTAATTCATTAATTCCTTTCAGCGCTGTAATCGCCATTGGAGATTTCATGGTTGTAGCTGAAGAAGACATAATATAATAACATTTTTATTTCTATGGTTCTTTACTTATGAGTATGATATCTGAAATTTGGACTGAAAAATACAGGCCCAAAGATTTTTCTGATTTTCTAGGGCAAGAGCATATAATTGAAAGGGTAGAGGCTTTTGTAGAACAAAAGAACATGCCTCACATGCTTTTTGCTGGTCCTGCTGGTACAGGTAAGACTAGTCTTGCAATAGTTGTTGCAAAAAAACTCTTTGGCGAGAACTGGACAGGTAATTTTCTTGAACTTAATGCTTCTGATGAGAGAGGCATTGATATTATAAGAAACAAGGTCAAGGATTTTGCAAGAACCAGATCTATCGGAAATGTTCCATTTAAAATAATCTATCTTGATGAAAGTGATGCCCTTACAAAAGAAGCACAGCAGGCATTAAGAAGAACAATGGAGAATTACACTAAAACATGCAGGTTTATTCTGAGCTGCAATTATTCTTCAAAGATCATTGACCCTATACAGAGCAGATGTGCGGTCTTTAGATTCAGACTATTAGATAAGGAAGATATTCTCAAGCTTATTGACAGGATTGAAGAGCAGGAAAACCTGAAAATAAGCAACTCTGCAAAAGAAGCACTTTACAAGGTCAGCAATGGAGACTGCAGAAAACTGGAGAATATTCTTCAGAGCTGTGCTGCACTCGAAGATGAGATTGATGAAGATGTAGTCTACTCTATGGCTGCTTCTGCAAGACCTGATGAGATAAGAAAAATAATAAAACAGTCAATACAGGGCGATTTTATAAAGGCCAGAAAAGAACTTCTCAGTGTTATGCTGAATTACGGGTTGTCCGGGCTTGACGTGGTAAAGCAGATACAAAAAGAAGCTGGTGAAATTGATATTGACAACAGGAAAAAATTAGAAATAATAAAACAATGCGGAGAAGCTGAATTCAGGATAGTAGAGGGCTCTGACGAGTTTGTGCAACTCGAAGCCCTGCTTGCCTATTTTGCGCTTTAGCCCTGTGTATGCTTTAAGAGCAATACAGTATCAATATCATCTTTGTAATCATACTCAATAGTAATATCTACTTTTTTCTGGTAATCTGATACAGAATCTGCTTCCTGTGTGCACGTTACTGTCCTCTCTCCGCCATAAAGAGTAACATAACCTGTTGTGTCAGTTCCATCCTGCAATCCATTGCACTTAAGTCCTTCTTCACCAGTACTTACCTCTATCCAAACTTTTTTCTCATACTGGACACCCGTTGTGTCACAGTCTGAGCCTTTTTGGAAAATACCTCCATTTCCTATGTGTTCCAGAGTGAAGGTAAACCCCACTTTTTCTGCCCCTCTTACTGATTCTTTCATGCTTGTAACCTGCACTGGTGCTCTTGAACTATAGACTGACTTCTCTTCATTTACAATACAGAGACTATCTTCATCAGTATCATAAAGATCCTCTTTTATGCAAATCTGTGATAGAGCGTTTGTTCCGTAAGTATAACAGACATCCGCCCTTACAGGAAACTGCATATTTCCTCTTATTTCATCCTGGAAATTGAAACCATAGAACCCAACGTGTGTTTCAGAACCCTCAATTACATTTCCTTCTGCATCCTTGTATGTTCTCGTCAGGTCTGAATCTGGATACCCAATCAGATCAGAAGGATCAAGACCAAATTCCGAAGGATCTATTCCGCTAATCTTGACTCTTGCATTTCCAGCTTCCACATCCCATTCACCTTCATTTTCAAGCTTCACAACAATGTCAAAAGGATATTCGCCTCCATCATATACCTCTTCTGGAGGTGCATCCTCCATAAAATTCATAATTAGTCCTGTTGTCCCTCCAAGAAAAGGAGTACCTGTATCTGGTGTATCTTCATTATTAAGGTCACACCCTGAAACTACTGCCAGCAAAATTAAAAATATCAAAATTTCTTTTTTCATTTTATATCCTCCTAACTTTTATTGATTTTGTAATTGATGATTTATAACCATAATCTAGATTCATTGTTAAAACTGTTGTAAATGCACTTGTGCCGCCGCTCATTGAAGTCTCACAATAAGCAATCCCTTTTCCTCCTACAATTCTTACTGGATTTGGTCTGCAGTTTACTGATCTTCCAGAGATTGACTGTGCACTTACATGCACCTTATTCATATCCTGCTCTCTCACTGTTGTGCATGAAGAGACCTTGCCCCTGTCAATCACAGTTCCGCCCCCAACATTTTGTATTGTGACAACAAACCTTACCTTATCTCTTGAAGACTCTTCCTGTACATGGGTTATTGCCACAGGACCTCCTTGTCCTCCGCTTACTGAAACATCTGATGAAGTGCATGTGTCATCTGCATTTATTGTGGGATCCGGATCAACACATAGCTGAGTTGAGGCAAAGGTTGTGTAAGGATAACAAGCAGTAAGTCTCATTGTTGTCTCATAAGAATCAACATCATTAGGAAGACTCACTCCTACTGAATTTGACTCAAGAGTGGCATATCCTCCTATTGGATTGTTCTCATCTCTTGCCTCAAGATTACCTGGATTGGGTGAGCTTCCCTGCCAGTTAAGGTGAATAATATTCTCATCATGACCACTGAGCCAGAATCTGGGACTTGTTGAGTCAGCTCCTTTGTTTCTCACTTCAACTGCAAAAGGAATACTATCTCCTTCAAAAACCTCAGAAGGGGGACTGTTTCTCATGAAATTAAAAACAATTCCCTCTGTTCCCCTGTGGTACTCACTTTCAGAAGCAGGACCATTGCGGTCACAGCCCGCCAAAGTAATTAAAACTATTAAAGCTAGAACAATCTCAACTCTTTTTAATTTCATTATCTATGATTCCATGAGAATCTTATATAAATTTTTCGTTTGCACACAGACATTAATCAATTTAAACAAGCAAAGACATCCAAACCTTTTTATATATTAAGAGAAAACTTCTAAACATGGAAATCACATTTCTTGGGACCTCCTGCATGGTTCCAACAAAGGAGAGAAACACTTCAGCCCATTTAATCTGCTACAGGGATGAAAATATCCTTATAGATTGTGGAGAGGGTACTCAAAGACAGATGGTCAAGACAGGAATAAAACCAACAAAGGTGACTAGAATTCTTATAAGCCACTGGCATGGTGACCATGTACTTGGTCTCCCCGGTCTTTTGCAGACACTTGGTGCTTTTGAATACCAGGGTATACTAAAAATATATGGTCCAAAAGGAAGCAAAGAGCATATCAGAAAGATAATGGATGCGTTTGTATTTGACAACAAGGTTGAGTTAGAGGTATTTGATATTGAAAAGAGGGTGTTTGTTGATGAAGAGAGATTTTATCTTGAAGCTCTTCCACTTGACCATGGGATTCCCTGCCTGGGTTTTAGTTTTGTTGAAAAAGACAGGAGAAGAATCAAGCTTCCGTATGTCAAAAAAAAGGGAATTCCTGAAGGACCCTTGCTTGGCAAACTGCAGAGAGGAGAAAAAATCAAGTTTAAAGGTGAAGAAATCACCCCTGAACAATCGACATATATTGTTGACGGAAAGAAAATAACTTATGTTGCTGATACTGCTCTTTGTGACAATGCTGTTGAACTTGCTAAAAATGCTGATGTGCTTATTAGTGAGTCTGTTTTTGACTCAAGCCTTGAAGACAAGGCAAGAGAATACAAGCACTTAACAGCAAGACAGGCAGGGATAATAGCAAACAGTGCTGATGTAAAAAAACTAATTCTTACTCATTTTTCCCAGAGATATGATAATACACAGATAATTGAAGAAGATGCAAGAACTGTTTTTGACAATGTTATCTGTGCAAAAGATTTTATGAGAGTAAATGTTTGATTTACTTTATCAGCTCTTCAAAAAGAAGACCATTCATTTTTGAGTCTCTTACTGTAATTTTTACTGATTTTTCTGTTCTTTCGAGATCATGTATTCCGATAAAATACCAATCCAAATGGTCAAATCTCACACCTATCCATGGTTCTGCCCCGAATTTATTTGCAAATATCTCAAGATTTGCAATCTCTTCTTTTGAAAGATATCTTGTGACACCTTTTATTGATTTGCACTCAATTGCAAGTTTTCTCAGGTTGTTGCCTGCAAGAACATCTGGTGAAGGATAGATTGAGCTTCCTGAACCTGCAACTCTTATTGCAGCCCACCCTTTATCCCAGAACATATGGATAAGTTCTCTTTCAGCATTGATTCCTTTTGATTTAAGACTCATGGTCAATTGAAGGGAAACTAGTATTAAATATCTTTTGAATGAAGTGTCTTTAAAAACAGTCATCACAAGAAAATCAAAAGATATTTAAATAGAAAAGCTGCCTTTTGTGGTTATGACAAAAAGACTTCTGCCTTTGGCAGCAATGGAGAGAATCATGAAAAAGGCCGGTGCAGACAGGGTATCTGAAGATGCCCGGCAGGCTTTAAAAGATGTTTTGGAGGAAGTGGCTTCTGATATTGCTGCAACTTCCATAAGACTTGCCCAGCATGCAGGGAGAAAGACAGTCAAGGAAGAAGATATCAATCTTGCTTATAAGAATCTTTCTAAAGGATCTTTACCTTAAACGGCTGTTATCTAGCGGTAGGATGCGACCCTCCCAAACTTTTTGACAAGCAAGTTTGATCAAAAAGCAGGGACAGCATGTGCTAAATCGCTTAGCTTCCCATATATGAAGAAAGGTCGATGCCCGGGTTCGAGTCCCGGCAGCCGTATAGCACTTTAAAATAGTTACAACAGAAAAGTTTAAATTCTTTATTTACAATTAACAAATCTATGACAAGACAAACACTCATGACTCCCTCTCATATAGAAGAGTCTGCTGCCATTGAAAAACTAAGAAGAACAATTGAACCAGAGTTTGATCTGTGGGTGGATTATTACCTCCTTTTTCTGGGAGACCACCAGTTTGATGGATTTGAATATGGATTTGAACACCTTAACTGGAGAAAAAAGAGCACATCAATCAGATACAAGACAGGTCATATAAGAGTACCTGTTGGAAACAAGTTATTTGTATTTGAGACCTCAGAATTCAAGAACAGACTGCCTCCCAGAGGAATTGTCACAATTGATAAAGTTGTTGGATGTATGCTTTATGAAGTTGAAGAAGAAGAGTTGAGGGGAGATGGATTTCAAAACAGGGAACAGATGTTATGGGAGTTTTGCGAGATGCCAGGCAGGTATTATCAGGATATGACACCAGAAAGTTTTGTTTCTGTGTATAGTGTTGCATATGAACCTTACAAAGAACTCCCTGAATTATGCAGGGTATTAGAAAAAAAAGGGATAGATCTACCAAATTAATGAGAACCCCAAGAACACCCTATGAAAACCAGGAAGAGATTGTATTTGAGATATGGAGATACCTGTTCTTTGAACATTTTTTACCAAACGCATCAAAACAGTTTACGCTTTTGGAAGTATTCTTGATGGTGAGTTTGGAATATATCTCACACCAGAAAATCAAGGAACAGAAAGAGAAAAGTTGGGAAGTGATATTGACCTTCTGATACAGCTTGACCCTGAAGTAGATAATTATGACTCTTTTCTGGAAACTTGGAAAAGCAAAGAAGATTTCATGTTTCCATATTATGAAGTATGTACTCTTAGTATTGACGGCATCAGAGAAGATTTTCATCAGGTAACTGCTCTTGTCTATGATCCATCAGACGCCCAATATGCACCACAAATACCAAAAGGAGTAGAAGAAATTGAAGGTATACAGGGAAAAACATTAGAAGAGTTATTTGAATGGAATCTCAATCATGTTGAAGCTGAAATCTGGTACAGTTCATAGCTCTTCTTCTGAAATGACATTTATTCCATTCTTTTTCAAAACTTCAGCAGTCACACCATCCCTCTCTACAAAGCTGTGTGAAAAAGTTCCATCATATGTAATTCCACTTCCACAAGATGGACTTTTCTGTTTTAAAATTGCCTCTTCTACACCAAATATTCTTGCAATCTGCAGAGTTATCTCTGCACCTTTTACAAATCGGTCAGTAAAATCTTCTCCCTTTTTACTAACAACTTTGTCTCCTCTTCTCTCTGCAGGAGTTCGCGGAGTAGATAACCCTCCTAACTGCTCAGGACAAACAGGAATCAGAACTTCTTTTTTTGCAAGCTCTAAAACTTTTTCATCTCTGTTGGATTTTCCATCATACCTACACTCTATACCCAACAGACAAGCACTGCAAAGTCTCATAAGAAAAAACTATCTTTTTTTCTTTTTATGTGTTTTGCTTTTAAACAGTTCCACTTGAAATAAAGGCCTTAACTGACATATTTATTAATGAAAAGGTATAAATGGTGCAAAGAGCTTCTTTAATCACAAATTTCCACATGAAAAAAAGGGGTCTTGTTTATTAACTATCCAACAAAAGCATTTATAAATAACATTCTATTATAGTTTTCTATTCTTTAAACAACGAGGGGGATAAAATGACTGAAAAAAGCATTAGAGTAGTAAACATTGTAGTGAGCACTTCACTAGGTAGAGATATTCCACTTGAGAAGATGGCTGCTACACTACCAAACACAGAGTACAATCCTGAACAGTTTCCAGGACTTGTAATCAGAATAAAAGATCCAAAGACATCTGCACTGATATTCAACTCCGGAAAAGTTGTGTGTACTGGTGCAAAATCTATGGAGAAAGTAGAGGAATCCATAAAAAAGATAGTTGAGAGTCTTGAAAAGATAAACATCAAGATTGACATCAAACCAAAGATCGAAGTCCAAAACATTGTTGCATCAGGTACTATTGGAATGGATCTTAACCTTAATACACTGGCAATCAAGTTAAGAAACACAGAATATGAACCTGAACAATTCCCAGGTCTAGTCTACAAGTTGATGCATGCAAGAGCAACATTCCTATTGTTCACCAATGGAAAAGTAGTATGTACCGGAACAAAAAATGAAGAAGAAGTACATGCTGCACTTGATACCTTGATAGAGGATCTAAAAGAAGTAATGTAAAAATGATGGATGCTTCTGAGCAAATCAAGAGATTTGAGAAGTTCTTTGAAGTTTTCTATAAAAGGGAGATTCTTGAAAATATACAGGAAGGAAAGAATTTTCTTATTGTGGATTTTTCTGAGCTTCTCAAGTTTGATCCTGATATAGCAGAAGCATTACTCGATCAGCCGGATGAGCTTGTAAAAGCTGCAGAGATTGGTGTTGAAAAATTTGACGTCCCTGATGTGAAAAGATTCAGGGTAAGGTTCAAAAACATCTCTGAAACTCAAAAGGTTAGAATAAGAGATATAAGAGCTTCTCATCTGGGCAAACTTGTTCTTCTTGACGGGATAATAAGGCAGAAATCTGATGTCAGACCACAGGTTGTTTCTACAAAATTTGAGTGTCCTTCATGCGGCAACATAATAACTGTTCTGCAACTGGAGTCCAAATTCAAGAGACCCTCTAGGTGTGGGTGCGGAAGAAAGGGTAAATTCAGACTTATAAGCAAAGAGCTTGTGGATGCCCAAAGAATTGTCTTGGAGGAGGCTCCCGAAGATCTGGAAGGTGGAGAGCAGCCAAAAAGAATCAGTGTTTTTGTCAAGGAAGACTTAGTAAGTCCAATGACAGAAAGAAGGACAAACCCGGGTTCCAGGATAAACATTGTGGGGATAATAAAGGAAATTCCAGTAATTCTTAGAACAGGGGGAAAATCAACTAGATATGACCTAATTGTTGAGTCAAATTATGTTGAGACATTGGAAGAAGATTTTACACAGATAAAAGTATCAAAAGAAGAAGAGAAAAAAATCAAAGAGATTTCCCATGATCCTGAACTTTACGACAATTTTGTCCAGTCCATAGCTCCATCTATTTTCGGACATGACAGGGTAAAAGAAGCTTTAATGCTCCAGATATTCTCAGGAGTAAGAAAGATAAGAGATGATGGTGTCCAGACCAGAGGAGATATTCATATCTTGCTAATTGGTGACCCTGGAGCAGGTAAATCACAGCTTTTGAGAAGGGTCAAAGGAGTTGCACCAAAAGGAATGTATGTTTCGGGAAAGGGTGCTACAGGAGTAGGATTAACTGCAAGTGTTGTGAAAGATGAATTCATGAGGGGTTATGCACTCGAGGCAGGAGCACTTGTACTTGCAAATAAAGGAATCTGCTGTATTGACGAGCTTGACAAAATGGGTGCTGAAGACAGGTCTGCAATGCATGAAGCACTGGAGCAGCAAACAGTTACAGTATCAAAGGCAAATATCCAGGCCACACTTTTTGCTCAGACAACTGTACTTGCTGCTGCAAACCCAAAATTTGGGAGATTTGATCCATATGATATTCTTGCAAAGCAAATTGACCTTCCTCCAACTCTAATAAACAGGTTTGACCTTATTTTTCCAATAAAAGACATGCCTGACCCTGACACTGATAAAAAAATGGCAACATTTATACTAGAAAGACACCAGAACCAAGATGCAATAGAACCCAAAATTGACAGCGAGATGATCAAAAAATATGTTGCATATTCAAAACAGAATGTATTTCCAATATTATCAAATGATGCAATGGAAGAAATAAGAAAATATTATGTTGATCTTAGAAACCAGGGATCTTCTGAAGAAGATATGGTCAAGACAATACCAATAAGCCCACGACAACTTGAAGCCCTTGTAAGGTTATCAGAAGCTAGTGCAAGAGTAAGATTATCCGATAAAGTCAGCAGAGATGATGCAAAAAGGGGAATATCACTACTCCATTATTGCCTTACAAAAATAGGAGTTGATAAGGAATCTGGCAAGATTGATATTGATAGAATTACAACAGGAGTCACAGCAACCAAAAGAAGCAAGATAGTAATAATAAAGGATATCCTCTCTGAAATAGAAAACAGAGTTGGAAAAACTATACCTATTGATGTACTATTAAGAGATGCTGAAGAAAAAGGAATAGATGAAAGTGAAGTTGAAGAAGTTATTGAAAGACTCAAAAGATCTGGTGATTTATTTGAACCAAGACGAGGATTTATCCAGAGGATATAATGGTCGAAAGAGAAGTTGCTTTCAAGACAGACATTTCATCTTTAGTTAAAGGAAAATATGTAAAGCAGGAAGGCTGGAAACCAAATTACATTCTAACTGAAAATAACTGGAAAATTTCAAGAGTCAATATTATTGCAACCATTGTTTCAAAAGCAGAAAAAGAGATGGTAGTGGATGATGGATCAGGCACAATGACAATAAGGGCATTTAATGAGAACAACACTATTAAAAATTTTGAATTGGGGGATGTTGTAAAAATAATAGGAAGACCAAGAGAATTCAGCCAGGAAAAATACATTGTTCCTGAGATAATCAAAAAAATAGAGAATAAGAAGTGGATAGATGTTAGAAAGAAAGTGCTTGCACTCCAAAAACCTCCTGAAAGAAAAATTCAAGAACCTGAAAAACCAAAAGAAGTCAAGAGAAACAAAGTAGTAGATGATATCTACAGAGTAATAAGAGAACTAGATAAGGGAGATGGAGTAGATATTGAGGACATACTGGTAAAATGCGAAAACGAATCCACTGAAGATATCATAAACGAACTTCTTGCTGAAGGAGAGATATTTGAAGTAAGAGCAGGCAGAATAAAACTTCTAGAATAAAAGAGGCGTAACATATACTTCTAAAAATGCAGCCACAATAAGAAGACCAATTGAAATAAATAACAAATCTGAAGAATCCATCACAATATGCCCAAACTTCTCTCCATCAAAATCATGTCTTATGACGGCAATGGAAATAATGCCTCCTGCCAAACCCCCTACAAAGTAAGCACCAATTTCTGGAATTCCATGAATTGCATACTGAAATAATCCATGAGATATAACGTGAAAATAACCTCCTATTCTAGCAAAATGCAGGCTTTCTGCATACTTTGAAATATTTGTCCTTATAAAATTTCCAATTGCTGCTCCAATCACTGAAGCATTCCATGTCAAAATAAATATTGCCCCAACTCCAAATATAAAAGAAAACAAAACACAAAATATTAGGACTCTCAGATTGTTAAAAAAGATTTTACCAAAAGTGGCTAATCTTTGCATTGCATTTCCTGTAACACTTGAGTTTATTGTAATGATTGTCTGCATCTGAGTTGAAAAAGAATCCCTTACTAGTTCTATTGGCAAAAGAGTATACCAGAAAGCATAAGCAAGAGTAAACCCAACAAACATAAACATGAAAAATTCCAGAGCTTTTGCATGTTCTCCTAAAAGTTTAATTTCTGAAAAAATTGATTTATCCTTATCCTCTTCCTCTTTAATAGTATTATACATCAAAGGAACTGATGCAATAACTGTAAGAAACACCATTACCATGCTGGCCTCACTTCGAAAAATCCAAAGGCTTGCCATTATTCCAATAGAAGAATACAAAAATCCAAGAAGAAATAGTTTCTTCGGGTCTCTTTCTGCTGCTGTTGGGTTTATCAATGATTCAAGAACCATACCTTGAAATTAAGACACCTTACTTATAAAGTTTTTGAAACATTTATAAACAAAAAATTTATAAGATGATTTTGGTTACTAATTAAAAATAGAAATGGTTCTTAAATGTACTGAAAAAGTGATCAAAAAAATTGCAGGTGAAGAAGTTCTTGAACTTGTTAGTTTTCTTGAGGAAAAGGAATTTGTTTCTGAAATAGAAATTGCAGAAGAACTCCAAATAGAGATGAATGCTGCAAGAAGTATGCTCTATAAACTATATCATGTCAATCTTGCCACTTACGATCGTAGAAAAGATAAAAAAAGAGGGTTATATGTATATCATTGGTCTTTTGACGCTACAAGAGTGCCAATTATTGCAAAAGATATGACAATAAAGAGAATAGATAAATTAAAAGAAAAAGTAAAATTAGCTCATGAACCTTGCTTTGCATGTGATAATAATTGTTCAAGAGTTGAATTTGATCAGGCAATCTATTTTGATTTTAAGTGCCCTGAATGCGGCCAGATAATGAATCATTTTTCCAGAGAAAAAGAAATCCAGAAAATGAATGAAGAAATAAAAAAACTTGAAAAGAGCATAAAATGATAATTAGTTTTCCAGAATACAAAAAACAGGCAAAAGAGCTTGCTCAAAGAATCAATGATTCTGTTGCAATAATTAGAATATCTCAATTTCCAGATGGTGAAAGTCTTATTAAGATCCCTGAAGAAACAGAAGGAAAAGATGTATATTTCTATGTTTCTTTAAATAATCCTAACAATAAACTTGTTAATCTTCTGCTTGCAGCCCATCATATCAATGCCAAAAGTGTGAACTTGATTGCCCCATATCTTTGTTACATGAGACAGGACAAGCAATTTGAAAAAGGACAGGTTGTAAGTGCAAGAGTGTTGCCTGAACTATTTGGCGTGTTTGATAAAATCATAACAGTAGATCCTCATCTTCACAGGATAAAAAATCTTAATGACATCTTTAAAAAAGGTATAAGAATAACTAGCTCCCCAAAAATTGCAGAGTTTATCAAGAACAAATACAAAGATCCAATAATAATTGGTCCTGATGAAGAATCTTTCCAGTGGGCAAAAGAAGTGGCTTCAGAGATTGGATGTGAGGCCCACATATTCAAGAAAAAGAGAATAAGTTCAAATAAGGTTATAATTGATGCAGAGATAGAAAATGTCGGGAAAAAGACCCTTATTATTGTAGATGATATCATTAGTACAGGTCATACAATGGAAGAAATGATTATTGATATGAAAAAATGCGGGGCAAGAAAAATTGTGTGTATTGCTGTTCACGGAATCTTTGCTGATAATGCTTACAAAAGATTAAAGAAAGCAGGTGCACAGGTTATAACTACAAATACAGTTCCAAATAAATCATCAAAAATAAATATAATCGAATTAATAGCAAAAGAAATAAAAAAATAGAATTATTTTTTGCTCTTTTTCTTCTTTTTCTTGCCTTTCTTAAGTGCTTTTTCTATTTCTCTTTCTTCTTTTTCAATCTTAATTTCTTCCTCAAGCACTTGTTTTGTCATTTTTTCTATGTTGTCATCTATTCTTGCAATCTTTCTTTCAACAATAACAAGAATTCTAAGTGCATATACTATGCCTGCCAGTGTACCTAAAATCACTGCAAGAATAAAACCTTCCATACTTAAACCTTGCATACTCAAGCTGACCATAATTCCACCTCTTTTGTAAAATAAATACATAATCTGTTTAAATAATTTTTGATAAATTGGCTATGTCCAAAATAGATTCTTAGAGGATGATTTTATCATCCAGCGCAGCTG
>CAYUHF010000016.1:0-33340 GCA_964444505.1 uncultured Methanosarcinales archaeon | reverse complement strand
TGCTTCTTCAATCAGGTAAAGCTAATAAGTTCGATAGGGCTGGAATTGACGCAACAGGCATGACATTTCGTAATCCCAGCAGGCATTATGAAAAGCGAATTGGTATGAAAATCAAGAAGAGAGATTTTTTCAAGACAGCAATAATGGAGAGTGCCAATTCAGTTATTATTGCACACAACCACCCGAGCGGAAATCCAAAGCCAAGCAAAGATGATATTGCAATAACAAAAAAGATTGTAAATGCCGGGCAAATTATAGGTATACCTGTGCTTGACCATATTGTGATTGGTGACAGCACATACACAAGCCTTGCTGAAGAAAAACTCCTGAGATTCTAATTCTTGCCTGCAAAAAGAGAAACAGCAATGCTTGTCACAAATGCAACAAGCGAGTCTGATTCAAAATAAGTTATTGACAATAACTTTGTCAGCTCCTGGTTGCCCCAGAAAACACCAAGAACAAGGGATAGAATAAATGCAGCACCTACTGCTATCCCCAGGTGAGTCAGACCTTGTTTATAGTCTGGGTAGACCTGTCTGACAAAAAGAAGTGAACCTACTATGAAAACCACCAGTATGGTCACCCCCACACCTACAGTAGGTGCTGCAAGCGTAACTGATGAAAAAACACCAAACTGTGCAACAATCATGTAAAGCAGGATGTTTCTTATGGACCTTTGACTCTGGACATTAGTTTCAGGCTTTTGTGTAATCGCGCTCTTTGTTCTTTTGAAAAGTGCCATTGAGGCTAGAGCCAAAGCCAAGACACAAATAGCAGACCCGCTAAAACCTATCAGGATGTTCTGTATAGTCCATCCCTCAACTGCAACCTTATCAATAAACACAGGAATATAATGATACAAAACAAGAAAAACAATTACAAACACAATGGTCTTTTTGATAATTGCAAGAAGTACCCCGGATAATTTGTTTACAAGCACAAGAAGCACAAAGAACAAAATAAGGCCGACTATCGTTGCTGCAAGGTCTCCTTGCTGAATTAGTGTTGGTAGTAATGCTGTATAATCTGCTGCAAATTCAACTATTGTAGAATTTGTTGCATTAAATAAAGACTGGTTTATTGTCTCATTCATTGATTTTTGCAGTACCAATTACTGCATCCCCTTTATTGAGTCTCATCACCCTCACACCCTGGGTGTTTCTCCCGATTGTGGAGATTCCTTTTACAGGCACTCTTATGAGAATACCTTCTTTGCTTATAAGCATTAGCTCATCATCATCTTTAACTGCTTTTACATCAACTACTTCTCCATTCTTTGGTGTGCATTTGATGTTGATTACCCCTTTTCCTCCCCTGTTTATGAGTCTGTATCTTGTCATAGGAGTACGCTTGCCATAGCCTTTTTCAGTTATTGTCAAAAGTGTTTTTTCCTTTGAGCTTACAACCATGCCAACAACATAATCTCCTTTCCTGAGATTAATACCTTTAACACCAATTGTTGCCCTGCCTGTTGGCCTGACATCTTGTTCATTGAATCTTATGGCATAACCTTTGCGTGTTGCAAGCATTATGTTTTTTGTGCCGTCTGTCATGACAACATCAATAAGCTCATTATCACCTTCGAGATTTATTCCAATAATTCCGCCTTTTCTTGGGTTAGAGTAAGCTGAAAGTGAGGTCTTGTTCACAATACCTTTTCTTGTTGCCATCACAAGGTATTTGTCTTCTTCAAATTCTCTTATTGGAATAACTGCTGTGATGTTTTCTTCTTTTGATAGTCTTAATAGATTGACAATGGCTTTTCCTTTTGCCTGCCTTGACATCTCAGGTACTCTATATACTTTTAGCCAGTAGACCTTTCCCTTGTCTGTGAAAAACAACAAGTAAGAGTGAGTGTTTGCAAGGAAGATGTGCTCCACAAAATCCTCATCTTTTGTTTTTGTTGCAATAATTCCTTTTCCGCCTCTTCTCTGCTGTCTGTATACTGCAGGCGGTGTTCTTTTGATATAACCTGAATGGCTTATTGTTATTACCATCTGTTCTTCTTTTATCAAGTCTTCTGCAACAATTTCGCCCTGGGCATCTATAATTTCTGTTCTTCTCTCATCCCCATATTTTTCTATCACATCATTAAGTTCGTCTTTTATTATCGAATAAACTTTTTGCTCTGAGGAAAGTATTGACCTTAACTCATCAATCTTTTTTAATAGTTCTATTCTTTCTTCTTTTATCTTGTCCTGTTCTAATGCTGTAAGTCTCTGGAGCCTCATCCTCAGTATAGATTTTGCCTGTTTTTCACTCAGATCAAAAAGCTCCATTAATGATTCCTGGGCACTGTCTGCATCACTTGACTCTTTTACTATTTTTATTACTCTATCAATATTGTTGAGTGCAACAGTAAGTCCTTCAAGAATATGAGCCCTGTTTTCTGCCTTTTGCAGATCATATTTTGTCCTTCTAACTACAACCTCTTTTCTGTGGTCGATAAAGTACTGCAATGTCTCTTTCAGATTAAGATATCTGGGCTGGTTTCCAACAAGTGCAAGCATGTTTGCACCAAAGGTTGTCTGCATTCTTGTGTGCTTGTAGAGCTGGTTCAATACAACATCATAATTTGCATTTCTCTTAAGCTCAATAACAATTCTCATACCTTCTCTGTCTGATTCGTCTCTAAGGTCAGATATCCCTTCAACTCTGTCAGTCTTTACACACTCTGCAATCTTTTCAATAAGCATAGACTTGTTGACCATGTAAGGAATCTCATTTACAATTATTGCCTGTTTTCCCCTTACTTCTTCTGGCTCTGTTTTTGCCCTTACTGTGATTCTTCCCTTTGCCTTTTTGTAAGCATTATATATTCCAGCTCTTCCAACAATTATGCCGCCTGTTGGAAAATCAGGTCCCTTGATGTATTTCATAAGTTCTTTTATTGTAATATTGGGATTGTCAATCTTTGCAATAACAGCACTTGCAACCTCATTTAGATTGTGAGGAGGAATATTTGTAGCCATTCCCACAGCAATACCTGAGGAACCATTTATCAGAAGGTCTGGTATTTTTGAAGGCAGCACAACAGGTTCTTCAAGAGATGTGTCAAAGTTAGGCTGGAAATTAACTGTATCTTTTTCAATATCTTCAAGCATTTCTTCAGCAATCTGGGCCATTCTTGCCTCAGTATACCTCATTGCTGCAGGACTGTCCCCGTCAATTGAGCCAAAGTTTCCATGGCCGTCAATCATAGGATACCTCAATGAAAAATCCTGCGCCATCCTGACAAGAGTATCATAGACAGCTGTGTCACCGTGAGGATGATATTTACCAAGAACTTCTCCAACAATACGGGCTGATTTCTTGTGAGGTTTGTCATGGGTCATGCCCATCTTGTGCATTGCGTACAGAATTCTTCTATGGACCGGCTTTAGACCGTCTCTGACATCAGGAAGAGCTCTTCCAACTATGACACTCATAGCATAGTCGAGATAACTAGTCCTCATCTCCTTTTCTATGACTTTATTTTTTACCCTGCCTTGCATTTTGAGTTTAGAAAACGACTCCTCCTGATATCTGGTTAACCTTGTGTGCTATTTAAAGTTTTTGGTCTACGATTTATCTTAGAATGGCTCTAGTGTGAATAAACAATAGTTTAAGAGCAGTCGAGTCAGAGCATCTTTATGATATTGCCCCTTATCTTAAAACTACGGTTGCAGTAAACACACTGCTTTCTTTTACCTTCAACAGAAGTATCTCTTGACTGGTACTGCATTGTTTGCTTGCACGAAGGGCATCTAAGAAGTAGTTTTTTCAGTCTCATCTTCAATCACGTCATTTGGGGTAATGTCTTCAAACCCCTGGAATCTCTCTTCCACATCTTCTCTGTCCTTGAAATCAAAGTACTCAAAGAATCTCTCTGAAAGCTTTAGCATGTATGTTCTTCCGTGGGGGGTTTTTGAAATAAACCCCATGTCTACAAGATCACTTATATGGCCGTATGCCTTGTTGCTTCTTATGTGCACCACATCAGACTGCAGTACTGGAGCTTTCCATGCAATAACTGCCAGTGTCTCCATAACAGTCTTGCTAAGTTCAGTATGAGGAACAATGTCTCTTACTAAGGGTATGTATTTTTCCTTGAGTGTAAATTTCCACAGTGTGCCCTTATTGTTTATATAGAAAGGTGAATCATCGTGGTAATTTTCTCTTAGTTCATGCAAAAGCTCTTTCACCCTTGAAGAAGAGATATTTGTAAGATCTGCTATCCTCTGTTCTTCTATCATATCTCCGACTGCAAATAAGACTGCCTGAATCTTGTTTTTGTCGTCCATTAACCCACCCAGACGTACTTCCCGTCTTTTTTTGTGACTTTACCCATTTGAGTGTATTTTCCCAGGATTGCCTGAAGCTTTTGTTTTTTTATTCCTACCTTTCCTGTAATCTCATCAAGTGATTTTGGATCTTTTAGTGTCATCTTCAAAAGATTTGAGAGAAGCGTCTCTGCATTCTGCATCATTATTTTTGACTCTGCGTTCTTGTTTGCCATCTTTGCGTTTATACTGTGAAGTCTTCCTGTAAGATCATTTAGAAAAAGGGATAAAGATTTTGAATCTATCCTGAGTTCACCTGGCTCAATAATATCTATAGATGAAGGCATGTAGTCAAAACAAAAATCAATAAGTGATCTTGTCTCTTCAAATAAAACATCTACTTCTGCAAAAGCACTAAAAAAATTCTGGACTTCTTTTGCCTCATATACTTCTCTTTGTTCAAGCTTTACCTTGTTGTCATCTGCAATATTTTTGATTAAAACATTAAGTGTCTCTTCTACATGCTCTTTTGGCTTTCCAACCACTTCCACAATTGCTTTTGCTCTTATCATACTGACTTGTAAACCCCCCAAATTTAAATAGTTTTCCACAGAAACTTTTTTAAACAGCGCAAGGTTACTTTTATGCATGAAAGCACTAATTGCCAATTTTCGAAGAGGAAGACATGTAACCAGACCCAACCAGATGATACTTCATGTTGAAGGGTGTGATACCAGAAAAAAGGCAGAAAAATACGTGGGCAAGAAAGCAACTTATACAACTCCTTCAGGCAAGGAAATCAAAGGGGAAGTAAGCTCACCTCACGGAAACAGCGGTGCATTAAGAGTTCTTTTTGAACATGGTATGCCTGGACAGTCAATAGGAAAGAAAGTTACACTTGAATAAACTTTTTTGAGATAGTTTTCAGATTTTTGCATCATTTAAAAATACCCGACTAATTTCTGTGCTCAGGTGCTGACAAAGCTTTGCAATTCTGATTTTTTCCTGCAGAACGTAGAAATTTAAAAATAGAAGGAATCCCACGATGGCCTGGCGGAGGTTCGCTGTTTTGAGCAACGAAGTAGGGCGTACGCAAGCGACCGTCTGTGCCATGTATGGATTTCTCAGATAATCCTTGTCGGTGGATTTAAACATGAAGCTCTTCGTATATGTTCTATGAAAATCTCCCTCCTGCATAACTGCACCCACTATCCAAAAGCTATTTAAATGAAACCTTGTTACCATTGGTCATGGTTGAAGGTTCAAAAAAATCAAGGACGCAGAAAAGAATATTCAAAAAGACACCTGGAGGAAGAACAGTAGTTCACTACAGGAAAAGCAGACCGTCTAGACCAAAGTGCGGTGAGTGCGGGGCTATTCTGCATGGTGTTCCTGCCAAGAGAAAAAATGGGCTTTCAAAAATGTCAAAAACACAAAAAAGACCCTCAAGACCATACGGGGGAGTTCTTTGCAGCAAGTGCATGAGAAAAAGAATAGTAGAGGAAGCAAGAAAATGATGGACGTTGGAAGAGTCTGTGTGAAAACTGCTGGGAGAGACGCAGGTGAAAAGTGCGTTATTGTTGAAGTGATTGATGATAACTATGTTCTTATCGATGGTTTGACAAGAAGGAGAAAGTGCAATATCAGGCATCTTGAGCCTCTTGAAAAGACTGTTGATGTTTCTAAAGATACAGACCATGAAACAGTCCTCAAAAAACTGGAATAATGGATAAAAAAAAGAGTCTTAAAAATTCCATAATAGATGGTGCAGCGTATTCTGCAATGACTGGTTTTGGTAATTCTTACATCAATCCTTTTGCCATAGCTCTTGGTGCGTCTAATACTGCAATAAGTCTTCTATCTTCACTTCCTGAGTTATTCAAGGCCCTGTTCCAGCTTGTGAGTGTGCAGTTAACAGATACTATAAAGCAAAGAAAAAAAATAATCCTTGCCGCAGCTCTGATACATGCAATAATGTGGATACCTTTGTTTATTCTTCCTTTTGCTATTGATTCATTCAGCACACCTCTCCTGATTCTAGTTGTCATAATCTCATTTATTGCAGATGGTTTTGGTGCTCCACCATGGATAAGCTGGATTGGTGACCTTGTGCCTGAGGATAAGAGGGGAAAGTTTTTTGGTCTGAGAAACAGGATCATGGGTTTTACCTCTTTTGTTTCTGTGATTGGTGCTGGTTTTATTCTTGAGTATTTCAGCCCACAGTGGGAGATGCTTGGATACTTTGTTGTTTTCTCGCTTGCTTTTCTTTTCAGGTTCATTTCATTTCTTTTTTTAAGAAAGATGCATGAGCCAGTCTACGAAGTGGAGAAAAAACACACTTTTTCTTTTTTTGATTTTGTAAAAAGAATGAGAAACACCAACTTTGGTACATTTGTACTCTACATTACTTTGTTTAGGTTTGGTGTGAGTATTGCATCTCCGTTTTTTGTTGTCTTTATTTTCAGGGACCTTAACATGAGTTATGCTTCATACACTATTCTTAGCGCTGCCCAGACAATAACAACCTTTATCATGGTTGCATACTGGGGAAAACATGGCGACAGGTATGGAAACAAAGCTATCTTCACACTCACAGGACTCTTAATGCCTCTTGTACCTGGGTTGTGGCTCTTTTCCCAGAATTTTTACTATCTCTTGTTTGCATATGTTTTTGCAGGGTTTGTGTGGGCTGGTTTCAATCTTACAACAACTAATTTTATTTTTGATAATGTGTCTCCGGAAAAAAGGGCACGCTGCTCTGCATACTACAATGTTTTTGCAGGAGCTGCAAACTTCCTGGGAGCAATTACAGGGGGGCTTTTACTAAATATTCTTCCAGCAACAAGCTTCTTTGTATCAAACATCCAGTTTTTATTCCTCATATCAGCAATCCTTAGACTACTCCCTGGTCTGATATTTTTCCCAAGGATTGAAGAGACACGAGAAACAGAGAAAATCAAAAAAGTACGACTTTTGTTTAATGTAGCTGCACTTGAACCAATGCAGTTCTTGACATACCAGTCAAGTCTAGGCATGAAGAGAGTCAGGAAAGTTGGGAAAAAACAGATAGCCAGAGGAAAAAGCGCACTAGATAATCTATTGAGCGTATTTCGAAAGAAATAAATATGGGGTTTAGATGTAATTCTGCATGGATTACCTCCAATCACTAAAAAAGAGCTGGGAACTTGTGAAAAACAATCTCTCAGTTTTTCTTCCAATAGTGGTCGGGATTGCATTTGGAATAGTTTTTGCCATAATAATTGGTGTTGAAGTAGTAATTTTCTTTGCAATGTTTGGAAGAGCACTGTTAACTGATCCTGCATCAATATTGCAGTCTGGAAGTGCTATTGTATTTTTTGTTTTCTTTATGCTCCTTGATGTATTTATAGGGTTTTTGATAAGTGCTTACATCAGGGCTATGCAGATAGGGATGTATGGAGAACTGGTCGAAAAAGGAAAAGTCAGCTCAGAGAGTATGTTCAAATCTGGAAAGAGATTTTTTGGGAGATATATTGAGTATATGTTGATACGATCTCTTATATTTCTTGGGCCAATAATTGTTTTTGCTCCTGTTGCATATCTTAGTTTCCAGGCTACACTAGGACTTGGAATTGGTGTGACTATACTTGTTTGTTTGCTGTATTTTGTGTATTTTGTTTATATGGCATTAGGTCTGTTTTTTATTGAACCAACAATAGTATTCACTAATGAAAATATTTTCTCACAGATTAAATCCAGCTTTGCGTATTTCAAGAACAATCTTGGACACACACTGCTTACTTTCCTTTGCATTTTCGGGCTTAATTTGGTTATTGGAATATTTTTCGCAATGGTTTCTCTTCCTTTTGAACTGATGAGTGAACTGTCAATTCCTTCATTAGCCATTTTTTCAGGAATGATTGGATTTGTAATAAGATTTATCCAGGGTATTGTACAGGCGGTTGCAAGAACTGTTTCAGATGTGTTTATTTTTGTTGCATACAAAGATTGATTTCTAAAGCAGAAACAGGCATCTCCATTCCAAAAGCATCCAAAACTATAGGACTTAGCTCACCAACAATTCCTACAGGCTTGTTGTTGTATATTACCTCACCAACCCTTCCCGGAATAAATGAAGAGTGTTCAACTTCTTTTAGTTCAAAATCAAATTCCAGGGCTTCCCCAAGATACTGCAGGTATTGCTTTACCTCTGTGAAGCTTGCACTGGGGTGCGCTGTGAGCACAGCAAGTTTTTCGTCCTCTCTTACTCCGGTCTGGGTTTTGGGATCCTTGTTAAATACTCTTCCCAGCTCAAATATTTTCTGAGGATATTCCCTGTGCTTGTTTAGCTCTAGAACTTTCATTAGTGTTGGTATTAACCATGTCCGAAGAACATCATAGTCTGCACTTGATGCTTTTTCAAGCTCAATAAAATCTGTCTTGAAATTCATCTTGTCAACAAGATCCGTCCTGTTTGTAAGGTGGTATGTGCTTGTCTCAAGCATGCCAAAACCTGCCATAAGATGTGCAATCTTTCTTTTTAATTCATCTATTGAAGACTCGTCTCCCACTGTTGCAACATCAGGTATCTCATGCTTGAAATTATCAAAACCAAAGGCAATAGCAACATCTTCTACAAGATCAATCTGGTGCATGACATCTGCTCGGTAAGCAGGCACAAGTACTTTTTCACCTTCTCTGCCATAGCCCATCTTCTCAAGGAGCTTAAAGATCTCAACTTTTTTCAAAGAAAGACCAAGAACTTTGTTAACATAATCTGGATCAATATCCATCTTGTCTGGGGAAAGATCCGGGCTGACATAACTCTTGTCAGGGTACTCAAGTTTCATTGAATAAATCTCTCCACCCATGTCAGCAAGTGAAGTAACAATCATGTTAAGGCATTTTCTAAGTATCCTAAAATCAAAGCCGCTGCACTCAATAAAAACATCTTTTGTGTCCTGGGTTACTTTTCCCACTGTTTCTGAATTGATAATAGGCGGCATGCTTAATACATCTCCTTTGGAGTCAACAAAAAGAGGAAATTTGTTTTTGCCTTCAAGAAGGTGTGCAAAATCCTTTCCCTTTGGATGCTCTTCAAGTATCTCCTGTCCGCCCATCTCTCTTGCAAATTCAAGTGGTACAAAAGAGATTTGTTCTGGTTTTTTGGCAATAAATCTTATTGGCGGCTCAATCTTCTCCAATGGATAGATCCCAATAGCTGCCCTTCTCCTGTTCCTGCCGTAAGTAACATGAAGTTTTTCCTGGAACTCAACAATAGACTCTATTCTTTTTTGGTTAAGCTCAAGATTTTTTACAATAGCACAGGCAGTATATGGTCTTACTTTTGAGACACTCTTATCAACAAAAACCTTGTGCTCTGATGATTTTACTTTGTATTCTGCAAGTCCTGTTTTTTTGCCGATAAATCCTGCAAAAGCCCTTGCAAAACCCTGGGCAGAGAGCATGTCAGGCCGGTTTGGAAAAATTTCAACTGTTATCTCACCTTCTTCTATATTGTCAAGATCTGTTCCAAGATAACTTATTCTGTCCTTTAGCTCATCTTCAGGGAGTTTTTCTCCCAAAAGCGATTCAAACTGCTCCTTGTCTATGTGTATTGTTGGCATTTTACTTTGTCCAGACCTTCATCTTCTTCATCTGATCAAGGTCATTTTTGTATAAATCACGAATATCTGTCAGTCCATAATACTCAAGTATGCTCCTGTCAAACCCAAGGCCCCAGGCAAGAACAGGTATTTCTTCTCCAAAAAGAGGCTTTGTCACTTCAGGCCTGAACATACCTGAACCGCCCAGTTCTAACCATTTCTTGTGCACAGGATGATAAACATCCACTTCAGCACTTGGTTCTGTATAGGGAAAATAACCTGGTCTTACACGAACCTTGGGATAACCCATTTTTTTGAAAAAATCCTTTAGGTACCCAATTAAATGCTTGAAATTTGCATCAGGATCAATAACAATACCTTCTACCTGTATTAGTTCAAAAAGATGGCTCCAGTCAAGTGTCTCGTTTCTAAAATTCTTGCCAACTGCAAAAAACTTTGCCGGGAGATCCTCTTTTGAGAGATTTGAGATCTGTCTTGCTGAAAGGCATGTTGTGTGGGTTCTTAAAACATTTTTCATAGCTTCTTCAGGGTCCCACTTGTACTGCCAGCCCGTGCTTCCGGTTGTCCAGCCATTTTCATGCGTTTTTCTGACCCTCTCAACAACATCTTTTCTCAGGAGTTTTCCTTTTTGCGGCTCTTTTATGTAATATGTGTCCTGAAGTTCTCTTACAGGATGATCCTGGGCAGTAAAAAGTGCATCAAAATTCCAGAAACCAACCTGGACAAAACTTCCTGTCATCTCCTTAAAGCCAAGTTCAAGCCATATTTTTTTGACAAAGTCAATAGCATCTTTTGTAAAATGTCTTTTTCCAGGATATACTCTTGGGACATCAATAGTAATATCATATCTTCTAAATGTTTTTTTCTTCCAGGAGTTGTCCTTTAACATATCCTGGGTCAGTCTTTCCTCAAACTCGCCCTTGATCTTTTTGCCTGCAACTTTTTTACCTTTTTTTGTAAGTCTGACTAACTTGAAAGGATGAATGTCAACATTTAGAATACCCTTTCTTTTGGAAAGCTCCTGCACTGCATAGAGTTCTTCTTCCTTAAGTTCATCCATCTGGAGAGGAAAATCTTTTTTTAGGATCTTTTCTTCAAGCATTTCTTTTTCAAGCAGTTTCTTACCCTGTTTTGTGATGCTTACTTTTCCCTTTTTAATATCAATTGCTAATTTTTTTCTAAGAATACCAAGGCACACATTGAGTTCGTCCTTGTCCAGTTTTGCATTGTCTCTGATTTCTTTGAAATTTAGTTTTTTGTTTTCAACTGCTATCAAGAATCTTTTCTCTGGAAGCCCTTTTTTCTGGTAAGTTTTCCCGTTTTTTCCTAGCTTGACAACTTTTTTCTCTTCTGTCTCTATCTCCAGAAGATTCTTGCTCTCCATCCACTGCAGAGCCCTCATTACCTCAACATACTTGAGTCCTGTCAGATCAATTAGTTTCTCTGCTGAGATGCCTTCCTTTAGGTGAGGCAGGACTTCTCTTTCCAGAGGATGCATTGAACTTAGAGTTTTATCCATAGAAATAGAACTGGATAGTTGTTATATAAATCTTTTTGGAAATTTTAACATGTGGATTGCTTTGACAGGCTTCTGGCAAAGAAGTTACTTTGAATCCCACCAACGCAAATTTAAAACGAATTTACTGGCGTTTACTTGAACACCCATGGGTCATCCAAAAACAGATGCTCTGCGAGAGCTCAGTCTGGCCTTGATCGGACGGTGAACCACAAATACATGCAAAAACTCACCAGCACTAAAATTAAGAAAACCTCAACATAAAAAAGATAAGAAAAAGAAATTAAACCTTTTTCAGAACTGCTTCTGCAGGCTCCATGTCTTTCCATGCAAGCTCAAACAAATCCTCCAGAGCTCTTGCAAAGAAAGGAGTATTCACCCAGATTCCAACATCATATGTGGGATGGACTTCTTTATCATGCATAACCATGAAAATAAGCTCTTCGCCGTCAACAACAAGGAATCGTGCAGTAGAACTAGAATTTCTTACCTCAGCTACTTCTGAAATGTCTTTTACTGCATCAGCACACTCTTTTGTGATTGGTGCAGCAATTCTAATGGTTACACCTCTTTTCTTGACCTTCTCCAAGACTGGCTTTAATCCTTCAACCTTTCTTATGAGACCCTGACTTGTTGTCATTATTGTGACACTCTCTTCTGCATCTTTGATTGTAAGCTCAAGATGATTGTAGAGATTATGTCGTCCTTTTAATGAACCTGACAACTCAGATGGCTCAACCAGTTCAATGCCTTCTTCATAAAGCTGCTTAAGTTCCTGTAAGACCTCTGTTTCCTTTAGCTCATCAAGTCTCTTAACCTTTTTCTCAGCTTCTTTCTTCATATTTTTCTTGACTCTCTCCACAACTTCTGCGGGCGAGACAGCAAGATATTTGATTGGTTTGCCGAATTTCATTACAACAAATCCCTTTTTCTCTAAGCTTTCTAGAACATCATAACTTCGAGATCTTGGAACATTTGCAATATCGCTAAGTTCACCTGCTGTAGATACTCCTCTTGATAATAGTGCTGTCCAAATCTTTACCTCATAGAGATTTAGAGAGAAGTAAAGTCTTAGTTTACTCAAAAATTCTTCCTTTACGATCATTTGTTCCCCTCCAACTGCTTATACACAAGTAGTGAATTTAAAATAAACACAACTGATATTAATATGTTATGGTTTTTTGTGTCATTCCCCGGTGTTTAAATTTCAGTCTCTTTAAATTAACTAATTTATCATAACATATTTTTATCACTATTAAGTTGTATCCATCCCCCTGTAAAATCACTGAAATATCTTCTTTATTATATGTTCTGCCCTTTTTCTATTTTTCGGAAAAGGAGCAAGACGAATCTTAATATGGTAGCACTCACCACTATCTGTTATCCAAATCTCGTCGTCAAGAAGTTTTTCTTTATCAAGCCTTATGTAAAAATAATATCTATTGTCAATTCTTTTTGGATTCTGCAAAAGTTCTTTCTGCTCTTCTGTAAGCTTAGCTGTAAAATGTTCAAGAAAAGTGTTGATGTTTCTTTGTTTTTTTATCCTGACACTGTATATTTTTATTTCTCTTTCATTAAACCCTTCGGCATTTCTTTGTTCGATCTTGATATCAAACTGAATCAGTTTTTTCAGTCCTTCAAGTATCTGCTCCTTGTTATCTTCGGGTTTTGAGAACACAGTAATATCTATGTGGTGAGCAAGCATATTTTTGCAAAAAATAAGTAGATTTAAATAAGCTTGGATTTTTTGTGTTTTTATGAAGCATCCAACATTTCCCACGATAATGGTTGTTCTTATGTTTGTTCTGGCCCAGCTTGTCGGGATTATGGTGATTAAAGAGTACGTCAACATTGAAGAGACTGCAAGGACAGGGGAGACAGTAAAAAACGAGGAAGTTTACACAAGAGTCGGGGTTGAGCCGCCATCTGTTGGAAATGAGTCTTTGAGTTTCTTGTTTATCATACTATCTGTACTACTGGGAACTGTTCTGATTCTTCTCATAATTAAATTCAAGAAAGGCTTTTTGTGGAAGGTTTGGTACTTGTTTGCAGTGTTTTTTGGGCTTTCCACTGCACTGAACCCTTTTATTTTTCAGGGGCTCAATTTTTTTGCAGAAAGCATCAGATATCTTGTATTGCTTGTTGTTTCCGGAATCCTTTCTGCCTGGAAAGTGTTTAAGCCAAATGTTATTGTGCATAATGTCACTGAAGTTTTTATCTACGGTGGCATTGCTGCTCTACTTGTTCCGATAAGTAATGTGGTGTCTGCGGTTCTCATGCTTGTTGCAATCTCAATATATGATGCCTATGCTGTATGGAAGAGCAAGCACATGATAAAAATGGCAAAGTTCCAGAACACAACAAAAGTTTTTGCAGGTTTATCTGTGCCTTATGGTAAGAGAATGGAGATGAAAGTACCTTCTCCAAAAGAAAAATCAGGTAATGGCACGGCAATACTTGGTGGCGGAGATATTGCGTTTCCTCTTATTTTCTCAGGTGTTATCATGAAAACAACAGGCTCATTAATTCCACCTCTTGTAATCACAGTCACTACAACAATTGCCCTGGCATTTCTTCTGCTAAGAGGAGAAAAAGACAAGTTCTATCCTGCAATGCCTTTTTTAACTATTGGTTGTTTTGCTGGTCTTCTGGTCTCACTAGTTCTGTGATCACTCATAGGACTTTAGAGAAGTCTGAGGTTTTTTTCTTGCATAAGAAAGCGGGTCAATAGACATTCCATCTTTTGCTGCAATAACCTGAGAGTCTGTTGCCCTGTTTATTTTTCGTGCCTCTGTTAATGGATCTTCAAGATCTGCTGAGAAATGAGTGATTATTGCAAGTACTGGGTTAATCTCTTTTATTATCTCAATTGAGTCATCTGTGTTAAGATTGTACTTATTTTCTTCATCTGAAGGATATACATTGTTTAGTATGAGAATATCTGCTCCTTCGTGCTCATTTTTGAGCTCTGCATGATTTGCAGTGTCTCCAACATAGGAAACAACAAAGCCAGGACAGCTGAGTTTAAAACCAAGTCCATCTACTGAATGTTTTACATGCGTTGCATTGATCTCAACTGCACCCACTCCTGCTTTTTGGCCTGGTTTTATCACAATGAACTTCTCAATACAGTCCTTATGAAAGTCAGTAAGAACAGGTGGATTAAGTTCATCTCCATTGATAACACTCTCATTAGAAATAAGAACTCCTTTTCTGTCAAGACCAGCCAATGTCATGGCATCTATAAGGATATTAAGATCATTACAGTGCCTTATATGGGAGTGTGACACGAGAATGCAGGTGGTCTCCCTTGGATTTATACCATTCATACGGGACATGAGAAGAGAGGATGGGCCTGGATCAATATGTATCTGCTGGGTGTGTGTCTGTACAACTATTCCCCCAGAGCTTCTTATCTGTTTTCCGACAATAAAAGGGCCCTGTCCAGTACCCAGGAAGGTTATTCTTGGCTGCATTGTTGTTAAATTGGATTACAAACTTTTAAATGTTTTGAAAAGAGAGAGATAATAAAAACTACAAAGGGTATATAATCCCAAATACAAATTCAAGTTCCTCCCTGGCCAGATGTGGTTCCGCAGGAACGAGACAGGGCGCACGCAAGCGACCGTCTGTGCCCAGGAGGGAGGTTTTTCTCATTTCTGCAGAAATACCTCATTCAATTGAGAATTTTGTGCAATTCATTGTCTGTAAAAGCAGATTTGCTGACTTGTATAGATTGCTCAAATACCAAGAAAGAACTACTTAATCCTGTATCTTAACACGGCTCCTATGCCTCCAAGACTGTCTAATTTTCTTCCTGCATCATTGTCTGAGTTGATTATGTTGACTGATGCTTCTGTGCTTTCAGCTGTGTTCATGATTTTCTGCAGTCTTGAGAAACTATCTTCCTGTCTCATCTTGTGAATGAGCTTTGTTGTTACCATCAGCTCTGCGACTGCACCATATTCAACAGCTTGTTCTGTTTCATCAATTCCATATGCTGCCTTTCCTGAAACTGATATTTCTTTTAAGAGTTTTTCAACAATTTTTGTCTCTTTTGCAACTCTCTGGTTTTCAAGGATCTTTTTTATCTCTGTCCTGTTTAAGACCTCATTTACTGCTGATTCTTCTGCTGTGCTGCAGGTTGCTGTTGTTATCTTTTTTTTTGTATCTTCATCAACATAATTGAGTAGTTCTTCTTTCCAAAAAGCGGGACTTGCAACAATGATGGAGTCAAGTTTGTATCTGGAGTCATAGTCTTTGATTTTTTGCGAGATTTCTTTGTAATATTCAACAGGTTTATCTGAAGATGTTCTCTTGCTTGAATTGTTTTTTATCTTGCAGAGAATGTTGTGTCCCTGTTTTTTTAGTATTGCGCAGAATGCCTGGTCTCTATCCAAAACACATAGAAGAATATCAGTCCATTTTTTTGAAGCTTCATTTAGCCTCATGATCTGGTATTTCATCCATTTCTGTTTTATTACTGTGAGTCTTGAGCCCACTTCAATATTGAATGTGTGGTGGCTTCCTGTTGGAACTTCTTCAATTGCCTCTTTTACTATTCCTGCAACTCTTAAGACATTTGAATACTCGTGAAAATCTGTTTTTTCTACTTCAAGAAGCATATGAAATGTTCTTTTGTAAGTGCTTGTTGTCTGATCAGACTTGTCTTTCTGCTTGATCTTTCTCTCTGTTTTTTTCTTGACAAGGTCACCTGATTCTATAATCTGGTCAAGATACCAGAGGTCATCAATATCTTCTGCTTCCAGGCTTACAAATCCTTTTTTGTACTCTTGTTCAAGAATTTTCATAAGCATACTCCTCATGAATACTGAGAATTACCTCAATAAGTTCAATCGCTCCTCCCGCCTTCTCAATTGCTTTACCTATTTCGTCCTTGTGAATATGATCCAGTGCTTTTTGCATATCTTCACTTATTGTCTTGGTCATGAGTGTAAATTTCTCATTAGCAAGAGGATAATTAGGGTTGTTTCTCACATAAACAAGAAAACCAGGATCGCTAAGATCCTCTATTCTGTGTTCCATCAAGTCTTGCCACTTTTCAATAAGTTGGGCATAAGTATTATGTTTGAGAATATCGATTGCCTCTTCATACTTTTCATGTGCTTGTCTGTATTCCCCGTCCTTAAAATGGTCAGCTGCTTCAATTGCTTTTTCATGCATATTTCTGGTCTCAAGCTGGGCTCTGGTCTCACGAAGGGTTTTATCATGGTCCTTTATCTCATTCATCATCTTATTGTACTTCTTTCGAGATTTCTCCGCAAGCTTTCCTGGACTGTTAAACCATTCTGAATCTGGATATTGCACTGCCATCCACTGTGAGATAAGTCTCAGGAAAGGTATAGTTGGAAAGATATTTGTAAAAAAATCAGCCCCAGGTATAAAGGACAAGACTATAAAGTTAACTGCCTCAAGAGCCCCAAAAACTGCAACAAATTTGCCTGTACCCTTGTTAATATGTTTTCTTTTGTGCTTTTTCTTCTTGGAAGTTCCAGAGTATCTCCTGTAAATTATAAAGGCAGCAATAATATCTCCAAAATCAGCCCCAGGAATAAATCCAAACCCCAGAATCTCATCCAAAAAACTCAGTCCACCATCCACAATGGTTTCAAAAATGATATCAGACAAATATTTCCTTAGAAGAATTAATATCACAACAAATATAACAACAGCTATAACCCACATCATGATTACTATTTCAAATCTGCATGGTTTTTATAACTTTCTACTCGGATTTTATCCTTATCTCTCTTTTTTCAAGAACATCCCTGTAATCATAATCCAGAGTTATATGAAGTGGTGCCCTGTACTCATCTGACGCTTGATATCTGTAAGTGCACATTGATTCACCAGTCCCTTCTTCCAGTTGAACAATACTTGGTTCACAAGTAAGTGATTGGCCTGACATTTCTGCAGCTAATCTGACACTGTTCATACCTCCAGAACTAACCCATCCGTTTCCAATGTTGTCAACAATAATTGTAAGCTCTATTTCTCCCCTGTTGTCTTCAGCAAAAACCTCTGATTCAATTTTTTTAACCGCTACAGGTGCTCCCTGATCTTGCAAACTAATTGTTTTTTCAACAGTGCATGTTTTTGATCTTTCTTCTCCGTACAGGTGAGGATCAATACAATAATCAACAAATGCATTTGTCTGATAAGAGTAGGTCGTAGTTAGACCCACTTCTGTTAAAACGTCGGAGCTTACTGATTTGGGCGAAACTTCCCAGAAAACTACATCTGTCTCTCCATTTTTGATGTGTTTTGATCTTCCATGAAGTGTAATTGTTTTTTCAGGGTTTGATATTGACAGGTCAGCAGAGTTATAATCTAATCTTAACCTTGCATTTTCTACATCATGAGCACCCTGGTTTGACACTCTAAATCCAATTCTAAAAGTCTGGGATTCTTTTACTGATTCTGGAGGATTGTTTTCCAGAAAACCGATAACTATTCCCTGGCTGCCATAATAGGGGTCATACACCTCAATATGATTTCCACTTCCAGGCATCACATCGCATCCTGCCAAAATAACAAGCAGTGCTAAGTACACCCATCGATTTCTTCGCATTTTTTGTTGTGCCATTTTACAACCATTCCTTCACCTGCCATCTCGTCACAGTTCTCTTTATCAGAAGGCCTGCATCCTTGTGAAACACGTGTATTTGTCACACAGCAGCCTCCAGGATCACATATCTCTAGATCACTACACTTAGTGTCTGTCCAAGTTATTCTTTCTGTGCCATGGTTACCCACATCACAGTTCTTTCTCTCTTTAGGAACACAAATCCTGTCTCCGCCAGAATTGGTAAGACAGCATCCAAGGACACCTTCTGTTTCTGTTGGCTCTGATTCGTTAACCAGTCCTTCACCATCCAGACATGGGCCATAATCTTCATACTGGACATCATCGCAGGAAAAGAAACTAATCTCATCTTCTGAAGTAACATTATATCTGTAGTTTAACTCAAACTCAATTCTGGTCTGTCTGAATTCAGAACCAGTATCAAAAGAGTCTGTAAGCACATATACATGGACACTTAAAATATCTTCTCTTTCAACAGGAACCTGAGGGATAGTTATGTCATAAACATTGCCGCTACCTTGTACAGGAAAAACCTGTGCAACAGTGTCAAGCTTTATACCATCATGGGTTGTTGCCGTAAGTGTCTCAGGGTATGCTGTACCTTCTCCCCTGTTTGTAAGTACAATACTCATAACCGCCTTTTCTCCTTTTTTTACAGGCTGGTAACCGTCAAGGTAAGCATTCATCCTGAATGGAGTATTTTTTGCTATTGCTTTCTGGTCAATATCACATCCAGCCCACTCTGCTATTGCCTCGTATGCCTCGACAGGATCCCTGGTCTCCATCATCTGAGAATCAAATAGTTCATCATAAAGGGCTGGATCCATAACTGTTACAGGAAGGCTCGCAATTCCCTTGAAGGGATATACTACTGTGATTGATGCATCTCTCTGGTTTTCGTCACTAATATCCATTGGAGGATAGTTGCAGTATATCTGTCTTCTCGGAAGCTTACTTAACTGCACTTCTTCACCCGGAAAAACAGATGTTGGCTCTTCTGCATCTTCCAAATTGCAGATGATTGTTGCAGGAGAGTCTTGTGAAACATCAGCAAGTATATCTGCCTTGACAACAGTAAAAAAACTAACATCTGTTCCAGGATGGTATTTTTCAATAGGAGAATGAATACCTGTTAGAAATATTCCGTATTTTGTGGTGTCTTCAGGTTCCGGAGTTGGGTCTATTCCCCTGATCCTGCTTTGTATAAATGACTGGAACCAAAGCCCAACAGAAGATATTTTCTCAACTTCTATCTTCTTTCCAACATGCTTGAAAAATGACTTCGGGTCCTCAATATCGTGCTCTTTTGCATAACCATGCCCCGCGTATGCCCCTGTAAGAATAAAACCTAGAAGAAGTGCAAGTGCAATTTTACCTAGTGTGAAACTCAAAACTCTACCGATAATTCCAAAAACCCATCTTAGAAGCCGTCCAAATTCAGACAGCCCTCCAAACAAAACATCGCCTGCCCCATGAATAGCCTTTCCTAAGTGGTCTGCACCCTTTCCTGCTACACTTTGGGCAGCGATCCTGGTCTGATTCGCAGTTTCTTTACTGATGGAACGCATAGTATTATCAACCTTATTAGCAACCTTTGTAAGTCCATCAATCGTTCTGGGTATATCAGGTGTTCTTGCTCTCTTGTCCTTTAGAAATCCCATTTTAAGTAAGTTCTACTACCAGGTTTACTATATCAAGATCATCCTTTGGAACAATCTTTAGTGCATTATTTCCTTCCTGCACATACGAGTCTATTATTTTAGAATATATTCTTCTTCTGGTGTAAAAACCTGTTTCCCTCCCATTAATCACAAGATGGCCGTCCTTGACATTCCGGTCATCAACAAACTCCATAGTTAGATTTACATCATAAACATCTTCTTTTATATCATCATATTGGTCCTGCTCTATCTGGAAATAATACACAAGATCAGGCAGATCCTCTAATCTTGTCTCTACGTTTATCCTGTCAATCAGGTAATTTCCACTGTTTGTCTTAAAGATTACCCTGTTGCTCCCTGTATCAAGTATCTCTGGTGAAAACTGGTAAGAGTTTAATATGCCACAGTCCGGTATGCCTGAAAAAACCTCCTGGTAATTAACAGTCACATCAAGTGGACCAACGCTTGAAGGAGTGCACTCAGGCAAAAACTCTATTGAGACTCTTTCAATATTGTTGTATTCAGTTTCTGAAAGATAAAAGACATTTTTTGATTCCTGCCTGCTGACATCAGTGACATCTGCAATAATTCTCAGGTCATTTAGCAAATACTCATGTGACAGCCAGATTCTCCAGCCAGGATCTGAAGTCTCAAAGGTTAGGGTATTGTCTTCCTCTAAAAACTCTTTTGGGAGATTAATTGGTTCTGGGTTGTACTGGTTAATTTCTCCGGCAAAGATCTCTCTGCCATTTAGTCTAATAAAAAGCATGCCGTGTCTTCTGGTTGCTTTGAAAGTCAAGATGAAGTTATTGGTGTTTTCAAGATCATGTATTGCAAATGTTAAATTAGCCAAACGCCTGTCAAAAACAGCATTTTTTACAAATACTGAACTTACTCTTTCCAGAACCTCTGAGTTTGTTGTCTTGTAAAGATAAAGTGATGGTAACTGGTGGTCATATCGGGTCTCGTCAAGTTTTGCAATTCTTCCGGGCTCCTCTTCAAGAAGAATATTGTCCTCCTCATCGGTGTCATCTCCATTTCCATTATCGTCAGTCTCATTATCAGAAAGCAGAGCTTCTCTTACATCTGGTGGCACAAGCAGGACATACAAAAGTATTGCCCCAATAATTATTAGAATAAGCAAGGAAGCTTGGCCTGCATCAACCACATTGCCCTGGGCCCTCTTTTTGGAACTCATCAGTCTAAAACTATACTGGCTAATATATAAATCTTTTTGAATTAATTTTAAATAGACGCGAGTGCTCCTTTGGTATTATGATAATTGCAATATCCGGTACTCCAGGCACAGGCAAGACAACCCTTGCAAAAGAGCTTGCACAAAGATTGGGCTACAAATACCTGAATCTTGGAGACTTAGTACGGGATAATAAAATTGCAGAAGGGTATGATAAAAAAAGAAAATGCCTGATTGTGGATGTACAAAAACTCAAATCCGAAGTTCTTCCTATTGGAAAGAATACAATTGTGGATTCCCACCTGAGTCACCTGCTGCCGCCAGAATCAATTGATAAATGCATAATAACCACATGTGAGCTTGGCGAGCTTTCCAAAAGACTTAATAAAAGAGGGTACGGCAAAGAAAAGATCAGAGAAAACCTTGACTGTGAGATTTTTGAGGTGTGTTTGCAGGAAGCAAGAGAAAGGGGGCACAATGTTTTTGTTGTTGACACAACACAAGGTTATGATATTGAAAAAATAATAGAACTATGAAAGGAAATATTACTGCACTGGACTTGCATCATTTGTTAGAGGATCTTGAAGTCTTGTATAATTCCAGAGTTGACAAGATTTATCAACCACAGAAAAAAGAGCTATTATTCCAGCTTTATTCTAGAGATTTTGGAAAAAAAATTCTCAGGATAAATGTTCCAAAGTACATATTCATGACAGAGTTCAAGCAGGACCAGCCATTAAAGCCATCTGGTTTTTGCCAGTTTTTAAGAAAAAGACTTGACAGGTCAATTTTGCTCAAGATAAACCAGTTTGAGTTCGAAAGGGTTATTGAACTTGTTTTTCAGGCAAAAGAAGAAAAATACAGACTAATCTGCGAGCTTTTCAGCACGGGAAATGTTGTTTTGTGCAAAGATGATTATGAAATTGTTTTTCCTCTTGAGAGCCAGGAGTGGAGCCAGAGAATAGTCAAGGCAGGAGAGATCTATGACTATCCTCACAAAGAATTTAATTTCAAAAATCTGACGTTTGAAAAACTTGAAGAGACAATTAATGATTCTGACAGGGACCTTGTAAGAACTCTTGCTATTGACCTTGGGCTAGGTGGGACTTATGCAGAAGAGCTTTGCTCAAGAGCTGGGATTGAAAAGAATAAAAATGAGCTCTCCAATGAAGAAATCAGGACGCTTTTTACAAAGTCACGTGAACTTCTTGAAGAGGACAAACCTACTGTGTATTATGAAGAAGAAAAAGTGTTTGCTATCTCTCCAATAAAACTTTCCAAGCTTGAAATGAAAGAAGAAGATTATGATACTCTCAACAATGCTTTTAATGTGCTTCTTACAAAAAGGTTTCTAAAAAAGCAGAAAAAAGAAAGATTATCTGATCATCAGGACAAGATTGACAAGTTAAAAAAAGTAATAGAAGAGCAGAAGAAACAGTTGCTCGACCTTAAAAATTCTATTGATGAGAACACACGCAAAGGTGAAGTGATTTACGAGAACTATAGCAAGATTAATGGACTCCTGCAGAGAATTAATGAGATGGAAAAGAAAACTGAGTGGGAAGAGATAAAAAAAGAACTCAGCAAGGATCCTGCAGTCAAATCTGTTAACTTAAAACAAAAAGAGATCAATATTAAAATATGATGAACAGCTTTCTGGATTTTCCGTACAAAGTACAGTACTCACCAGAACGTAGACCTGCTTGACTTCCGAGTTCGGGATGAGATCGGGTAGGACCAGGTCACTATGGCCGTTCATCAACAAAAAGTAACCGCTTCTAATATTTAAATGTTTACAAATCAAGGTAATGTCAAGTTAATTGAGGTCATTTCTTATTGTGGATGGTCGCATTTGCAGAGGTTGTGTTCTTTAAACAACCTATGAACGATAGTAAATATGGTTTCGGGTTTTTTAGAAACCTATGCACGTTAGTAAATATGGTTTCGGGTTTTTCAGAAACCTACGAACAATCAGTGAGTATGCTTGCGGTTAACAGTGGACATCGCACCGCAAGCGACCTAAAAAAGAATAGAAAACACACAATAGTTGACAGCACCACAAATCAAAGTTTGATCTTGTCCAGATCTTCTTTGTTGTGTATATGAATCTCTTTTTCAGAACTTAGATAACCTCTGAGGAGTTCCTTTTCTGCAAGCTTTGGGAAGACTACCTGTTCAAGTGTGTCTCCTGGGTATTCAAGGATTTCAGGCTCGGCCACAAATATTGGTGAAAACACCAGGTAAACATCTGACTCTTTTGGTTTCTGCATGAACTTTAGGACTTTGTTTCCCTCCATTATCACAGTTCCCTTTTCAGAAGGTTTTGATGATGTTGTAAGCATGAGTGTTGCAATCGGATTGAACTTGATGTGGGATTCCCAGAGCTTATTTATGTTGACATTCTTGAAAAAAAGGTCTCCATATACCACGAGAAATTTCGTATCGATCTTTCCTTTTACCTGCTTTAATGTGTGTGCTGTACCCTTTGATACTTTTTCTTCAATGTAGTTCACCTCAATTCCGTAGGCTGAACCATCACGGATAATTGAAAAAGCTCTTGTGAGTATTTCTCCTTTTGCCACAATGTATACTGTCTTGAAACCTGATTCTCTTAATTTGATTACAGTGTGCTCAATCAGTTTTCTATTTCCAATCTGTGCTTCAATCATATAGTGTGAATTAATCTTTAATTTTTCCTCTGGGCCTCCTGCAAGTATTACAGCATTCTTGTTGTCTCCAAGTGATTTTTTTACAAGGTATTCTATTGCCTGGCTCCTGTTTCTTATGTATAGATTGTCTATGATGGAATCCACCTGGTTCACTAATGCTTCCTCCATTGTAATTGATATTTTCTGCTTCATAAAATAATAAAAGCACCACTTATATATATAGCTATCGGATAAAGTAGTATGGAGGTAAGATATTTATATCACAGTAAAATCACTAATCATATACTGAGGTGATTGACATGAAAGTAGCAATTGTAGGAACAGGTTATGTTGGTCTTGTGACAGGAACATGCCTGTCAGATGTAGGACATGATGTTATTTGTGTAGACTGTAATGAAAAAAAGATTTCTATGTTGAAAGATGGAAAGATTCCAATTTATGAGCCTGGACTTGATAAAATGGTTCAGAAAAACTCAGAAAACGGAAGGCTTACTTTTACCACAGATCTTAACAAGGCTGTAAAGGCCTCGGATGTGATATTTATTGCTGTAGGCACTCCTCCACGAGAAGATGGTAGTGCTGACTTGAGTTATGTAGAAAATGTTGCACGAGATGTTGCAAAATCAATGGATTCTTACAAGGTGGTTGTTGAGAAAAGCACAGTTCCTGTACAGACTGGTGACAAGGTGAAACAGACTATTGAGCTATACAACACAGAAAACATTCCATTTGATGTTGTTTCAAATCCTGAATTCTTAAGAGAAGGTTCTGCAATAAAGGATTTTCTGGAGCCTGATAGAATTGTTATTGGCGCTGAATCAGAAAAAGCAAAAGAAGTGATGAAAGAGCTGTATGAACCAATAGAGACAAAAAAAGTGTTTACAGACATAAAGAGCGCAGAGTTAATCAAACATGCTTCCAACTCGTTTTTGGCAACAAAAATAAGTTTTATTAATGCTGTTGCAAATATTTGCGAGGAAACAGGAGCAGATGTCAACATGGTTGCAGAAGGAATGGGACTTGACACCAGAATTGGACCCAGATTCCTCAAAGCAGGCATTGGTTATGGTGGGAGTTGTTTTCCAAAAGATGTTGATGCTTTTGTCCATATTGCTGATGCTAATGGATATGACTTCAAGCTTCTAAAAGAAGTCCAGAAAATAAATAAACTCCAGAGAGAACAGTTTGTGGATAAGATAAAAGATGCTCTCTGGATCGTGAAGGACAAAACAATTGGTGTCTGGGGCTTGTCTTTTAAACCAAACACAGATGATATGAGAGAAGCGCCATCTATTGATATCATCAAAGCTCTCCAGAAAGAAGGGGCAAAGATAAAGGCTTACTGCCCTGGTGCAATGGAGAATGCTGACGAACTTCTCTGCAATGTTGAGATGTGCAGTAATCCATACGAAGTTGCTGAAGGGGCTCATGCATTAGCTATAATCACAGAATGGGACGAATTCAGAAAGGCAGATTACAGCAAAGTGAAACAACTGATGGAGAATCCTCTGATTCTTGACGGTAGAAACATGCACGAACCAGAAGATATGCGTGAGATGGGATTTGACTATAGAAGCGTAGGGAGGCGATAAGATGAAGGCAATTATACCAGCTGCAGGATATGCTACAAGATTACATCCACTGACAAAGGACCAGCCAAAGCATCTATTGGATGTTAAGGGAAAGGCAATAATAGAACATATTATTGACAAGATTGAAGAGATTGAAGATGTTGATGAGATTCTTGTTGTGACAAATGAGAAGTTTTTTGATAACTTCCAGAAATGGGCTGAAGAATTTGAGTGTGATATTCCAATAAGAGTTTTTAATGATGGTACAACCTCGAATGACGACAGACTCGGCCAGATTGGAGATATACACTTTGCACTTGAAAAAGGCAATGTTGATGACGATGTGATGA
Organism: uncultured Methanosarcinales archaeon; assembly: GCA_964444505.1. GTDB lineage: Archaea > Nanobdellota > Nanobdellia > Woesearchaeales > JAGVZT01 > CAYUHF01. The sequence goes on along the minus strand of CAYUHF010000016.1, from coordinate 7,903 downwards.
TCATTGCCGGAGACAACTTGTTTAACTTTTCTCTGCATGGTGTAAAGGAAGTTTTCTACAACAAGCGTTCAAATGTCAATGCACTATATGATGTAAGAAGCAGGGAATCTGCAAAGCAGCTGGGGATTGCAACTATCGACAATGAACAAAAAATAGTTGGTTTTCATGAAAAACCAGAAGAGCCGAAGTCAACTCTTGCTTCAATTGGGATATACCTTTTCCCAAAAGAGAATGTACAACTTTTCTCAAACTATCTTAATGCAGGGAACAAACCTGATAAGATGGGTTACTTCATGGAGTGGCTGATCCAAAATGACGAACTCCATGGTCATGTCTACACAGAAAAATGGTTTGACATTGGCTGGCATGAGTCACTTGAAGAGGCAAGAAGGGAATTTGAGGGATAAAATTTATATTCCCTTTCCTTTTTTGGTATTCAAATGAGAGTTTTGGTTGCTGGTGGAGCTGGTTTTATTGGCAGTCATATGTGCAGGTTTCTTCTTAAAGAAGGCAACTATGTTATTTGTGTTGATGACCTAAGCACTGGTGATTTGGATAATATCAAGGACCTGAAAGAGAATTTTGAATACATAAAGCACGACATAATCGAACCTATTTCTCTTGATGTTGATCAGATATATCATCTTGCTTCAAGGGCAAGTCCACTAAAATACCAGAGTCACCCGATTCACACTATGAGGACTAATGCTATTGGCACAGATAATATGCTGAAATTAGCTAATGAGAATAATGCAAGGATTCTTTATTCAAGCACATCTGAGGTTTACGGTGATCCTGAAGTTCATCCTCAGACAGAGGATTACTGGGGAAATGTGAACCCTAATGGTATTAGAAGCTGTTATGATGAGAGCAAAAGGTATGGTGAAGCTATCTGCATGGCATATAAAAGAAAGCATAATACAGATATCAGGATAGCAAGAATATTTAACACCTATGGGCCCAATATGCAGGCTGATGACGGGAGGGTTGTTACAAATTTTATCAACCAGGCTATTGAGGAGAAGCCATTGACTGTCTATGGTGATGGTAAGCAGACAAGGTCTTTTTGTTATGTTGATGATATGATCCGAGGACTGCACAAATTAATGAATTCTGATACAATTGGTCCTGTTAATCTTGGCAATCCAAACGAGATAACCATACTTGAGATAGCAGACAGGATACTTGAGATAACTGGGTCTGATTCCGAGTTGGTTTTCAGGCCATTACCAAAGGATGACCCAACAAGAAGAAGACCAGACATTACAAGAGCAAGAGAGAAGCTGGGATGGGAGCCTGAAGTAGGGTTGAATACAGGTCTTAGAAAAACAGTGGATTTTTTCAACTCCTAATAATTTTTCATGTATGATTTATTCTTACATTATGGATTATAACATCCAGTGAGATCAAAATTACAGCTCGGAGTGCATACCAGGTTACCTTCACCAAATCCTTGGCTGGAACAAGTTTCCCCGTTCAAGTTGGTGCCATCGCATTCCTCTCCACACTCCACAATGCCATCACCGCAAACATCATCTGACCTTGAACAATCTGGACTGCATCCGTCACAGCTAATCTGGTTGCCATCATCACATGATTCTCCCTGATCAACTACACCATTGCCGCATACAGGACACACGCAGTCAGGTGATGCGTCACATGACGGATTCCTGCACTTAAGTTCCGTACCAACTTCTGTACAGTCAAGACCTCCATTGCAGCCAATATCCAAAACACACTTATCATTGCATGTATTCGGTTTCTGGCATCCACTGTTATAACAAGAATTGGGATCGGGATTATTTGGGTCTTCCACCATAATGCATCCACTACAACCATCATTGTCATAAATATTACCATCATCACACTCTTCTACACCATCCCGTACAAAACCATCTCCACAATAGGCAGGCTCACAACCACCCGGTGCATCCGGACAATCATCTGCTGTATCTCCATCTCCATCATCGCACTCTTCTACTCCCTCCCATTTGTTGCCATCTCCACATACGTTTTCTCTGCATTCATTCGTACATCCATCATTGTTGTTGGTGTTGCCGTCATCACACTCTTCAGGAAACTCCACAATGCCATTTCCACACACTGGAGCATCAAAGCTTCCTTCCCTTAACCTTAGCTCTGCAGTATAACTTTTCCAATGATCAAAGATACCACCTTCAGCCGGTCCATTCTTTGTTGAGTTGATGTATATTATAGCTGTGTCAGGGTCAAAGTCACAAGAACCCTCTTCAAAGACATTCACCATATTGCACAAATTAGTTTTAAAACCAGCGTAAGAACCCTGTATCTTGTTTGTATATGTGCCGTCATCAAGAAAAGTACTTTCCTGGCGTGCGTGAATTTCTCTTCCATATTGTTTTGAAAGGTAAATCCTGTCAAATCTCTGGGCTTTCTCCAGGAACTGCAATGCAGATTCTCCTGGCTGTGGATTTACCCATCCAAATATCTGGCTAAATATGTCTTCAATCCAATTGAACAAAGTGTCCCAGCTTAGAGAACCACCAAGATTGATATTGGCACCATCTTCAAACCCGTATACAAAAACATCTGTTGAATAATCATACCAAAGACTTTCCGGATTGCAGGCATCAAGGTCTTCATTGCCGCTGTCAGAAGCACAAACACCTGTAATATTCAGTATTTTATATAACTCTCCCATATCTAGCGGGTCTGTTGCCTGGGCATTTATTGCGCCTCCAACCGCCCTTATGTTGCCCACCTTGTCAGTTAGAACACAGAACTTGTAGAAACATCCTGCCTGGGTGCATGAGTTTGCTGAAAAATAAAAATTTTTGAGACTATTTCCATCGGCAAGATTGTAGTCGTAATAATTCAGAGCGTTTTCATATAAATCACAAAACAAGATGTAGTCATCTTCATAATTACTTGACGCTTTGTCATAAAGCTGCATTGCAACTTTTTTTGTTCTTGATGTCCAGTTTCCATTATCACAAAGATTATCTTTATAATACTGGCCATCAGTTATACATTTTGGCCAATGAGTAGGCCCTTCTGTACTGTAAAAAGCACTTATATCATTGTTGTGAGTAGGATCCCCCTCAGGCTTAACAAAACACTGCTCTTCATTAGGACAGGTACCTTTGTATTGTCCATCATAAGAGTACTTCAAAATATCTATGCATTGAAGAGTTTCAAACTTGTCTGTACCCTGTTGGTAAGACTTGGTCTTGTCCATGCTGCACCCGATCTGCACGGTTTCTCCTCTCTGGCATTGGATTTCTTCAGAAACAAAGAGGTATGAGTTCATGTCTACACTCCAAGTATCATCTCCGCCACCACCCAGCAAAACGTCTCCTGTATTGTAAGCTCCATCATTGTTTTCATCAATATATGCAATGATGCTATTGTAGCCAGAGTCAGGTGCTGCAGGACTAACTCCACAAGTAATATCAATTGCTTCACCTGGGTTTATTTCGTTTTGCGAAAGTGATATTCCTGTAATCTCAATATCACATCCGTCATCTCCATGAACACCATCCTGGTCATCGTAGTCGGTTTCCCCGTCATCATCATTATCCTCTCCATCATCGCAGTTGCCTTCTGCATGAGACTCTCCAGCACAGCCTGGATCAGCATCATCTATAAGACCGTCACAATCATTGTCTAGCGTATCAGAACAATTTTCTGTGGTTTCGTAATCATTACTATGAGCTTGATAAGTGGTATCATCACAACCAGGCCATTGTCCATTGACATCACAGGTTTCCTGAGATCCGGAACAAACCCCTTGTTGATTAGGACAAAGTCGCGTCTCTCCTGATGTACAAACTGGAGCACACTGATAATATTCCCTAAATACCACATCTCTATTGTTGCTAAAACTACCGCCAAAAATAGCACTTCCCCTTGGATAATTATCACCCGAGGAATATGATATTGCGTAAGTCGGCTGTGAAACATCTGTAAGTTTTACAGTGTAAGTCTGTTCTGCTGTTAACATGGGGTTGGTCGGGAATGTGAATCGTATCCATCTACCAACTCCCCCACCAGTACAATCTATTCCAGTATTAACTCCATTACTCACTTGGTCCACTAATATGCCGTCAATATCTTCACCTTCTCGTAATTCGGCTTCTATAGGAAGATTATTGGGATTTTCACAAAATTCGAAATAAGCCAGAGATGCTGACACACTTGGAGTAAAAGACTGTCCAAAGGGATTTCCTCCCCAATAACCCCCATCAATATTAGTTTGAGATTGGTCCATACAAACGGCATTCGGATCAGCCTGACATATACCATCCACACAAGTTTGACCTTCTGAACAAGTATTTCCACAACTACCACAATTATCAGGATCTGCGTTTGTATCTTTGCAAAGCCCCAGGCAATTAGACCAACCTTCAGGGCACCCACAACCACTGTCAGAACACCCCTGTGCTCCATCTCCTCGGCTGGGACTACATGGACAAGTATGGTTCACATGGTGACAAGTGCATGGAGCTCCATCGGTTTCATAGCCAGTATCATAGCAATCATACATGCATATACCATCACCAAAACCATCATCCACACACCAGGGGAATAAATCACATCCTTCAGAAATGGTGCTGGTACCAATATAACCAAGCGATTCACAAAGATCATTGCAGTTAGTACATACACCTTCTACACACATCGGAAAAAACATATCACAATCGTCATTGTCTACGCAGATTTGACCATTTTCTGTCAAAGCTCCTGAAAAACACAGACCGTCTGTTGGATCAATAGAAATTGTGGTAAGCCCTTCACTATCTTGAACAAGAAATGCATCTAATGTACCCTCTCCACAACCGCTCTGACCCCCGTCACAAGTTCCATCTTCCACACAAAGATTACCGTCAGTATCCACATAACCAATAACTTGTCCACTACTGACAAACTCGTACAAAACATTGTTGTTGCTGCATGTGCCTTGTATCTGGCAGGCGCCATTTAACCAAATATCTCCATTGTAATAGAATTTTGCAACATCTTCTCCAGCATCATTCTGGATAAAAAAACCTTCGGCTAGTGCAAACGGAATTACACAAATCATCAACATCAAAAATATCTTTTTTTTCATTTTTTAAGGTTGGGGTTCTGGTTATCTATCTTCCAAATAGGCCATGAGAACACGGCAATAATTATTTGAACCTTCTCTCATTCCTTCAATGAAATACCTTCGACCGTCAACAAGTGTAACGGGGGAATTCCAACATTGGCCGCTTTTACTCCCCGTACTATACTCTTTTAAAACGTGCCCAGTATTATCTCTTAAACGTATACGCACGGTATCTCCTGATTTAGATTTAATACATGCATGAAACATCCAGTCGTCATAAGTATAAGTATATGAATCGTATAGCCAGCCTCCTGCACACCTGTACCATTCTCCTCCACCCGCAGAACACTGCATACCTGCGGCTAAAGTTATAGTGCTGACTCCACACCCTCTGGAATCACAGACACTGCCTGATGCATCTATTCCACCCGAATCTATTATAAGATTACCACCATCTATCTTTACATCTCCTTTTACTTCCAGTTCTTCTGAGGGACTGTCAGTTCCAATACCCACATTTCCATAACTGCCTCCAACAGAATCTGCCTGTAACACAAGATTGGATGAAGATCTGATTTTGAAGTAACTGTTGGGGTCATAACCAATAGAACCCAACGAGCTTCCAGCTTCCTTGAAATGTAAGTCAGGAATATTACCTGTTGACGATTCGATGGAAACTCTTGTATCACCGTCATCATAGACGTGTAATTCATCACCCGGATTATTTGTTCCTATCCCTAAATTCCCCTCAACAATCATGTTTCCATCTTTTGCTATTATCTTTGATGCATATACCATTGCAAACACAAGTATAAACAAACCTAAGAAAACTAGTATTTTTTTCATGCTTCCACCTTTTTAGAATTATGACTGAAAATTTGCTCTCCTGTTTTAGAAAGACTATCCTCTTTTAGTTTCATTAGTTTTATTACCTGCCAACCTGTATTTAAAACTTTTCCCACGCTCCAACCCAAAAATTTTCTTGTATTAATCTCAAATCTCACAGCACTTCATACCTGCAATTTTACCTCCTGCCTTTCTGATTCCAGCCACAATCATTTCTTTAGGACAAGAGTAATCCACATTGTTTTCGGCAATTTCTACCCACATGCAAGAACTTAGACTATTTCCTGATGCATCTAGATCCCCTCTTACAGTTACCTTTCCGTCATCTTCTATAGTTATATCCGGCGTGTCATCTTCACTACTAAGAAACAGTCTTCTTTCACTACCAATGGTTCCGCTCCAGATTCTTGCCTTCTGTTGGCCTGCTGAGTTCCTAAAAACAATATCCCCCGGATCATCTGCCACAAAGACAATGTCATTTGAGCTGAGCCTCAGATTTCCATTTTCAATTTTCACATCTCCCCGAAAATAACCTGCCAAACACTGGATTCCCCTGGTACATGGACTGTCATCATCCCATACATTAATCCACCCACCAGTTCCTATATATATATCGTCATTCTCAGTTCCTTCTTCATAAACTTCATGTCTCCCTAATGTTCCTGCAACTATCCAATCATTAAAATCCTCGTCGCCATCAGAATCTCTCTCTGTATCAGTAACAGTACCTAAGACACCATAGTTACCATTGCCGCCATCTGTTTTATAGATATATGAATTTATGCTTCCACGCCAAGAGTCCGGTCTGGTCTGGTCATCATTAGAAACAAGCAATGCCACACTAGGATGAAATGAAGGCTGCTGCGCCCAGGGAACTTCAGATTGTGATCCACCTATTACATCCAATGCTGCCTCTGGATTGTTATTACCAACACCTAATTTCCCCTCAACAATCATGTTTCCATCTTTTGCTATTATCTTTGATGCATATACCATTGCAACTATTATAACAAATACACTTAAGAAGATTAACAGTACTTTTTTCATCTTGTCACCTTTTTTATTGCAATTTTCATGAATATACTAAAATTGAAATTACCACCACAGATATTTAAAACTTTTGAAAACACAAAACCTTTTAAGACAGTGCAAAATACAAAAAAATATGAAAATAATTGGAACATCTCATATTGCAAAACAAAGCATAAAAGAAATAAAAGATACTGTAGAAAAAGAACAACCAGACATACTTGCTCTTGAACTTGACTCTGCAAGACTATATTCTCTTACTCATCCTGAACAAAGAAGAGGGCTACCTCCAATTAACAGAGTGGGCATTCAGGGATTTTTGTTTTCCATTTTAGGACAATGGGCGCAGAAAAAACTTGGGCACAGAGTTGGAGTCCAACCAGGAGCTGAAATGCTTACTGCAATAGAGCTCGCCAAAGAAAAGGATATCCAAATTGCATTAGTTGACCAGGACATTCAAATAACTCTTCAGAGGTTTTCAAAAGCATTAACCTGGAAAGAGAAACTAAATATAATAAAGGACATAATAAGAGGCTTTCTGTTCGGGGAAAAAGAGCTTGAAAAACTTGGGATAAAAGACATGGACTTATCCAAAGTTCCTGAAAAAGAAGTTATAAAAAAACTCATCTCTGAACTGGAAGAGAGATACCCTAATATCTACAGAGTTCTTGTTGAAGAGAGAAACATTGTGATGGCAAGAAACCTCAAAAGAATCCAAGAACTAAACCCTGACAAAAAGATTGTTGCAATAATTGGTGCAGGGCATGAGGATGAAGTTAGAAGACTTGTGAAATCTGATTAATTTTTGGAGAACCACTGAGATAAACAAGCTCAGCAATTGTAACCGACTTGAATCACAACTGAGAATAAGACAGAGATTCTGGAAACTATTTTTAATTTTTCAGGGCTCTGTCCAGAAAAGAATAAAAAGGTATACTGGTAGAAAGATTTTTGGGTGAT
>CAYUHF010000015.1:0-38584 GCA_964444505.1 uncultured Methanosarcinales archaeon | reverse complement strand
TATCTCCGTCAACCACAAACCCAGCATTATCATAAAACACATCAGCATAGATGTAACCATCGGTGGAACCTGCACAGGTTCCTCCACCGTTATCAGCACAAATACTTCCATCAGAAATAATGATGTTCTGGTTAGTAGTGCTTGTAGAACCAGAAGACAGCACCTCAGCCAAGGTCTGGTCATCAGTTCCAGTTCCATCACCGAATGAACTTTTGGTATCACAAGTCCCATCTCCCATGAGTACACTGTCAGTAGCACAGTTTGTATCTTCAGCAATAATAGTGCATGAATTAACGTCTGAACAAGAAGCAACAGCGTCAGCACAGCCAGAGTCAGTACACTTAGCGTCAGTATAAGTAGTAGAGATTGACCCTGAGCTGAAGAAAGCAGTAGCAGAGTCACCAGAGTTAGCAGTAGTAGCGGTTGTGGCGGTAGTAGCAGTATCAGCACTAGCAACTTCAGTATTAGTCAGACAATTAGTACAGCTTACGTCAGTAGCAGTAATTGTACCAGTACCTGTTGTAGCAAGAGAAGCACTGTCACCAACAGTAAAAGTAACACTGGTTGCAGTACCAGTTCCAATCTCACCGAAGTTCTGGTTATCAGTACCAGTTCCATCACCAAAAGAACTCTTAGCGTCACATGTCCCGTCTCCCATCAAGACGTAATCCGAAGAACAGTCAGTATCAGTAGCAGTAGTGTACTGGACATTACAGTCAATTTCAGTACCCGCAGAGTCATACACACAATAGTAGCCATTAGTCAAAGTGCCAAAATCAGTTCCTTCCATACTTTCAGCATCAATAGTACAGGCATTAACATTAGTACAGGAAGCAACAGAATCTTCACATGCAGCGTCAGTACACTTGGCGTCAGTGTAAGTAGTAGAGATGGACCCAGAGGAGAAGAACGCAGTAGCTGAGTCACCAGAGTTAGCTGTTGTTGCAGTATCAGCACTAGCAACTTCAGTATTAGTAAGGCAATTAGTACAACTGACATCAGTAGCAGTGATAGTTCCACTTCCTGTTGTAGCAAGAGAAGCGCTGTCCCCAACAGTAAAAGTAACGCTTGTAGCAGTACCAGTTCCAATCTCGCCAAAGTTCTGGTCATCACTCCCGGTTCCATCCCCAAAAGTACTCTTGGCATCACAAGTCCCATCACCCATCAGAACACTATCAGTAGCACAATCCGTATCAGTTGCAGTAGTATACTGGACATTACAGTCAACTTCAGTACCCGCAGAATCATAAACACAGTAATAGCCATTAGTCAAAGTGCCGAAGTCAGTTCCTTCCATACTTTCAGCATCAATAGTACACGAGTTGACGTTAGCACAGGAAGCAATCGAATCTTCACATGCAGCATCAGTACACTTGGCGTCAGTATAAGTAGTAGAGATGGATCCAGAGGAAAAGAACCCAGTGGCAGAATCACCAGAACTGGCAGCCCCTCCTTCAGAAGAAGACCCTGCATAATTAAATGCAACCATCCCAGCAGTGATTGAATTACTCTGCCCTTCATCAACATAATCAGCAGAGCAATCAGAACAGTCTCCAACACCTGCGCTGTTTTGAGAACTCCCGTCAGAAAAATACAAACTGCCAGAAGTAATATTCAACCCACCACCAACCTTGACCGGACTCCCTCCAAAGATAGTCCCGGTAACATTAAGATCACCGTCAAGATAAGAGTTGCCATTGACATGGAAAAGAGCAATAGGGTTAATCAGACCCACACCAACATAACCAGAACTACCATTTACCATAAAAAAAGTGCTGGAGTCATCCTTCACCCTGAAATTCAAACCAAAAACTAAAGGCAGACACAATAAAAACACCAAAACAAGAGTCTTCTTATTCATCCTTAACCACCTTCAGAAAAACCCTTCCTTCCAAGTCTTCAACAAACCTTATCACAGTACCTCCCTTCCAACCCTTGTCCTTGACAAGAGTCTTAGGCAGCGTGATTTTGTATTGCCCATTGTTGTCCACTACTTTTACCATTTTAGTACTAAATTAGTTATATAAATTATATATTTAATAACTAAATAATATATAAAATAGTACTAGTATAAATAACTTTCCTATCATAAGCCCCAATATTAGTACTTTTAATATAATAAATTAGTACTATTATAAAAATTTAATCATCAGGTTAATAAAACTAGAAAACCCACCAAAACCTTCAGGTAATCTTTAAATATCACCCATTATTCTCATTGTCTATGGCCAAAAAGAGGAAATACAAAGATACTTCTGAAATTGAAATACCTGACAACATAATTGAACAGGTAATAGGCCAGAAAAAAGCAGTTGACATAATGAAAAAAGCTGCTTCCCAGAGAAGACACGTGCTTCTTATAGGCGAGCCAGGTACAGGAAAATCCATGCTTGGAGTTGGACTGGCAGAACTTCTGCCAAAAGAAAAACTAAAAGACGTACTTGCGTTTCCAAACCCAAATGATGAGAACAAGCCAATGATAAGGGCTGTTCCAGCTGGCCAGGGAAGAGAGATTGTATCAAAAGCAAAAGTGCAGAATCTGGGCGGACTTGGGAACCAGTCAATAATTGTAATGATACTTGTAATAGCATCTATGATCATACCTTATTGGATGTGGCGGGCAAATGTCTTTAATCTGGGAGAAGTTGCAAACGCGATTATTTACGCATCATCCATGATAACATTTATTGTTGTTGCAGCAGCATTCATGTTCTCAATGTCACTTGGAAAAAGAATGGGGCAGAGAAAACAGGTGAGTGAACCAAAAATAATTGTGGACAACTACAATCAAGAGAATGCACCTTTCTTGGATGCAACAGGAGCACACGCAGGAGCACTTTTAGGTGATGTAATGCATGACCCATTCCAGTGCTACTCTCCAGTAGTAAATTTATGTGGTGTGAGGGGGAGGACTCTAAATATTCAAAAGGAGATTGATTCAATTTTTGAAGAATACAATGAAAAAGTACTGTCGAGAAAGAAAAGAAATTATGAAGCAATTTTTCTTCCAGAGAATGAGTTTCATGTGCTTGGGTTTGTAGACAATTCATTTACACCAGTTGAAGTTTTATCATCCAATAGACATGACCATGAGGGTGAAATGATAAAAATTACAACTTCGCAAAAAAAAGAATTATTCGTTACTCCAGAACATAAAATTGGAGTTAAGAGCGGTACGAAAACTCATTATGTGGAAGCCTTTAAACTTGCAGAGGGTGATCAGGTGATCTGTGTTAACAATGATATTATTATTGATGAGCAAGATATTATTGATACCTACGATAGCAGACAAAGAGAACAGTGCAAACTTTACCAGAGGTACTTGGATATCAGATCAAAAAATCCAGATTGGGGTTATAAGAAAATTGCCAAAACAATGGGACAGAAACCAGGGAAAACAAGATGGTGGCATGCAGGAAAACATAAACCTGTTCCAATACAGACAACAGAATGGTTGAGACAAAGAGGTTTATTACCCCTAAACCGTGATAATGAAAACCTGGCCTTGATTGCCAAAATACTTGGAGTAACCTTTGGGGACGGAGGTATCTTTAATAATCTGAATGGAATATTTTTCTCAAGTTCTGAAAAGGAAGCAGCTGAAAAGTTTAGGAGAGATTTGGAACAACTGTTTTCCTTAGAAAGAGATGAGAATTCAAGACTTATTAAAAGTGGAGAATATGGGGTTAGTTGGTGTTGTCAGAACACTAACCGAAATATTATTAGGTTCTTCATAGCTCTGGGAGCACCGATTGGGAAAAAAAGTAGAATACCTCTGAATGTTCCAGATTGGATCGGTATTGATGAGGCTATTGAAGATGAGTTTTTTGGCTCAATATTTGGTAATGAAGTTGGAATATCCAAACATTACAGTGCGGGTGCGAGAATTGAGTTTGGAATAACAGGACTGGAAACTCTAGCTGATAATAGAAGGAGCTTTCTGAAAGAAATTATCAATTACTTGAAGTCAAAGAGGATTAATACCGGAAGTATCTATGTGTATGACCGGAAAAACCAAAGAAATAGTCAGGTATTTAGATTCTGTCTAGAGTTAAATTTGGATAGTGCTATTAATTTTTATGAGAGGGTTAAGTTGAACTACTGTAATTATAAAAAAGATAATCTTAAGAAATATGTTAACCAGTTAATCAGATTGAGATATGAAGAATATTATGGTTTACTAAAAGAAGGTTTTAGTGCTGAAGAGATTATGGAAAAATTGGAATTACGACCAAGAGATTTGTATCATGTTTTGGATAGTTCTGAAATGATTATACATGAATCTCAACAGGTATACGCATAATAAGGTGCAACAAAATGAAACTCACCACAGAAAAAATCAAAAAGATTGAAAAGATTGACTACAAGGGCAAGCTCTACAATGTTACAACCAGCTCTGGAAATGTTGTTGTTAACGGAGTATTATGCAAAAATTCAGGAGGCCTCGGAACACCAGCACACCAGAGAGTTGTATCTGGTATGATACACAAGGCCCACATGGGAGTCTTATTCATAGATGAAATAGCAACACTGCAGCCAGGAACACAGCAGGAACTTTTGACAGCACTGCAGGAAGGAAAATATGCAATAACCGGCCAGAGTGAAAGGTCAGCAGGGGCAATGGTAAGAACAGAGGCAGCACCATGCAGGTTCATACTTGTAGCAGCCGGAAACTACGAAACACTAAGCAAAATGCACCCTGCACTAAGGTCAAGAATAAGAGGATACGGATATGAAATTTATATGAACAAGACAATGGAAGACACTCCTGAAAACCAGTGGAAACTGGCAGTGTTTGTTGCCCAGGAAGTAAACAAAGACAAGAGAATCCCCCACTTTTCAAAAGGGGCAGTTGAAGAAATAATTGAAGAGGCCAGAAGAAGGTCAGAAAGAAAAGGACACCTAACATTAAGATTAAGAGACCTGGGAGGCCTGGTGAGAGCTGCGGGTGATATTGCAAAAGAAGAAGGGGCAGACCTTGTACAGAAAAAACATATAACAAAGGCAAAAACCCTTGCAAAAACCCTTGAACAGCAGATATCAGACAAGTACATTGAACAAAAAAAAGAGTACAGGGTGATTGTGACAGAAGGCAAGAAAGTAGGAAGAGTGAACGGACTTGCAGTGATTGGAGTATCACCACCATATTCAGGAATAATTTTACCAATATTATCAGCAGTAACACCTGGCGGAAAACAAAAAGAGTTCACAGCAACAGGAAAACTCGGAGAAATCGCGCAGGAAGCAGTAAAAAATGTCTCGGCAATTATAAAAAAATACTTTGGAGAAGACATCTCAGGAAAATACGATGTCTATGTACAATTCCTCCAGACATATGAAGGAGTAGAAGGAGACTCAGCATCAATAGCAGTGGCTACAGCAATAATAAGCGCACTCAAGGAAGTTCCAGTAAAGCAAGATCATGCAATGACCGGCTCACTCTCGGTAAGAGGAGAAGTTTTGCCCGTAGGCGGGGTTTCGAGCAAAGTAGAGGCAGCAATTGATTTGGGACTAAAAAAAGTAATTGTCCCCAAGGCAAACCTAAAAGACATTGTAGTTGACAAGAAAAAACTAGAAAAAATAGAAATCCTCCCTGTCGAGACAATAGATGAAGTGTTAAAAGAAGCACTGGACTGGAAAGGACACAAAGACATTCTAAAGAAGATAACAGGATAGATAAGTTCTAATTCTATTCAAATTTTGTATGATGATTTGGGTGGCTTGTGCACTGCACAAACAATACACCGGCTCTGCCATTAAGTAATCTGCATCACAACTAGTGCATCAATCCCTGGCAAGAAGGGAATTCCTGCCTGGCCTGCTGCAATCCAACTCCCCTGGAGGCTATGATTGTTATCCAGCCGGCCATGGCACAGACGGACTCTTGCAGGAGTCCTATTCCATTTACCTTAAGTAATTTCCATCTGGCCACGGCTGGCTAACTAATTTGGGATTCCCATTAAGAGCAAATTTTTCCTTTTTTTAGAAATATTTAAAAACAATCCTTTGGAAGAGATGTTTATGGACAAAATAGTCTTGAGCGCATCTGAAAAAGTAGAAATAGAATCAGATGTAGGCATAAAAAAGAAACTCCAGGCAAGAATAGACACAGGAGCTAGAATGTGCTCTATTGACATTTCAGAAGCAGCAGAACTGGAACTTGGCCCGGTCATAAGAAAAAAAGAAGTCAACTCAGCATCAGGAAAAACAGTAAGACCTGTTGTAAAAGGCTGGGTCAATATAAAAGGAAAAAAAATACACACAGATTTCACTTTAATTGACAGGAGCCATATGTCGCATCCTGTTCTTATTGGAAGAAATGTACTTAAAAAAGGATTTTTAGTGGATGTGTCAAAATGAAAGCAGCAGTAATAAGCCTGGGGAGCACAAGCTCGCAGTGGACAATAGATGAGATGAAAAACCACTTTGAGTTGGTTGATAAACTATACCTTAACAGGATTGGTGTAAAGATTGGAAAAGAGGGCCTGAAACTCTCATATCGGGATACACCATTACCAGATTATGACTGTGTCTATGTCAAAGGTTCATACAGATATCCTCTACTGTTAAGATCAGTAACCGAAGCTTTCTATGGAAAATCATATACACCAATAAGACCAGAAGTATTCACAACAGGCCATGACAAGTGGCTTTCCCATCTGGTGCTGCAGAGAACAAAAGTGCCCATGCCTGAAACATATCTATCTTCTACAGTTGAAGAGGCAAAATCAATACTCAACCAGATGAAATACCCGATTATTATGAAATTCCCGCATGGCACACAGGGGAAAGGAGTCCTTTACTCAGAAAGCTTTGCAGCAGCAAGCTCAACACTTGATGCATTATCCATATTAAACCAGCCAGTCATTATCCAGGAATACATAGAAACAGAAGGAGTTGATATAAGAACAATTGTGTGCGGGGATGATGTTGTTGCCAGCATGAAAAGAATTGCAGTGAGAGGAGAAAAAAGAGCAAATATCCATGCAGGAGGCACAGGTGAGGAACATATTCCTGACGAAAGAACCAAAAGAGTGGCAGTAAACACAGCAAAGACATTAGGAGCAGATATCTGCGCAGTAGATATACTTGAGTCAGGCAGAGGCCCAAAAGTAATTGAAGTCAATCTTAGCCCTGGTCTGCAGGGAATAACAAAGGCAACAGGTGTCAATGTGGCAGCAAAGATTGCAAAGTATCTTTACAAGCAAACAGTGAGATTCAAAGAAGAAAACAAAGTACTCACAAAAGATATTTTAAGGGAAGCAGGCATCAGCTCAGGAGAAAAGATACAGGACATAATAACCTCAATTGACATGCGGGGGAGGAGAATACTCCTGCCCGAGGCAGTCACAAAAATCACAAACTTCAATGAAAAGGATGAGTATGTGATCAAATTTGAGAACGGTGAACTAAAAATAAAGCCGTTCTAAACAAAAGATTAATATATTTAAGATGTTTTACTAAAAAGTGGTGAGAACACATGGTACTTACTCAATTATACGAAATGTTTGCAGCAAGACAGAGAAAGCTGAGAAAGTACATCAACAACGGGCATTCTTTGACAATTGAGCAAAAGGCAGAACTTAATGGTGCAGTAAATGAGATAGAGAACTTTCTGCAGGCACTAGAGCATATGAACAAAAAGCCGGAAAGCAATGTACCAGAACCACCAAGACCTTCTGTAGAGGAAGCATCCCGAAGATTAAAGGATATTTTTCCTGATTAGAGAGATCCTTGTGGAATGATTCTTACTTAATGTCAATGCCTTGTTCCTTCACTTTCTCATACAGTCTGAACATTGAAGTGCATATATCCTCAATACTTGTCAGTATCCTATTGAGTTCTTTTCCTGAGATATCTTGTGGAGAACGATTTTTTGACATACCATCTCCTGTCCGGTTGTGCTGAGGACCTAAGTCCAGGTGGGCAATCTTTTTGTGCGGTACATGAAGCTGCGGAATGAAATCAATCAGATCTCTAAGGTTCTGATTTTGCCGATTTTCTCCCCTATAAGCATTTGAGAGACTTGCATGCAACTGCCTGTTAGCAGATAGTAAGACCTGTCTTAGAATATCTAACCTGTCTTTTAACTCTTCGTCTTCATACCAATTGTTTGGAAATGACTTACTAAATAATCCAGTTCTCAATTTTAGTACGTCTCCAACAGCGTTCTCAACTCTTCCTAAAATCACTCCCACTTTCTCTTTTCCTGTAAAATATGGTTTCATTATTACCTCCTAATTACATAAAACACTACCAAGAGGGCTATCACAGGCCGGTACATTTAGATTCCCGGCAAACAGTAATAATCCATCATCATTAGCACCTAGACAGTTCTCTAATCCACCAGGACATGCTTCAGGGAAATCTCTAGCCCAAGGGTTTAGCCCGCCTGAGGAATAGATATCATCTACAAAATCTTGCTGGACAGCACCCATATCAATCAGATCTTGAAGTGCTTCCATTGAATAATCTATTTCAACTCCAACCAAGTTTCCGGCATTGTCGTATACATATCTCGCATCAGTTACGGAATTGCGGGGAGCATTGAATGAAGTTGTCACTGGTGTAACTCTTTCCACAGCATCAAGACATATTGGATTTCCTTCACAATTTCTTCTTAGGGCATTCATATACACATCACTGTTTTCAGGGTCTTTGGCAAGGTTTGTCATTATTTCAAAAGCTTGACGGTCATTCATCAAAGGGGTCGCTTTCATTGTTGAAGTATCATCAGCAAATCCGAAAGCCGATAGTATTTTTGCTTTATCATCACCAGTAGCCATTGCCTGGGCCAGATCACGAGGGTAATTACCATGTTCTGAAGCTATGCTGGTTACAAGATCCATTGCCTCATCAGGCTCATCAAACATCTCTCTTAGTATGCTTGATATTTCATCTCTACTAAGTACGCTGGCTCCAAGCTCAGGATGTCTTCCTGTGAAGAAAACTCCTGTGGGTGTGCCTCCTGCAACAGCTGGAGGCAAAGCAATAATATCTGAAGTGTATCCAACATCGTGAAAGATTGCTCCTACAAGCGCAGCTTTTTGCTGATTAACTGATAGTGTATCCCACTCAGGGCCAAGCACCTGCTTCAGTTTATTATAGTCGTCAATTATATGACCCGCTCCGTGGTTGGCTAAAGCATTTGCAGAAGATTCCTTTGTTTGGTACAACACAGATTCTGTTAAGTATTGTATATGGTCATCCTGGAAACCCAAATTATCCATTTCCTTGATGAATCCTCTAAGCATTTCTACTTCTTCGGGTAATATCATGTTCTTGCTTCCCGTAAGTTGATGCTCTGTTAAAAGATAAGCTAATCTATCACCAATTACTTCGTCTCCATCAATTAATCTAATCTGATCTGCACCAAATCTGCTCATTCTTTCGACTATGTCATCAATTTTTTTTGCCCCACCCATTGCTTGATAGTACTTTTTGATAGCATCAGCATCTGCACCTTGTCTAGCAATTCGCTGGAGTGCATAGGATCTTAAACCTGGATCTCCTCTCATAATCGACTCCCATAACTCATCCCCAATATCAGCATGACGCATTTGTCCATCAATCAGAACATCAAATCCATCATCAGTGAATTTCATAAAATCTATACCTTCATCAGCAAGTCTGGTGAAGTCATCGAGTCCTCCCATAGGAGAACCCATACCTAGTATTCCTGCTCCTGCCACGCTACCTGTAAGAGTTAATGCAGATTTCAACAAAGGAAGAGCGCTGTAACCTGCTTTCCACGCTTTAAAGGCGGCTCTTGTAGCTACTATTCCTTCAGAAATGGGGCCTGGTTCAAAAGCAAGATTAAGAGTTAAATCAAGTGCACTATCTGGCAGCATTTCTGCCAGAAACTTTTTCATGTTTTCTGAGTTTTGCCTTGCCTGAGATTCTTGTCTATTTTTTAGCATTTCAATTAAAAGTTCTTCTTGTATTAGACCGTGGTCTGCCAATTCTTGGATCTGCCTTGGATAACGTGCACTACAACCCCTCCCTCTATAGTCGCAGTATAATCCGATTTTGTCCCAGTTTTGAATTATCATATGAGAAACAGATTTGCCTTGGTACAAATCTCCGTGCGACGTTGTAAGAGCTCTTAGATACTCATTTTGTGCAAGTGTGTAAAAACCTTTTTCATTGTATGATCTGGCAGTAGAAATTCTGTTTGCAATGGTTGCAGCTGCTTTTTCAGAGCTAAGGTCATATGTAACACCATCAATAATTATTGTTCCCTTCCCTTTATTGATATTCTCCTGGACAAGATCTCCCCAAAGTCCCGGATCCTCAAAAGCCTCTTGGACCTCTCTGAACCTGTGATTTCCGTCTGCCAGCTCGTAAATCTCTGTGAGAGACATTGGGTTGTTTGGATCTGTTCTCATTTGATCAATTCTTTCCATACCTCTTGTCTGCCTGCTAAGCTTTTCAATATGCAGGTATGCTGATTCTTCATCAAGCATCCAATCCTTAACCTGCCCTCTTAGAAAATCCCAATTAGCTTCCTCTGCATATTCAATGTAGCCGTTGAAATACTGTCTTTTATTTTGCATTTCAAAACTTCTAGCTCTCACTTCCATTGTCTGAATTACATATGTGTCTGCCATCTGTCCGCTGAGCCCTAGAGCATGTGCTTCCTGGTAAGCCTCTGCCATGAAATCATTGCTCAAATAGTCCTTGAAAAAATTGGCAGTTTCATACTGATGCATAAGAATATTTCCGCTCTGGGCAATATAAAGATTTTCAACATCAATAGCATCCCCTTCCGGACTGACAATAAAGCTATCATGGTGCATAAACAAAGGAGTTGCATCTGGATTTTCTGCATCGGTTTGCCTTTCATTATACAGAGTTTTTATCAGTTCCTTCTGTATTTCAGAATACAAATCTGCCACATCTGGTCTTTCAAGACATTGATCAATTGATAGATCCTGCATCCTACATTGAGGCAAGAAACTTTCCTGAAATGAATCAAAAGTGCTTTCCATCTCCTGGTAAGAAGGAACTGGCTCATCAGAGTTGGTGAAGAATTCAAGGATGTCTCTGAAAGAAGAGTGCACTCCAAACCCCACTGTTCTTGGTTCAAGAAAATGAAGTGTCTCTTTGCCTGCTTCATGGATATTCTGTAGAATGATGTCCTGGCCAGAAACTCTTATCTTCCCAACGATTTCTTCATCTCCTGCTGAGCCTAGAAGAGTAAATCCAAGGTCATGGCGATCTCCGTCATCCCTGAAGTCATACTTAATATCTTTATGGTTTCCTTCAATTATGGTTCCATTAGTACCAATTACTGTCATTATAAATCCCCTAACTGTTGCACTATCTGCAACTTCGCCTTGAGCATTGTATACTCTGTCCCACTGTGTATATCCAACAATTTCACCGTTTTCAATCATTTGATCTAAATCATCCAGAGAAATATCAGAACACTCAAGACATAATAGAACAGGTCCATCATCTGAACTCGGTTTACTGCATTTTGATTTATCGTCAGCACAAGCATAGCTATCTTGTGATTTTATTGTGATCGGTTGACTCTTGTCAAGTATAGTTACTGTTTGAATATCTGGACCCATTCTTGAAGTATCTTTTTTGATTGAAAACTCGACATCTCCTGAAAGCTCATTGTTTCCTACGCCTACCTGCATCCCGGACATGCTCACTTCAGTATCATCTATGTTTAAGTATCCTCCTTCTCCCAGAAACACTGCTTCCATACCGTCAATATCTATTCCTTCCTCTACGAAACTGATGCTCTCTGCTCCTGTTACTGTGTACTCTTCTCCGTCACTGATGAAGGTAAAACCGTCTCCTGGTTCAGAACATAACTCAATACTCTCGTATTCTTCTGTTTCCTCAATAACAAGCTCAGCACCATTGTTGTCAATAATCATCTCTCCATCTTCTTCATTGATGCTAACATCGGACTCAACATCGCCTATATTAAATTCAAACCCATAGGACTCCTTAAAAAAATTACTTACTGCATCTTCAGCGTCTGAGTTTCCCTGAACTATCGTAAGGTCATCAATTTCAGTAATCAGGTAACCCATTTGTTCAACTGATAATTCATCCATATCTTCTACTGGCAGTTCATCAGCTATTTCAGCAAGAGTTGCAGGAGAAAGTGAAGAAAGGTCAATACTACTCCAGTCAATGTAGCATTCTGGATTACAGAAAACGCGTCCATCTGGTAGTTCTCTTCTGTTTCTATCGCACTCTTCATATTCTTTACAGTCACAGGGACATGTTGTTGCCCCCCCACCGCCTCCAGCATCATAGGCCCCCATAACAAAACTTGAGAAAATAATAAATGTCAGCACCCAGATAATTTTTTTCATGAGTAAACCACCGCAAAATTTAAGATATGTCTTCTGCCATTGATTTTATTGGATTCATCATCTTGCAGGATATATATTTCTGTATCTTCATTTCCTACTTCTTGGGGTAGAATACTTGGCTGTATGTCAAAACTCAGAAGAAAGGTTAAATCCCTGTAATCAGGATTATCGGCAATTTTTTCAGCAACTGCCCTTGAGATATCAAGCATATGCCCATATCTAATACCAATCTCTTCATGAAACTCATCAATACTATAAACCTTTTCCCCAGCAGTAAGCTCAACAGGATAATCTACCTTGATGATTGTCTTTTCTTCAAGAATAGTTGCTTGACAGGCAGGAGAATCTCTTTTTATTCTATAGCCCTGCTTAGCAAATCCAGAAAAATCTGTGCACTCTTCAAGATGTTCTTCAATATAGCTGCAAAGCTCATTTTCAAATTCCTGTCTTGAAGGCATCACAGTATTTCCCTTGTGATAATAATTGGTCATCATAAAACCATTGATCATGGTATGAGAAGGAGCAGGTCTGTAATAACCACCGTGCTGGCTTAAGTTATATATACCTTCAACAGTCACATCCCTCACACACTGAGAAATGTACATTTTCAAAGAACCAGATGGGTCAGACCTTGTGATGGAACCAGTGGTTTCAGTTGGGCTTCGCAGAAAAAAGAATAGTCCGCCTGCAGCAGCAATAACAACAACCAGTATGATGAAAACTGTAACCTGCCCTTTTTTCATACTTTTCACTTTTTGTTTTTGTCTTAAATATTTTTCTCTAAAATTGCATCATACTTTATCACACCTTCATAACATATAAATAGTAATACATCATCATACTTTCTATGAAAGACAGAATAACCTTAACACTGGATTCTGAGCTCATCGAGAAAATCGACCAGAGCATAGACGGACACAAAATAAAAAATAGAAGCCACGCTATTGAACTTTTGCTGATGAAAGCAATGAAAGCCGACATGCCAACAACTGCATTAATTATTGCAGGAGGAAAAAACAAGCCATTAAAGAAAAAATTCGGGGAAACTCCTCATGCACTAACACCAATAAAGGAAAAACCAGTGCTTGAGCACATAATCGAGCTTTTCAAAAAATGGGGAGTTACCAAAATAATACTCTCGCTTCACCATGATTCTGAAAAAATCAGAGAGCATTTTGAAGGAAAAGACCTGGGAATAGAAATCGTTTTTCTGGAAGAAAGCTTTCCGCTTGGAACAGCAGGTCCGGTAAGACTTGCAAAAGAACATCTTAACGGCACTTTTTTCATGTGCAATGCTGACGAACTAAAAAACGTCAATCTCAAAAAAATGTACAAGTTCCACAAAGAATACGGTGGAGTTGCAACAATTGCTCTTACAACAGTAGACGACCCGTCAGAATACGGAGTTGCAAACCTGACCGGAAACCACATCCTAAGCTTTGTAGAAAAACCAAAAAAACAAAACGCTCCAAGCAACCTCATTAATGCTGGACTCTACATAATGGAGCCTGAAGTAGTTGACTACATACCCCAGGGATTTGCACTTCTTGAGCAGGATGTATTTCCAAAACTTGCAAAACAGAATGATCTTGTGGGATATTCCTTTTCAGGACAGTGGTTCTCACTAAACAACTTAGAGGAATACAAAGAGGCAGAAAACAAATGGAAAGGAGTATAGGCGCAGTCATTCTTGCAGGAGGGCTGGGGACAAGACTAAGACCCTTGACAAACACCACACCAAAGCCGCTTCTGCGAGTCAAAGGCAAACCCATTATAGAGCACGCCATACTGAACCTTAGAAAATACGGAATAAAAAAGATTGTTCTGAGTGTTGGCTATAAGGCAGAAAAAATCAAAGAATACTTTGGTGACGGCAGCGAGCTGGGAGTCAAAATACTCTACAGTGTTGAGGACAAACCACTTGGAACAGGCGGGGCAATAAAAGAGAGCTCCGAACTGTTACAGGGAAGATTTCTTGCTCTTAACGGGGACAATCTGGCAGACTTCAACTATGACAGAATGATAGAGTCGCATGAAAAAAACAAAGCGAAGATAACAATAGCACTCTATCCAGTAGAAGATGTCACAAAGTACGGCATAGCAGACCTTAAAGGGGAAAAAATAGTCAGGTTCATTGAAAAACCAGCAGTAGAAGAAGCACCAACAAACCTCAACAATGCAGGTGCATACATCATTGAGCCGGGAGTGCTGGACATACTACCTGAAGGCAAGGCAAGCATAGAAAGAGACTGTTTTGAAAAACTTGCACCACAGGGAGTAGTTTATGCATATATCCATGAAAGTCAGTGGTTTCCCACAGATAATATTGAAAAATACAACAGGGCAAACAAGGAATGGAGGGGAATAAATTGAGCATTTTTAGAGCATATGATATCAGAGGAGTCTATCCTGATGAACTGGATGAAGAACTGTATTACAATGTAGGCAAAGCTTTTGTCAAGTTTCTTGATGCAAAAAAAGTTGTTGTGGCAAGAGACATGAGAGTATCATCACCAAAACTGCACAAAAGCCTGATAAACGGAGTCACTTCAATGGGCGCTGATGTTGTTGACATCGGTCTTAGCTCTACACCAAACTTCTACCACACTGTTGCAGCAGGTGGTTATGACGGAGGCCTTATTGTATCAGCATCACACAATCCAAAAGAATACAACGGCATAAAAATAGTAAGAGAAGAAGCAAAGGCAATAGGACTAGTCAATGGACTCCTGGAAATAAAAAAACTCTCCAAACAGGATCTTGAAGAAACAACACCAGGAAAAGTCACCATAAAAAAGGATGCTCTGAAAAAAAGAGTAAATTACGCATTAAACTTTTACAACTTCAACCTTAAAGAGCTAAAAGTTGTGGCAGACCCAGCAAATGCAATGGGCAGCCCCGACCTTGAAGAACTCTTCAAGCACATACCCTGCAAGCTTGTCAAGATGAATTTTGAACTTGACGGCACATTCCCTGCACACGAGGCAGACCCATTCAAGGACAAGAATGTAAAAGATTTAAAGAAAAAAGTTGTTCAAGAAAAGGCAGACCTTGGAATAGCAATGGACGGGGATGCAGACAGGATTTTTTTCATCGACGAGAAAGGCAAGATGGTAGAACCAGCAATAGTCAGAGGAATGATGGCAAGAGAAGTCTTGAAGCACAACCCCGGCTCAAAAATCTGCTATGACATAAGACCTGGGATGATAACAAGGGATATGATAGAAGATAACGGGGGAATCCCAGTGGTCACAAAGGTCGGCCACACACTAATCAAGAAAAAAGCACGAGAAGAAGGAGCTGTGTTTGCAGGAGAATCCTCAGGACACTTCTTTTTCCAGACAGACTATGGGTTTTACGAAACTCCACTCATAGTTGCTCTTGTGATGATGCAGGAAATAACAAAAAACGGTCCACTATCAGAAATAGTAAAACCACTGAAAAAGTACCACCATTCAGGCGAGATCAATTTCAAGGTGGGTGACAAGAAAGCAACCTTGAGAAAACTCGAAAAAGAGTTCAAGGATGCACCAGAAATAAAAAAACTCGACGGACTGAGTGTATACTATGATGACTGGTGGTTTAATGTCCGACCTTCAAACACAGAGGACAAGATAAGACTCAACCTTGAGGCAACAACCAAGGCAAGAATGGAGAAGATGAGAGACTACGTAAAATCAGTCATCAAAGAAGCTCCTTATTATTTCTAGATTCTTTTTTGTTTTGTTTTTTGAGTAATTAGCTGCAGCTATATCAATCTCTTTTGTTTTGATATCAAAACCTTTTTTCTCAAGTTCATCTCTTATACTTCTCGAAAGATAATTGCAGAACTGGGTCACATTATGGGTGTTTTGTTTTGTTCTTGCCCGCTCAAAATCAATAAGCACAACCCTCTCACCAACAATTATGTGCTTGTATGGCCTGTGCATCTCTTCCTTGTTTATTTTTATCTTGTCAAGAACATACAACTTGTCAAAAACCTCAGTTATCACTTTTCTTATCTTTTCTTTGCTGTGATCTCTAACAAAATCTTCAATATTTTCACCATCAATAAACTCCATAATAATATACTCTTTTCCACACTCAATCAACTCAGGCCCAATCCTGTATTCATTAAGTTTCTCAAGCATCTTTGCCTCATGCTGTATAATGTTAAATGCCTTTGTTTTTGGGTTTTTTACCTTTACAGCAACATCTTTTTTACCATACTCGGCCCTGAAAACCAGGCCTCTTTTACCTTTTGCATGCAGCCGTGGGTTTGAAATCTTTTTTAGAACATCACTTTTTTCAATACAGTAAAGATAGAGTTTTTCAAAGAACAACTTTTTGTCATCAATCTGTTTTTTGACAAGCAAATTTTCATAGATTATGGTATCCACCTTCTCCTTGTCTGTAAGCGAGCTGAAAACAAGAAGAATTTTCCCATCATCCTTCAAGAACCGAGAAGCATCAGAGACAAACCTCTCAATAATCTCATGACCATCTTTTCCGCCATAAAGAGCAGGATCATCAATCTCTTTGTCTTTTGGAAGATAAGGAGCATTAAACATAATGAGGTCGAATTTACCATTTATATTTGAAAAAAGATCAGACTCAACAAAACAAACACCCTCAGAAACCTCTTTCCCGGCTTCAGGGTCAATATCAGCAGCAAGAACTTTATCTGTGTACTTCAGAGATTCTTCTGCAAGAATCCCAGAACCAGTCCCCATATCAAGAACCCTTCCCCTTGCATAATCTTTGACATGCTTTAAGATAAGAAACGAGTCCTCTCTTGGTTCGTATACCATGTAGTAATTGTTGTTCAGGTTTATATTAATGTTATTGATAATGCTTTTTTTGGGAATTTCTTGCTGGCCAGACAGAGTTGAACTGGAGTTAAGGTCAATGGAGTAGAACTCACGCTAGAGTTCGTCTGTGCCGGGAATTCCCACTTTTATTGGGAAGAATTCAAAGAGACAATTAATATGGCCGTTCCGTTACCTTTAAATACAAAGATTTCTCAACATTTACTATGAGAGACAGACTTTGCGATGATATAAGTGTAGACCTATTGAAAAACGGCTATACAGTAAAAGTGCTTGAATCAGGCTCATTTGACATTCTTGCTAGAGACGAGAGCATTCTACTGATAAAGATTCTCTCAGATGCAAACTCAATCAGCCCTGAATATGCCCAGGATATGAAAAGAATAGCATCATATCTTAGGGGAGTTCCCTTAATAATAGCAGAAAGAGCAGGCACAGAACTACAGGACAATGTCATCTACAGCAGGCAGGGAATAAAAACACTAAATAAAATGACATTTGAAAAATGCCTCAGAAAATCCTATCCTGTAATAAAGAGTACAAAAGCAGGAACAATAGCATCAATCTCAGGAAAAACACTCAAGACAAAAAGAGAAGAAAAAGGATATTCATTAACTGATCTTGCAAGAAAACTGGGGGTTTCAAAAAGAATGATAACAAAGTATGAAAAAGGAGAATCAGAAATCACCCTTAAAAAAGCACACAAACTCTATGACTTGTTTGGTGAAAGTGTTTTTGAGGAAATCAGGGTTTTTGAGCAGACAAAATGCACAAATTCAAGCTGCAGCACAAAAATCTCAAAAAAATACCTCCAGCTGGGGTTTGAAGCCTCAGAAACACCAAAATCAGCATTTGATGTCATTGCAAAAAAAGAAAAAGACATCATATTGACAGAAGTCGGGGATGAGGCAGGCCAGTACTTAAAACCACTGGCAAGACTTCTTGAAGTTGACAAGCTTGTAATCTATCAGAAGAAAAAGCCAAAAGATCTGCCTTCCATAAAAAAGGAAGAGTTTTTTGAGTTTGATGACTCCAAAGAGCTCTTGAAATTTCTCAGACGGTTCTAGCAAGAAGATAATTTGTGTGGGCTTGTTTTATTTTCACATTAACAAATTCACCAGTTCTGCCATTTTTTAGAACAATGGGCATGTAAAAAATATTTCGTCCAATAACAGAATCACCAGTGCCTTTTTCATCAAAAAAAACCTCGCCCTCCCAGCCAACCCATCTTTTGTTTTTCTCAAGAGAGATCTTTTTTGCAATTTCTGTCAATTTTCTTGACCTTTCCATTACTTTTTTCACATCAACCCGTGTCATGCGTGAGGCACTTGTTTCCTTGTGCTCTGAATACTTTGAGATATTCAAAAAATCAGGTTTGATCTCTTTTACAAGCTCAACAGAATCATTAAATTCCTCATCTGTCTCAGTTGGAAAACCAACAATAATATCAGTACTTACACTTAATCTTGGGAATCTTTCCCTGAACTTTTCAATAATAAATCTGAAATCATCAACACAATACCTTCTATTCATCTTATTTAGTATTCTGTCACTACCGGACTGCACAGGAATATGCACAAACCTGAAAATCTTCTCCCCCCATGAATCAACAAGCTCATCAATAACAGGCAGGATATTGTTTGGATTCATCATGCCAACACGAACAAGAAATTTGCCGTCAATACTATTCACCTGTCGAAGAAGCAGAGGAAGTTTTGTTTTTTTGGTTTTATCAAGCATGTAGGCCGCGTTGTCCTGAGAAGTGAGCCAAATCTCATTTACCCCATCAACACCCTTCCTGACTTCACCAACAATTTTCTCTATGGGAAAAGAATAAAGAGTGCTCTTGGCATGCTTTACAATACAGTATGCACACTCACCAACACACCCCTCAAGAATCTGCACAATCTGGATGTTGTCATTTAGTCTTACTCTTGGCAGTTGTGTCTTGTCCATAAAATCCCTGTCAAAAGCATTGACAACCTCACCCTTCAGGGTCTTCTCAACAACATCAACAACATCCGAAAGATTGTGAGGACCAATATTCGAAACACCTTCCACAGGCTCAACCTCAGGCATACAGCCTGCAACAACAAGTTTGTTCTTTGCCCTCAGGACAAGATGCCTCATCCTGTTTCTTGTAGCCTCCTTTACAATACAGGTATTCAGAATAACAAGGTCAGGATTATTTTCAACAATCTTGTGCCCAGCATCAACCAAAAGACCAGCCATTAACTCAGAATCATTATGGTTAGCAGAACAGCCGAATGTTTTTATCTGGATTCTTGCCATGCATACTCCCTAAACTGAAATCCTTTTATTTGTTTTTCCTTGGGGAAAGAGAAACTATCTTGTCAATAGTCAGAGAATCTGTAAATAAAAATCTTAAGTGGGGGACTACCAGAGGCCCAAGAAGCAATTTGGTAACAGGCATAGAAATAAATTGAAGGAAAAACCCAATGAAATTAAAAAGCACAAAAACAGTGAATGTTGTTGCGAGTGCTACGAAGAAATTGGTAATTTTTGTTTTAAATACTTTTGAAACAACAAAAGACAAAGCGTAAAGCATTCCAAGAAAAACACCGAAAATTCCAATCTGCGAAGCAAATTCAAGGATATTTTTTTCAATCAACGAGTATCCAATCAAGACATTTACACCAGCAATACTCATAATGTATGCACACACAAAAAACACAGATCCAAAAACAAAAGGGATTAATTTCTTCTTATAAAAAAGTGTGTAAAGAACAGTTAGTATCGCAGAGAAAAAATAGAGTGAAAAAAGTGGTATGAACTCAATTGGATTATCACTTGAAAAAAACATCACAATTGATATGGGCAGTGTGATAAGAAACAAAGAAATACCTGTATATGTAATGAAAAGTACTCCGTAGTCAATGTAATCAAAAAACTCCATAAAAAGCTTTTTTGAGCAGGAATATTAATATTTTTTGAAAAAATGGGCCCGCCCAGATTCGAATTCCCCCAAACTTTAAGAAAGTTTGATCAAAAGTCTGCCTGGGGATCCTCGCCACGTCAAGGCGATATCATCTGTGACAACACTGCCGCGATTCAGTGAAACCTGAATCCATGCGATAAACACATGTACTGTGTTGTAGCCACTAGACCACGGGCCCCTACCCAGTCTTAATCTTGGTTGCTTTATATATTTTATTGAAATGCCGTTAAAAATATATAGTAAAGATTTTTTATTTAATTTTGTGAAATCAATAATACTTGGATCCGGCGGTGTAGTTCCTCCACCCAGACCCGGCTCTAACCTGGAAATTAGCAGGCAGGCAAAAGAGAGAGGCATACCTTATGCAAGGACAGGGCCTTCTTTTTACATAGAAGATGCATCACTACTTTTTGACACACCAGAAGAGATCAGACAACAACTGTTAAGAGAAGACATATCCGAAGTGAGGAATGTGATTCTGACTCACTGGCATCCGGATCATACACTTGGCTTAAGAATACTGGAACAGCTCAACTGGGATTATACCAATGCAAAACCTAACAAAGATCCCATAAATGTGTATATGTCAGAGTACCAGTTTGAAATGTTCAAGAAACTATCCTGCGGAAACTTCCTTGATTTTTATGAAAAAAAGGGAGTAATCCAGATGCATTTTTTTGAATCAACAATTGAATTTGGCAAAATAAATGTAAGACCTGTACTTATTGAAAAAACAAAGGGATTTTACTTTGAGATAACTGAAGAAGACAGGAAAATGGTCTATGCTCCCTGTGAATACCATGGTCTGCAAGTTGACAGTAGTAATGTTGATGTTTTTATTGCCCACAACCTATTCTGGGAAGATGAATCAATCAGTCCAAGAAAAATACCTCCTAAAAACGAAGACACTTTTGAAAAGATGCTGGAGCATGCAAAACAGATGAACGCGAAAAAAATAATCATAATGCATATTGAAGAGAACTTTCAGCTCTCTCATGACCAGTTAAATAGAATCTTTAGACAAAAATATCCAGAATACAATATTGAAGCAGCCTATGATGGAATGGTAATTAAACTTTAGAAAAACGCTTCCAGACTCTCGGTTCCGACATCCTGCAGGATTTTTGGATAGTCATTTTTTGGGTTGTTTACAAGCCTTGACACCCTGTAGGTGTCCATCTCGCCCTCATACGGTACAAGAACACTCTTGTCAGGTTTTTTAAGCCACTTCTCATAGTCCTGCACCCTTAAAATTGCAGGCATCCTGGAATGAATCCTTGCAATAGTTGCATTAGGAGGAACAGTAACAATAGAAAAACTAATTGAATCCTTCCATATATCATAGAGTCCTGCAAAAGCAAAAAGATCACCGGACTTCAACACACACCTGTAAGGAATATTCCCTGAACTCTTTTTCCACTCATAGAAACCATCAGCAGGAACAAGACATCTCTGGCTCATGAACGGTTTTTTATATGCAGGTTTTTCTTCAATTGTCTCAGCCCGGGCATTTATTGTGGAATACTCTGCCTTTCCATCTGACCATGAAGGAACAAGACCCCATTTGGCTATTGTAAATTCGTGAGGATTAGAGTTTGTGATTATTGGAACACTCTGGTCAGGGGCAATATTATACCTTGGCTTGTATGGTTTAGAAGGATATCTAGCATCAAAAAAACCCTCCAGAACATCCTTTTCCACAGTTAATGTCCAGCGTCCGCACATATTAAAATGGGGTAAAATGCGCGAAATAGTTTTCAGGGATAAAGAGGTTGAAAACAAGAATTTCGCATCTTACCACCCCAAAGAGTATATTGTATCACACATATTTATAATTTTCTGTTAGTGTGTGAATCGTTTTTGTATCAAGAATATTCTTTGACCAAAACCACACCGTGGCCAGACGTAGTTGCAATGTTTTGAGCAACGGAGTAGGACAGAGTGGCCGTCTGTGCCATGGAGGTTTTGCTACATTATGAAAACTTATTTCTGAAGAATCTTCTAAGAGTTACACACGACCAACCTCAGTTTTCGAAAGATTTATTAGAGTCAGCTTGAAATGTTGATGCATGAATAAAAACAGAACAATAGCTGAAATTCGAAGTATAGTGGGTGCATGTGATTCTTCAGTCCGCCAAATGCAGAGAAGGGGGAATAACGTCAATCTACTTGAACTAAAAGAAGAACTCCAGAATCTTAACAGGAGAGTTGCCACTTTAGGTGAGCTTTGCATAGAGATCCTTGAGATGTAAGCTTTAAAGCATTCTGAAGTTATAATAAAAGTTAAATACTCAAATCACTTATTTATACACAGGTGATATTAATGAGAAAAACACACACAATTACATTAATACTTGCTATAGGACTTGTTGTTTCTTTATTTGTATTGGCTTTGGGAAGACAGGAACCAAACCTTGTCCATGTGACAGGTTCCTATGAACAGGAAGTAGACCCAGACATTGCAAGAGTCTATGTCAGAATCTCAACAGTAGAAGACACTGCACAGGAAGCAGAACAGGAGAATGCAGAAATCTCAAATAATGTGATGAACGCTCTCAGAGAACAGGGTTATGAACAAATTGAAACAGAAAGATTCTCTCTTCAGAAAAAAGAAGAGTGGGACCCTGAGACCAGAAAAAGCGAGTTTGAAGGTTATGAGATGATCCATGTGCTAAAGGTTACAACAGACCAGACAGGTGCAGCAGGTATGATTGTTGACACTGCAATAAACGCAGGTGCAAACGAGATAGAAAGAGTAGTTTTTGACCTGAGCGAACAAAAAAGATCAGAAGAGATGTCAGAAGCACTGCAGAAAGCTTCATCAGATGCAAAGAGCAGGGCAGACGCACTTGCATCAAGCCTTAATGTTAGACTTGGAAGAATTGATTCAGTATCAGAGTCTAACTTCAACTATGTACCATATGCAAGAGCAGAAGCATATGACATGGCTGGTGGCACCCAAATATCTCCGGGAAAGGTCAGTGTTAATGCACAGGTAAGTGTCTCATACAGAATCAGATAAAACTGACCAGGCATCTCTGAATGAGAGCCAGCGATACTTGAACCCTTTTGAGGGTTCTATTCTTTTTTCAAAAATTTTTGATTCCTTTGCAATTAACCAGTCTCCAAGTATAGCAA
Source organism: uncultured Methanosarcinales archaeon (assembly GCA_964444505.1). Lineage (GTDB taxonomy): Archaea > Nanobdellota > Nanobdellia > Woesearchaeales > JAGVZT01 > CAYUHF01. The sequence continues at coordinate 15,335 of CAYUHF010000015.1, read as the reverse complement.
ACATGTCATCTTCATCACTGAAAAAATCAGGATTCCCAAAAAGAACACGGGTTAAAAAATCGTATTCCTCATGCTCATTACTGTAATGCATGCAAATGAGGTCCAGGTCAGATTCATCAGCATAGTATTCCCCATCAGTCTCTTCAACAACAGAACACCTTATCTCAAGCTCCTCAAATCTGTTTCCATAAACATGGGTTGTGGTCAGTAGAATCCCCTGATGCAGATAATGAGCTCTGTTAACTGTTTCAGTATTTCTTGGAGAACTTTTTCTGGAAAAAATATTTGCAAAAGTTACAGGCTCAGCACAATAAGATGGATCAACAAATTCTTCATATAATACAAAATTGTCATCAATGTAAGTGGAATCAACTATCATGCAGTCCTCCTCGAATTCAGGCCCTGTCTGCAAATACTGGATACTGCCCTTGCGTACAAAAGCAAGGTCGCCTGAAACAGGCTCTGGAAGTACCCTCCATTTTGGTTTAACATAACCTGGATGAGCAAGCTCAAAATACCTGTTTATCCTGTATCTCTGAGAACCCAGTTCTCTTAAATCAACAAAACCTGTATACTCTCCAATATTGACAAAACTTATGTGCGGAGCATAATCAGGAGAACAATCAGTAAATGATTCATCAATCCTGTCTGATAAATCTCTAAAAGCCCTTGTTTTTCCAAGTTCCTGCCATACTGTTGCCATTAAAGAGGGCAGTGGACACTTATTTTAAAATTTTACGATTTTTTATTACTTTATAATGGTTGTATTCGAATAGTTATTTGAAAATCTCGCCTCAAATTTTCAACTGGGATGATGAATACATAGGGCGGGATTTTCAATTCAACAAAATGTTTACATTTTGTGACCTGTAAATGCGTGGCATTTACACGTTCTGTAATGCTCATAAATCAAAGATTTATGGCACTTGAAAATGTTCCATTTTCAAAAGTGGATGTGTAAATACCCCACAGTTTACTGTGGGGATACTTTATTTTTAGGAAAGTTATGCACGATTTTTTGTAGTATACTTGCGTGTTTTGAGCAAGCTTGGAACGAAGTGATGTTAATCCTTCACAGCGGACTTACTTTATTTTTTCAATTATTTCAAGTGACTCTTCCAGTGTAATGCAGCCAAATCTTAATCCTCCTTCATCATATTCTCTTGCTTTCTTTGACCTGTAAATCTTGGAATCATCATTTATATGATATCTACCAAAAACAGATTTTACATCTGTCATGTCGTCAAAAAACTCAGGGTTGCCAAGAAGTACATCCTTGAAGAAACTATAATTCTCATGTTCATCACTGAAATGAAGAACTGCAAAAAAAAGGTCATCATATCCAGAATAAAAGGAATCTTCATGCTCCATGACTAAGTGGACTCTTACTTCAAGATCTTCACCTAATGAGTGGGCAACCTGCATTGTCTCAAGAACTAAGCTCTCATGAAGTGAAAAGCAAACATTTTTTATCTCATCAGCCTTTGGAGGCCTTGCCTCATCATCCAGGACATAGGGGTTCCAGTGATCATCACTCCAGAGACTAAATGTAGGTTCCATATAGCATTCGTGCAGAACAAAGTTTTGCATGATGTGGGCACGGTGGGCCCATGTCATTCCATCTTCATTTGTCGGATTTGTCTGAACATACCTAGCCTTTCCATTTTCAAACAGGCCAATATCACCAGTAATAATCTTTGGAAGCGTTCGTGAGTAACCCAGGATTCCTCTTGAAGGATTTCGTGTTTTGTTCCCTCCAATCCTAAAAAACCTGCTATTACCATATTCTGTTCTAAGACCAGACAGGTCAACAAATCCTGTATGTTCTTCAAGAACAACATCAGATACAGGCCATACTTCAAAGCTTTGATCAGAGAAAAGCCATGTGGTCAATATATTCTGAAGCCAGGAAAAAAAATGCTTCTGAGTATTCAACCAATATTGCTCCAAATTTGGGAAGCAGGGCTTCACACTCGACTTGTTCAGCTGCTCTTGTTAGCTGAAAAAAGTATGTTCCCTCGTATCCTGCATGATCAAGCCTGGCATTTGAAAACTGTTCAAGGGACTCTAATGAGCCGTCTCCTATTATGATTGCAACATCTTCATGCCCGCACATAAGCTCCTGGAACCTCTCGTAGTTTCCATGGTCATTGTAATCTTCAAAAGGCAAGAGCATGGATTCAGCAAGTTCATCAATTGTTATATTATTACTAGATCCAATAATTGGGATAATAAAGTATTCTTCCAAAAAATCTCTTAGCCCATGAAGGGCTTCAGCCTGACACTCAAAACCCAACTCGCTTGCTGCTTTTTCATCATAGCTGATTCTGCAGGATAGAAACCTGAGCTGTCTGTCAAATTTCCCTAACTCAACAGGGTCATATTCCATGCCCCTGTTTCCAGGTAAATCCAGACAATCAATAAAACTCTTCATGACCTCTCAAATTAGCTCATTCTATATAAATCTTGCGTAGATTTGATTACTTTGCAGTGGTCTATCTAAAATCCCTTGCAACAACAGGGTGGACTCTTCTGGCAGCCGAAGCATACCTTACAGGAATCTCAAATCCATCACACAGCTCTGCAAGCTCTCTCATCACTTCATCTGCTCCAGGAAAAGAGCTTGATACACAGAGAGCATCAAGTCCTGGACTCAATGAAACCATTCCTAGCCTGGTCTCCCTGAATTCTGAGTCATAAATAGTTACTGAATGACCTCTGAGTTTCCAGCCTCTGTTGTTTTCTTCAAGATAGTCGCACACAACATCTACAATACCCTGATATTCAATATTCTTCATACAAACAAATTCCTGACACCAGACTTATAAAAATTGCACCTGATAATTCCTTATTTTAAGAAAGCTTTGATTCAAGACCCTGGATTGAATTATTTAACTCTTCTAGAGCTTCCATCTCATTGTTATGTCTCTCATCCTTTTTTTGTGATTCCCTTAGGCAATAACCAATGCCAAACAATCCAGCACCACCAGCCATGAAATGATAATCGTGCTCAATAACTCCTGATACAATCATCAAAGTTCCAACTACCATTAAAGAACTTTGGTAAATTTTGGATGCCATAAGAAATCTATCATCTGAAGAAGTCTCTTCAGAAAGCTCTTTTTCGTATGTATTGTGAGAGTATTTTTCATTCATGTCAGGAATAAAACACATTTACTATATAAATGTTTCGTAAATTAGTAACTATCAAGTGGTAAATTTAGAAAGATTTAATAATGCAAACATCTTACAAATCATTATGACAGTCACACAACAAGTTCAGGATTATTTTGGAAGAATCCAGAGAGAATTAGCAGAATTGTACAGGCAGTCTGGATTTTCAGAAGCAGTACAGGAAGTTGTAAGGTCCAATGATTCAGCTTTTAATGAAGCAATGATCTTTGCAAACACTATAGATGAAATGGGTGTTTCTCCTGATGGATTCATGCAAAGCTACCTGGAAAACAGGCTATCCATTCTAACCCAGAGAGCAGAGGAAAACTGGCATTTGGCACAAAGACAAAAAAATGCCAATCTTAAGAAAAAAGCAGAGAATACAGTTATTGATGTTACTGGACTAATGTATGATACAATTGAGACAAGACTTACCAGTTAAAGCTTTGATTTTTTATACCAAGATTAATCTCATCAGGAATCCTTTCTGATATTGTGCAAATTCCTTCCTAGCACAGACTGTCGCTTTGCGCCCTATTGCGTGTTAAACTCAATCTAGTTTAAAAAAATAATTGAAAAGATATATTCTGGTTAAACAAAGCACGTAAAACAAGTAGAGAAAATAATGCGGGAAATTGAGTAAATTGGTTTATGGTTGATTTTGTTATATTGGCTTTAATCTTTCTCAAAAATCTCAAGACAAGGAGATATTTTTTTAAAGATGCAGTCAGAGTTCACAATCATATAAGTGGAAGTGAATATTGTCACTATGCCTATTACTGTAACAACAGATAATACCTCTGTGCTGACATGTCCCATTTTTAAGCCAAGAGCAACCAGGATAAGCGAAAACTCAGAGATCTGGGCAACAGTCATGCCTGATTTGAAACCAACTTCTTTGTCATATCCAAAAATCCCCATAATTATCATCACAATCAGAGGATTACCCAGCAAAACAAACAGTGAAAGCAGAATTATTGGCAGAATATACTCTGACACATCTGCAAACACAAGCTGACTTCCAAGAATTACAAAAAATGAAATCAGGAAAAAATCTCTCAGAGGAATTAGTTTTTCTATCATCTCCTTGTCGTATTTTGATACAGAAAGAACAATACCGGCAATAAGCGCCCCCACCTCAAGCGAGAACCTAATATATGAGAAAAATGCGGCAAGACCAAGAGCCCATGCAATCGCAAAAACAAAAAGGAATTCATGTGACTCTTCAAAGTATTTATTCATCCTGGGAAGCAGCAAATGTCCAAGAGGGATCAGCAGTGCAAGAGCCAGAAATGCCTCGGTTATTGAATAAACAAGACTCAAAAAAGTTGAGTTCATTGAAGATATTATCATTAGGATTGCAACTGCAACAAGATCCTGGATTATCAAAAACCCGGTTGAGATTTCACCGTAAAGCGTGTCAAGATCGCCTTTGTCAGACAATAGTTTCATAATAATTATTGTTGAGGAAAACGTCAATGCAATAGCCATATAGACAGAAGCTGTTGTACTAAAACCAAGCATGTAAATAATAAGAAAACCAATGCCTGATGTGAAAATAATCTGGCCGATTCCTGTGACAAGAGATATCTTTCCAACCTCCCTTACCACCTCTGGTGAAATATGAAGACCTACCAGAAACAGCAATAGCGAGATTCCTATCTCTGAAAACACAGGAAGTATGGGGTTAGATCCAACAATACCCAGAAGATAAGGCCCGGCAATCACACCTGAGATAATATAGCCGATAATCAGGGGCTGTTTCAGAAGGCGCATAAGGATGGATATTCCAAACACTAAAAAGAAAATAAGACTGAACTCAACAAACACCTTCATTTTAGAATTGTTTTAAAGTTTGGATTTAATAATATATCGGGTATTCTCTTGTTCAATTCATGCTTATTTGAAAATCTCGCTTTAAATTTTCAACTGGGATGATGAATACATAGGGCGAGATTTTCAAGTCTGTAAATCCGCTTTCAAAAGTGGAGGCGTAAATACCCCACAGGCAGGGTGAGCCTCCACAGCGGATTTACTTTATTTAACCTGATTTTTGTTCAGACTGAAATTATGAGACGCAAAGGAATTACCAGAAGCAAGAAACCTTGTCATCCAGGAAATGAAGGAAGCAAAGGTCTGGATGCAGTATCAGAAAGTATTTCTAAGAAGCCTCCGGAGCATTTAATGTTTTCTCTCTAGCCTCCTTTATACTGATTGTGCTTTTGGTATTTATCTATTGTGTGAATAGTCCATAATCACTTAATAGAGACAACAATAGAAAAACTTAAATATATGCTAGTGTATTCTCTGACTATGGCAACTGTTCAAATAGTAAGTGAAGAATTTCTGTTTAGTTTTATGTAGTTGCCCATAAGTTCTTTTTCATTTGGTCTGAAAAACCATCTCCGGATTGGAGCGAAAAGGCTCGATTTCTTGATTGATGAACGGTAGATTAATGAGGAGGTAAAAAATGCACGATATAAGCACAAGATACAGTAATCATGTACTAGACATTTACGGCTCTCAAGTGGATGGGGTTCCAGAGGTTGATTACGGGGAACTTGTCTATCTGACAGACAAACTTAGGCACAGCTTACAACCAATACTGCTGTGGGATTCAAGAGAACAGCAACTTGCTCAATTACAAGGACAAACCCACATTCTGCGAGACGGAAAGTCTGTATTTCCCTATCGTGAGATTGAGAGGCTCAGAGAATGGGCTAAATCAGCAGAAAAAGAGGCCATTGGAATAGCATATCAAGTTGCAGAAAAGCTTGATCTGGATGAGCTGGTGGAACTTGAGACAGATGAAGGCATCAATGTGAGTGATCTCAGAAAAATCTCAAAGACAGTGCACTGGCTATACAGAAACCTTAGAGAGTAGTTGAGATTGGTCTGCTGTTCTAGAGGATCTGGACAGCAGATTTTTTTAATTTTGATGGTTTGTGTTATTGAGATGAAGAATTCTTGAAACTTGTTCATTTTTCCTGTGCTTATTAATTACCTGTAAATCTTATCATGATGTTGAAAGTCCTCAAAGGACACAAAATCTTCTGATTCATCATAGCTGAGTACCAGAACAAAAGATCCGATATGCACTCTTTGTGACTGTTTCATGTCATAACGAAGGTGTTTGTATTGGTCAATATTGTCTGCATTCACTATTTCCTCAATTTTTTTGACTAAACGCAGATACACTTTTTTTAATTTCGATAATGCTTTTTCAAGCCCTGGCTTGACTTCGAATTCACGCATCTTCAACGTGTTTTTTCAGTTCTTCTATACTTTTAAACCGTGCCCCTTTTTGCTCCTTAATTTTTTGCAAATTTCGCACATATTCCGGTCTAAGCTCAGGTTCAAGCATCTCATCCCCATACTTTTTAATGGCCAGATTCACAGCTTCTGATTTAGTCTTCAGTCCGAATTTACCCTTGATTATCTGTATTATTCTGTTCTGGTATTCTCCCAGATCCACAATTGCCTGTACCATTATATTTTATAATAAAATATTATGTTCTATAAGTTTTTTGTTTTTTGAAGAAAAAACCTCCGGAGCAATTCTTACCTTGCATTTAATGTTTATTTATTCTCCTGCCTCTGTTATTTAAATATTATACTTTCAGTATAAATATTATTTGGAAGATTGTAATAGAAGTAAATATATGGTAACTATTAAGTGGTAAAAAATAGAAAGATTTATATACGCTTAACGGAACTAACATAAAAACAGGTGACCAAAATAAAAGTTAAACAAATTGACGTTTTAGTTCATCCGGATTATTTTCAAATAGATTCACAAGACCTACCTATCCATCGCATTCAACTTAATCGCAGATATCTGTGGGAGGATAGAGTCCTTGAGCTAAGAGAACAACCAGGAGGAATCCTCTTATATTTTTCTAATCTCAATCCGAGAGAATTAGGTACAGATCGGAATGGTTTGGAAAACAAGATCATGAGACAAGATATGGATAGAATACAATTTTTCCAACAGGTTCTAGGCAGTAGATTTTTTGTTTTCGCCAAAAATGTCCTACCAAGTGAGAGTGCAATAGTGGACGCATTCACAGATAGAGGATTTGAATTTGAACCTAAAGAAACAGAGGTCTTAGCATATGGAGAAATTTATGGTGCTTGTGTTATGGCTTGGGGAGCCTATATAGTAAATGAACTCCAAATTCCTGATTCCAATATCAACTGGCTGGGTCTATCTGAGGAGCTCTCCGTATCTTTTAGAGACACCGCTGTAATTGATAGATGGAGAAGCAGGTTAGTTTACCTATACATGGGTATAGATGATTATGTGGCATGTTGTGATGGTAATGAGAGACATTCTTTTGGTATTGTTCCAATGAATCTTTTACAAGAAATGCTTCAAGGAAGTGAATCCAAAGAATCTCAAAAGCACACTGGCAGGGTGGATCTTGTAAACAAATTTTTTTGGTTTTGCAACTCAGATGAACTTGATTCTCCAGAAAATGTCCAGGGAGTGCTGGGTAGAGGAGGAGTTTCGTATGAGTTAGGAAATGGAGGAAAATATCATGAAGCACAGTATACATATATGCTTCCCAAATACGAACATGTAAAGACGAATGGTATGATCGAGATTTCTCCATGAGTTTTTTCTGTATATAATTATTATGCCGATGACCTCCCATATCTTTTTTGCAAGAACAAGCTAACAAAAGTTACATCCTGCCATTCTCTGAGTAAAAACATATTTCGATAAAAGAGTGATTCAAAATCCGTAACACTCCAAAAGAGCTTTGACGAATTGTTAATGTGAGAGGAAGCCTCCGGTGTAATTTATACTAAGCTTTTATTTTTGTCTCGTGTACCAGTAATGTAATATTCTAGTTTTCGTAATGTGTTTGAGAAATAAAAAACCAAAACAAATATAAGTACAATAATACTCATATAAGTAAAATGATACTAAATAAAACTGAATTGAGGATCCTGGAAGAATTCCTGAAAGACTATGGCACAAGGTTGACAGGAAGCCAGATAGCCAGGAAAAAGGAACTCAATCAGAAAACAGTCTCAAACAAACTAAAAAACTGGGAAAAGCAAGGCTATCTTAAGAGCAAAACGCAAGGCAGAAACAAGTTATATTATCTTAATCTGGAGGATAAGGAAAAGTTGAAGCATTTTTTAACCATGATTGAACACCAGAGGACAATGGAATTCTACAACAAGAACCCAATGGTAAAAGAGATTGTTTCACAAATACAAGGAGATATTGTTGTAATATTTGGAAGCTATGCAAAAGGGAAACAGACAAAAGAGTCTGACTTGGATATGTTCATAGTAGGAGAATACAACAAGAAAAGAATCCGAGAGTTATCTGAAAGGATGCAGACAGAAATTAATGTAAAACAATATACTCGGAAAAAATTCGAAGAGATGGACTATCTTTTAGAAGAAATAATGAAAAGTCATATAATTGTGAGCGGAACAGAGCTATTTGTAGAAAGGAGGTTAGGATGAATGATATTGAATGGTGCTGTACAATAAATAATGGAATTAAGCTGGTTGAAGAGAACCTTAACCTGAGCAGAGCTTATCTGGAAAAGTCAAGAAAATCACTTGATGCAGTCTCAAAGTTAGAGGGAAACAAAGACTGGCAGATTTCTTCAGCATATTATGCCATGTATTTCTCTCTTTATTCCATACTTATGAGAGTGGGATTGGAGTGCGAGAACCACAAATGTACTCTTACAGTCATCAAGGAATACTTCAAAGATTTTGCTGAGGATATGGACTTTTTATTCAACTCCAAAGAAGCTAGAATAGATGCACAGTACTATCCTGATAAGGATGTGGATAATGTTCTTTTCAACAAGATGATCAAAAAAGCGCCCAAGATATATGCCAAGTCTAAAGAAATCAATCTTAAGTTAAGTGAGGACACTATTGAAAGAATCAGGGAAAGTATCGGAGAGTATTTGTAAAAAATGAAGCCTCCGGAGGGAATTTCACCCATGTTTTAGTGAGCTTGACGAACGCATGAGGAAACTCACGTGTTTTGGTCCAGCTTTTCTAAAAGATGGGACTTGAACCCTCGACCTGCTGATGTCATGTCAACCAAAGGCTGATACAAGTCAGCTGCTATAGCCACTAAGCCACGGAGGCATAACTTTGTGTGATTGATTCTGATTTATATAGTTTACGCAGTTTCCTTTCTTGCAGGAAAGAATGCTTCCCTGTCCGGCATAAATGATCTTTGCTCTAAAAAGTTTCTTATCATCTGCTGGAACCTGTAAGCATCATGCAAAAGCTCATCCTCTCTTGCATCAAAATCATCCTTGAAAATCCTGTCCTTGAAAAACTGGTGAAAATGCTTTAAAATTGGATGGTCTTCCCATTTTCCCCCGTAGTCATACTCAAACCACGGCCGGATAAAAATCGAAAGCTCTCCTTTCTGGGCCTTCATCTTCTCTCCCTCCCACATCACCTCAACATTTTTCCAGCCCAAAAACAGAAAATTAACATTCATGAAATAATGGAAATACTTGTTGCCCGCAGGTCTCTGCAGCCTCCACCAGATGTTGAGCTTTTTGTTTCCAGGGTCGCGGCTGTCATAAAACAAGGTCTCAACCTTGCCGTCACCCTTGTTTCCCTTGCTGTAATGCTCCCACGGACCCTGGCAGCTCTCCCAGCCCTGATCCTGCAAATACTCATACATCATAACGTAAAGACTCTTCAGGTGAAAAACATCCTTATAGACTATTGTAAGATAGTTGGGATGTCCGGTTGGTACAGCATAAACAATTCCCATATATAAGCACACTAAATTGCACTTTATAAAATTTTCTAAAAATCGCCAAGACTAGTCTGACCTTTTTTCTTTTTCTCGGCAGATATCTTCTCAGGATCAAAATCCTGTCCCACCTGTGATTTGATGTCCAGTGCGAGATTCTTTCCAAGTACCCTTGTAATCTCACCAGGTGTTGCCTTTTTCACATCACCAAGATTCCTGATACCTGCATTATAAAGCCGTCGTGCCCTGACCTTTCCAATATTTTTTAGCTGCAGAAGCGGTAGAAGCTCAGGCTTTACACCATACTTTAGTCTTACCCGAAGATTAGCTATCTGCGAGAGCAGTTTTTTCTGCTTCAAGATTCTTGCTATCTCATGCCCAGAATACAAAAGCCAGTCAGCTCTCTGGATCTTTGAACGCAAAAGACCCGGCCTCACCTTGTACTTTTCGAGCATGTACTCTTCATCTCTTTCCATAATCCATTCATACAGCATGTAACCAGTCTTCACAGACTTTATGAATCTCTCATACATAGGGTCATGCAGTGCAGGCTCTTGCATAAGAATAAACTCACCCTCTTCTTCAAGGATCTGCTGCCAGTAAGGCCATTCCCTGGTCTTCACCCTCAGAAGAGGCCTCATCTCAAGAGTGTATGCCACCATCTGCAGAAAAGAAAAAGCATTGATCTCAGCAGGATCCCTCAGACACTCAACAATATGATTGGCAGTATAAGGATCAAGATACAGCTGGGCAACTCTTCTCCCGAGAATTGTGGCCTTGTAATCATCATTCCCGAATTTGTCAGCAGTAACAAAGTCTTTTTGCGAACTCTCAATAAACTGCCATTCTTCCAAAAGCCCAAGCATCCTTAGAATTATTGCATTCAGTTTGTCCATATCATGGAATTGGTAAGCCCAGAAAGTCTTTGAAAAAAACTTGGTTATCTGTTCCTGGTTTTTCACAAAATCAGTGGCAATAAGAGACAAAAGATATGTCCTCAGCACAGGCTCAACCGCAAGCTTTGAAAAAATCTCCTCAGGCTCGCCATTTATGTATTTCTCCACAACTATCTCTTTGTAGTTTTTGGAACCTGCAACAACAATTGACTCTCCATGGTCATCAAAACTTGGCCTTCCGGCACGGCCAGCCTGCTGGTGATACTCAAGAACAGGAATCCACACAAGTCCGCGGTGAGAATACCTCTTCAAATCCCTTATAATAGTCCTGAAAGCGGGAAGATCGACCCCTGCAGCAAGAGTCGGAGTACAGCAGATAATATCAATCTTGCCATCCCTGAAACCATTCTCAATAATTGTTTTTTGTTTCTGAACAAGACCAGCATGATGAAAAACAACACCACGCAGTGCAACCTCTGACAACCTTTTGCACTGGTCAGTAGGGTTAGATAGAACAGACAAGAGCTCTTTAGAAAGAGAATTCATTCTTTTGGTTTTTATCTCGTCAGCAATATCATCAGCGCACTTTTCTGCACTCCTTTTGCTGTTGACAAAAACAAGTGCCTGCTTATTGTTTCTTATTGTATCAAGCGCAAGATCAACAACAGCATTGCCTGTTACTGTATTTATCTTCATTTGTCTAAAACATTAATCAAGGTTTAAAAGTTTTGTTAAAAACAAGTTACCTAAAAATTACTGGCTGATTTTTCCTCTTATTGTAGGGCCAGCCCAGAAGACAGGCTGTCTGTTAGACTCAATCTGGCCAAGGAGCTAAAATCTTGTTAAAAAATTGGTTTTTAGAAAAGTGGGCCCGCGGAGATTTGAATTCCGTAAACCAAAGGTTTACTCCGGACCACCCGATATCTGCCCTATTCAAAATGAACGGTATCAGTCGGGCACTCCTCCAGACTAAGCTACGGGCCCAAGCGCCCCGGGCCAGACTTGAACTGGCGACCTTGCGGTTACTTCATCCTGTCCGAAAACCGGACAAGTTAACAGCCGCACGCTCTTCCACTAAGCTACCGAGGCTCAACAAAATGGATTAGAACATAATTTATATAATTTTCGAATCAACAGTGCTATTAAGAATCTGTGCTGTTGAGCGGATAACCAGCTCTTTCCCAGTACTTGATTCCGCCATCATACTCAATTACATTTGAGAATCCCATCTCTTCCAGCTTTTTTGCAGCCCTGGTGCTTGCATGACATGAAGGACTCGCACAGTACACAACAATTTTATCATCTTTGCTGAGCTTCTCCTTTGCACCCTCTTCAAAACCATCACCAACAGGAATGCTTATTGAAGTTGGTATGTGTTTTTCCCTGAACTGTTTTTCTGAAAGAGCATTTACCAGTTTGAATCTCTCACCTTTGTCAAGCATCTCTTTTAATTCATCTGTGTTTATTTTTTTCATTTACATCACCCACTATTTTATCATCATCCTGCCTTGGGATCCCTCTCCCGTCTCTGTTATTTGTTGCAAAATACAAGTTTCCCTGATTCTCAACAACTGTCCTAATTCTTCCCATATCAGAAATAAACTCTGTCTCAGAAATAACTTTGTTATCCTTAATTGTAAGTTTTCTCACCTGAGTTCCTCTTAATGCGGCAACATACAAGTCACCATCAAAAGCAATACCTGAAGGAGCAAGAGTAAACTCTGTGTAACATCTTATCGGCTCAATTGTGTTATTTGCCTGCTCACCACACCTGTCAGGCCATCCGTAATTTCCACCCTTTTGAATAATGTTAATCTCATCGTGCCTTCTTGGTCCGTGCTCAGAAGCGTACATCACACCATCCTTCCATGCAATCCCCTGTGAATTTCTATGGCCATAACTCCACACATAGTTACCAAACGGATTATCTTCAGGAACAGACCCGTCCTTATTCAATCTGAGAATCTTTCCAGCAATAGACTCAATGTCCTGGGCAGAACTGGGTTCAGTAGCATCACCAGTTGTAACATACAGCTTGCCATCAGGGCCAAACTTTATCCGGCCTCCGTTATGAAATCTTGCCGAGGGAATATTATCAATCAATATTTTTTCCCCGGATATTGAGTTGTTAAAAATAAATCTTGAAACCCTGTTGACACCTTCATAAGTATAATATACATAAATATGATTATTGGACTCAAAGTCAGGATCAACCGCAACCCCCAAAAGACCCGCCTCAGAAATCTCAGTCACAGGAAGCTTGGCGATCTCATGCACTTTACCGTCAAAAAAATTAAGACTCCCCGGCCTTTCAGTGAAAAGAAAGCCACCATTAGGAAGAAAAGCAATAGACCAGGGAGTATCCTGATTCTTAACAACTTCTTGTAGTGAACTGTTTTCTGTGGAGCAGCCATTTGATACAAGCAAAAGTACAACTAAAAAAAGAAGCTTCTTCATCTGCAGTCTCTTGTCTTGAATGTGCCGTCCTTGTTGTGAATCACAGCACAAACTTTTCCCTTCTCTGCCCTCTTGGTTCCAAATTCAACAGCTTCTTTCTTTTTCTTAAAGACTCTAGTTGCCTTTTTTGCATTGGCAGAAACAACTGCCCAGCCATCCTCTCTTGGAACAATGTGCTGGTTATTGATGTCAAGTTTTTTCTCCTTTTTTGCTGTTGGATACACCATGCCCATCAAAATTCTGTGGTCTGCACGGAGCATCTGCAGCTGTTCCTGCAGCTCATCAACTATTTCATGCAGGTCATTTATGTGCTGTTCATTTTTCAGTATATCTCCTTTTGCCAATCTAAAAGAATTAAATAATTTTTCATTCTTGTTCATTTTTACCTCCTAGTGCTCTGAAACTCTTTGGAATGTTCCGTTGTTCTTATGGACAAAAAGCGTTGATCCATAGTTTTCAGCAATCTCTCTTCCTCTTTTCACAGCCAGCTCTTTTGTCTTAAAGATTTTTGAAGCTCTCTTCCCCTTGGCTGGCTCAACTTTCCAGCCTTTTTCTGTAGGAACTACATGCTGGTTTGGGCCAGTTTTTTCCCTGTCCCTTGGAGTTCTTACATCTCTGAACTTTCCATCTCTTCCATGCTCCACTACCTTTGTATCGTTCCTGTCAGCAATCTCTCTAGCTCGCAGCATAGCTTGCTTTTTTGTGGGAAACACTTCACTTGCCATCTCGCCAGATTCTGGTCTGACTGCCCATCCCTTCATATGAGGGACTACGTGTTGTTTTGGATATGTCATCTTGCACCTCCTATGCTAACAATGGTATCATTATCATCAGGATTCCTGCCAACAACAGATAACCGCCTACAATAAACCTTAAGCTTCCTTCAACAGCGAGTATCAGTATACCCACCAGTACATTAAGTATCCCAACTACCAAAGTTTCACTAACCATAAAATCCCCCCTGATGCTTAGATGATGGTTCTACACACTTTTAAATGTTACCAATATGAGATACCTTTAATGGAACCCATAATTAGAACTCATAAACATAAAGACACTCGCAATCCTCTGAAAAAAGAGGCCCCACATCAGTAGCACAAAAAAAACCCTTTTTCTCATAAAGAGTCCTTGCAGCTTTGTTTTTCTTTGCCACAAAAAGAAAAATTCTTCTTGCCGAGAGTCCTTTTTTTTCAAAATAATCACTCACAGAACTCACTGCAAATTCAACAAGTTTCGAACCAATCCCTTTTCTCCTAAAACCCACTTTAATGTGCACTTCTTCAAACTCACACACTCCGAGATTCGGGTCCTCTTTTACACTCCACTGCAAAACACCAACAATTTCATTTTCTTCAGCAATTACAGTGAAGTTATGCGAGGTATAACACTCAACCCTTTTTTCAGTAATTTCACTATTGTAATGAGAAAAAAATTCAGCTAAAGCCTTTCTATCATTTTTTCCAGCTAATCTTATACTCATACTTTTTTTCCTGCTGTTCAACTATTTATTTTTTGACATACTAAATTAACTTTTATCCAGTGGTAAAAAATAATAAAGTTTAAATATCAAATTATCTTGACTAGTTGCATGCAAAACCTATATGTTCCATCATCACATGACAAGATATTCTATAGACTATACAACTTAACTCCAAGAGATCAACTAGATGGAATTGTGCTAAAAGACGGACAATTCTGCAATCCAATAGGATCAGAATCAAGAACACATCTGATCTACAAGAATAATATCGATATTCTCACATTACCAACAAGAACAGTAAAGGTTCCAGAGCTTCAGCATTCAGGCGAAATACCTGCCTCATTTGTATATGATGACACACTTGTATTGATACGGACTGCAGAAGTGTGTGCAGCAAATAAACCACACTCACTAAGCTACACTCTTAACTGTTTTCCTGGCAGATTAGAATTGTTTCCTGTGGTAACTGTTTTCTATGAAGATTGTGTAGAACCTGGAAGTCCTGAAATCGATTTCTGTTATCCCGAAAGTGGTTTACATCCCGAAACTAGTTTACAATCTTAATTCA
>CAYUHF010000014.1:0-43978 GCA_964444505.1 uncultured Methanosarcinales archaeon | reverse complement strand
TGAATTAAGATTGTAAACTAGTTTCGGGATGTAAACCACTTTCGGGATAACAGATCACTAATCAAAATAAAAAAAACTTAAATACAAATCAAATAATAAGAATTGTATGGATCTGGAATTTATATTAATTGAAGCGCAGGACTGGGTAGAGCACAGGATTGAAGCTGCTGTAAAAGATGGAGTAGAGTACCAAAGGAAAGCTGGCTCAGATATTGTTTACAGGAGCACTGAAGAGGGCTTTCAATGCATGGTGTGCGGTTCAGAAGTGGAAGCTGTAAGAGTTGCGCACGCAAACTATGACGGGATATTTGAGATGTCAGGCGGCGGAAGACCCGTATATGAGATTGTGCCTTACTGTCCGTCCTGTGAAGAAAAACCAGAAAGCCAGGGAACACCTGTGAAAGGGATTCTTAACTAGAAGAAAATATACCCTGATACCTTTGAAGAGACTCTTCTCCAGTGATTTTTTCTGAAGCTCTGATTGCAGAATCTCTATTCTCCCCAAAATCATAGACTCCCAGCTCTTCATTGTACCATCCTTCATCAAAACACACAACCATTTCAGAAAATATGGTAAGAAGAGCTTCAATGTTTGCTTCGGGAGATTTTTCCATATGGACAAGCTGCTCTGCAATGTCACTGTAGATCTCTTCACCTTCATAAGGCTCTTGCAGCAGATGTTCTATGTCAGGATAGCCATAACCAGGTATTTCTTCTCCAGGAAGCTGGTGGTAGAACCCGGAGTTTCTCACCTCTCCATCAAGAACAAATTTTGCTGCCATTTCAGGTTTTCTATCTCCTTCATAAAGACAGTCGGGTTTGTGCAGTAGAATATCCCACCTTGAAAACTGCTCATGAGGAAATTCCTCAGCCACCAGAACATCAGCCAAGCTTTCTGGACATGAACAGAATACAGAGATAAACAACTGGCTTGAGGGTATGTAGACCGGTTTTCCCAGTGCATCCCACCAGGCATCCCTCATTCTTTGTTCGCTCTTAACAGGAAAATATGAAAATCCCTCAAAATCCATCTCTAAGGAAAAAGGGATAATTTCTTCTCTATGCCATCCTTGTTGTTCACAGAATTCCTCGACTTGTTGGGAAGGTAGCATAATAAAACTTAATTTATGCTCTCGGTTTAAATACTTTTCTACCATACAAGCTGTTCGGAAACTTCAAAGAAATGAGTTCAAAAGATTTTTAAACGGTTCAGAATTAGTGTCTTTAATGGGTTATGAACTTTTAATTACTGAAAAACCCAAAGCTGCAAACAAGATTGCAAGTGCTTTGGCTGAAGGGAAATTTGAAAAAAAGAGCTACCGCAAGGTTCCTTATTATGAAATTCAAAGAGATGGCAAAGATATTGTGGTAGCCTGTGCTGTGGGCCATCTCTACACTGTTGCAGAAAAGGAGAAAAATGGTTTTAAGTATCCTGTTTTTGATATTGAATGGAAGCCTAGCTACCAGGTAGGCAAGGGATCAAAGTTTACAAAAAAATACCTTGATGCAATCAAGAGCTTGTGCAAAAAAGCTGATTCTTACACTGTTGCAACAGACTATGATATTGAGGGTGAAGTTATCGGGTACAATGTTGTGAGGTTTGCATGCAGCCAGAAAGACGCAAACAGGATGAAGTTCAGCACTCTTACAAAGTCTGATCTTGTTGTCTCGTACAAGAAAAAAATGAAGACAATTGACTGGGGCCAGGCAAATGCTGGTATAACAAGGCACTTTCTTGACTGGATGTATGGTATTAATCTTTCAAGAGCTCTTACAAGCAGCCTGAAAAAAGCTGGTTTGTTCAAGATTCTCTCGAGCGGTCGTGTGCAGGGACCTGCACTAAAAATCATTGTAGAAAAGGAGAAAGAGATCCAAAAATTTGTGCCAGAGCCATACTGGCAGATTGAGCTTATTGGTACTGTCCAGAAAGGGCCGATTAGTGCGTGGCATGAGAAGGACAAGTTCTGGAAAAAGAGCCAGGCAATGATTGTTCTGGAAAATACAAAAGACAAAAAAGCTGTGGTTGATAATGTAAACAAACGAAAATACAAACAGTCACCACCTCCACCATTTGACCTGACATCTCTTCAGAGTGCTGCTTATGCTGCTTTCAGGATCAAGCCAAAAGTCACACTTAGTCTTGCACAGAATCTTTACACATCTGGTTATATTTCTTATCCGAGAACATCATCACAGAAACTTCCGCCTTCAATTGGCTATAAAAAAATACTAGATAAACTATCATCTCAAAAAGATTACAAAGAATTATGTTCAGAGCTTTTATCCAAAAAACTAAATCCAACAGAGGGTAAGAAGAGTGACCCTGCCCACCCTGCAATATATCCTACAGGAAACAAGCCAAGCGGACTTAAAGCTGATGAAAAGAAAATCTACGACCTTATTGTGAAGAGGTTCCTGGCTACTTTTGCTGAACCTGCACTAAGACAATCTATGAAGATTGAGATAAATGTTAATGATGAGATATTTGTTGCAAAAGGGAGAACCACTTTGAAAAAAGGGTGGCACAGGTTTTATGAACCTTACTTAAGATTAAAAGAAAACACTCTCCCTGATGTCAGCAAAGGTGAGGATGTTATTGTAAAGGAGATCAAGTCTCATGAAAAAGAGACCCAGCCTCCAAAAAGATACACCCAGTCATCTATTATCACTGAGCTTTCCAAGAGAAATCTTGGAACCAAGTCAACAAGGGCAAATATTGTTGATACTCTTTTTACCAGAGGATATGTAAGGGGTTCTCCTATCCAGGCAACTAAGCTGGGGATTATTACTGTGGAAACTCTTGAGAAATATTCTCCTTCGATTCTTGATGAAGAGCTGACCCGTAAATTTGAGGAAGAGATGGAGGAGATTAGAAACAAGGGCAAAAAACCAGACGAAGTTCTTGATGAGGCAAAAAAACTATTGGAAAAAATTCTCAGGGAGTTCAAGGAAAAAGAAGAGCTTATTGGTGAAGAGCTGGCATCTGCAAAAATAAAGTCAGATAAAAAAGCAAATACAATAGGTGAGTGCCCTAACTGCGGTGGAGACCTTATGTTAAGAAAGGGTAAATACGGCCAGTTTGTTGCATGCAACAATTACCCTGACTGCAAGACAACCTACAGTGTTCCAAATAATGTTTTGATAAAACCTACTGAAAAAGAGTGTGAAGAGTGCAATCTTCCAATTATCAAAATTATTAAAAAGGGAAAAAAGCCGCAGGAGATTTGCATTAACCCTGACTGTCCTTCAAAAAATGTTGAAGAAGAGAAGATTGATAAGAAGTGCCCAAAATGCGGGTCTGACCTTGTATTAAGAAAAAGTGTCTATGGCAGTTTCTACGGGTGCAGCAACTATCCTAAATGCAAGTATACTGAGGAGACAAATGCACGAGACAAAGATTCTAAAGGAGATAATAAATAAGGCCGAAGAACAGGGAAATGTTATTTCTATTAAACTGGAGGTTGGCGAGTTAGCAGGGATTTCTCCAAAACACTTAAGAGAACATCTTGAAGAGATGGTTCACTGGACTATTGAGATCTCCAGAAAAAATGCCTATGTAAAGTGCAAGTGCGGCTATGAGGGAAGACCTGAGATAAAATTAAGGGCGCATGATTTTGTGCTGTTCCAGTGTCCTCGATGTAATGAGGTTCCGGAAGTTATGGAAGGAGAAGGCATCAGGATAACCGAGGTAAAATGTGCTTAGCTATTCCTGGCAAGATAATTAAAATAAATGAAAATTCTGCTACTGTTGATTATGAGGGTGTTTTAAGAAAAGTTGATCTTTCTATGATTAAAGCCGAGGTGGGGGATTATGTTGTTGCAAATGCTGGTTTTGCCATTAAAAAAGTTCCCAGAAAAGAAGCACTAGAGGCAATCAAGCTTTTTCAAGAAATCTCAGCACAGGATTGAGTGCCACCTCTGACCAACCTTCTACATCCTGCTTGAAAATTTCCTTGAGTTGTTCTGTTGTTACAAACCGGGCATTGGAGATTTCCCTGTTTTTTGCTTTTACTTCTGACTCTGTGAATGCAACAAAAAGTATTCCAAAATGAACCTGGTGCACACCGTACTCAAGGTTGATATAGCCAACAATCTCTGTCTCGTATTCTCCAATATCAACCTCTTCATCAAGTTCTCTTCTAAGTGATTCCATCACAACATCATCAGATTCCAGGTCGCATTCATCAATATGTCCTCCCAGACCTATTGTCCATTTTGAATGGAGCCGTTCTTCATTTCCTTTTTTTGTCCTCTGATACACAT
This sequence comes from uncultured Methanosarcinales archaeon, assembly GCA_964444505.1. Lineage (GTDB taxonomy): Archaea > Nanobdellota > Nanobdellia > Woesearchaeales > JAGVZT01 > CAYUHF01. The sequence continues at coordinate 39,715 of CAYUHF010000014.1, read as the reverse complement.
AGACCTTGCCATCCTTTACAACCACGCAATATGCTATTGGCTGCTTGAAGTTAGGGTCGTATTCTGCCTTGTCTCTGTCCATGTAGTGGAATTCTTCAAGAATAGTGTCATAATAATCAAAGTCAGAAAAACCTTCAAAATAGTGTTTTTTGAATAACTTTTGTCTTGGTACAACCATTATTCTCTGCATAGCAAGAGTTATTGTTGGTTTGTTTTTAAAATTTTGGAATCTTGCTGTGGAGTTGTGTATACGGACTTCCTAACTGCATTTATTGAACAAAAATTTTTCCTCCTTGGCCAGACGTAGTTGACCGAATAATTTAAGGTCAGCGAAGTGGGGCGCTAGCAAGCGACCGTCTGTGCCTTGGAGGAGGGAAAATGCCATAAGAGGCTGTTGGTAAAAAAAATTATTCATAATCTAGTCCTTTCCAAATATTTATATACAGATTCTTATTCTGGTCTTTTTGATGAAAAAAGAGATCTTTATTGTTGTACTTTTTCTAATACCTGCTGCTTATGCAATTGATGAGAGTATTTGTTATGCTGAAGACCCTGTTCCTGTTCTGCAGGCTTGTATTGATAATTCTGCAAATATTGCGTCTTTTGATTCCCAGATAACCACTATCCAGAATGATATCACACAACTGGAGCAGACAAAAAAGCAGGAGTATGATGCATGTGTTCCTAATTATGCTGTTGGTATGACAAACCCTGAAAATAATGAGCCAATAAAAACAGATGACCAGAGCGATGCTTTGCAGATCAAATACTGTGCTCCGATTAATTTCAATTACCAGGACCAGATTGATGCAAAAGAGGATGAGCTTGAAGAGACCAGAGACAGGAAGATGATTGCCATCTGTGATGAATGTTACCTGGATTACTGTGAGTACAGAATATTCAAGAGTGACTGTTATTATATGGAGAAAAACTGTGATGAGGCAAGAAATGCTGTCATGGGTGCTCCTTTTCCTGATTCAAGAAAAGAGAATCCTGGCTGTCCAAACATCGGCCAGCAGGGACCGCTTGATACAAACCAGGGTAACCAACAGGACACAAAAAAAGACAACACCCTGGATAATCTAAAAACTATTCATCAGACAATTACTAATAGTATTGACGAGCTCAAAAACAAGAAAAAACCTGCTCCAAAAAAAGTTGAAGAGTTAAAGAAAACTAAAAAAGCACAGGAGAGAAAAGATGAGATCGATGATCTGATTGCTGAGATTGATAAGCTGATTGAAGAGGAGGAAAAGAAGGAGGTTAGTTTTGCCGACAAAAAGAGTATGTCAGCGATATTGGGAACATCAAATGTTGTGGAATCTGAGCTTGCAAAAAAGGTGCAGAAGAAACCTGAGAAACTCAGGATAGAAATGAAGGACCAGGCTCTTTATATTGTGAGAAAAGAGGGCAAAAAACAGATGGAGAACTTTATTGACAATATTCCTTTGGTTAAGTATTTCAAGAAAAATATCATGAATGTTGTTGATGATGCAACCCTTTCTGATAAGGATAAGGTTAAACAGAATGCTATTGAGAATAATTATGATGTGTATGCTGGCAGGGCTGACAGCAGAGTGGATAAGAGTACTGAAAATAAGCTTGCGGCTCCAAAGTCTTTTATTGAGGATGTTGGCGGTACACTAGTGAAGCCTTTCAGCTGGACTCTTGACAAGATGGGAAGCTTTTTTTCCAAAGAGAGGGCAGAGAGCGGCGGTGAAGCTTACAAACAGGTTGAGAAAAACGTTAAGGATTACATGGGAATGGGTTTGAGTAAAAAAGAAGCAATCAGTGCTGCAAAGAGGGACTGGGTAGAGATGGATGTCCACAAAGGATTGCATGGTGCTGGTAGGAATACAGGCATGTGGTCAAAGGGCCAAAAAGAATCTCCTGGAAAGATGTTTGATAATATGGTTGAAGATTTACAAAAGGATGGTCACCTGCAATGAAACTAAAAAATATTTTTGGACTGCTGGTTTTTATTGTGATATTGTTTTTTGCCTACCAGTTTTTTATCAAAGGGGAGATCAATATAGGTCCTATCAATATTGATAAGATATCACTCCCTGGTTCTTCTGTTTCATATACTGATGTCCCAGGACAGTCTATTCTCTCAGGTGCTGAAAGAGATGAGTTTACAGAGGCAGATATTCTTGATGAAGGGGTTGAGGATTCTGTTTATACAATGAGTATTTCTTACCCGGTTATTCCTGAGGCATTTGCTGATGCTGCTGTTTATGAGATGGTTAAGGTGGCAGAGATGCTTGAAAAAGAGGGTAGCTCTGCTAGCGAGGTTGTGGTGAACTTTTTGTATATTGATGAACCGCTTTACCAGCTTTCCAGTCCTGTTAGTACTTTACTGTCTGAGAATCCTATTTCAGATGTTGAGATTCAGGATATAAGAAATCTTGATTTCAAAATTGAAAGTGAAAGCTGGGTTTTTAACATGTTTGTTGATGTTGTTCATTATGATGAAGACTCCATACATATCCAGATTGACCCAAGACAGGAATCAGTTGAGGACTTTGTTAATGAGCTGAATACTGTATCTCTTATTGTTGTTGATGCAGCTCCTTTTGCTGACAGTATTGTGTATTATTTGGATAACCAAACAATTACTTTGAGTTCTGATGCTGTTATTGATTATCACAAGGGTGAGATTTCTCTTGAAGAGCTTTATTCTTCAAATCACCAAGCAGATAGTGGTTATCCAAACACTGATGATGACGAAAACACGAACCAAGATACTGATGATTACGATGCTGATCCTACACCGATCGGTTCTGATGATGACTATCAAGAATATATTGAGGCTTACAACAAGCTGACCGACCTTATGAGCCAGGGCAAAGGGGATACACCTGAGGCGCAAGAAGCATACCAGGAATACAAAGAGAAAAAGCAGGCTTATGAAGACAGCATTAAATAGAAAACATTAATAAGTTTTTATTCTGGAATATTGATTATGAAAGTTGTGTGTTTTGGAACATTTGATGTTTTTCACAAGGGTCACGAGTATTTTCTTAAAAGATCAGGAAACTTTGGTGATGAGCTCATTGTTGTTGTGGCAAGAGATGAGACTGTAAAAGAGGTTAAGGGAGACTATCCCATGAATAATGAGAACAAAAGAGTAAGAAAGATAAAAAACCTTGAGTATGTTGATGACGCAATTCTCGGGAATATCAAGGATAAGTACAGTGTTATTGAGAAGCTGGCTCCTGATGTTATTTCGCTCGGATATGATCAGGAAGCATTTGTGTCAGGGCTTGAAGAAGAATTAGAAAAGAGAAATATCTCTGCTGTAATAATAAGGGTTGATTCATACAAACCCGAAGTTTATAAGAGTTCAAAGATGCCTGCCCTTGTTTTTTTCAAATATGCTTTTCCTTGTCTTCAGGTCCAGCTTGACAAGGGCAGAATAACTGATGATGAGTACGAAAAACTAAAAAAGATGTATTTTGACAATTTAGCTCCTGACAAAAAAAGACTTGTAGAACTTTTTCCAGAGGCTTTCAGAAGAATGAAGCAGATAAAAGAAATTTATTGGAATGTTGAAGCGGTAAGAGAGTATTTTCTGCATCACCACAACAGGTTTATCTATCTGAATGATGGAGATTACAAGTTTTTTCCTGAGAGTTTCAAGAAGCTCTGCAGAGTCAAGAAGGGCCAGGTTGTTGAGCCGGGAAAGTTCATGAAGATTAGTGTGGGGAGCAAAGAAATGCAGGTGATATCTAATATCAAAGCCAAAAAGGGCGATGTTGTTTCAGTTCACCTGGGGTTTGCTGTTGAGAACCTCAGTGAATTGTGAGAAAACACCTATTGCAATGAGAAAAATTCCTGATATTACTGTTAAGCTTACTGTTTCTTTTAACAAGACAATACCAAGGATTGTTGTAATTGGACTTCCCAAAAGTAGTATGGATGCTGCTTTTGTCGGCTCTGCAAACTTAAGTCCAGAGTACCATGTCAGCACATATCCCAGCAAAAATACTGAAGTGATTCCGACCCACTGGAATGTCTGCAGGGTGAATGCAGCCTGTGTTCCTGAAGCTAACAAATAGGCAAGCATGACAAATGAGCCAAAAAACATTCTCCCGAATGCAACTGAGCCTGCATCAATGTCTTTGAGCGTGTGTTTTGACAGCAGTGTTTCTGCACTCCATAGCAAAGTTGCGCCAAGAATCATCAAGTCACCGATCCCTGGTTTGTAGGGGTTTATCAAAAAGAGTCCGCCAAGCAAAAATGCTGCAGGTATAACAAAGTATTTGGATATTTTTTTTCCTAAGAAAATTGAAATTAATGCAATCCACAAAAACATTGATTTATGGATAAGTGATGCGCTTGAGGCAGAGGTTAGTGAGAGTCCTTTAAAGAATAGTATAAAAGGAATAGAGCCTCCTAAGAGTCCTATAAGTACTAGTTTTTTCCACTGTTTACTGTTGAGTTTTTTTAGTTTTGGAAAAGCCAAAAACAGTAGAAAGAATCCTACAAAAGTGTTTTTCAGCCATGAGAACACAACAGGGTTAGTTCCTGTCACTGCAAATTTGTTTACAAAAATAGAAAGACCTGATACTAGTGTTGTCCCCAGTACAAATAGCTCCCCTTTTTTCATTGTGTAATTGGTAAGAAGAGGTATTTATTAATTTTTCCTTGAAGTTATTGCAAAGATGAATCCTATCTTAGCACAGACGGTCGCTTTCTAGCGCCCTACTTCGCTGACCTTAAATTATTCAGTCAAGCCATGCGGGATTCAGAAACTAATAATGGTCAGCCGGATACATACAGAAGTACCTGCAGTCAAGAGTGCACATATACCCTCCTAACATATCTAAAAAAACCTCAACGAATCCAGGATCAGGATCCATATTGCATGGCCGGCAAGTATAGCATCCTCCATCATCAACACATGTATTGAACTCTTCAAGCCTTTTTGTGAGATGTTCCTGAAGCAGAGTATCATTACCAGAGTATTCAAGTTGTAGTTGCATTTGAGTTAGGGCTCCCTGCGCACCTTCCCTGCAACGTGTGTACTTTTGATTCCATTCTTGTATGGCCTTTTGTCTTTGAACAAGAAAAATTGAGAATACGACAACAAAAATAACAGGTACAATAAGCAGGATTTTTTTCATATTTTTTGCTTTCAGAAAAGGTATTTATATATTTATCTCATGCAAAATCTTATAAGCAGAACAGAATTTCCATTTATCATGAAAGTCTTTTGCTTTGGCAATCCATTGATTGAGGGTGATTCTCTGAGTGTTGAGCTTGCAGATGAGCTTGAGGTTGATGGTGTTGAGTTTGTAACTTGTTTTTATCCTGAAGAGCTTTTTAGCCAGGATACAAAGGAGCTTGTCATTCTTGATGTTGTCAAAAATGTGCGTGATGTATGTGTTATTGAGGATGTTGACAGATTCACACAGAAAAAATCAAGTACTGCTCATGATCTTGATCTTGGGTATCTCCTGAAGATTAAAAACGAGCTTGGCGAGCTTGATTCTGTCAGGGTTATTTGTCTTCCGTTTGACATGGATAAAAAAGAGGCCAGGGAAAAAGTTGAGAAAATTGTAAAAGATATCAGATGAAAATTGCTTTTTTTGAGACTGAACCGGTTGAGGAAAAATACCTAAAGGAAAAACTCTCAGACCATGAACTTGCTTTTTTCAAAGAGCCCTTGAATGAAGACACAATGGATAAGGCAGAGGGTTTTGATATTGTTTCTACATTTATTTATTCAAAGATCACAGAGAAAGTTGTAAAATATAGCTCTTTTAAGCTTCTGTGCACAAGGTCAACTGGTTTTGACCATATTAACCTTAATGCCTGCAAAGGAGTTGTTGTCTGCAATGTTCCTTATTATGGTGAGAACACTGTTGCTGAGCACACTTTTGCACTGATTCTTGCACTTTCAAGAAATATTCACAAGACTTATGTGAGGACAATAAGAAAGGATTTTTCACTTGAGGGTCTTAGGGGTTTTGACCTGAAGGATAAGACGCTTGGTGTTGTTGGGTGCGGACGGATTGGGCTGCATGTGATAAAGATTGCCAAGGGTTTTGGCATGAATGTTGTTGCATATGATATCAACAAAGACAAATTCTTGTCAGAGATTCTGATGTTTGACTATGTTTCACTTGATGAGGTTTTGGAAAAGTCTGATGTGATAACTCTTCATGTTCCTCTTAATAAGCACACTCACCATATGATTAATTCAGAGAATATTGAAAAGATCAAACCTGGTGCTATTCTGATTAACACTGCTCGCGGAAGTCTCATTGAGACTCAGGCACTTGTCAAGGCACTTGACGAGGGTATTATTGGCGGTGCCGGCCTTGATGTTTTTGAAGGTGAAGAAGTGTTAAAAGAAGACAAGCAGTTCATCTATGAAGACCAGCCAAAGGAAAAGCTGAGAAATGTTATCCAGACTTACAATCTTTTGGAGAGAGAAAATGTTGTGATTACACCTCACAATGCTTTCAACAGTCATGAAGCAGTATACAGAATTCTTGATACAACTATTTCAAATATTGAGAGTTTTCTTGCTGGCGAATGCCAGAATAGAATAATACCAAATAACACTAATTAACATGTTCTGGAATTCTCAGGGTATAACTTATTTTGGGTCGCTTGCGGACCTAATCCCATCAACAACCGCAAGCTCCGCAAGGCATGCTTCTTCTGCAGATATAAAATTGCATCCACCATAGCTAGCCAGCCTTGGCTACAATGGAGTTCCTCCCTGGCCAGATGGTGTTAAATGGAATAGGACGCAGAGCGGCCGTCTATGCCAGCTAGAAAATCCTAAAAAACACTAGATAGTTAAGACAGGAATCCAGAACAAACTCATACCAAAAAGATCTAATCAAAAACTTTATAAACTATTGATTGATTTGAATTTCTAATGTATTTGTTAAAAAAAGAGGATTTAGAGGGGTTTTTTGACAGTCTGCCCCACCAGGTAATAGCTCCTGTTAAAAAGAAGTCTATTCATGTTTTCGAGGAGGTTGATGATTTTTCTCAGGTTGACCTTGATATGATAAATACCCACTATCCTGCAAAAGATGTTTTTCTTCCTGAAGAGACTATGTTTTCTTATTCAAAGGATTTTGCAAAGCAGGAGATTGACGATAAGAAGAGAATTATTTTTGGGATAAGGCCCTGTGATGTGCATGCCCTGCAGAAGATTGACAGGATTTTTCTGGGTGATTATGTTGACCCTTATTACAATGCGCGAAGAGAAAACACCATGCTTATTGTTTTCAAATGCACTGAGGCGGGTGATGACTGTTTCTGCGGGAGTTTTGGGACTTATGAATTAGATGATGGTTATGATCTGATGTTTACTGAGACTGATGAAGGTTATGTTGTCAGGGTTGGTTCTGAAAAGGGAGAGGAGTTAATCAATCACAATTTTGAGGAGACTGATAGTGAGCCTGAAATTGAACTTAAGTTTAAAAAAAGTTTAAGTGACAAAAACCTGATGGAGCACTGGGATAGTGAAGTGTGGAAAAAACAAGCTGAGATGTGTCTGAGTTGCGGTGCATGTACAATCAGCTGCCCCACGTGTGGTTGTTTTTTTATAAGTGATGAACCAGAACTTGACCTTGAGTCAGGCAAAAGGTATCGTTTTTGTGCTTCATGCCAGCTCAAGAACTTTACAAGGGTTGCTGGCGACTGTTTTTTCAGGGAGGATAGGACAGCAAGGTTGAGGCACAGGATTTTTCACCAGCTTGTTTATTTCAAAGAAAAGTTTGATGAACAGATGTGTGTTGGGTGCGGCAGATGTTTTACAAACTGCCCCACAGAGATTGATATGGTAAAGATTGTTGATGAACTATGAATGAGTACGAACCAGGATCATACGAGATTGTAGGGAAAGAATGGCATACTGAGGATACTTTTGTGCTGAGGATAAAAGCAGATCTTCCGCACGAGCCGGGCCAGTTTTTTATGGCTGGTGTTAAAAACTATGGAGAAGCACCTATTTCTGTGTGTTCTTATGAAGATGGTTTTATTGATCTTAATATAAGGGATGTTGGGACTGTTACTCATGCTCTTGCACAGCTTGATGTTGGTGATGAGGTTGATGTGAGAGGGCCTTATGGAAATGGTTATCCTATGCACCATATGGAGAACAATGAGATTGTCATTATTGCCGGCGGTACAGGTTTTAGTCCTGTGAGGGGAGTTATCCAATATGTTGAGCAGAACCAGAAGGATTTTGACGGTATTACCATGTTTCTGGGTTTTCGGTGTCCTGATGATATTCTTTTCAGAAAGGATATTGAGAGGTGGAGCAGGGTTTTTGATGTGAATCTTACTGTTGATAAGTGTGACAAGGACTGGAAAGGTCATGTCGGTCTTGTGACAGAGATACTTGAAAACTATGGTATGGACAACCACAACAAGGTTGTTGTAACCTGCGGGCCTCCTATTATGATCAAGTTTGTGATAAAGAGTCTAAAAAAGATGGGTTTTAATGATGACCAGATTTATGTTTCGCTTGAAAGGATGATGAGCTGCGGTATACAAAAATGCGGCAACTGTCTTTGCGGTGGAAAATATGTTTGCAAGGATGGTCCTGTTTTCAAATATTCGGAGGCAAAGCACCTAGAATGAAACCAAAACTTGGTGTTTTTTCAGTTACAGGATGTTTCGGGTGCCAGCTCAGCCTGGCTTTTATGGAGAATCTACTGGATGTTCTTGAGAAGTTTGAGATTGTTGGTTTTCCAATGCTTAAAGAGGATAACAGCTATGATGTGGATATTGCCTTTATTGAGGGCTGCGCCTGCAGGCAGGAGGAAGTTGAAGAGCTGAAAAAAATAAGAAAAAATGCAGGAATTGTTGTTGCTCTTGGTGCCTGTGCTACAGGGGGTAGTGTACAGTCTATAAAAGAGGTTGCAGGTCATGATGTGAAAAAACATGTCTATGAAGATGCTTCAAGTTATAATCCTATTGAAGTAGGGGGTATCCACAAGCATATTGATGTTGATTATTTTATTTACGGGTGTCCGCCTGACAAAGAGGATTTGCTGCAGTTCATCAAGGATGTTCTTGTTGCAAAAAAGAACCCAAAACAGGTTTCTCACAATGTGTGTGTGGAGTGCAGGGCTAAGCATAATGTGTGTCTTTTACAGGAGGGGAAGGAGTGTGTTGGTGCTGTGACTCATGGTGGGTGCGGTGCCTTGTGCCCTACAAACGGCCATTATTGTTTTGGATGCCACGGGTTATGGGATGACAGTAATCTTAATGCTTTGGGAAAGGTTCTTGAAAAAAACGGTTTTTCACAGCAAAAAATTCAGAGTGTTATAAAAAAATTTGACTGCAAGTCAGGGGTTTTAGATGAAGACAATTAAGCTTGATCATATCACAAAGATTGAAGGGCATGCAAAGCTGCATGTCAAGGTGGATGAAGGTGAATTAACAAAAGTTGAGATGGGTGCTTTTGAAGGTGCCAGGTTTTTTGAAGGGCTGATTGTAGGCAGGGATTATAAAGAGGTTCCGATTATTACTTCAAGGATTTGCGGTATCTGCAGCTGTATTCATGTTACCTGTTCTGTGCAGGCTGTTGAGAATGCTCTTGGAATTGAGGTTTCCAGACAGACCCACAAATTAAGAGAGCTTATGTGTCTTGGCGAGAGAATCAGGAGCCATGCATCACACCTGTATCTTTTTGCTCTACCGGATTATCTTGGGTATGAGTCTTCTCTTGCCATGACCAAGGATCACAAGCAGAAGGTCAAGAGGGCACTTGAATTAATTAAGGTTGGTAACAGGATGGTTACTGCTATTGGCGGAAGAGAGATGCACCCTGTTGCTACTGTGCCTGGTGGTTTTACAAGAATTCCTTCACAGGAAAAGCTTGACAATCTTCTTCTTCAACTGAAAGAGCAGAGAAATAATGCTCTAAGGACTGCAAATATTTTTTCTGTTATTGAGTATCCGAGATTTGAGAGAAAAACACAGTACTTTGCTCTTGATGATAATGGTTATTCTATTATCTCAGGTGATGTGAAGAGTTTTGATGACAGGATAAGGTCGCATGACTACAAAGAGCACATTGATGAGCAGATGAAGGAATATTCTACAGCCAAGTTTTCCACTGTTAATGGTTCGAGTTTTATGGTTGGGGCTCTTGCAAGATTAAATAATCATCAGGACTTAAGTCAGGACACCAAAGAGATGATAAAAAAGTTCGGGTTTCACTTTCCAATCTACAATCCTTTTTATAACAATGTGTGCCAGGCGCTTGAGCTTGTGCATCACTTTGACCAGTCAATTGAAATATTGGAAAACCTGAAATTAAGAGATGAAAAGGCCAAAGAGATTGGTGAGCTTAATGGGCGTGGTGTTTCTGTTTGTGAAGCTCCAAGAGGACTTCTTTTCCATGATTATGAGTTTAGTGATGGTGTTATAAAAAAGGCCAATATTATTACTCCAACTGCCCAGAACCTGAATAATCTTGAACAAGATCTATGGGAGTATCTTCCTGGAATACTTGGTGATGCAGAGGTTAAGATGGAAATAGAAAAGCTGATAAGGGCATATGATCCTTGTTTTAGCTGTTCTGCTCACTTTCTTGAATTAAAGATGGAGAGATAAAATGTATTATGAAATCCCTAAAAGCATCTCTTTGGTTAATTCTTATTTTGGTCCTACAGGGGTTTTTCTGGTTTTTCTGGTGTTTGCCGCTTTTGTTCATACTTTTTTTTATGAGCTGGTCAAATTTATTACCAAAAAAACTGAAACTGAGCTTGATGATGAGATAAGAAGAAAACTCAGAAGACCTGTTTTTCTGACAATTGTACTTTTTGGAGCTTATTTTTCGTACAGTGTTTCTGGGTATTTTTTGGGAATAAAGAATTATGTATACAGGATTTCCATAAGTTTCCTTGTACTTTTATGGGGTCATGTTGGTGTTCAGATCGTACATGAAGTAATCAAGCACCACGACCTTATTGCAAAAAAGATGAAGATGGATGCATGGAGAAAAGAGATGCTTCCTTTTCTTGAAAAAATAATTTTTGTTGTGATTGGTATTATTGCAATCTTTATTCTCCTGAAGATTTGGAAGCTTGATGTTTCTCCTCTTCTTGCATCTGCTGGTGTTCTGGGGCTTGCGATTGCATTTGCTGCAAAAGATACTATTGCCAATGTTTTTGGCGGGGTTTCCATATTTTTTGACAAGACTTACAAGATTGGAGACTATATTTATGTTGAGGACCAGTACAGGGGAGAGGTTATTAATGTTGGTCTTAGGACTACTAAAATTAAGACAAGAGATGATATTGTTGTTACTATTCCCAATTCTATCATGGCAAACACCAGTGTTGTTAATGAGAGCGGTGATTCAAAAGGTATGCTCAGAGTGAGGATGCCTATTGGTGTTACTTATGGAGAGGATATTGAAAAGGTCAAAAAAGCTGTTCTTGAGATTGCAGAAAAGGCAAAATGGGTTGCAGATGATCCAAAACCAAGGCTAAGGTTCAGAAAGATGGGAGAAAGCTCTCTGGAGTTTGAGTTTTTGTTCTGGGTAAAGGATCCTGAGTGGAGGGGAAGGGCATTATCAGAAATGAACGGCAGGGTTTATAAAAAATTTAGAAAAGAAAAAATAAAAATGGGTTATGTCTCTGAACACAATGTAAATCTCAATCAGTAGTCATCATCCCAGTCGTCATCATCCCAATCTTCATCATAAAAGTGCATGGCATACACCTCCTGCATTAGTGCCGGGCTTAAGGTGATATGTTATATATAAAGGTTTGCTATTTTTTGCCGTTTTTATATGAAACTCTCCTCAACCTAAGTGATAATTTTTTAGGCATGTTACAATGACTTTCAATCAGGAAATCCTTACATGGCACAGACGGCCATTTGCACATGGCCTATCTCGTTTCTCAAAACATCGAAACTCCATCTGGCCAAGGAAGGATTTCATATGAGAATTCTAACCAAGGCTTGACACGGAGTAATTTTGTGGACTATCTGGCATTTTTACAGAGACTGTTCTCATAAACAACTCTGATGTTTCCAGGTCTTCTGTCAAGTATTTTTCCGATTTTTGAGAAGCTGAAGCCTTTTTTTCTGTAATATATGACAACTGACTGCAGAGGGGTTTTTTTGTCAAAAATATTTAATGGAATTGCATGGGAAAAGTCATGGTTTATGAATATTCGGGAGATTTTTTGTTTTGCCTTGTGATAGGTTACTGCTATGTTGTTTGGATTTGTGTGCAGTATTTCTGCAACTTCACTGTTTGTCATGGATTCATTTTCCTTGAGGTATTTAACTATTGATTCTGAGATCCCCAATTGTTTGGTGAATATTGATGTTGGAAGTTTAGCTTTTGGTTTTGGCTCTATTTCAATTTCTATCTTCACTCCGTACTTCTCTTCGAGAAGGGAGATCTGGCTATTCAAACCTTCAAAGTCTTTTTGCAGATTTATCATTGTATCTCCACCACAAAGTTTGTTGATTTAGATCCTGCTGGTTCATCCTCTGGCACTCTTATCAGTATATCAACCACAACCTCATCATTTGAATCAGTATAATTTAGATCCTTGACCAGAGTCTTGTTTTCTGTTGAAAGGTTCATCCAGGTAGTTTGGGACTGGGCATAATCAAATGAATTTGCCTCTGTTCTTTCATCTGCCTTGAACTGCAGGAATCTTGTATCCAAAGGAGCAAGCGCACTGTCCCAGAAAGCACCAGTCACACCAAAGGTGACATTGACAAGCACATTACCCATGTTCTGAAGGACAAATGGGTAAGGGTCATCTGATGTTGTGTTTTTTGTTTGGGAGAGGTTCATTGAACCAAAACTTATTGACTCGTTTATGAACTTGACTTCAATGTAGCTTTCTGTTGTGAAGTTCCAGGTAGAGCTGTTTGTCCTGGATTCACTATCGTATGCCTCAACTTTCCAAAAGTATTGTGTATCAAGTTCCAGGTCAGATGTTGGAGTGTAGTTTTGGTCCTGGGTCTGTGCTGTGATATTTGGCGAGGACAAGTCTGAGTTTTCTGAGAGCCAGATTGTGTAGTTTAGTGTATCTCCATCATCATCACTTCCCGACCAGGTGAACTCTGGAGTTCTTTGTCTGATTGAGATGTTTGCGTTTGTTGGTGTGAGGAGATTGATTGTTGGAGGTGAGTTTTGGATTGTGATTTCAGCAGAATCCCATCCAGAGTAGAGTTCACCATCGAATGTTCTAACAGAGCAATTATATGTATCCTTAGAAGTATCTCCAGAGCTAAGAGTAGAAATAATGGCATTTGAACCATTATTTAGTCCTGTTTTATTACCACTCACAATCACATCTCCCGTACTGTTGTACCAGAAATATTCTGCACTGAGAGTACTGTTTTCTGCATCTGTCGGAGTTGCGTTGCAGTCAATGTCATCTGTTGTGTATGCAGTTGTGGGAGAAAATGTTGGTTCACTAACTGATGGGGCTTGATTGGTTGAGGATACTATTTGCACTCCCGTACTGTTTTTGGTCTGACCATCTTCCACTCCATCATTTGGTGTTACTTCACATTTCCAGTTTTCTCCAATTCTTGTCTCATCAAAGATTATCTTGTTGGGGGTTTTATTCAGAGAACCTAATTCATAGTTTGATCTAATCTGATTAACAGATAATGAATAATTATATACCCTGAACTCGTCAATCTTGCCAATCCATGCGTCAGTAGATGTGATAGAACCAGCGTTGTAATTGTTTCCTATGATTAACTCTTTGGTACTGCTTCTTGTTGGTTCACTGCAACTGGTTGAGTTTTTAAGATTCCCGTCCAAGTAGAAGCGACACTCTGAGTTCTCATAAACAAACACATAGTGATGCCATGCATTTACATAATCTGCTTCGTTATCATCACCTATCTCAACATTTGCTCCATTCACTAGGAATGCTGAATCACCACTTGAAAATCCGTTCCAGCAAACCCATCCCCATCTTCTCTCGTCAAAGGAGAACAATGTAGTGAACTCTGTACATGAACCTGTATCAAGATATGCCCAAGTTTCATAAGTCATTTCAGAACTAAGATTAAGATATTGTGTGGGGTTAACCTTGATATAACTACCATCACCATTAAGATTATATGCAGACCCAATTTTTCCTTCAGACTGGTTCCAGTTTGCACCAGAAATTGATCCATCATGATTGTATCCTGAATAATCAGGAGTCTGACTTGAGTCACTACCTCCTTCAAAAGGTAGGTATAGTGTATTAATAGATTTGTCATCCTTGTACCATTTAGTTATATTGGTAACTTTATCACTGTCTGCATCAGAGATATTATTCCAGTTGCATGTTATATTACTTGAATTGTAAGCATTTGATGGACTAATGTGTGGATTATCATGGGTTGGTGGTTTATTTTGAATTGTAACCTGATCAGATTGCCAGTCAGAGTAATTTTTGCCGTCAAATGCCCTAACAGAACAGTTCCATTTTTCTCCTTTTGTAGTGTTACCAAATCCAAAAGTAGTTACTACAGTCTCTTCTCCACTGTTAAGCCCAGTCAAATTATCTGCTATCTCTTCTGTGCAGGGCTGGGATGTGCAGTTTAACCATCTATATTCAATTGTCAAACCAGTTGCATTATCTGAATCAGATGGAGTTGCATTACAACTTAGATTATCATCAGTATAGGCTGATGAAGGATAGATATATTGTGAGGATATCCAGGGCAGAGTACTAATGACAGTTAAATTTTGATGAGATTCACCATATTCACTGTTGTATGTTGTGTTTACCTTTATTTCATACTGACCTGGGTAAGAAGGAGAAAGGAATGTGTAATTATAGTCCCCCTGTGAGTCAGTTTCAGTTACTGTTTTGTTCTCAAAAAAGTACAATCTAGTCTGGTTGTATATTGCAGAGATCTCATCAGAAGAGAGTGATCTATTATATATCCTTAATTCATCTATCTTACCGTCCCATCTTCTGCCGTATGTTCCACCAGTTTGGTATCCTATTTTTAGACCGGTAGTCACATCGTTTGGTTCTCCAGTGTATGGACAACTCCCGTTTAAACTACCATCAACATACAACAGCTGATTTGAACCGTCATAAACTGCAGTAAGGTGATACCATCTATTGTAACTATCTAAGCTGTCATCGGCAAAACATTGGTAAGCACTACCATCATACAGCTCAAATCTAAATTTTCTTGTGCTGGATTGTATGATAAGATTATATGAGTATTCGTTGCTTCTGAATATTCCATGTTCATCATCAAAAAATCCATCTGGATATACCCATACCATTATTGTGAAGTTTTTCTTCAGGTCCCATTCAGGAGCATCAGCAACACTTATATCACCATTTTGACCGTCAAACTCATGTGCTCCACCAAATTTTCCGGATTCAACCCACGTTGTAGAAGTTGCCGTACCATTGTTACCATATTTTGAAAAGTCATAAATATTAGAACTGCTCTCACCATATGCACTGGAATTATCAAAGTGATAATAAAGAATTAAATCTTCGTCTGTATTGGAATATCCTGTTTTGAGTGAAGCATCAATATTTCCGTAATACACATAGAGAGTATTATTAGTGTTTCCTGTTAAGTTGGCCCAGACCCAAAATGCTGTGTCTCCAGAATTACATGTTGAGGTTTCAAGTGTGTAATCAAGCTCATTTCCATCTGAATCAGTAAACCTCACATCACTGCAGTCTGAATTTATTCTGTTATCAGATATTAGATTAGAAGTGGAAAAGTTTATTCTGATAATTGTATTAGTAAGATCAGTAGAGATTCCTGGATTGACAGAGATATTCCTCCTGTATCTCCAGTTGGTGTCCCACCAGTTTTCGAAATTCCATCCATCAATTGGAGGTGTTAATGTGCCATTCTCATAAATGAAAATCTCATGATTGACCACATTATTTCCGTGACTGTCATTGATATGTCCGTAAATTGTGAAATTCTCTTCTGCCTGTAAGCTATTAGGGGTTATGTTTGATGCGACATGAAGAAAGTTAATTGTTCCGGTAACTGTATTATTATTTCCTTCTGAATCTATTGCAAATATCGAGTAGTTCCATTGACCATGCCTGTCAAGTTTTTGGTAGGAAGAGTTCCATTCATTTCCTGATCTGAAAGAACCATTCTCATTGTCGATTACTTTTGTACCATCTGGTGAAGTTAATGTGAAGTTCACACTCACAAGATTGTTGTCATGATCCTGTACAACTGCACTAATTGTAATGTTCTGATTGTATTTTGTTATTTCGGGTATTACACCATGAGATTCGAAATATGGAACGGGTGGTGCCGTAAGGAAATTTGGATCTGGATAACTTCCAGAATATATGGTGTTAATCCATCTATCAACAGTACTCCAATCCCCCATAGTGTTAACAAGTATGAACTCAATTTCGTCTGAGGAACCAGTATTGGATACGTTGTATCTTATTCTTATATCAGAAGAGTCAGATAGATTTTTCAATCCGGTATCTTCGAAACTTACTCCTGATGACTCGTTAAATCTGATTAGTGCAATAACATTGTTGTCCACCTGATCATTTTCAGTGGAATTGTCATATATCAAAGTGTAATTTCCAGTAGATGCTCTGAAGTTTTCCCAGCTCGGTCCAATATTTTCGAGTAGATCATCTGATCCGTTCTCCAGGTGGTATCTATCATCACCCTTAGAAGAACCTAGAACAGTTGCCATATCAGAAAAAATGTCCATTATATCAGAGATATTATCTCCAAAATCATACAGTCTGTATGTAAGATAATCTGCTTCATCTGTTGCCAGCTGGATTGAAACATTGAATGTGGTTTGGGGTCTTGATCCTCTTGTATAATTTGCATAGGCTCTGAAAATCCAGTCGTAACTTCCACCAGATTCTGTCCAGCTTGATCCTAGATCTGTACTATACGCGTTCAGACCTGGATATGTAGGACTTGTGTCATCACCAGTCCAAGTGTACTCTTCTGTAGTTCCGAAGTTCTTCAATATTAACCAATATAAGCCTCCTGAGGATAAAGTGGCCGGATCAGAAAAAGTTACATCAAACCAACCAGCACTATCACCTATTGAACTTGCAGGAATTGATTCGTTTGTAAGTGCAGTTCCCGACGGTAGGTTGCTACTGTCTGTCTGTAGTTCAACTATTAAAGGGTCTGTTGCAGCATCGTTTACATCTCTTACATGAACGGAAACCTTTGTAAGCTTACAGTCTTCTGTGATATCACTGGAATCGAATCTCTCTGCTAACCATTCATCTTCATCTACCATGTAGTATCCGTCGTATGAAGCACTGTTTGAATCATCATAATAAGTTAAATAGCTCCTGTTCTTCATAGACATTGTTACTTGTGATGTTAACCTTTAGGCTGAAGTTGACAGAATTAAGATTCTCGCCTATTGAACTAAGTGAGAAATCATACATACTAAAGTTCTCGGCATTGGTTGTTGTTAGTTCTGTCTTACCTCCATAATCTGAAGAATCATATAATGAATGACTTACATTAGTGTCTTTCTGAACCATATGTATTAATAGTTCAGTTGAATTTTCTGTGGAATTGAATACAGCTATAATGTGTTTGTTTTCAATGACAGTTTCATTTAATCCATCTTCGTTCCAATCAAGATGATATGCTGATATGTTTTCTCCGGGATATATATGCATTAAGTTGCTTGCTTCTTTGCCGCCATGAGAATTGTTAATGTATGTGCTTATGTTGTAGACACCAACACCAGCAGTAGAATTAGTTGTCCAGTTAGCTCTGTAGAGCGACCCTGAAAAGTGGCTCAGATTCACACTTTTCTCAAGATTGGTTAAAGTGAAGTTGACAGTTCCTTCTGCATCTTCTACAGGATCTCCAATTTGATCAGTTACATTTACCTGTACAAAAATGACATTACCTCTGTCAAAGAATTTATCTTCTGTTGCGTAGCTATTACTCATATATGTATTGATTATTGCATTTGAAGGGCTTTTTGTGTAAACTGAAAAGTTAGTATTGTTACTCCCAACATCATTAGACGTGTCATTTGAATAAATGTTTATATTCCATGTCCCCAGGTCTGCCCCGGAAGGAATTGTGTAGTTGTATTCATAAGTAAAGCCATTACTGATTTGTGTGATGTTTGCCATTGACTGATTGCATACTTGACATGCTCCACTTGTATTGGTAATCTCAATGAAAGTACTGCTTATATCTGATGAGCCACTATTGTCTGTCACATTTGCTCTGACTCTTAAACCATCTCCCGGGCCAAATCCTGATTTTTGCTCTAGTGTTGTATTATCAAAAGTTATTGGTTCATTTACATCTGGTGGATTGTCTGCTGAGACATAGTCAAAATCAAGAATGCTACTATTGTAGGTGGTTGTACCCCATCTGAAGAACATGGTAAGAGTGTCATCATTGGGGTTAGCTCCGCAGGAACTAGTTGATCTTTCTGTGTAGTAGTTGACAGTCCATTGGGTTGCTGAAAGTTCAAGAGAATTTAATTGTTCAGTTGTAAAGCTTGCTTTCTGTGTGAATCCATTTCCGTCACCATTGTCCATATAGACTCGAACAACAATCGAGCTACTGGAACTTAAGCCTGTTTGGGATGGTGTCCATGTAGCAGATTGTATGCCTGAGCCATCTGTACTTCTTGAAACCTGGGCTACTGGAGTTCCAGAAGTGACTTCAACCTCGGTTCCTGAAGAACTTCTGTTCCACACTCTTATACCCCAAGACTGTGTGCCGCATGCACCATTACCAGTCCAACCTCCAGAAGCACTTTGTGCTGTGGATGACTGACTAGTATCAAGATCATATGCTGTGAGAGAATTAACAGTGTGTTGATCTCCGCGAAAGTATCTTATTTCAAGAGGATCATAAGCCCAATCTCTTACACTCTGGTTCTGATTCTCAAACTCAAACATCAGAGTAGCATATCCAGCCTTGTGCATGTAATTGCTCAAATAGCCGGTCTCAGTGCACTCATAATTTCTAACAAGCAACTTCTCAACATCAAGTGAATCCATCTCAGTCAAATCAGTATAATCATAAGTCAGATTATCAAACCCAACCAACTTTAACTCATCCTTGAATGACTCTTCCCCACACTTCAGATCCAAAAAATCCATCTCATCAAATGTATCAGAATCATCTATTAAGAACTCAGTCCAGCCAGCATTGGGAGAGGTAATGGTGAGATTGGCAGTACCAGTTGTATTAAAGGCAACTGTCCAAGTCTCACCATCCCTCAGATATGTATAGGGGTTGAGTATGATTATTGATATTTCATAAGACTGGTTTGAAAGATGAGGAACTGTCCACTCAATTTCATCCATAAGTCCATTGTCATTCTGATCAATGTAAGCAATATCATCAACTCTTTCTTTTCCACCATCTTTCAACCAGTATAGAGTAATTGAATCCTTGGAAGATTCAGGGATATTGGTTGAAGTAAGAACATCTCTGTAATGTATGTCAGAACTGATTGTCACTTGTTTTCTGTATGTGTTGATTTCTTTTTCTGTCTTTTGTGGTCCCGGTGTCTTGAATGTTATCTGTGTGTTGTTCTTGACTTCAAGCCTTATGTCACCTCTTTTCCCTGCTTTGAGTTGTGAGAATTCTTCAAGTGATAATTTCTGATTGCCAGATATGACTTTTACTTCATTATCTGTTTCGATGTCATAGGCACTGGCCGGCAGTGTAACTGAATCAACATCTTTAACTCTTTTTGTCCATGTTACTGGTTGTCCGACCCTGACTTCAGAACTTTCAAATTCAGTATAGGATATTTCTTTTGAAACGTTATTTGTTACATTATTAGTTGTATTTTGTTTTTCATCTGACTCAGGTTTCAGACAATTATAAGTGACTGATGTAAGATTTAGAGTGGCATTATCTAAGATAATTGTCAGAGCAAAATTACTTGGATAGTTTTCTAACAAACAGGTGTCTTCACATTCGTTGCTGAAACTTATTAGCTGTCGAGATATGTTCTCTTCTGTATTTGCAGCAGATTCATTTACTGAAGATTGGTTGATTTTAGAGCTTTCTGTGACATTTATCTGGTTGACATCAGAGTTTGTAATGTTTAACCGAGTCTGATCCGTGACATTCTTCGCGATTTCATTAGTGCCAATTACATCACCAGCAATTAGATTATTCCCACTTGCATCTGAGCTATAAACCAAAAGCTCATCAAGATAGATTTGAACCCTCTCTCCAGAATAACTTCCACTAACAGCAAGCGAAGTCAGATTGCCTTCCAGAGAAACATTCAACTCAGAGGATTGATTGAAAACTTTATTGATCTCACGAGTGATCTGATTAGTTTCACCAACAACCATGCCAGTTAACTCAGGCCTGACAAAAAAGAACACTCCAAGAATTAATGCTAGGACTATTGCAAACTCTGCAAGTTCCCATTTTTTCCTATTCTTCATTCTTTTTTGTTGCCCTTTGATATGTTGCCCATATTGTGCTGTCTTCTCTGTCAAGAAGCTCTGCTGTCCTGTGGTTAGAAAATTCAAGCTCGTCTCTCATATGAAGAACTATGCTTTCCAAAGCTGTAAGACCCGGTTTAAAGATATCTAAGTTGAGAGATATTTCAGATTCTTTCTCTAGTTTTCCAGGACTCTTTTTTTTGGCTTTGTAGTAGGTTACTGCTATGTTATTTTGTGATTTGTGCAGGATATGAGAGATTTGTTTATTACTGAAGTTAAGGTTTTCTTTCAGGTATTTTACAACAGCTTCTGTTATACCAAGCTCTTGCGTAAATATGGACACTGGAATTGCACATTCTTTCTGTATTTTTATCCTGATATTTGCATCAATATCATGCTTGTTAAGAACAAGTTCAAGATGGTTGTAAAGACTGTATAAATCTTCATATCTCAACCCCTTTTTTTCTAAAAAAACCATCAATCTCTCAACTTATTAACCAAATAATTCTTATATATAAATACTTTACGATTATATTAATTATTTAAGATATTTTTATTAATTTTATATCATCTTAGAATGATCTAAACCCAGATCATACACCCTTAGCAGATCTCCTTTAAGTCTATAGATCCACTATTAACTATTTATAATTTTATATTAATTATACACTATTATTCAAAACAACTCATTTAAACTTCCACTGCATTGCTATTCTCATGAAAATCACACAAAAAATCATCGCAGTTGACCTTGCACTCCTGATAGAAAATACTCTGATAATATCTGACCTTCACATTGGTTATGAAGAAGCACTAAACAAGCAGGGTGTAATGATCCCGAGACTTCAGTTTCCTGAGATGTATGAGAGACTCGAAAAAATCCTTGAAAAAACAAAGCCTGAAAAGATTGTTATCAATGGCGACCTGAAGCATGAGTTCGGGACAATTTCAGATCAGGAGTGGCGTGAAACTCTAAAGATTGTGGATCTTTTGAAAAAATACGGAAAAGTTGTTCTTATCAGGGGTAATCACGACAAGGTATTGGAGCCTCTTGCTGAAAAAAGAGAACTTGAGATAACGGATTACTATGTGATTGATGATGTTTTTATCTGTCATGGTGACGTGATTCCTGAGAATCTTGATTTTCAGAAGGCCAAAACAATCATTATAGGGCATGAGCATCCTGCAATAAAACTTAAGGATAAGGCCAGGCAGGAGGTGTTCAAGTGTTTTCTTGTGGGAAAATGGAAAGATAAAGAACTAATTGTAATGCCTTCTTTTAACCAGGTGACCAAGGGAACAGATATTCTCCAGGAAGAGCTTCTTAGTCCATTTATGGATGATATTAAGAATTTTGAAGTCTATGTTGTTGGTGACAAGATATACAAATTCGGAAAAGTTGGTTCACTTGACTTTTGATGCCACTGCAAGCATGTCATATTTTGAGATCAATCCCTTTACTTTGCCGTCTATAGATACCAAAACTACAGGGAAATGCTTTAATAGGTTCGAGACAACTGAAGATTGTGTCCTGTGATCAACTATTGGCGGTGCTTCCTGCATCACATCCTGGGCTTGAAGTTCTGCAATATTCTCTCCTTCTGCCATCTTTTCCATAAGTGTTGATTCAGATACAAGCCCAAGTACCTGGCTGTTTTCCACAACTGGAAGCTGTGAGATATTGAATTTTTTCATTTTTTTTATTATTCCTGAGACTTTTGTCTCTTTTTTGCAGGTAACTATTTTTTTTGTCATGACTTCAGTTAATTTCTGCCTGTTTTTTTGGCCGACCTGTTCTAATGCAAAAGAAATATCTTTTACTTTTTCAAAACTTGGTTCAATTTTTCCTGCTTCAACTTTTGCTATAAAGCTTTGTGACACTCCTGAGAGTTCTGCAAGCTGCTGCTGTGTTAATTCCAGTTTTTTTCTAAGCTTTTTTATCTCTTCTAGGTTATGTATCATATGATAAAAGTTAGATGGAGTGTATTTATTTGTTTCTATCACTGTATTTCTATTACAAATGTTGTTGATTTTGACCCTACAGGTTCATCTTCCGGCACTCTTATCAGTATGTCAACCACAACCTCGTCATTTGAATCAGAATAGTTTAGTTCTTTGACTAGGGTCTTGTTTTCTGTGGATAGGTTCATCCACGTGGTTTGTGAATTTGAAAAATCAAAAGCATTTGGTGTTGTTCTGTTGTCAGCCTTGAACTGCATGAATCTTGTATCCAATGAAGCAAGAGCACTGTCCCAGAATGCACCAGTCACACCAAAGGTGACATTGACAAGCACATTTCCCATGTTTTGCAGGACAAACGGATATGGTTCATCAGAGGTGGTGTTTTTGGTTTCTGACAAATTCATTGAACCAAAGTCAATGGATTCATTGATGAATTTGACTTCTATGTAACTCTCTGTGGTGAAGTTCCAAATAGAGCTGTTTGTGTATGATTCACCGTCAGATGCCTGGACTCTCCAGAAGTAATCTGTATCCAATTCAAGATTGGTTGTTGGAGTATAGTTCTGATCCTGTGTTTCAGCATCAATAAGTGGTGAGGTTAAATCAGAGTTTTCAGAGATCCAGATTGTGTAATTCAGTGTATCACTATCATCGTCAATTCCAGACCAGGTGAACTCTGGAGTTCTGTCTCGTATGGATTCGTTACCGTTTATTGGGGTGAGGAGATTGATTGTGGGGGGTGAGTTTTGGATTGTGATTTCTGCTGAACTATAGTCAGAATAAAGCTCGCCATCAAATGTTCTTACAGTACAGTTCCATGTCTCTCCTTTTGTGGTGTTGCCTGAGCCAAGAGTTGATATAACAGCATTGACATTTTCTGTTAGTCCTGTTGTATTATCACTAAGCATCTCGTCAGTTCCGTTGTACCAGAACCATTCAATGGTAAGAGTTGAGTTCTCACCATCAGTTGGCGTTGCATTGCAGCTGATATCATTGTCAGTATAAGCAGTCGTAGGTGAGAAAGTGGGTGTTGTTATTTCAGGGGCTTCATTGACATCAAAACTACCGCCTGCATAGGTTTCTAATTTGATGTAGTCTGTGTATAGTGAGTTATGCTTTTTGTAGTGTTTAATATAATACCCTTCAGCAGCAAACTCAAGCTTTTTATAGTTTTCTGGAGTAGGGAACTCAAGATAATGCTCAGCTCCATGTCCCATTACCAAATAATTATCATCAGATTCACTCAGAAGTGAGATATTTGCATCTGTTATTGATGAAAGCTCAACTATTTCAGATTCATCAACTCTCAAATAAATTCTGTCAATATATGCCGTTTCATTAAGTTCCTCTGTGATTTTGAGTTTGACTTTTCCATCTTCTATTTCTGTATGAGTGATGTCTGTGAAATCAAGATATTCTTTGCTTTTGGAAGTTGCTCCCCCGACAAAGTCAGAGAGGAAAGTGTATTGATCGTTTTCATATGTATATATATAAGGAGAGTTTGAATCCTTGATGCAACGGACACTGAAGCCGTAGGCCCGGTAGAAACTGCTGACGTAGGCAGTACTGCTTTGGAAGTACAGGAAGCGGGCATTCGTACCGACAACAGTACTGCTCCAATAGTAGCCGCTGGAACCAAAACTAAAGAGCGAACCACTGGTGTGGCTGCGGTATCCGGCGGCAGACCACTTTAATGGGCTGTCAAAAGCACCGTTATAGTTATTTGAACTCCAGGATGATCTCTCGTTATCTAACTCTGTTTCAGTAGGGATGCGCCAGCCTTCGGGGCAGGGGTTATTCGTTCCGTTTACTCCCTGCCAAAGGTTATCGTTTTGCGGGTCTCGCCAGTCATAGGGGGAATTAGATTCTACAATAAAATCACTGTGCCCTGGGTCATCACCATTTGAGTTAGTAGATGTTGTACCGCTTGTTCTTTCCTGATGGCCGTCATCAAGCCTGCCCCATTGGAAGAGGTCTCCGTAGGCATTCGCGTCATTGCGGGCAGTTGCTACTTGGGAAGCGCC
Source organism: uncultured Methanosarcinales archaeon (assembly GCA_964444505.1). GTDB lineage: Archaea > Nanobdellota > Nanobdellia > Woesearchaeales > JAGVZT01 > CAYUHF01. The sequence continues at coordinate 15,315 of CAYUHF010000014.1, read as the reverse complement.
TAAGTTCCTGTCCATCCAGCAGGTGCTATTTTGGCCTTCCACTGTCCCGTAGGTAACTTCGGAACCGTTGTAAGTGAAGGTTATGTTGTCTCCACAAGAAAATACATATTTTTTCGTCTTTGCCATCATCACCACTTCCCCATCCGTGTCATTGATAAACTTACCTGGGTCACCAGTTTCAGAATGAGTCAGATTCTGGTCAGTTGAGGAGTTGAAATCAACTGAAGCCAGCTCTACCCACTGGTTCCCATTATAATCCCAAGCATGAAGGGTTGTGTTATAGCCTGATTCTGTTTCACCATAACCCTCCCAGGTAATGTTCAATATTCCAGGAGTATTGGACGTCAGATTGAAAACAAATATTTGAGTGTCATATTCTCCAGTCTCATCAGCAAACGAAGTAACCCATCTGTTGTCATCTGACTCATTCAAGTATTCATATTCTGTTGTATTCGCTTCATTATCATAATCAGATGGACTTGATGCAGTTCCGTTTTTTTCATAAGCTTTGTGACTTGAATTTGTGTAATCATAAATATATTGAGCCCTATCACATGCTCCTTGTTCATCACACACCTGCGCATACCACTCAATATTTCCATCACCTGACTGGGCAGTATATTCTGCTTCTGTTGGTGATGTTGAATCAGGTGAAGAGTATGCAAGACAACCTGATTGTTCAGAATAATTGCAATTACTGAAGTCAGAATTATTTGCTATTAACAGTCTGATGTTTTGCCCAGAATTTGCATGAGACCAGTGTGAGGTGAATTTAATCTTGTCACCCACATTAATAGTGGATGCATTGTCAGTTGCGTTGATTATTGCTGGTGCATAATACTCTGTAATGTTGATCTCAGCAGAATCCCAATCAGAATACAGCTCACCATCATATGTTCTAACAGTACAGTTCCAGGTCTCTCCTACAGAAGTATTACCCGAGCCAAGAGTTGATATGACTGTGTTGGTTCCATTGCTGACATTTGTTTTGTTACCGCTAAATGCAACACCTCCTGTGCTGTTATACCAGAACCATTCAACTGTCAAGGTATCATTTTCAGCATCAGTTGGGGTTGCGTTGCAGTTGATATTGTCTGACGTGTAGGCTGTAGTGGGTGAGAAGGTTGGGCTTGTTATTTCAGGAGCAAAATATACTGTAATATTGATTATAGAAGATTTCCATTCTGAATATTTTTCCCCGTCAAAACTCCTGACTGAACAATTATAAGCTTTGTTCTCTGTCGTATTCCCAGCACCCAAAGTAGAAATAATCGAATTATCACCATTAGCTAATCCCGTATTATTTCCACTTGCCAAAATCCCAGCTGTACTGTTATACCAGAACCATTCAACAGTCAAAGTATAATTTTCAGCATCAGTTGGAGTTGCATTACAGTCAATATTATCATCTGTGTAGGCAACAGGAGGTGAGAAGGTTGGGCTTGTTATTTCCGGAGGGACACCCTCAGTCTTGAACTGCCATGTCTGTGAATTCATAATACCTGTCCCATCATCAGCAGTAACACTCCACAAATAAGTTTTTGAGTACAATAAGTTAGACCACACAATCTCTGCGTGAGAACCAGAAGATATATCTGTCTGGTTTCCAATTTTCATAGTAATATTGAAGAAAGGATTTGATGTGTTAACATAAGATGGTTCACAAATGCCATACCAACTATTAGAGTAGCCAATACCTGTCTCTCCGGCTTGGTTGAGTCCCCAGCACATCATAGAACCATTGATTAGAATTCCACAGGTTTGACTGTTTCCAGATATGGCTACAAACCTTGCAGTGGTATTAACACGTGTGGGGTTGTGGATTTCATAAGGTTGCCCACAACCTGTTCCAGTTTTGTTATATTGATTATGTCCCCAGCACAATGCTGTTCCATTATATAATATTCCGCATGTTTGACCATATCCACAATCAACATAGTTAAATGGTGAAGTGTGATTCGCATATGTTGGCTTAAAAATTACCATCGGAGAATCATCACCCGTTCCCAATTGACCGTGCCAGTTGGCTCCCCAGCACATTATTGAACCATTAGTAAGAAGACCACATGTATGTTCTAGACCTGCGGCCACACCAACAAATTGTCTAGTTGTGTTTACATATGAAGGGTTGTATACTGTAGTGGGGGAATCAGAGCCAATTCCAGTCTGCCCAACTATATTTCCACCCCAGCACATTATTGAACCATTAGTAAGAAGACCACATGTATGCCTAGACCCCACAGATATTGTTACAAAAACATTTGAAGTGTTAATGTTAACTGGGTTTTTGATTCTACCAGCCAAACCAGGGCCACCACCTATTTGTCCCCACCCGTTAGAACCCCAACACATTGCAGATCCGTTCTCCAGCAAGCCACAGGAAAAATTAAAACCTGCTCCAATACTTACAAATCTTCCTGTTGAGTTTATTCGAGTAGGTGTTGATACATCAGAACCAGAATACCCTAAGCCAAGCTCTCCGTCAATGTTTCTGCCCCAACACAATACTGTTCCATTATCAAGAATTCCACAAGCATGATGAAGTCCAGTTCCAATATATGTCAAAGCTGGGGCTTTTACTAAAACAGGACTAGTCATCCCAAGTACTTTGGTCCCAATGCCTAATTGTCCGTCCTCGTTTTTACCCCAGCACATTGCAGATCCATTCTGAAGAAGTCCACAAGTGAAAAAATCCCCAGCATCCAGGTATGCCCTTCTGTTATAGAAAGTTACATTCATAGGGTCACTCTCTGCATCATTGACTGTCACATTAAGTGTCGGATTTATCGAGATTCCCGTTGAGTTGTTTGGTGGGTTGTTTAGAGAGATGGAGGATGGATCATAGGCCCAATCTCTCACCGTCATATTCTGATTCTCAAACTCAAACATCAAGGTTGCATAACCTGCCTTGCGCATAAGATTCTCTAAATAGCCAGTTGATTCACATTCATAATCCTTAATAAGTAACTTCTCAACATCAATTGAATCTTCTTCTGTCAACCCCGAATAATTATAAATGGAATTATCAAACCCAACCAACTTCAACTCACGATTCAAAGAAACATCACCACACTTAATATCCAAAAACTCCATCTCGTCAAACGTATCAGGATTATCGGTCAGGAACTCAGTCCAGTGAGCATTCGGAGAGGAAATAGTGAGATTTGCCTTCCCCGTAGTGTTGAAGGCCACTGTCCACCTTTCACCATCGCTCAAATACGTGTAGGGGTTGAGGACTGTGATAGAGATTTCATAAGTCTGGTTAGAAAGGTGTGGAACTGTCCACTCTAACATATCTATTAGATTGTTATTGTTATAGTCGATATAATTGATATCATCAACAACTTTTCTACCTTCATCAGAAAGCCAGTAAACTGTTATTGCCTCTTTTGGTGATTCTTCTATTTCTGTTGATGCCAAAATGTCTTTGTAATGAATGTCAGAACTGATTGTCACTTGTTTCTTGTATTTGTTTATCTCTTTCTCTGTTTTTTCAGGACCGGGTGTCTGGTAAGAAATTTGAACTTTTCCTTTGTTCTTTATTTCAAGTCTGATCTCTTTGGTCTTACCTGCCTTTAGTTTAGAGAATTCATCAATAGAAAGCTCTCCGTCAGCTGTCTTTACTGTTACCTCATCATCAGTCTGTATGTTGTAAGCACTTCCAGGCAAGGTGACCGTATCAATATCTTCGACTGTTCTTGACCAAGTTACGGGTTCACCTACTTTTACTGGAGTATGATTGAACTCTTCATAAGAGATATTTTCTTGGACAGTAATATTCTGTGTCACACTGGTATCGCCAGAGATAATATCTTCCTTTGAGATACTAATGTAACTGTATGTTATTGAACTTAGATTAAGAGTTGCATTTTTAACTATTATTCTTAGCGTTGCATTTAATGGGAAGTTATCAAGAGCACAGGTATCCTCGCACTCTTTTGAAAAACTTGTCCAGGGTAGTTCCTTTTTAATATCTGTCTGCGATGATTGATTTGTCGTCAAATTACTTTCATTAACATTTAACTCAATTGACTCATTTGATGCATTATCCTCTGTGGAGATATTCAGTAATTCTCTGGAAATATCTCCAACAACATTTCCCGTCAGTTCTAAACTTTCTGATCTGGAACTGAACACAAGCAGGTCATCCAGGTATATCTCAACATTTCTTCCTGAGTAGCTTCCAGAAACAGATAGCGATGTTAGGTTGCCCGGAAAACTCAGATTAAGCTCTCCGCTCTTTGAAAAAGTCTCATTTACACTAAGCTCTGAATAAACAGTTTCTCCAACAACTCTTCCAGTGATTTCAGGTTTAAATATGAAAAATGAAAGAGTCATCAATAAGAGGATTATAAACAAATGAATTGCAGCCCTTTGTTCCGTGTTACTCCAGAGAGGTCAAGTACATTTTACACCACATAATACGCTTCAACAGAGTATCCTAAACAATCCCTAAGACCCCTTTTCTCATATAAAAAACATATATCTTCTATATATAATCTTTTTTAGTTTGTTTATAAACCTATTGAAAATCTATCCTGGTTAATTAAGGTCATTTATAATTGATTATTACAGAATTAAGAAATCCTTCCGTGGCCAGATGGAGTTTCGATATTGAAACGAAATAGGCCATGTGCAAATGGCCGTCTGTGCCATGGGAGGATTTCAATAACCCAATTAGCCTGTTACAAGTCCTGAATTTGCCAGCCAAATTATGAATAATGCATGAAATATTTTCCTTGTTTTTTCCAAACAAATTTAAACTACTAAATTTTCAAAAAACTATGCTCACTAAAAAAAGACTTGCCATTCTTCTATCAAAATTAAAAGACTTTGAAGACCCTGATCCTAAAAAAGAGCAGTATATCACAGATTCTGAGGTTGCTGCAGGTATTCTCTGGAATGCTCATATGCTCGGTGAGATTGAAGACAGGATGATTGCTGATCTTGGCTGTGGTACTGGCATTCTTGGGATTGGCGCACTTATTCTTGGGGCTCGATGGGTGCATTTTCTGGACAATGACCCTGAGGCAATAAGAATTGCAGAAGTGAATCTTGCAGAGTTTGATTCTCAAGACTATCATTTTATTGAAGCTGATGTTAGGGATTTTAATAGAAAAGTTGATGTGATTATACAAAACCCTCCTTTTGGTGTACAGGAAAAACATGCTGACAGGGTTTTTCTTGAGCAGGCGTTTAAGTATGCTCCTATTATTTACAGTATCCACATGTACGAGACCCTTGATTTCCTGATAAAGTTTGCAGAGGACAATGGCTTTAAAATAACACACAAGTGGAGGTACAACCTACCTTTAAAAAGCACAATGGTGCACCATAGAAAACGAATACACATAGTTCATGTCGGGTGTTTTCGGTTTCAAAAGATATAAATAGTTCTTTATTTCATTTTAATGCATGAAAAAGGGGCAGATTACTCTGTTTATTCTTCTCTTAATTGTAGTAATTGGAGTTTTTGTTTTCCTTACCCAGCTTAGTTCACACCCAGAAATTACCCAGCCTGCTGATACAGATAATATTCAGTTCAGACAATATGTCAAGAGCTGCATTGAATCTACAGCACGTGAAGCTCTGCTGAACAGAGGTCCTGTAGAAGAAAAGATTGAAGAGTATATGAACAGCAATCTTGTGTCCTGCGTTGATTTTAGTATTTGGGAAGACAGAGGACATACAGTATCAGGTGAGGCACCAGAGACAGATGCTTTTATTGAAAACAATGTTCTTTTCCTTGAGGTTTTTTTCCCTGTTACAATTGATGGTGTTACAATAAGTGATTTTTTTTACTCTACTCCACTTCAGTATTCAACAAGGCTTTCTTTTGATGACCACAGCACAACTCATCATGACCAAATCATTCTTCTTGACGGGGATGTGACAGTAGAAATTCTGCAGGGTACTGAAGCGGCTGCAGGAGGAAGAGAGTTTGATGATATTTCGGTTAAGATTTTGGATAATCCTGATGTTTCTGAAGGTCCTGATTCTGTCATATACAGGATGGAGCCTCATGGTGCAATATTCAATCCGCCTTTAAGGGTAAGCATCAAGTATAATGAAGAGTTTGTTGGAAATGAACATAATCTTAGACTTATGTGGTTTGATGAACTTGAGGACGAGTGGAAACCTCATCCAACAATAGTTTATCCGGAGAGCAACACTATGCTTGCTATTGTGAGCCATTTTTCTGACAACAAGGCAGCTGAGGCCAGAGATGATGTTATTGAGAAAGCCAGCCAAAGCTGCAGCCAGTGCTCCAAGGAAGTTGATCCCAGATGGGTGGGCATGAGTGAGTGGAATGCCTGCGTAGGAGACACAGAGGCATGTCCAACGTGCTATCCAAATCCAACAGACTGGATATGGTGGATTGAGGTACCAAGGTACAGGAATGGGAATGACCAAAGTGAGATAGACAAAGAGGCTTCAATTACTGACATCACCAAACTTGAACCACGAAAAACATGCGCAATGGCAAAGCAGGATCCTGCTTATGAATCAGTGGGAGCAAAGTTCTGTTCGTGCAAAGAAGTGCCTGAAACACTTGACAGGCCATGCACTGATGAAGGTGACTCTCTTGAAGAGCCCATTGTTTTCAGGAGAAATCTTCCTGAAGGTTATATAGTGATGAGCTCTGAAAGCACTAACTGCGTTGACTGCAATGATAAGGATTACTACAGGATTGCAGAAGATGAAGTTCTGGATGTTACAGGAAATGTTGTAGTGAACTGCTTTAACCACAGAGGCGGCCAGATATGTGTTATAACTACTGATACAGAGCTTGGGACACCATATACTGTGGAAGTCAACAAGTATGAAGACTGTTCTTACCTTACAGAGTACGGAGCAAAGTATGTAGAAGCTGGTACTCGCTATACCTCAACTACTTCCCCCATATCAGTTGGTGCTGTTAGGAGCAGGGGATACGGGTTACAATGCGGCAACTTTGTGACAAGCTTATTCACTTTTACCAGGGGTTATGAATATGCCCCGCTCGGGAATGGTGACCAGAAATGCTCTTATAGTGGTCACGTGAAAAATAACATTATCTCAGACAACAACCTTAGAAAAGGTGATATCTTCTCAATACCTGCAGGTGCCTGGGGTCATACTGGTGTCTATGCAGGTAAAGGTTACTTATTTAATCCCCGAGGTAATGAAAATATAATGTATACAAGGTTTGTAAAAGATGATGACGGAGAGGATGTGATTCTTCATGCTTATCCACCCATTGTTGGCTACAGTTATCTTGACGAATTCATGGCTGAAGCATATCCCGGCAGTTCTATTACCTGGTGCAGACACAACATATGTGTTGGCAGGGTATGAAAAAAAATATAAAGGATGGTTTATTCCTTTTAAACATGAAAATCACTTTTGTTGAGGATTTAAAGAGAAGAGCTGTTGTAAAAATCGAGGGCGAGACACACACTCTTGCTAACATGCTAGAAAAAGAGTTGTGGGAAGATGATGATGTGACTTCTGTTGGTTATCATGTGGATCATCCTTTAATTGGTGTTCCTGTGCTTGTAATTGAAACCAACCAGAACAGAACTGCAAGAAAGGCCCTTATAAATGCTGCAAAAAGACTCGAGAGAAGGACACAGTCCTTTGAAGAAGAGCTTGAAAATGCTTTCTGATGGCCAGAAACTAATTGCACTTGCAAGAAAAGCTATTTCTGATTATTTTGAAGGAGAGATTCCAGAAGTTCCAGCTTATTTAAGGAAAAATTTTTCTGATAGACAAGGTGTTTTTGTAACCCTGAAGAAAGATGGAGAGCTCAGAGGCTGCATTGGGTTTGCAGAGCCGGTCTTTCCACTTGTTGAAGGTGTTATAAAGGCTGCCAGAAGTGCTGCTTTCCAGGATCCAAGGTTTCCTCCCCTGCAAAAACAGGAGCTAAAGGATATTGAGATTGAGCTTTCTGTACTGACTAAGCCTGAGCTGATTGAAGTTAAAAGTCCAGATTTTGACAATATTGAGATTGGCAAGCATGGCTTGATTATCAGAGGAGAGAGTTCTGGACTGCTTTTGCCCCAGGTTTTTTCTGAATATGCCTGCACTCCACTGCAGGCTCTCCAGATGACGTGCCAGAAAGCTTGTCTTGACAAAGACTGCTGGAAAGAGAACAGGGTTTACAGGTTTGAGTGCAATATTTATAAGGAAAACTCAAAAATATAGTAATTTATCACTTATTAGTGACTAATTTTCGAAAGATTTATATATTTACAAATGCATAATATAGATATGCAGACTTCCAGTTCATATTTAGACTCTGAAAATTCACTAGATAATATTCTTGCAAATTCTGCACTAGTATCACAAACTCCACTAGATGCCAGGTCCTACAACGGTGGTGCTGAAATAAGAATTTACCAGGATACATCAGGTATAATGTCACGTGTTCTTGCAAAAAGTTTTGGTTCTGAAGAAAATGCAAAGCAGACATCAGATGATCTTAAGAAAATACGAGAATCAGGTATAAACACACCTATGGTGCGCCAGGTAGGATCTCTTGTTGAATGCGAGTATGTTCATGGTATTGATCTTTTTAGAATATCAAGGATTGCAAACAAGGCGCTTTTGAGGGGCTTTAGGTCACTTCACACTGCATATGGAAACCAGATAGCTTGTTTTCTTGAAAAATCTGTTGAAAAACTAAGACAAACTGAATTAGAATCACCTACAGAGCCTTACCAGTATAGAGCCAAGTTTTCTGACTGTCTTCTTCATCTCTGTGAATGGTTTGATATTCCTGAACAAATAAGAGAACAAACCGAAACAAGAGCAAATAAGAAGCTGGCTCGGCTTGAAGAAAATGCAACTGAAAGATTCAGGGATGCCAACCCCGGCAATTATGTATCAGATGCAGATTCTTTTTTCTCAGGTGTTTTCGGAACAATTCCTGATTTGATGCCAATGCTGCTGCAGACTTATCTTGATAATTTCAGACAGTTGTCGTTTTTAGAAATTGATCCTGCAAAGGTCACTGGAGATAATCCGGAAGGGTTGACTGAAGATGAGCTCTATGAAGTTCTTTATGCCTCTACATTTCTGCTTGCTGCCGAAGGTAAGGTTGATTTTGACGTGGTAATTTTTGCTCTAAATGGCTCAATACATGAGGTTGATTTTGACAGTATAGACAGGATGGTTTTTCCGGGAACAGATAGTATCCATGCAAAAAGATACAATGGAAGATGGAGCGGTGTTTTTTATTCTGACGAAGAGTTTAAAGTTCCTGATGGACTTGAAGGAATTAATACTTTTTATTGGTTTTTAAGATTCGGAGTTAAATCTGTGCAGAATGACCTTAAGGATTCTGTTGAAGATTACTGTGCTTTTATGGAGAGTGAGGGCTCTGCATTAAAAGATGTATTTGAAAGACTGGACAATCCTGAATGGAGAGGGTGGTTGTGGGACAATGATGAATCACTACATTACATGTGCAGAGAGAGATTTGTTTCCAGCGATGATAAGAATATCACTTTTCAGGGTACAATGCTCATGGCTGAAGAGCTTGGACTTGAAGTTAACTATTCTTCACTTTTTAAATGGAAGAAGCTTTCCAGGGATGTAGTTTCTTTTTATGATCTGGCTGAGGAGTATTTTGCAAAGGCATGCTATGCATCGGAGAAAGTTGATGGAAGAGAAGATTTGATGCCTTTGATGGATAGAGTTCTGAAAGGAGATTTTGATGTTTACAGAGTAGTTGATGAATCTTTTCATGAAACTCTTACCCAGTGTTTTGAGATTGGTGTGTTGCCTGACTACAGAGATCACTGGTCACATATACATGCTCATTACAATTCCTTGAGCTGAGAAACTTTTTGTATTTCAAAAACAGTTGACAAAAGGTCTCTTATTCTCTCAACAGCACTGTAGATTCTGTGATACATGACAGGGTTTATGTTTTGTTTTGTCATTCTTTGTTCTATTACTTTGTAAAACTCTCTTGTTTCAACTATTAGTTCTTCAAACTTTTCATCACTGTAGTCATAGAAAAAATCATGAAATTTTTCCAGAAATGAATTTGCTTTTGAGAGATCTTTTAGAAAAAACTCACTTAACTCTGGCTTGTTTTCACTAAAATATAGCGCCATGTCCTTGTATTCATCACAGATTTCCTCAAAGTTTCTGATGAATCTGAAGTAAACAATGCTCTGGTATCTTGACATTGACCCGGCAAGGACTGCTCTCACACAGTAGTTTGATAGTTTATTTATGTCCCTATCTCTGTAGAACATGTTTTTTAGGGATTCACCGTCCTTTTTTTCAAGACTCTTTTTTGTGTCATTGGCTATATCTAACACCAAAAACCACATTCTTCTTAAAACCTTGTCAAATTCTTCGGATTTGTTTCCTGTAAGGTCTGCTATAACACATCTCTTGTCAGACTGTTTTACTATCTCAAGACCGATTGTCTGGGTTGAAAGACATGACTGTATTGCTGAAAATATCTTGGGAGAAGAGTAGGTGATTTCTATTTCGTCAAATGCTTTTCTGTAAAGAGCTGTAATATATCTGTCTGTCACATTTACAAGATTGTCAACATCCACAGAGACTTCATTTTTTTCTTTGTTTTGTCCCACAATTATGCTCATCTGGTTATCTGAGAGTTCAACTTCAACCTCATCTCCTTTTTCAAGGTTTTTTGACCTTGCCCACTTCAATGGAATAGAGACAACATAGGTTGTATCGGCCAGTTTTATGACTTTTCGTTTCATTTTGTGTTAAAAAGATATGATTTATTTATATATTTTTCTAATTAAATTATATTTTTAATTTAAATTATAATCTATAAGCCAAAAAATTATATACTAACCCCCAATATAGTTAGTATTACTTTGTGATGACAATTAAGATCATCACAGGGGTGAAAATATGGATATTCAAAATTTAGAACAAATATTAGAGGTCGAATGTAGTAATTTCACAGAACTAAGAGAACAAATCAAAAGCAGATTCCAAACACAGATACAAGAAGACATTAGACAAGTAGATGATACATACCATAGACTAACACAAAAACATCAGGAGCTTGAGGGATTTGTCCAAGAAGAGGCTCAGAAATACGGTGGCATGATAAGAGAAGACATAGACAATGCATTGGAATGTTATGCTGTTTTGAGCTTTAGTGCAATGGAATCCTGGTTAAAAGAAGCAAGAGAAAAAGCTAAGAAAGCTGAATTAGATACTCAAAAATTCGAAGAGTTTGGAGACTCATTGACAAGAGCTTATCATCTGAGAGAATGTGTTGGTTCTCTAAAGGAAGCAGAAGAATGTTTTGAATATCAGAGCTGGAGCCCCATGGAATCATGGCTGAAAGAAGCTGGCTCTGAATCAGGGATGGCTAATATCAACAGTGAGGTTGTTGAATCGCTCGAAATATCATTGAAGAGAGCTTATCATCTAAGAGATTCTCTACAACACACTAATACAGCAACTGAATGCTTTGAATACCGAAGCCTAGGTGCCATGGAATCATGGCTAAAAGAAGCTGGCTCTGAATCAGAATCAGCAAAAGTTGATAGTCAAATTGTCGAGGATTTTGACGTTTCAATAACAAAAGCATATCACCTGAGAGAGTGTGTTGGTTCTCTAAAGGAAGCAGAAGAATGTTTTGAATATCAAAGCTGGGTTGCTATGGATTCCTGGTTAAAAGAAGCCGTTCACTGGGCATCAAAAGCTGATATTGACATCACAGATATTGCTGAAAAAATGAATACGGACTACGTAGCCAGAGAAAGAGCACAAATCGGAACTTATAGTGGCTAAAGGTGAAACAAAATGAGAAAAAAATTATACTCAGCATTAGTGGGAGCAATTTGTTTATCTCTTGGTGCCTGTTCACCACAGACATCTGAAGAGATTCCTACAGGCACACCTACAGTTGCTCCCTGGGACCAGTCAGCCGATATTGAATTTCAGACAGTGCATGATTTTGATTGGAAAGCAAGCTTTGAAAGTAATCTGGAAAAAGCCCTTGCAGAACCAGTTTCATGCCACATAGATCCAGATACCCAGGAACACACTGCTTACCAAAGCTCTATTGAAGATATTCCAGATGACTTTCACAACAACACTTGGGATCATTATCTGACTGTTACTAAGACAAGATGGGGTCTTAGTGGGAATTGTTATAGGTTTTTACCAGGAGTAACTGATCTGAGTGGAGTAGTTGATGATATTCAGGCTTTCAATGCCTTAGTCGACTACATTTATGATGAGGTTATGGAGGCTTATACAGGATCTTCTAATTACCATGAATGGGAGAACTGGTACTTTGACAAGGGTGCTCCAAGGATTGTAGACATTGAATTCGAGCACAATACACCTGAGAATACTGATCCAAATTACTATTGCTGGATGGCGCAAGATGTTGATTCTAAGATTAGGAGAAGAGCTGAAGAGGAATTTAGGAAAAAATAACCTTGCTTAATAATACCACCAGAATTATTAAATATTAGCTTTGAGTTTTTTATGTCATGGTAAATTATGATGTCTACGGCATAGGAAACTCAATAATTGACATACTTGTAAAAGTAGATGACTCTGTATTAGATGAGCTTGGTTTGTCCAAAGGTATTATGCAGCTTATTGACCATAGTACAAGCAAGAGGTTATTGGGCAGGTTTGATCTTGCTGGAAAGACTGTGATGCCAGGAGGTAGCTGCTGCAATACTATGATTGGTATTTCCAATATGGGAGGCAGGAGTATGTATGCAGGTACTGTTGGAAAGGATGTCCTGGGTGAGATTTTTGATGACAAGCTAAGAGAGTTTGGTGTTTTTCCTCATCTTATGCAGACCGAGGGTATGACAGGTTCTTCTGTTATTCTTGTTACACCTGACAGTGAGAGGACTATGAATACTCATCTTGGAGTCTGCAATCTTCTGGAAAAAGAGCATATCATGAGTGAGCATATAAAGAACTCAAAGATTTTTCACACTACTGCTTATGCTCTGGACACAACTCCAGAGGTTGTGATGCATGCTCTTGAGACTGCCAAAAAAAATAGTGTCAAGGTGAGTTTTGATATTTCTGATCCATTTCTTGTAAAAGCACAAAAAGAGCTCTTAAGAGATGTGTGCAAAGAGTTTGTAGATATTGTTTTTATGAACAAGGAAGAGGCAAGGTTGTTTACAGGGAAATCACCAGATGATGCAATTCAAGAGAGTTTAAAGCTGTGTGATACTGTAGCACTAAAAGTTGGAGGAGAGGGTTCTATTGTGGGCAACTCCAATGGAATTCACAGGATTCCAGTGTTTAAAGTTAATGCCCTGGATACTACTGGTGCTGGTGATATGTATGCTGCTGGTTTTTTATTTGGTCTTACTAATGGATATTCTCTAGAAGAATCCGGAAGGATTGCAAGCTATTCTGCATCAAAGGTTGTTGAAGTGATGGGTGCAAGAATTCCTTACAAGTTAGATGTCAGCTTCGCACTTCAATGAATTTTCTAAAACTTCTGTCATAGGTTTTTTCTGCATCATCAGGAAAACAGCACGCAGGTAACTGGTTCTTTTTGAGATGATACTGGATGCACTCACAGCATTTTCCCTTTCTTGGACAGCCCGGATATGAGCAGTTGCAAAAATCCATATTATCTGTATCGCATTTCATAATATCCAAAAAATCATGCTGGTTTATAAAAGTATGGAAGGTTTTTTCTTAAAAAAGTTTTTTTGCTTGTGTCATGTTAGCAAGCTATGCACGCTATTAATAGCGTTTTTCAGAAACCTAAGAACAATTACTGAGTCTGCTTGCTCTGTGATGTGCACAGCTGATAGAAATCTCCGTAATGGATTTTGTAATTTTGCAAAGAAGTATTCTATCCTTAATTGCATAAAAAATAAAAGCTGTTATCCCATTTCTATCAAAATGGCAGAATATATGTTTGATAAATGTACTCAGGAAAACTGGGATGATATAGGAGAAATAGCGCTGGAAGCAGGTCTGGTTCAGACTGCAGACGGTAACTCTTGGCAATACTCTACAAGCAACTATTCAGAAGACTATTCCGGCCTTCTTTTGTTGTGTTTTAACCATCCTTATTATGATTATCCTTTATTGATACAAACAACCCCAGAAGGAGATGACTGTGAATTACTGTTGAAAATAATTGAAATTTGTGACCCGTCGGATATATTTAACCTTTATGGTGAACAGTATAATATTGAACAACTATGTCCCCAAATAACCCCATATTACTAAATTATTTAAACCCCGAATAATAATCTTTTAGTATGAGGGGTCGTCCTCCGACAAGCGAGATAAGAGAAAACATTGTTGAGATACTCTATTTTGCAGGAGAGTGCCATGGCTATAAGGTTTATAAGATTTATGAAAAGGCTTTTCCAAAGGTTACCAGGAGAAGTATTTATTACCAGCTCAAGAGGGGCTGTGATATGGGAATCTTTAAGCTTGCAAAAGTAAAGGATGTGAAAGGTGAGTTTTCATGGGGCTCTTCGGCAAACAAGAAATACTACAAGCTCGGCCCTCTTGCAAGGCCTAAAGGTGACGACATGGTAAGAAAGGCATTATCTGAGCTTTCTAAAGAATCCGAGTAGTGCAAAGGCTTCTCTTTTTGTTAGCATTGCTTTTCCAAGAACTCTGCTCCATACTCTTCTCTGTGTTTCTCTTTTGTCTTCTGTCGAGAATTGCATTTTTTCAAGTATTTCATTGATGAGTTCCTGCATGACTTGTTTTTCTTTTGCTGTCATGGGAGGATATTCGTCAAAATCATACTTTGATATTTCATAAAGGAGTATTGCTACTGAATGGCTCAGGTTGAGCGTGGGATAGTCCTTTGATGCAGGTATGGTAACAGTATAATCGCATCTTAAAACATCCTCATTTGTAAGTCCGTTGTCCTCAGGGCCGAAAATTATGGCTATATCTGCATCTACTTTGTTTATCTTTTCTGCCATTTTCTTTGGTGTTACTGGCACCCTTGGGATGTTGTAGTCTGTCCCGATTCTTGCGGTTGTGCCGATTATGTAATCGAAATTATCCAGATAATAATAGTCAATAATCTGTGCTTTCTCCAGAACATCTTTTGCATGCATTGCCCTTGCCATTGCATCGCTTGACATATGATCGCACTGTGGGTTTATCAAAAGAAGCTGGTCTGCCCCAAAGTTTTTTACCAGTCTTGCGACTGCTCCAATGTTTCCGGGGTAGAGTGTTTCTATCAAAACAACTGAGATCATAGAACAGAGTAATTGTTTTTATTATTTAATTGTTTAGATAATTCGGCTCTGTCCAGAAAAGAATAAAAAGGTATACTGGTAGAAAGATTTTTGGGTG
>CAYUHF010000013.1:0-44518 GCA_964444505.1 uncultured Methanosarcinales archaeon | reverse complement strand
AATACACGGGGACTAAAAGACCAGATATTCTTATTTCTGAGTTTGAATTTGATGGCGAAAACGAGGAGCAATTTATTGAAAATCTTGTAGCATATGCAGAAGTAAAAGACAACTGTAGTGTGGGAGATGCAGATTGGAAAGATGCAATTGAACAGGGTAAAACAAAATCAAAGAGACTTAATTTACCATATTTTATTGTTACAAACTGCAAAACCTCTGTCTTTTACAATGCATCAACGGGGGGTGAGATAACCCTAAACCAAAACCCAATAAGAGAATTCCAGACTATTGACATTCTAAGGCTTATAAAAAGCAGGTTAAATAAGAATAATGAACTCACGAATATCAAAACAAATGTAGATTCAATATCCACAATATCAGAAGCCATTTTCAATAAGAAACTATGGGAATTAGCAAATATTTACCGTGGAATTAATTTCAAGAACAATCAGGAAAAAATTGATTTCACAATCGGTTTTGTTTCTTTAGAATTTTTTGAAGAGAAAGCACAAGTTGAGAATACTATTGATAAATCTAAGATATATTGGACTGATTGTGGGGACAAAAAAGCCGAGAAGTTAGTTGGGAATCTTTCCAGCTACATAAAAAGATTGGAGGTAGAAACACAGTTTAAGGAATTTTCCAAATTGATGGAGCAAGTTAGAGTATTTATCATGGGTGAAAGTGGGAAGAAGCCACTCGTACAAAAGGAAGATGTGCAAAGAATATATGAAGTTATTGATTCAATGAGACCTCTTCATGGGGCTGGTTTTGATTTATTTGGAGCAGTATATGAGATGTTCGCATCTAGCAAGGAAAAAAAAGAATTTGGAGAGTTTTTTACAAGAAGACATTATGCCCATATCTTTGCCAAGCTATTGTTAGAAGACGAAAAATATTTTGATATGGACAAAAGATTCAAAATACTTGATCCTGCCTGTGGGACGGGAGGCTTTCTAACTGAAAGTTATAAGGTATTATTAAACAATTATGACAAAACAAATACACTTACAAAGAAAGCAAAAGTATTTCTTGAGAAAAATTGTTTTTATGGTATTGATGTAAGAGAAGATAACATATCAAGAACTAGACTCAATATGTTCTTAGTAGGTGATGGTCATACTAATATGAGTACTCATAACACACTGAGACATGATTTCCAGGAAGAGAAATTTGATTATATAATAACTAACCCCCCATATGGCAATGGAACAATAAAGGCTGAGACATCAAGCTTATCAACTACTAGAACTGAGATTGCATTTATCAGCAAAATAATGAAACTTTTAAAAACAGGGGGCAGAGCATGCGTAATAACGCCTGATGGAGTTCTGGAAAATCCCACATATAAGCAGTTTAGAAAAGAGATGATTGAGAAATGCAATATTGATGCAATAATATCCTTACCTAAATTTGCATTCGCACCGTACACCAAGGAAAAGACATACGCCCTTTACATCACTAAGAAAGGTAAAAATGTAACAAGAATTCAGAAAAAACCAATATGGATATATATTATTGATAATGATGGTCTAGCAAACTCAGATAAGAGATTCCCAACAAAGCTTAGAAATAACAGGAATGGTTGGTTACATGATGAAATTTCTGGTTGGGTAAGTACAGAAGGAGAAGAAATGCCCGGTTTACTTGAGGAAAGATGGTTGAGATATGATGATATTAAAAAGAACGGAACAGAATGGGTTGATGAAAAGGGCAATAAGGTTAAGAAACGGAAGGGTGAGTTAATCAGTATGAATAGAATAAAAAAAGATAAATTTACTACCTTGCTTCCAGAATACTATTTAAGACCATATGAACCAAAATACATTGACTTGGAAGAACTAGACAAAGAGATTACAGAAATTAGAAATCTTATAGAATCCTTAAAATGAAACTAAAAGACGTTTTTGATTTGAATCAAGGTCATCAAATCACAGACGAGGAATTATACTTGTTTGAGGGAGAAGTACCTGTACTGACTGGGCAGAATGAAATAAAAGGACATTGGAATAAGAGTATTATTGATAAAGAGGATTTACCATGTATAACATATCCAACCAAAGGTAACTCAGGACAGGTTTATGTACAATACAAAATATTCGATGCAAATAATACCGCAGTTTTAGTACCCTTTAAAAGTTGGAGACCAAAAGTAAACTTGAAATGGATAGCTTATAAGTTAAGAACAATGTTCTTAAAAATTCAGACAAGCAAAGCAGGAGTGAGTTATTTGAACAAAGAGATTGTTGAAGAACTTGAATTAGATATACCTCCTGTCCACATTCAGGAAGCGCAGATAAAAAAGATTACGGAAGTTATTATCTTAAAATCCAAATTAAATACAATAAAGAGAAAGATTAAAAGGCTTAATGAGAACCCAATTATCATTGAGTATGAAAAATATCAAGGCATTCAAGTGCCAGTTAGTGAAATATTTGATTCGTTAAGTGGGAATAGTGGATTAACTGAAGAGTTTATCTACAGTAAGATTAAATCTAAAAAAGAAAAACAAAGGTATAAGGTCCTTTCTAGCTCCACTATCGATAGAACCCAAATGGGTGAAATCCCTATGTGCATACTACCAAGTGGGAGAAAGTTGAAGGCGTTTGATAATAAAGAAGGCTTATTGGTTATAAGAAATGGAAATGCAGGCGACATTTTTTATCTTGAAACAGGAAATTATACGCTTAACGACCACGCATATATCCTTTTTCAAAAAAAAAATTCTGAATATGATGTTAATATGAAATGGGTTGCCTTTACCCAAAATAGTTTGTTCAAAGAGTACGCATCACAATCATCAAACGGTACATGGACGAAAACTGGATTTTTCAAACATGCGAAAATGGATGTACCTTGTTTAGAGGAACAACAAGAGATAGTTCAAAAATTCGAAGAAATAAATTCATATGAAAGTAAAATAAACAAAATTTACGAACAAATTGAGAAAGTATTATCAAGAGAACCTGCGATTTAACAACCAAGCATAACACTCTAATTCAACACCCTAGGTGTAACGGCCTTATTTGAACCAATACCACACATTCATCTGTGTTCAATAATATGCATAATTAGATCCACTATTGTCTTGAGCACCATGAACAACAGAAGCACTGCTTTGTTCCCGTAACCAGCAGCAATCATTGTACCAGTAACCACAATAAGATGCATCGGAACTATTCTTGCATAAGGAAAGAAAAAAAGCCGCTGGAATGAATGCTTTTCATTCCTGTGCCTGAAATAACTGTAAAGATGATTAACAAGAAAAGTAAGAACAGGTATAATGCAATAGACAGGAGTGAATTCCTGGAAAAAACCCTCAGAAGCAAATATTGCAAGAAAAAAGAAATACAATAGATGAAAAAACCCGTAATGCAGACAAAAAAACAAGCTTGACTGCCATTCTTTTTTGTCTGCAAACATGCGCAGGGCATTGAATATTCCAATTATCACACTCTGCGCCCAGTAGACCCACAAGAGGTTAATCAGGCTCCAGTCCTGAGCGAGAGCAATGACTATTGTTATTATATTAGAAACAACAAGTGTAATATTTGAAGGTTCCTTTAGGATTTTCATTCAATGATTGTTCCCTCGAACTTTTCTCCCTCAAGATAGTTTCTGAGGTTTTTAGTGTTTTTACCGTTCATAATCACAACTTTTATTCCGGCCTCTTGTGCTTCCCTGCTTGCAATCGGGTCAAAAGGTGCATTAAGGCCCGGCCTCCACACATCACCAACAATTTCCCTGAAATCATTCCAGGATATTTTTTTGATTGGCTCTGCATCTGGATATTTTTTGGGATTTTTGTCATATACATAATCAACGTTTGTTAGATTCAACACAGCTTTAGCATTGTGTTTTTCTCCCAGCAGAACTGCGCAGTAATCTGTACTCCACCCTGGTTTCCATCCAGCAGCGATGAGAATTTTTTCTTCAAAATCAATGTACTCGTTGGGGTCTGTGATAATTCTTGGATATGCATGTTCACGAAAGATTGTTCTTAACAAATGTGCATTTAGTCTTGTTGAATGTATCCCAAGCCAGTCAAGGTCTTCTTTGTGAAGCTTAATTACCTGCTTTGCTGCATTCTGGTAGTTTCTGCATGTTTTTCCTCCCCCGACAATTATTATAAACTGCCCTTCACTTTCAAGAATGAGTTTTCTGAAGTTTTTAAGAAAATCCACATCCAAATTATCAGGAACTACAATTGATCCTCCAACTGACATAACGGTTTTCATTTTCCAAGTCCAATAAGACTGACACCTACAAGAATCAACCCAATACCAATCCACTTGTATTTGTTCATTTTCTCACCAAGCATTTTTTGTGAAAGTACTGCTATCCAGATATATGTTATTGAGATGAGCGGGTAAAGTATGGAAAGATTCCCCCATCTAAGAGCCAATATATATATTACAGTTCCAAGGCCATAGAGAATAACTCCGCCAATCAGGTATTTGTTTGTGATAAGCGACTTCAGATTAAGCTTAAATCTGTGTGCTCCTTTTTTCAGATATATTCCTCCAAGAGCGCCCGTCCATGAACTCATAACAACTATGAGTATCGAAATCCACTCACTCATTTTTGACTCCCCACCCCTATTGATGCGACACCGCCGATAATAAATGCAATTCCAAACCACTTAAGTGTATTCATTGAATCGCTTGGAAAAAATATTGGTGAAAGAAGACTAACCCAAACATAGCTCAATGCAATTATTGGATAAAGAACAGAAATTTCGCCTCCACTGAAAGAGATCATCATAAGGGCTGCTGAAATAAGGTAAAGAACAGCTCCAACAAGAAGCGGCCAGTTTGTCAAAAGTTCTGCAGGATTAGTTGTAAGCCTGTCAGCTGCCATCTTGTACATTATCTGGGCTGCTGATGTCAGGAAAGTGAAGAATATCACGAGTGCAATCGCCCATGGTTTTGTTGCCATGAACAAAATGTTTTTTGTGTGATTATAAAAAAGTTGTGCTTTTTTGTCTTTGTGGTAGATACGCATTTCTAAAATACGCGTTCTTTCGTTTTTGGGCAACAATACCAGGATTAGATATGTCAATAACGTGTTGTATCTTCTGCTGGAAATCAAAAGCATTTGTTTCTCCTTTAATCTCATCAACTATCATCGCAGATGTCAGCGCATCAGTAACACTTTTGCCTGTCTGAAGACTTGGCTCTCCATACCACCACCCGCAGCTTGTATAAGCAAGCTGAAGATGATACTGCGCAAACAACAAAAGTTGTGCTTCAGCTGATTCCTGTTGTGTTAGATTTCTTTGTGCATGTTCTTCTACAAGTTCTTCTGGCTGTTTTTCATCAAGAATCACCTGGATAAACTCATTTCTCATGGCATAATTGTTTTCAATATGATCCTGGCCAAAGTAAGCTCTGTGTACTTTAATCTCAAGCTCTTTCATAGCCTCAGTAAGTGGTCTTCTATATACCCCCTCACCCCCACAAGAGCATCCATTTGTCCACCTCTCAATCCCGTGTGAACAACTCCATGAGGTGTTGTCCCGGATTCTTGCAAAACTTATAATTTTCTCTGGTCTAAGACCATTTTCTGAATAAATTGGTTCCATAGACCATTTCCTCCTGGAGGCTGCAGCTGGAAAGCTCATAAGCCATCCATCTGTAAACTTATGGTGATGACCAAAAGTCTCGCAGTCATAAGCTAAAAACAAATCTGTTTCCAGACCCATTCCTGCAATAAAATCCATTGCATGATCTGCATTATTAAGATAACCTCCACCATTGTTTGCAATTTGACCGCTTACAGGATGAAAGAAAAAATAAATCATGTCCTTTTTTCCCAGATCAATCCTGAAAGGACCTGGTGAATAGGACTCTGGATCATCTGCTCTCTGGTCATGATTTCCAAAAGTGTAAATAATATCTTGTTTTGCCATTTCTTCTAAAACTCTTTTGCTAGTTGCTGACTCAGGTAACCACATACCCTGTGTTTCTCTTCCAAAAAAATGCTCAAAACAAGCTTTACCCCAAAATATTTGAGTCTGGATATCCTCTATAAAAGTAATATCCGGCATTATCCTATGGGTAAATGGCTGGCCAATCATTTGGCCATTGTCTTGTTCAACTATTTTGTCAAGTGTAGCCCTGTCATTTCTATCAAGCCACAATAAGAGAGTCGGTCCAAAATCAGCAGAAACATTCCTGAACACCTCTGCATCAGCTAAAGCTCTGTAACACTCTATATTTACCTTCTCTGTAAATGGATTGTTTTCCCTTGGCTGGTACGCATGCAGATGATGCGATACTTTCCTGGGTGCTATACCCAACATAAACATGCATATGATGACATCATATAAATATTTTTCTGAAGTGAAAACATCTGATAATTGGGAGTATTGTAATCACTGTACACTTAGCTTTTTTTGTTTCTCGAGAAAGTGCTGCATACCACCATATCTAAAGTAAAGAGAATCAGTATATTTTTCAAAAAATTTTTCGCTCTCCCCTGAAGGATTCTCTGCAAAAAAACAAGCAAGTTGCACAACACTCATAAAATCCTTCCCCAGTAGACGAAAGCCTTCACCACATGATATGAAGAAATCCTCAGCTTCACTTGGCCTAGCCCTAACAACTCGCTCTGCATAATCCAAGAGAATCCTAACCCTGTGAGGCTTTATATGATCCAGCAGCCTCTGTGAAAAAGCATATGTGGAAGAAAGATAATTGTTTGCCGATTGAACCGATTCTTGAGCCACTACTTTAGCCATCTCCATCATTTGCACAAATCCGTCTTTTCCAACCACTGATACATTTCCGTAACAACGTAAAACAGAAACAGGTGAGAAGTCTGAATACATCTCAGAGTATCTAAAAGAGTGACCTAATTCACCCTTTCCCACCAAATCATCTAAATAAAAAGCCTCCTGTTTTCCTCTTTCAAGCAAAACCTGTCTGTATGAAGTTGAGTGAAAAAGTGAAGCAAAATCACCAAATATCCTCCATCCTAATTTACAAATAAAATCATGGTAATCTATAGCAATATTAGGAAGATCAGAATGAACAGTATATCCTCCAAGGTCAGGTTGCTTAATTATTTCTTGTGCTGCTTCTTCACAGAATTTTTCAAGTATTCTTCTATCAGACGGCAGCATAATGAAATCTATGTCTTTCTGATATTGCGGATAGAACCCCTTATCCGCGGTGATATACTTCAACATCTCCTTCTGAATCTCTAAAACTTCAACTGAATTTGTCATCTTCTACCTCGTACTCATGATTTGAATATATTTTTGCAATATCACTCTCTTTGTAAATGGAGAAGACTGCCTGCTGATACGGGCTTCCCATAAGGATACTTATGACGGGTAGTTCAAGAGCATGTAATACTTTTAGCTCTGAGTCCTTTAACATGTACTTGACCATTAATGTTGTTTCAACCTGGTGAAGATTGCCTTTGAGTGCATCATGGTAAGCTTCACTAAAATAACCAATATCATAGTGCCTGTGAACAGAAAACCACCTGTCCTGGCTTGTGCTCAGTACAACTGCAGCAAGAGAGCCGTCTTCCACTTCACTTATACTTTCAACTCTTTCTCCCTGTCTAGATAGAAAATCCATTATTTGTTTGTTTTGGTTCATTTTAATTACTTCTAAGTAAATAACTACAACTTATAAATATTAGTTACTACCAATAATAGTTGTATGAAGGAACTTGAACAGCTCGGTTTCACTAAGTATGAACAGAAACTCTACACAACTCTTCTCAAACACGGTTCTCTTACGGGCGGTGATGCATGCAAGTTTAGCAATGTGCCTCATGGCAGGACATACCAGGTTTTAAATGACCTTGCACAAAAAGGATTTGTTTCTGTTTTACCTGTAAAACCAAAGATCTTCAAACCTGTTGACCCGGAGATAGCAATCAAAGAGCTTATTGATGAGAGGATCGAGGGACTCAAAAACCTTGAAGAATACCTCCCTGAAAAACTAAAAAACCTCGAAAAAACAAGAGTAAAAGACACAGAAATACATGAGAAAATCACCATTGTTGTCGGTAAAAAAAACATGCTGAGAATAATTGAAAACAGCATAAGAAAATCTGAAAATTATCTTAAATCAATGTTCACCTATGAGGTTGAGCCTCACTCTATTGTCTATACACAAGAACAGGCAATAAAAAGAGGTGTTGAGATAAGACATATTGCAACAAAAATGACTGCAAATGGTTTTGAGATGATGAAAAAAGATGTAAAAAGAGGTATCAAGGTCAGGTATTACCCTGTTGAGGAATTGAGAATAACAGTAAGAGATGGAATAGATAGTTTTGAAACAATGGTTAATCCCAAAAGACCAAAAGAGAGAATCACAGTGATTGTTGACAGCCTGGAACTGACTAATGCACTGGAGAATTACTTTGATACAATCTGGGAAAAGGCAAAACCTGTAAAAAAGATAAAACAAAAAGATATATTAATTGAATAAAATTTGAATTGGATTAAAAAAGAGGGGATGAAATGGAATATCACAATCTGAAAATTGACAAGGTTTTTGATGAGCTTGACACATCCAGCAAGGGACTGACCGAAAAGGAAGCAAAAAAACGGCTGCAAGAACAAGGACCAAACGAACTTGCAGAAGGAGAAAAGATCCATCCGTTCATGATTTTTATTGACCAGTTCAAAAGTTTTGTCATACTCATCTTATTTGCTGTTATGGTCGTCTCAATTATTCTGCAGGACTGGCTGGAAGCTGGTGCTGTTTTTGCAATACTTATCCTTAATGGATTCTTTGGTTTTATACAGGAATACAAAGCAGAAAAGGCAATAGAGGCATTAAAAAAGATGGCTACTCCAAAGGCCAAAGTGATAAGAAACGGAGAAGAAAAAGAAATTGATTCAACCCAGATTGTTCCAGGGGACATTATCTCTCTTGCTGCAGGAGACAAGGTGCCTGCTGACGCAAGAATTATTGAAGAGATGGTTCTTGAGACCCAGGAAGCAGCCTTGACAGGAGAATCTCTCCCATGCAGAAAATCCCATGACAAGCTCAATAAAAATACCCCTCTTGCCACAAGGACAAACATGGTTTATTCAGGCACAACTGTCACAAAGGGCCATGGAAAAGCAGTTGTTGTTGCAACTGGTATGAATACAGAATTTGGAAAAATTGCAGAAGTAATACAAAAGACACCAGAAGAGCCAACTCACTTGCAGGTAAAGTTAAAAGAGCTCGGACACTCACTTGGGATACTTACAATAGTAATATGTTTTGCAATATTTGGAGTTGGTCTTCTTGCAGGCCATGATCTAATTGAGATTCTTGAAACTTCAATTGCTCTTGCAGTAGCTGCAATACCAGAAGGTCTTGCTGCTGTTGTCACAATCTCTCTTGCACTTGGTGTACAGAGAATGGTCAAGAGAAATGCACTTATGAGAAAACTCACATCAGTTGAGACGCTGGGTTCAACAACAGTAATCTGTACAGATAAGACTGGCACTTTAACTCACAATCAGATGACAGTTAAAAAGCTCTATGTAAATGATGAGGTAGTAAGTGTCTCGGGTTCAGGCTACAGTCCAAAAGGGGAGTTCAGTTCTGACCCCAGGAATTTTGAGATGCTCTTAAAGATAGGTGCTTTGAACAATGATGCAAAACTGCATGGTGAAGAAAATTATAAAGTGATTGGTGATCCTACAGAAGGGTGCCTTCTTGTCAGTGCAATGAAAGCAGGAATGGACCTTAAAAAACTAAACAAGAAGCACAAAAGAACTGACGAGGTACCTTTTGATTCTGAGAGAAAACTTATGACTACAGTTCATGGAGACCTTGTATTAACAAAAGGTGCTCCTGATAACCTTGTAGAGATTTGTGATCGGATTCTCATCAACGGAACAGTTGAGAGAATGACAAGAGCAAAAAAGAAAAAGATCCTTGAAGCAAACCACAAGTTTGCCCAGCAGGCATTAAGAGTTCTTGGATTTGCCTACAAAGAAAAATCAGAGGATTATGAAAAAAATCTTATTTTTGTGGGACTTCAGGCAATGATTGACCCGCCAAGAGAAGAGGTCAAAGAGTCTATTGACAAATGCAAGACCGCAGGAATTAAAGTGATGATGGTCACTGGTGACTCCAAGGATACTGCAGTTGCCATAGGCAGAGAGCTTGGTATCACTGGGATAGCTCTCACTGGTGCCGAGCTTGAGAAAATGGATGACCTTGATGAAAAAATTGAAGACATTGGGATTTTCGCACGTGTGAATCCGAGCCACAAGAGCATGATTGTTGAAGCGCTTAAGAAAAAGGGTCATGTTGTTGCCATGACTGGTGACGGGGTAAATGATGCTCCAGCTCTAAAGAAAGCAGACATTGGTGTTGCAATGGGTATTACCGGGACTGATGTTGCAAAAGAGGCAAGTGACGTTGTATTAACAGATGATAATTTCAAGAGTATTGTCAATGCAGTTGAAGAAGGAAGAGGAATATATGACAATATCAAAAAGTTTGTGCAGTATCTCTTAAGCTGCAATATTGGTGAAGTGCTGACCGTGTTTTTGGCGGTTATTCTTGGAAGTCTTATGCAGAATGCGTCACCGCTTCTGCCATTGCAGATCCTTTTGATGAATATTTTGACAGACAGTCTTCCTGCTCTTGCCCTAGGTATTGAGCCAATTGAAAAGGGGATAATGAAACGAAAACCAAGAAAGCCAGACGAGAAGATATTTTCAAAGTCAATTATGGTAAACATGTTTTTTGTTGGAATAATAATGGCACTAGGTACACTTGTTATTTTCTGGCAGTATCTTCCAAAAGGTATTCAGTATGCACAGACAATGGCATTCACAACGCTTGTGATGTTCCAGATGTTTAATGTCCTGAACTCCAAATCAGAGAAAAAGAGTCTTTTCGAAGTGGGTGTGTTTTCAAATAAATACCTGATTGGTGCTATTGTCTCATCTGTTGCACTGCAGCTGGCAATACTGTATACACCGTTAAACCAAGTTTTTGACACAGTCAGCATAACATTGCAGGACTGGGCAATTATTCTTGTTGCATCAGCTTCAATTATTGTTTTGATGGAAATTTACAAGATAACAAAAAGATGAGTGAGCTCAAGAGGACAGTAGGCAGAGGCACAATACTTGCAATTACCATAGGCTCAATTATGGGCACTGGTATGTTTATTGGTCCTGCAAGGGGGGCAGAGATTGCAGGAAATGCTTCTCTTTTTTCCTGGATAATTCTTTCTTTTATCAGTCTTTACATTGGAGCGTGTTTTGGTGAGCTCATTACACTTTTCCCAAAAGCTGGGGGTGTATATGAGTTTGGAAAACAGACATATGGCAGATTTTTTTCATTTATTATTGGGTGGCTTGCCTGGCTTGTTGGAAATATTACAACAGTTGTCCTTATTGTTGCAGGTGTGCAGTATCTTCTGCCAGGATCCCAGTATGTTATGCTCCAGATAGGAATTAGCGCCCTTTTTCTAGTAGTTCTAAATCTTATTGCCTATATGGGAATGAAAGGAAGCTCAATAATGGCAATGGCATTTACTACAGTAAGTATTATTGTTATTCTTGGTGTTGTAATACCTGGTTTTTTTGTTGTTGATACAGACAATGTTTTTCCAATCATATCAAAAGGGTGGACACCTGTTATTGTGACCATCTTTTTCATAGCAGAGAGTTTTTTTGGATGGGAGTCAGCATCATATCTTGCTGAGGAGACCAAAGAGCCTGAAAAAATCATTCCTTCTTCACTTATGATAGCAACAATTTTTGTGTGTATACTTGCTATTCTTCTTGCTTTTACAATGCTTGGAACAATTCCTGCACAACGGCTTGGAAGCTATGATGCGCCTCTGCAGCCATTTGCAAGAATTGTTTTCAACAATCTGGGTGTGCCAAATGTTGATCTTTTTGTCCAAGCAATAACAATTGGTGTGTATCTTACTCTTCTTGGATGTGCTGCTGACCAGATCATAACAATGCCAAGACTAATCCTTGCACTTTCAAGGGATAAGCTTTTCTTAAAGCAGTTTGCTGATATTCACCCAAGGTTCAACACTCCTCATAAAGCTATTGTATTCCAGACTGTTGCTTGCCTTCTGATACTTATGATGGGTTTTGGAAACTACAAGACTCTTCTCAGCATGCTTGTTCCAATGGGGCTTGTGATGTATATTGCTGTCCTTATTGCTGTGCCCATCATGAGATTCAGAAAACCTGACAAAAAGAGGACTTTCAAGGTTCCTTTTGGCAAGATTGGACCCGTACTTGTAGTTGTATTTCTGATTGGACTTGTGGTCTTGTGGGCATTGAATGAGCCAGAAGCACTCAGGATTCTTGGTTTGGGGAGTTCACTTATCTTCATCGGTGTTCCTCTCTACTTTTTGATAGAGCTATACTATGACCCGAAGATGATTACCGAAGTCAATGACCTATTGGCGTATGCAACGCTTTTTACTGAGAGAGTGAATCTTCCAGGATGGGTTATCGATGAGATAATTACACTCAGTGGTGATCTTGAAGGGAAAAAAGTTCTGGAGTTTGGGTGTGGTGTAGGAACACTTACTGTGAGGCTTGCTGAAGAGGTAGGTCCTTTTGGCAGGGTCTACGCAACATCTTTTTCAAGAAATCATCTAAAAATTACTGAAAGGAGGACAAGCAAAAAATCATGGAGTTCAAAATCGCAAAGCTATGGAGAAGTAGAACTAATACATGATACTGAACACACCAAAAGGGTACACCCTGCTGTAGGGAGAGTTGATGTTGCAGTGTCAATAGGAACAATTGGCTATCTTCAGGAAGTTGAAAAAGTGCTAAAAGAGGTAAATGAGCTGATGCCAAACTCAGGAAAGATATGTTTTGTTGACTATGGTGATTTTTTCCATGTTCTTCCAAATGTTGATTGGCTCTCAAATAACGACAAAATTGAGAAGATATTCAGGAGTTGCGGGTTTTCTGTGCAGGTCAAGAGAAGAAAAGGACTTTTGTGGAACTACATCTTTATCTATGGCATCAAGTTTGACAAGGATGTTCCATTTATTTAAACGGAAAACGCATGTGCTTTCCGCATTCACAAGTGTATATAACTCTGCTTTTTGCAATCCTTACTGTGCAGTTTTTTCCTGGTATAAGGTATCTGTGGCAGTGCTTGCAGAATCTTTTTTTTAATTCAGAAGGAATTCTAACTTTGTACTTCATAGAGATTTTTCTTGCAAGCTCAACATACCTGTCTGCAAGCTCTGGTTTTTTTTCAAAAACTTCATCTGCCTGATTGAAAAGTTCTCTTATTCTCTTAAGAGCCATTTCTGTCTGGTATTTGGGTTTTCCGGAGTATCTGCGTTTCATAATAGAAATAGAAAAAGAAATAACTTAAAAAACTTATTATTCAGGTCTACAGCACCTTTCATCCCCAACACAGTCTGAATAATCTCCAACAACTACTCTGTGCATTGGGCAATCCAGTTGACAATCTCGACCTTCGCTATTTTTACAGACTGGATTAGTTGCATTTCCCAGACCAATATTAAAAATCTGCATTCTACCTGTAAATACCATTATCAAGACAACAAGAACAATAAGTACAATAGCTGCAACAATGATTGTGTTTAATGATAAACCCTGACCTTTTTTCATTTGTTCACCTCTAATACTCTTTTTATGCCAAATAGAGATATTTAAATCTTTCTATGATAGAATTATTCTTGGTCACAAACCCCAAAATATCTCTCAAGAATATCATAGTCAATGATCTCCTGGGTATTTTCAACAACAAGTCCAAATAATCCTCTAACCCATTCCTCATTATTCTGTCTTAAATTGGCAATTGTGTAAGCATTGGATTTACTCTTCCCAAGTTTTCTTCCATAGTGATTCAAAAGAGGACCCACATATACATCAGGAGCATTGCCGGATAATTCTTCAAAAAGCTGGAGCACACGCAGAGCTTTGGATCTGCCGTCCACCCCGTATTTCAAACCATAATCTCCTCCATATATATGAATCCCTTCTCCTTCTGAGAGCAAATCCCTTACAGGATCTAAAAGGTAGAAAAAATTCACCTTTCTTGGTTCTGTAAGTCCTACCTGGAACTCATCAACATGACATTTGTGATTATGACAATCTGTCCTCAGAATAATATTGTCTCCATGAACAATAGAGGGCGGATCTGTGGAAGAATGCATGCAGGAGCAGATAGGTGAAACAAAATATCTTGCCCTCTGTCTGCTGGGTCCTATGGTCTGCCTCAACACTCTTCTTCCTCTCTGGTTTCCAATAAGATGTGTGATTATTTCCTGGAACTCCTGAAGTTCAGTGTAATCTCCAAAATTTCTGACATTAACTCTTTCACGAGAAACACTAAAGAAGTCACACATCTCATCCACCACCTGAGAGATCTCATCATAAGTGTGCTCTTTCATAAGATCATGACATCCAAAAGGATCAGGAAGACCTTCGAATGAAACAAAATCTTTGCCCCTCTGGAAATCAAAATCATGTGTCATCACTGTTGCATCTAATGTAGCCTCTGAGCTTGATAGAGCCATTATTCCGTGCAGCAAAACGAGCGT
This sequence comes from uncultured Methanosarcinales archaeon, assembly GCA_964444505.1. Taxonomy (GTDB): domain Archaea; phylum Nanobdellota; class Nanobdellia; order Woesearchaeales; family JAGVZT01; genus CAYUHF01. The sequence goes on along the minus strand of CAYUHF010000013.1, from coordinate 29,971 downwards.
GGTTCCCAAGTGCAGTGGACCAGAAGGTTTGATACCAAGCATGAATTTATCATACTGGCCTCCTGTAATCTGTTCCAGATCCCTTGTGATAATACGAGCCATGATATCTGGAGGATTTAAAGCATTTAAATATTTTTCCAATTTTACTACAATCTAGTAGTTATTTTTCTCCAACTGGCTAAGTTATAACACCTAAATGATATTTGACCACTAAATTCCCTAGAACAGAAACAGCCCTAGTTTTACCTTCAAGAGATACATTTAAATATGCAATTCTTGTTGATTTAGCTATGCTTAATATCAAGCAGGAAATTGCTGACATAAAGAGGTTGAAACAGATTCTGAATGTTTTTATTAAGTATGAGTTTGGTTTTTTAGTCCATAAAATCAAGCTCGGTCATCTGGTTAGAAAAAAGCCAAAAAAAGAAAATCCCAATCCAGAAAGACTAAGACAGGCTTTTGAAGAACTCGGAGGCAGCTTTATTAAATTTGGCCAGATGCTGAGTTTGAGACCAGACCTTATTTCAGCTGAATATGCAAAAGAGTTTGGAAAACTAAGAGACAAGGCAAAACCTTTCTCAACACAACAGGCCAGAGAGATTATTGAAGAAGAGTTTGGGGATATTGACTCTGTTTTCAGCTATTTTGGAAAAGAACCAATTGCATCAGCATCTATTGGCCAGGTCTATGAAGCCAATCTTGTTACTGGCGAGAAAGTTGCGGTCAAGGTCAGAAGACCAGGTGTGAACAAGCTTTTCCACTCAGATATTCATATCCTTTTTTTCCTTGCAAAACTCATCAAAAAGCATATCCCCATGGATTATGTTGATCCTGTGGAAATCGTAAGAGAGTTCCAGAAGTTTACCATAAAAGAGCTTGATTACATGAGGGAAGCAAAAAATATTGAGCTTTTTTATGAGAATTTTAAAAATGACAATGCTGTCCAGATACCCAAAGTTTATTGGAAATACACAACACCTGATATCATAACAATGTCTTTTCTGGAAGGAGAGGAGCTATCCACTGTATTTGGTTCAGATACACATGACAAAGAGCAGATATGCAAGAATCTTGTTAACTGCTTTTTAAAGCAGGTTTTTGTTGACGGGTTTTTCCATGGTGACCCGCATCCGGCAAACATTCTTGTCAACAAGGACAAGATTGGACTTCTTGACTTTGGAGTCTGCCGGTTTATTGGGGAGCATGTCAAGGAAAACCTTGAACAGATGTGCGCGGCCATAGTTGAGGAAAGGTATGACAGGCTTCCAAAGATTCTTTTAAAAGTTGGTTTTGTGCAGGGACCAATAAACATGGAGAAATTTGAAGAAGAGCTTGTTGAGTGCTTTATGCAGTACAGAGATACCCAGCTCAAATATGTGAGTTTCTCAGAAGTTCTTGAAAAACTAGTGATGATATTTCGTGAATACAAGATAAAATTCCCTGCAAGTTTCACACTTATATTAAGATCAATTGGAACAATAGAGTCCAACTGCTTGGCACTCTATCCTGAATTTGATTTTCTAAAAGCTGCCCAACCATTTATTGAAAGAGAGAAACTAGAGAGAGCTTCTCCAAAATATGTTATAAAAAAGTCTGGAGAGTACTGGAATAAGTTAACAAATTTTCTGGTCGGTCTTCCGGACTACCAGGAAAAAACACTTCTTGAAAGAAAAGGAACAAACAGGACAATAAAATCAATAGACGGAAATATCAAACACCTGAACAGCACAATATCAAAAATCAGCTCAAACTTTGTTATCACAATAATAATTGTCGCACTTGTTATTGGAAGTGCACTTGTAATGCCATACAGTGACAGTACGCTGTTTGGTGTTCCAAAGTTTTCATTGATATATTTTTTAATAGCAGTAATGCTTATATTCTACTTAACTATTTCAAACTTGTGGAGGTGAGATAATGAAAGAGACTTTGAAGAAGATGTTTATGCTTGGTGTCGGGGCAGCAGCACTTACCAAAGAAAAGGTCGAAAAAGCTGCAGAAAAGCTTGTCAAGAAAGGAGAGATGACAAAAAAAGAAGCCAAGAAGTTTGTTGATGACCTGATGAAAGAGTCAGAAAAACAGAAACAGAAGCTTGAGAAGATGGTTGACAAGAGAGTAAAGGAAGCTGTTGACAAGGCAGGTCTTGCCACAAAGGCTGACCTGAAGAAAGTTGAGAAGAGACTGAAGAAGCTTGAGAAATAGGCAAAATTATTAAGCCTATACTCACTTCTTTTTTTCTATGGAGCACTGTGGAGTAACACAGCAACAAAAGTCAGAAGGTATTGACAAAGTTGTCACAAGTATTCTGGAATCAGATGTAGTTGTTACTGATCTTGATTTTACACTTGCCAAGTGCTATGCCCTGAGACTGCCTCTTAAAGAGCTTAGATTCTGGAGAAAAGATGCAGGTATCTGGAAGCCGGGTTTTTGGAGATGGGGAATTGAGAGTGCAGGCAGGGTTTTCAGGACTACTGGAGAAAATTATTCAATAGAGGATGCGGTAAATGAAAGCTGGAAAGATTACCGGACTCAACTTGATGAAGATGATATAGAGAGAGCAAGAAGAGACATTGCCAAAAACAGAGACAGGCTGCTCTATCCTGGTGCAGAAGATTACCTGCAGATAGCAAGAGAACACAGCAACATTGTTCTTGTCACAAGAAACGAAAATGCTTTAGTTGAACCATTTGGTTTGGAGTTTGATGAAACACACGAAAAAAAATACAACAAAGTGGAATTTCTTGAATGGCTTGTTGAAAATCGTGAATGGGAAGATTATGTGTTTTTAGGAGACAGGGAAGCACTAGAGCCAGTATCACAAATCTCTTTACCCCGTGAAAGAATAGTTAAGATATATGTTGGAAGCCGTGCTCCAGAGAGTATTGATTATGATGTCTTTGTTCCTAATGATTTTCGACCACTAAACAGATTATTATACTCAGATGAAGAACACTGCTGTCAACCTTATACATATGGGAATTCTTTACTGAAAGCTATTGGTAGTGTCCAAAATACTTTATCAAACTTGGGATAACTCCTGTTATAAATCCAAGGAACACAAACGACAATCGCAACAATTATCACATTCTTATTGACAATTGAAATCCTTTCTTGTACATATTTTTTTTTATTTGAGAAAATAGTTTTGAAAAGTTGATAAATACTTTAGACTTTTTTGGGTCGCTTGCTCACCGCCGAAACACTAGACAGAGCAAGCTCCGCAAACGGTAATTCAGAACTGTAAAGCCTTTCTGATAGGAATTCCTCCTTGGCCAGACGTAATTGCGATGTTTTGAGTAATGTAGTAGGACACTCGTAAGTGGCCGTCTGTGCCGGGGAGGAGGAATTCCTAAATATTTTAAACCATGAATAATTTCCCAAGCATAAAACAGAATTGCATAAGAATAAAAGAAATTATGGAAGCCAGCTGTTCTTGTCCTTTAACTTGTCAGGAAGATAGTCTGAGATTACAAAGTTTAGCCCGTGCTTTGCAAGCGCCTGCTGCTCTGCCCTGACTTTCATCTTCACTAGCTGCTTTAGTGCTTTCTGCCACTTTTTATGGTGCTGGACAAATGGGTCGTTTGAGATTCCGTCTGAGACTCTTTTGATGTCTGTCTCTGTCAGAGGATGTGTTGGAAGGTCATATTCTTCAATGTCCTCTGCGGTTATCCCAAAGAAATGAGCATTGGGTACAGAAAAATACCTGTTGATATGTGCTGCGTTTCCAGATCCTACTTTTAAGGTCCTGTAAATATTAAGCCACCCATAAGGGTCTCCATCTGTAAATGCATAAACTGGAATGTCTTTTACCTCGCTTAGTCTTCTGATGAATCTTCTGCATGCTCTTGTTGGAACACCCCCCATGGATATCAGTATACAGTTGGCTTCTTTCCAGTAATTGTGCTTGTTTAGTCTCTGGAACATACCTGCTGTTTCAATCACAAGGACAAACTCAGCGTCTGTCTTGAACTCAAGCTCCTCAACAGAGATCGGAATTGAATAAGCTCCTGAACCGAATCTTGTGCAGTCAATCTCTATCTTGTTTCCTTCCTGATCCTTGTCAACAACAACAAGGTTTCCTGCCACATCTCCGCCTTTTTCTTCCGGAATGAATCCGAGCTGCTCCCTGTTGACTCTCATCATTGCCTCAAAATCGCTCATCAAAGAATCTGAGCTTGTCTGCTCTTTGAATCTTGCATCTCCCCAGTTCTTTGATACGTAATAAGTCTCTCTTTTGGTGGCAATGTCTGAATTCTCAAGCAGCTCTTTTGAAAATGCCATCATCCTGAGAGTCTGCGCGAAAGTCTTTATTGTTGATGCTGTGAGTGTTCTTCTCTTTGACCTGTCATCAAGGTCCAAAAATCCGTCCTTTTCATCATACACTACATTGCTCAATGACCTTACAGGCATCTCAAGATAGGGTTTCTTCTTTTTTATGATTTTGGAGTAGACTCCGTTTGCAACATCCTTAATTTCAGTTATTACTTTACTCATTTTGCCAACCCCACCTCTTTCTTCATCTTTCTAATATTGCCCCTGTCCTTGTCAAGTATATATTCGAGCATTTTTTCAACTTCTCTTTTCTTTACTTCATCCAGGTCAACAAGCTCCTGGAGTGCCTCGCTTACATGAGGTATGTATTTTTCAATAAACTGTCTCTTTTTTAGTTCTCTTTTCACTCTTTTTTTCTTTTTCACATATGTTGAGAGTTTTCTTCCTGCTTCCTGCAGCGCAAGAGTTACCTCCTTAATGATTTCCGGGTAATGCGCAATTGCCTCTTTGGATTCTGATGTGAAAGGCACCCACACTGATGCAATGTGCACTGCTATTGTTGCTGGTGCTCTCGGCATTGATCCTGAGCTTTGCTTCAGCCCGTAGTTTCTCCAGTTTGTGTCTTTTACAGCCTCTGTTATTGCGCATGCACCTTTCTGGTACAACAGAGGGACACGGTTTGCAAATCTCATTAATGTTACCCTGTCATCTGCTGTCTGTTCTCCGCCATATGCGATTCCAACTTCAATTACAAATGGGTTTCCCCTGTAAACAGACGGGCTTCTTGAAACAGTGCAGTAATATTCTGCATCAATTTCTTTTTTCAACCCTTGTTTGAGAAGCTCTTCTCCAATCGGGCTGATGCAGTCTGTCGGAGGTGATATGATGTTTGTCTGTTTTATTCCCTCCATTAGTTTTTCTGCCATCTCCCTTGTCATCTTTTTTGGTTTTGTTGTCGGGAGAATTGCAGCATTCTCGCAGATGTTATCAGCAGTTGTTCTTCCAAGCCTGCAGAACTCATTTGTCAGAAATCCTCTGAGTGTCCTGTGCTCTGTTGCCTGGAGCATCTTTATCATTCTTCCAAGTTCAACCCCATATGCATGTGGTCTTATTTCAACAGGCTCATCAGGAAGCTTGTCTGTTGCCCTTGGAAATATCACCTGCTCTGCTCTTGGTGTTGTGTATATTATTGTTGCATGAGGGTTTACTACAGCTGTGTATTTAAGATAAGTGTCAACGCTTCTTACACCTTTTCTGTAAGTTGCCTCAAGGTCGATTTCGATTCTTGTGCCGTGTTCTTTTTCCCACTCTACTTCTTTTTCTGTCACTATCTCCGGCTTGTTTTTCTTGGTGTCAAGTGTTAATTCAAAATATCTTGCAGGTTCATCTTTTGATACTCGTGATGTTATTTTTGCCGGCCTTCCTGTTGTCATCTGGCCATACATCACTGATGCAGAGATACCTATTCCCTGCTGACCTCTGCTCTGGGATAGTTTGAAGAATTTAGAACCATACAGTAATTTTGCAAATATTTTTGGAATTTGTTCTTTTATAATTCCAGGACCATTATCCTCAATAATTACCTTGAACCTGTCATTTCCCATGTCAATTGCCTGGACTTCTATTCTTGGAAGATAGCCTGCCTCTTCACAGGCGTCAAGTGCATTGTCAACTGCCTCTTTTATTGTTGTCAATAGTGCTTTTTTTGGATTATCAAACCCCAGAAGATGTCTGTTTCTGCTGAAAAACTCAGCTATACTAATCTCTTTTTGTTTTTTTGCAAGTTCATATGCAATAGCTTTCTCTGCCATTAAATCCTCCTCCTTTTTTGTCGTTCCAGTCTCTTAAAAACCGTTGCGTGCATGCTTCCCTGTAAAAGTGCCTGGACAGCCCTTCTTGCAAGGGAAACATTTTCAATTCTTCCAATAATACCTACTGTTTTGCCATATACACATATATCTGTTTTTGTGAGCTCTTCAATTGTTCTTCTTGCCTTGCCATCAGCCCCAATAACTCTTCCTTTGAGTCTGTGGATATGGCTTTTCTTGTCAACATAATCTGTGATACGGATCAAGTCAAAGCTGTAGTCGCTTTTCAAGAGCTGGAGTGCTTTTTCTGGATTAAAGCCCCTTCCTATTGCTTTGACTATCTTTCGTGTTGTGTAAAGCTTGATTGAATCTTCGCCCTTGATTGAAACATTGCCGTATTCAGAGTCAACATCAATTCTTGTTTCTGTGAGTTTTTCAATCTTGTGTTTTGTTGATCCTTTTGTACCTATTAAGACCGCGATTCTCTTCTGAGGTATTTTGAGTTCATGAATATACTCTTCCATAGAATAATCTAATCATATTATTCTTTTAAATCTTGCCTCTTTAGTTTTTCAAGAAAATAATTCAGACAGTCAAGCCCGCAAAAATACGCTCTTTTTCTAAAGTCTCTTCTACCGAAGGTAAGTGTGTAGTCATCAACATAGTAGGGGTTAAGCTCAGCACCACAGGTTGCGCACTTTTTTACTTCTTTTTTTTCGATTTCTTGTATTTGAGAATCAACGAGTTTTTTTATGTGGTGTCCGCCGGTTTCAAGGTCTTTTCTAATTTTTACTAAGTCTTCATACATTATTTCCCCTACAACATCGCGGAACTTTTTCATCTCTTTTGATATACAAAAGAATACACTGATATATAAAGTTTATCATTTTGTAGTGATATTCTGCTTTTACGTTTATCTAATGGTTATTACTTACAATTGCATATTTAAGGTTTAATTAGCGCCCGCAGTCACTTCAAAAACACTTATTCATATAATTACATCATAATTTACTTACTATTACATATATTTTTTGCTATCTGCAGTCCTGATATGGAAAGTTTTATATACATATACCCAGAAAATTACTTACAATTAAAGAGGTTAACCTTATTGAAGAGATAAAACAGACAGCAGATTTTAGAGAAGTTGCAGAGCTAATTGAGAAATTAAAACAAAAACACGATATTTCTTCTGAAGAGCTTTTTTCCCTGATTCAGGATGAAGAGTATTTTCCTGCTGACTTGTTTATTGAAGAGCTCTCTCCTCTTGAGAATGTTTCTAAGTATCTCAGGGAAAAAGGATATTCTTTTGTTAAGATAGGTGAGATTCTAAACAGGAGTGACAAGACAATCTGGCAGGCATACAAGAACAGCCAGGATAAATATCCAGACAAGTTTTCAGGGAATGAGCCAAAGTATCTGATTCCTGTAAGTTTGTTTGCAGACAGGAGTTTTTCTGTTTTTGAGATAATTGTTTCGTATCTTATTGATGAGTTTAATCTGCGATATTGTGAAGTGGCGGGGATTCTGAAAAGAGACGATCGAACAATATGGACTGTGTATAACCGTGCAAAGAACAAAGAGTAAAATAATGAGAAGGACTACAGAAGTTATGCTAGTGTTAGCTACTTTGTTGTTTGTATTTGTCCTTGTAAGACCGCAGATTACAGGCATGGTTGCTGGTGAAACTAATCAAACGACTTTATTGATTGATAAGATTTTCAAAGAAAGTTCTGAGTTGGATGTTAGTCTGGAAGGCAATCTGACTTCGCTTGCTGTCAGCGGTAGTTATTCTGGTGAAAAAGTTGAGATTTACTTGGATGAGCTTTTAGTTTATAGTTCCAGTGCTGGTTCAAAGAACCTTATAACTGGCAATGTCATAGGGTCTGAAAATACAACGGTTCCAGTTAATGGATCAGAGCTGCAACCTAATTCTACAGTCCAGCAAGTTTCAAGTACAAACACCTCCGGGGCAAATGAAACCTACGCACCAGAGGTTAATGCTTCAGATGATAACACAAATGTGTCAGATACGCAAAATAATCTAACAAATGTTAATCAGGCTCAAACATCAGTAAACACCACAGTTATTGAGAATGCAACAGGAAATGTCACTCAGGATGTAATAAACACATCAGTGAACCATACACAGGTCAATGAAACACCTATCACAAATGAAAGCACCACCTACAACATTACAGAAAGTACAACCCCGAGCATAACTGAAGGCACAAATGAAAGCATAACTCAGAACATAACTGAGAGCTACATAACCCTTTCATTTTCAGAAGAGTGCGAAGAGACATGCATACTTGATAATTACCCATCAAATGCAACCTTGAGAATTGTACTTGACAATGCCACTCTTAACCTTAGTTCGATAACCTACACTTACCTGCAATTTAATGAAGCCAATATTGCTTTGAATTTGACTGAGAACCTGACAACTGAGCTGAATGCCACCCAGAACATAACCACAAATGCATCAATATTCAATGTGACTGAAAACATCACCTATGAAGAATTCAATCATACACAAGTAAAAGTCGGGGAGCCAGTAACATGGTCAAAGAGAGTCAAGGATGTCAAAACAGTAACCCTGCCGGGAAGTGCATATAATATTCGGACTGATGAGGATGTCAAGGTCAATATTGGTGACAGAAAAATCTCTGTTGAAGAGTTCTCAAGATTAAAATCGGGCAAACCAAGAGAGATCAAACTTGAATTAAATGCCACAAAAGAAGTGCAAATAACTTACCAGACACCTGGTCCGGAGAAATCGGAAAGGGAGAAAAACAAGTACAAAAAACAAGTCACAATCAGTTCTGACATCCACTACAAAGACATTCTGGCTTCAACAGAGATTGAAGAATCTCCAAGAGAGTCAATAACTGTTTACTGGCTTAAGGATGCTGGAAAAGAGAAAGTTCATGATATCAAATATATAGACTCAAACAACAATAATCTAATAGGTATGTTGGAGTGGACAGTTCCACATCTTTCTAACCAAACTTATGAGATCTCTATTACAATACTCAACCCCTATACATATCTGAGAGATGGTGAGACATGGACAGTTGCCTTCAATACAACTGGTACTGCAAATCTGACAATCAGCTCTCCCAATGCTGGGTGGACTGAGTTTTTGACTGATAATGAGAGCACATTTGATGAGATGGAGTTTTTGGATCTGAAGTGCGGGGAAGAGTCTTTGAAGGACGAGTTGAAGGTGTTTGGGTTTGATGATCAGACTTATGATTATACTGATTTGACTGAGATGGATTCACTTAATGTTGAGAAGTTGCTTGTTGGGAATTATGAGTGCAATGAGACTGGCTATTTGAGCAATTACATGCACAAGGCAGGTTATGCTACATTGTTGTTTGAGTTTGAGAATCAAAATCAAAGTGTAATGGATTGGGCTTATGATCCTAACGTAGAATTCACCGAATGGGTTACTACCCCGGCACTGACTCCCTTGGATAGGAATACTTTTGTTGTGGGTTGGTGTGACGCTTCGGATCGGGAGTTAAAATTCTCAATATATGATACCAATGGAACTGCTAAGAACAGTTCGGTAACTGTTTATACTGAGAAAGACATGGATTGTGAATATACTCCAGTTGGGTTAACTGCTTTCAATTCCACCCATTTTGTCATAGGATGGTATGAAAAGGATCCTGCTGATACCACGTTCGCTGTTTATGATTCAAATGGTAATGAGAAGGTCAGTCCTGTTGATGTTGACACAGAAGTTGGTTCATCCTATTCTGTTTCTGTTTCTGCCCTTAATTCCACCCATTTTGTCATAGGATGGTATGACGACTTTGATGGCGATGCCACGTTCGCTGTTTATGATTCAAATGGTAATGAGAAGGTCAGTCCTGTTGATGTTGACACAGAAGTTGGTTCATCCTATTCTGTTTCTGTTTCTGCCCTTAATTCCACCCGTTTTGTCATAGGATGGCATGATGCATGGGATCACGATATGACGTTCGCTGTTTATGATTCAAGTGGCAATGAGAAGGTCAGTCCTGTTGATGTTGACACAGAAGTTGGTTATTCCTATTCTGTTTCTGTTTCTGCCCTTAATTCCACCCATTTTGTCATAGGATGGCTTGATATGAATGACAAAGACACCACGTTCGCTGTTTATGATTCAAGTGGCAATGAGAAGGTCAGTCCTGTTGATGTTGACACAAGTAATGATGCTGATGAATCTGTTTCTGTTTCTGCCCTTAATTCCACCCATTTTGTCATAGGATGGTATGACGACTTTGATGGCGATGCCACGTTCGCTGTTTATGATTCAAGTGGCAATTTGAAAGCTGGTCCTCTGGATTCTTCTACTTCGCCTGTAAGAGCAGAGCAAGCTGTTTCATCTAAACAAGTAGCAAATAATATTGGTATATGTAACCAGAATTTTATTCACGCTTTTTACGTTCACAGTAGCGGTGAATGGACTTCTTATTATCCTAATGGTACTGTGTGGGACGGGACATGTCAAAATGCTGCCCCAACAATCTCAACCCCAACATTCTCACCAACAACAGCATACATAACAGATGATATTGACTGCAACGCCTCCCCCACTGATAGCGAAAACACAACCCTTACTGTGGAATATTTCTGGTACAACAGAACAGGAGATGTTGTTGTCAGCGGCAACAAGACAGGTCTTACTAACGGAGCTAATGCAGTGATCTCTACTCTTGGTTCCGGAAATACCTCAGAGGGAGATACATTGAACTGTACTGTTAGGAGTTTTGACGGAACAAGTTATTCTAATTTCGCAAGCAAATCAATCGCAATAAGAAATGGAACGAAAGCAAATTACTCCAAATTCAATTCTTCAACAACCAATCTGGACAGTGTGAATATTGAATCAGTAAACAACCTAACACTTGAAATTAGAACCCACGGAAAGATAAAATGGCACAATAGTATTAATGCCTCTGGAGCTGATCTTGACAGCTATGTTAATATCTCTGATAATCTGATCTCTGTTGACTCTTCAAACCTTCACTCTTCATTCAACTCTGCAGCTAACCTGACATTGTACAACCTTGGCTTTTATGAACCTGTTATCCTAAAAAACAGCAACTTATGCACTGATTGCAGCCAGATTGATTACTCAAACGGAAACCTGACATTCAATGTCACTGGATTCACTTCTTATTCTGCAACAGACAATGCCACGTTGATAATATGGGATGGTGCTGATTCTGAAGGAGGAAGCAATTCATACACCATAAATGAACAGGTTCCTTTCTATGCCAACTACACATTAAAGAATGGCTCAATTGTGGAAGACGGGAATTGTACTATTCAAATTGATCAGGAATACAATATGAGTTTTAATGGGAGCTCTATGTTGTATGAGTTCAACAGAAGTTTTAATTCAAAAGGGTTGCTATTCTATAATGTGTCATGCAACTCATCAAGAGCTTTGAATATATCTGGTAAGGATAACACCACCATACAAAACTCTGCACCAACACAGGACAAACCATACATAACTCCTGCTGATCCATATACAACAAACAACCTAACATGCAACTGGAACAACACCCATGATGCTGATGGTGATTTAGTTGTTAACATAACTAACTGGTACAAGGACAATAAATCAATTACTGTACTGTACATGCCGTTTGAAGATGGTTCCAGATTATCAACTCCAAAAGACTATTCCATCAGTAGTAATAATGGCATAATTTCTGGAGTCGATAATGAACCTGAGTGGAACAGTACACATGGGAAAGTTGGAGGAGCCTTCAAATTCGATGGTGAATCAGACAAAATAACCGTTTTTGATGATGCCAGTCTTAATTTCAGTGGAAGTTTCAGTATTAGCTTCTGGTCAAAATGGGATTCAAGTACAAGCACAACACGAAAAATAGTATATAAAAGACTTTCAGAAGGTTATGGTACTTACTTGGGGGTAAGTGGTGTAATTTTAACATTTATTGAGAACCAAACAGGGGAGGCTAGTGGTGTATCGTCTTCTCCAGATGCAATTGATGATGGTAAGTGGTATCACTACACCTTTGTCAGGGATAATGCAAAAGGACAAATTCACTCATATCTTAACGGGATTCACAAAGATAATGATACATCCCCCGGAGGAGCCATTGGAACCACTCAGCCATTGTACATTGGCCAAGAATTAAATGGGACAATTGACGAGTTAAGAATCTATAATATGTCTCTTACTGCCGAACAAGTATGGGCTGAGTATATGGCTGGAATCAACAATCATACTGTGAATATTATTGCATACAATCATACCACAGTGGGTGAAAACTGGAAATGTGAGGTAACTCCGACTGATGGCTACTCTGACGGTAATGCGATCAATAGCTCCAGCATAATTATAGAGAAAGCTGCTCCTACACAGGGAAGTCCTTACATAACACCTGTGGAGACAGGGATCGGAGACAATCTCACATGTAACTGGAACAATACACAAGATGCAGATGGTGACAAAGTCATAAACATCACCAACTGGTACAAGAACAATAAATCAACAATGGTTCTATATATGCCGTTTGAAGGCGGGAGTAACTCAACATATACAAAAGACTACTCTGGTTATGGAAATGATGGTACTGTCACTTCAGCAACCTGGAATAGGACTGGTGGGAAAGTTGGTGGAGGGTATGAGTTTGATAGTAATGGTTTTATAAATATAAGTAGTTCCCCCGTATTGAATCCTACTTCAGCTATAACAATAGAATCTTGGATATATATGGATTCAATTAATAATGCAACTCAATATAATAGAGTTTTAATAAAGGAAGGTCAATATAGAATTTATCAAGATAATAGTGGGTCAAGTATTAGTTCATATATTAATACTAGTAATGGTGAAGATTGGTGTACTTTTACAAATTGGGAGAATGTTAGTCTGAATAAATGGTATCATCTAGTAATGACGTATGATAGTAATTCAGGAAACATTAAATCATATAGAAATGGTGTTCTGAATGCAACTTGTGCACATAGTGGTACTTTAACTGTAACATCTAATAATCTTTTTATTGGTGGAAAAAATGAAGAACAACGCTTTAACGGCTCAATTGATGAAGTCAGCATATACAATTATTCATTGTCCGCTGAACAAATCCGTGCAAACTACCAGGCAGGAATAGAAAATCACACACCTAATGTAATAGTTTCTCAGGAAACATCTCTTGGAGAGAACTGGAAGTGTGAAGTGACACCAAACGATGGTTATGTTGACGGAAACATACTTAATTCAAGCGAAAAAGAGATTGAGAATGTTGCTCCAGAGATAACAACACCAACATTCTCACCAACCACAGCATACACAAACAATGATATCAGCTGCAATGCAACACCAACTGATGCAGAGAATGAAACACTTACAGTGGAATACTTCTGGTACAACAGCACCGGAAATGTTGTTGTCAGCGGCAACAAGACAGGTCTTTCAAATGGAACAAATATAGTCATCTCCACCCTTGGCTCTGGAAACACATCCGAAGGTGAAACTTGGAACTGTACTATCCGTTCTTTCGATGGCACTAGTTATTCAGAGTTCAAGTCAAATACAATAAATGTTGACAACTCAGCTCCAAATGTGACTACACCACTACTGTCTCCAAACACTATCTTTTCCAATAATGACACAAAGGCAAACACGACTTACTCAGACATTGACTCTGATTCAGGGACTGTCTACTTCCAGTGGTATGTTGATAATGTAAATGTCTGGAATGATACTTACTTGTCTGTTTCAGAAGGGGGTGTTGTCAACTCTACAATTGATTCAATAAACTACACGAGAGGACAGAAGATAAATGTTAGTGTCTATGCAGACGATGGTACAAATGATTCATCAGTCAAGTGGTCTTCCACAAAAACAGTACAGAATGTAGCACCATCTATTGACACCCCTGTACTGACTTCCTCTCCTTCAACAACATCAGACATAGAATGCAGTGCAACTCCGTCTGATCTGGAAAACACCACACTCACAGTAGAATACATGTGGTATAACTGGACAGGGTCAGAATATGATTTTGTTTTGGGTGACAATAATACAGGATTAAGTAACGGAACTAACCAACTAATTACAACGTTGGGAAGCGGTAACACTTCTTTAGAAGATAAGTGGAATTGCAGTGTCAGGACCTTTGATGGTGATGATTACTCTGGCTGGAAATCTGCAGAAGTTACCACACATAATTCTGCTCCTGAAATAATTAATGCAACTGACAACGCCTCAACACTTTCTCCAGGAGATAAGATAAAGTTCACTTCACATTGGTCTGATTCTGATTCAGGACAAAACATAAGACTCTTAATCTCAACTGATTCCACTTTCTCCAACTGCAACTACACAGAACAGTCAGGTTGTCTTGCTTACTCTTCTCCGGATTCAACTTCACCTACAGAAGCAGAATACACAGCACAGCAAGGAGATAGTACAGTTGAATGGTATGCACAGGTCTGTGATGAAGAAGGTTCATGTGATACGCTGTTAATTAAGGACTTCTCAGACCTTTCAAACAAAAACGCCTTTGAAAAAAATGGTATTCCATCAAATCCTTCAGACTACGACAACGAAGCAAACTCCTCCGAGTATGATGAGATTAGTTCTGACAACGAAATAAGATGGATGACTTCATTTGATGATTTCGGAGATGGCTACAACTCACAAATTTTTGTATTTGATCTGGATGCAGTGCCTGTGGTTTTAAATACTAGCTGGAGCGGTTATGGGGAGAGTAGTACGGGCCATATAACAAACCTTAGCATATTCAATTGGACAAGTTCTTCGTGGCAGGAGCTGGATAATAAGGACTACACGTCTGAAGATGATTCCAGTCTAACAGGTGATATCCAGTCTGGAATTGATGACTACCATAATTCCACTCTGGCTCTAATGGTGACAAGCAAAAAAGTTGATCCATGTCAGCCGTACACCAGCAATGGAGACGGGACCTGTTTACACGAATATTTGATAAATGACTACGATGCCCAGGCATGGAAAGGACAGACTACTAATGACGGCCAATTTGATGGTAACCACAATGAGTTAGCTTCCAGTGAATACGAGAAAATATCAAACAGTACATCTGGAGATGCTGGTATGATAATTTGGCCAGGAAGTTTCCACGCCTACATTCATGCAAACTTTACAATCAATGAAAGTCCATCTTCAATTAACTGGATAAACACAAGCTGGAAAATATACTCAGACATAGTAACACCAGATTACAGAATGTTAAATGATAAAAGTCTCTGGGTAAAAGAAAGCGATACATGGGTTGAGAAGGATTATGGTAACTCGAGTGGATATGAAACGCTAAATACTACATACACATCCGGATTCAGCAGCATTATCTCAGAAGGTATTCTCGAGATAGGAAGTCAGAATGACATCCCTGAACCATTAGATGGAATTGACTTCAATGTTTTCTATGTTGATCTCTTTGTGAATTACAACTCCTCGATAACAAGCAGTCTTTACACTGATTATATCAAGCTTGAGACAAATGCAATGGGCCAATTTGATGTCAATGAAGCCCCTGAAATAACAACACCAACCTTCTCACCAACCACAGCAGACACAACAGATGACATCAACTGCAATGCTACTCCAACTGATGCTGAAAATGAGACTCTGACTGTTGAATACTTCTGGTACAATGGAACAGAACTGATGCTTAGCGGGAACACTTCTGGTTTGACAAACAACACAAATTCAGTCATAACTACACTTGGCTCAGGAAACACAACTAAAGGAGAGACATGGAACTGCACTGTCAGGACATTTGATGGAAATGATTACTCTGATTTCGAATCAGCAGAAATATCAATCGGAAACGCACCACCTCAAATGCAGACCTCAAGAATCTCACCAGAAAGTCCGGTAACAACAGATGACCTATTGGGTTACTGCAATGCAACAGACCCTGATGGTGATAATG
Source organism: uncultured Methanosarcinales archaeon (assembly GCA_964444505.1). Lineage (GTDB taxonomy): Archaea > Nanobdellota > Nanobdellia > Woesearchaeales > JAGVZT01 > CAYUHF01. Next base: position 13,929 of record CAYUHF010000013.1, on the reverse strand, counting down.
TGACTTACAGCTGGAAGTGGTATTTGGATGGAGAGGTGAATTCATCTGGATCAGATAATCTCTCTGAATGGTGCTTCCAAGAATTTGCAAATGAATCTACTTCTTGTGGGGGATTGGATTCAGGATTATACCTCGATAGTGGCAATGCATACTCTAATGCATATGATGGTAATTACTCAACTGGCTCTGAAGGCTCAGATAAATATAATTTATTAGTTAATTACTCAAAACCAAATAGATCATCAAACAATTCATTGCTTCAAGTGGTTTGTAATAATATGGGATATCAGTGGAATAATTACACTCTTGATCAGGATTGTTGGTCAGAACAAAACATACAGATCAGGGTCTCAGGATCTGCACTGGGTATGGGTGACGTGGAATGCTTTAATGGAGCAGAGTGGACTGGCAACTATTTTTCATGCGCTGGAATGGCAGCGACAATTACTGAAGAAGCAATGTGGTGGTACATCGAGGGGGAATCCCATGAACAAGCCCAAGAAATCAACCTTGACAACATCTCCTCCTTACAAACCCAAAAACATCAAAATTGGACTCTTTCCTGCATGGCAAATGACGGCTCTCTTAACTCCTCATGGCTCAACAGCAGTGATGTGACTATTGGAAATTCCCCTCCCACCATAGACCTACTCACACCAACAAACGCCAACACTTCAATAAGAGAAAGAAAACCAGAGTTCACCTGGTCTGGAAATGATAATGATGGAGACACATTAAACTACACAATCTGGGTCTCTGAAAACTCAGACTTGTCTTCACCAAATATCACAGCACAGACCCAGGACCAGAATTACACTGCAACATCTAACCTTGCACTTGATACACAATATTTCTGGAAAGTCGAGGTATACGACGGTGAATCCAGGACAAACAGCTCTACCTGGAACTTCACAACCGAATCGTACATAGAAGTCAAATTCATAAACGAGTCCATCAGTTTTGGCTCAATGAACCTATCCCAAACAAAAAACACAACATCAGATAGTCCTTATCCTTTTGTCCTTCAGAACATGGGCAATGTGCTTGTCAATGTGACATTTGGTGTGACTGGTGCTTTCTGGGACAGTGCTCTTGCTCCTTTGGATACAAGATTCTTGCAGTTTAAAGCTGATGAAAGAACAGAGGCAAACTCATTTGATTATGCCCAGTCCCAAACTACCTGGATGAACCTTTCCACTGAGAACAAGACTTTGGTTAAGGATATGAACTATTCAGATTCAAATGACGAGGTTGTGGTTGATATAATGATAAGAGTACCAGAGGATGAACCAGCAGGGTCTAAATCAACAAACTTTGTAATTGAGATTACTTGACCTGCACATAAACTGTCCTCTGTCTTGGTCCGTCAAAGTCACACACCATTATTCCCTGCCATGTCCCAAGCATCAGCTTCCCATCATGAATTGGTATTGTTTCTGAAGGACCGATTATTGCTGCCTTTATGTGTGCTGCACCATTCCCGTCTATCCTGTCATGCCTCCACTTGCCTGATGGAATATTCTCCTGTAGGCTGTCAAGTATGTCATCCAAAAGATTCGGGTCATGATTCTCATTTATTGTCACTGCTGCTGTTGCATGCGGTACATATACCAGACATATTCCCTCGTCAACACCTGATTCTTTTACAATTGACTTTACTTTGTCTGTTACTGTTACTATCTGCAATTTTTTGCTTGTTGAAACCTGAAATTTTTCCATAAACGCAATATATTTACTTGTTTTATTAATGTTGGCATTAAAAAAACTATTAGGTCGCCTGTTTATATTGATGACACCAAACCCCTAACCTAGATTGCAGAAATGTTCTAAGCCAACCGTGGCCAGATGGAGGTTCGATGTTTTGAGAACCGAAATAGGGCAATCGGAGATTGACCGTCTGTGCCAAGATTGGTTGGCTTATCAACTGGAGGAATTCAAAGAGATTCAACCAAAAAGTATCCCCTTTATAGAAACATTTATTAGTGCTATATATCAAATAATACCAAATATATACAATAATAATCAACAATATTGTTAAATTGTGCTATTTGTCACATGAAAAAACCAAAACCTAAAAAAAAGCGAGTATGGTTACGTGTAGATGAGGATATACTTGACTGGGTCTATAAAAAGATAGAACAAAAGGTTTATGCCTCTGAAAGCCACTGTTTTGAAAGGCTGGTGATGGAGAAAAAAGAGAATGAAGATTAAATATCTTTTACTGATTGTCCTTTTTGTACCATTTGTATATTCATCACCCCTTATCGAGAACATTACAGTGCAATCAACAACAAACCAAAGCACATCAATTTTGTGGGATACCAACGAGACAAGCAACTCACTTGTCCAGTACGGAACAACACTCCCCTTGTCAAACACAGAAACAAACAACTCCAATGTTACAAACCACATCATAAACCTTTCAGACCTTACTCCAAACACATTTTATTATTTCAATGTCTCAAGCTGCAACCACACTTTGTGCAGTGTTTCTGATCTGCTAAACTTCACAACAGACGGAATCCCATCAATAGAAAACTTGACCCAATCTGTCACAAATGAGTCTGCAACAATCACATGGGATACACACAAGAACAGCACATCAGTTGTTGATTACGGAGTTGACCTGAATCTTGACAACCAGACAACAAACTCTACTAATGTAACTGCACATTCAATTAATCTTGTGAATCTGACTCCCGGAATAAGATATTATTATAATGTTTCATCATGCAACATGTATGGATGCAATAAAACTGGCAATCATGAGTTTAGAACTAAATACAACAATAACACCTGCCATCCAATAAATGAAACCATAAGACTGAGCAGAGATATATACATTAACGGGAGCTGCTTCTCTTTTGCAGAGAACTACACCAGCCTGTTCTGTGATGGATACTCCATAATTGGTAATGGTTCAGGTATTGGAGTTAACTCCTCAAACCGCATCCTTAATGGTATAATCGACTGTAATTTCATTAACTTCACCTATGGAGTATACACAGACAATTCAGTGGTTGATATCTCAAACACAACAGTTGATTATTCAGATTACTCGTATTATTTCATTGACTCAAATAATGTTTTCTACAATCTGAATCTTGCAGATGACAGATTATTCCTCTACTCCTCCGTCCTTGAGCTCCAGGACTCGATGAATGCAACTGGAGATTCAGATATCAGAATACTTGATAGTCTGCTTTACTCTTCTTCGTTTCTAAAGTATATTGCTCTGTATAATGAATCACGTGTGTTTGCGCAAAATTCAAATCTATCGACTGAACTCTATTTAAGGGATAATTCAACCCTTGAACTTAACCATTCAACATTCTATGCTGAAGAGTTTGAGGCAGCACATTACTCTAAGGTAAGTGCTTTTGAGAGTACTATCAACTATACAGGAAACAACTATCCTTATTTTGGACACCAGTCCAAATCTAATTTCACAAACACAAATTTCTGGGGAGAGATGTTGATGCTTCTATACCATAACACAACAATTAGTAATGTATTGGACTATAATCCTATTTCATGGATTGTTGAGTCCGACAACCTGGAATTCTTTGTAAATCTCTCAAATTCCAACATATCTCTTGTTTCATTTTATTCCGTTGAGAACACATCAAATACAATAACAAATTCATCTTTTAACCAGTTTTTTTCAGACCAGAATTCAAACACAACAATTAGAAATACAACTCTGGACACTATGTGGACTTCCTCACTGTCTGAAAACCACATGATCAGTAGTCATGTCAAAAAAGGAATACTGTATGAATCATCAGAAAACCACTTCCACAACTCAACGATTCATAATGTTAATCTTGAATTAACTCCCGGCATCTATAACATAAATAATACAAGAGGGGGTTTGCAGGATAAAGAAATCAACCTTTTTTATTTCAACAACACAAACATCACAAATGTTTCCCTTGAATTCAGAAATTCAGTTGTAGTCATAAATAATTCAAACATAGGATTAGAGTGCGATGCTTCAAACACCACTGTATATGACAGCCTCCTAATAGACCTGGACATTGACTCAGGAAAAATTAATTTCTCAGGCACTACGGTAACCAACTATCTTTCACTAAGTAATAACCCTGTAATCTTTGGTAATGTTGATATGCCAGAAGACATCTACCTTTTCGGAAACGCAACCAGGTTCTTTCCAACTTACATAATAAATCACAGCGGGCTTCCTGTTCCTTATGCCAATATATCTGTAAGAGATGGAGATACTAATTTGTATAATATCTCTGCTGACCAGGATGGTTTTGTTGTAATAAATATGACATTTAACTCATCAAAAAGTTACTCTGTTTACACAAACAAGACAATAGGAAACTTCAGCATTGCTTCTGATACACCATTGAATTTCAGCACAGATACAACTCCTCCTAACATTACTGATTATGAACCTAAACAAGAGGTTGAGGAAGACCACACCCTTCTTGTGATATGGACTGATGAGTGGGCTAGATGCAGGTATTCCACAACAAATGCAACACCTTACTATGAAATGAACGGCACTTTTTTTAGGGACGGTACAGAGAACCATGCTGCACTTGAAAACCTTGAGGATGGAGAAAAAACATATTATGTAAGGTGTATGGACAAATCAAGAAGAATCAGCGATGAATTTGCAGTTAATTTTACTGTTGATATTTACTATTATGTTGGCGGTGGTGGCGGTGGTGGCGGCGGTACAATGCCTGCCCCCATGTCTCTTGCGAGTAAATACTGGAACACAATAATTCCTGAAGGCAAGGCATCAATGGAAATCTACAGTGAACAAGTTCCTTTCACAAAAATAACTTTTGGAGTAGATGAACAGGTAAGTGATGCGGAATTAAAAATATATGATACCGAGGTTTCAAGAAGTCCCCCAGGAAGAGTCTACAAGATGATGAATATTACAAAGAATTTTCATCAAGAGGTCAGGGATGTTGAGTTCAGGTTCAGGGTGAAAAGAATCTGGCTTAATGGTTCTTCATCAGATGACATCAGCCTTTATCATTACAAAAACGGTTGGCATAAACTGCCCACAACTAAACTTAATACTGAGACAAAGTACGTACACTACAAAGCTAATGCTGATTCTTTTAGTGTTTTTGCTGTTTCCCTGTTCAAAGAGCCTGAACAGGAGCCACCTGAACCAGAGCCACAGGTTGACAACCACACGGAACAGAATACAACTCAGGATCAGGAACCAGATATCGAGCAAGAACCTTCTGAACCAGATGTCCAGGTACAAAAGAGAAAAAAGCCCAGCATACTTCCGTTTGTTCTTATTGGAATATTCATATTTGTCACAATCATACTTGTTGTGATATTTTCTATTATGAAAAGAGAAAGACCCACTGACAGCAAGTATTCAATGGACAAGGCAGAAGAGTATGTCAAGGCAAAGAAAGGATCACAGCAAGCATACCATAATTATCCGCAGGTTGACGACTTTGTCAAAAAATGCATGCAGCGGGGAATAGACAAAAAGTTTATCAAGAAAGCTTTATTGGAGAAAGGCTGGACAGAGGACATTGTTGATTTTTATATAATTAAAAACATGTGAAAATGGAATTCATATTGTTGTCTTTACGGGATTCGCAGGCAAAAAAACTTGCCAGAGTGATAAATAATGAGACCTCCCAGAAAATAATTGACTATCTTTCCGAGAAAAAGGCCACAGAGACCCAGATTTCTGAAGAACTTGACATACCCCTGTCAACAGTCCACTACAATATCAAGCAGCTTATGAAAGCAAAGCTTGTCAAGAGTGACGAGTTTCATTACAGTGAAAAGGGAAAAGAAGTCAATCATTACACACTTACAGGAAAAAACATAATCATAACACCAACTGAAGGAATCAAGTCTAAGCTTGGTTCACTTGTCCTGGTGTTAGCCCTTGTTTTCGGGGTTTCCTTTTTTATTGGCAGGAGCAGACCTCAGACTATGCTGGCAGAGAGAGCAATGGATGCTGCCTACAGTGCTCCAGAGCCAAACATAAGAATATGGTTTTTGATTGGCGGTGTTTCTGCTGCTGTTCTGTTCTTGTTTTTCCAGTGGCTCATATCAAAGATTGAGTTGTAGAAAAGTCACTTCTTAGCGGCACAAGTGTTCAGGCATACTTTTTCCTCCAGGGCACATTTTCTTTAACAACGATGTTGGAGACACAGACGGATGCTTGCACGCATCCTATTATGCTCGGTCAACTCCATCTGGGGTGTGATTCTGTTTGGCCAGGGAGGAAAAACCAGAGTTTTTCAGCGTCCCTGGAGAAGATACGAGATTCAGGCAATAAGAAAAATTTTTATACACAACTCATTTTGGAAAGTACATGAAAAGAGGTTTTGCTGCTGGTATGGTGTTTTTATCCTTGTTTTTTAGCCTAAGTATTATTATAATGTCTTATTTTACGCTTTTTTATGATCCTGCATTGGATTATTACACAGAGATGCCCAAACCGCCCGAAAAAGAAGTTCCTGCACCTGTAGAACAACCTGAGATCATTGAAAAAACAATCCACGTAATTGAACTTAAAGACAATTCAGCAAATCCCCGAAGCATAACTGTGGATTCCGGGGAAAAAGTAACATGGGTAAACAAAGGTACTTCAAGGAGAAGGTTCTGGATAGACGAGAGCATTTATTCTGAAACACTTGACCCCGGAGACAACTTCACTTACACTTTTACAGAGCATGGAGAGCACAGTTACAGAGATGTTTTCAATGGCATGATCTCAGGAGTTGTGAAAGTCAATGGACAGCAGATAACAGGTAATTTGCTGGGGATAACAGGGATTTACAAAGATATTTTTGGTATACAGATAATGGCACTAATAATAGGTCTATTATTTATCCTACAGGCCCACCATGAAAATTGTTAGTTATGTTGTTGTTTTGGTTTTAATCTGCTTTTTTGTAACCTCATACCAGACAGCTAGCTCAAGCTACAGCTCAAATCTTACAACGATTTCCGGCGGAGGCACAACTACAACTTCAGCTGGTTATTCAATGGTTTCTGCAATAGCTCAGGATGCTGTCGGAAATGTTTCTTCTTCAAATTATGCAGCATATCTTGGGTTTTTTCATTCTGCAGCCTCTCCAAGGGGAAATGCACTTCCAACTATCTCTGGAGTAGGTATTACACCAGCCAGTCCTGTAACAACAGATGACCTTGTATGCAGTGCAACACCTGATGATGCAGAAAATGACACATTAACTGTTGAGTATATGTGGTATAAATTTAATGCTGGTTCATATGAATATCAGAATGGAGGGAATACCTCGGGACTCTCTGCAGGTGTGGAATCTACAATTAACACACTGGACAGCTCTAACACAAACAAGGATGAAACATGGAACTGCAGTGTAAGGACATTTGACGGGAACTTGTATTCAGAGTGGATTTCAGCAACAAAAACAATCTCAAACTCTGCACCAGTAATACAAACTTCAAATATCTCACCAACAAGTCCAACAACAAATGATGACCTGCTTGGATACTGTAATGCCACAGACGCAGATGGAGATACTGTTACTTATAGCTGGAAATGGTATCTTGATGGTACTATGGATACTGAAGGTGATAGTGAAGGAGCTTATTATCAGCAAGGTTTGAAAATAAACGTGGCAAATGTATCCTCATCAACTACTCAAAAAAACCAGGGATGGATTTTTTCATGCATGGCAAATGACAGCATTCTTAATTCTTCCTGGTTAAACAGCTCTGAAGTAACTATTGGAAATGCTCTGCCTCAGATCAATCTTCTCAAGCCAGATGATGGGAACACATCCGTCAGAACAAGAAGGCCTAGATTTAACTGGTCAGGATCTGACGATGATGGAGATTCACTTAGCTTCAATCTATGGGTTGATGACAACTCTAATTTTGAAAGCCCAGTTATTGATTTTTCAACACAGGACGAAAACTATACCCCAACAACTGATCTGGAACTAGATACTCAGTATTACTGGAGAGTCCAGGTCTATGACCAGACAGAATATGTCAACAGCTCTGACTGGACTTTTACAACAGAGAGCCACATCGAAGTTAAATTCATCAATGCGTCAATTGACTTTGGTTCAATGAACCTATCAGAAACAAAAAACACAACCTCAGACAACCCTTATCCTTTTGTTATAGAAAACAGGGGTAATGTCCTAGTGAATGTCACGTTTGGTGTCACAGACACATTCTGGCAGAGTGCTCTTGCTCCTCTAGACACATCCTACCTGCAGTATAAAGCAGATGACAGGGTTGAGGCAGGCTCTTTTGATTTTGGGTCGTCCCAGACCAGCTGGGCTAATGTGAGTGATGAAAACAAAACACTTGTCAAAGAATTCAACTACACAGATTCAGCTGATGCAGCAGCAATTGATCTTCTGGTCATTGTACCTGAAGACGAACCTCCTGGACAAAAATCAGGTACCTTTGTTCTTGAAATCACTTAATCAGGTCTCATTACCGGGAAAAGGATTACATCTCTAATAGATTCTACTCCCGTCATAAGCATTACCATCCTGTCTATTCCAATACCCATGCCTGCATTTGGGGGCAAACCATGCTCAAGAGCTATCACAAAGTCTTCATCCATTGGGTGCGCTTCTTCGTCTCCTCCCCTTCCTTTTTCTGCCTGCTCTCTCAGGAGCTCTTCCTGCAATAGTGGATCTGTGAGTTCAGAATAACCATTCCCAACTTCCATACCATTTATGAATGGCTCTACTCTTTCAATTAACTCAGGATTATCCCTGTGCGGTTTTGAAAGCGGGCAGGATTCTTTTGGATGATCAGTAATGTGCACTGGCTGTATTATCTCTGGCTCGCAAAGCTCTTCAAAAATATCAAGTATAAGGTGGCCTTTTGTTACTTCTTCATATTCCACATTATTCTTGTCTGCAAACTCTCTTAGTTCCTCAACTGACAACTCATCAACATCTATGTCTGCATATTTTTTGATGGCATCTTTCATGGTCATTCTTTTCCATGGCGCCTTGAGATCTATCTTGTTGCCGTCATATTCAACAACTGTTGTTCCAAGAACCTGTTTTGCAACATACTCCCATAATTCTTCAGTAAGCTTCATCATGTCATTGTAGTCTGCATAAGCCCACTGAATCTCCATCATTGCAAACTCAGGATTATGTGTCTTGTCTGCACCTTCGTTTCTAAAACAGGAACTCAAGTCATAGATCTTCTCAAAACCACCAACAATCAATCTCTTAAGATGCATCTCATAAGCTATTCTAAGATACATGTCAATTTTCCATGCATTAATCTCTGTTACAAATGGTCTTGCATTTGCACCGCCGTACTGGGTCTGCAATATTGGTGTTCTTACCTCAATAAAACCTCTTTTATCTAAAAACTCCCGTATTGCCTTGTAGATTTTTGCCCTTTTTTCAAAAACCTCCTTGACCTCAGGATTCATAATAAGATCAAGATACCTCTGCCTGTACCTTATTTCCGGGTCTTTTAGCCCGTGCCATTTTTCAGGCAAGGGTCTTAGTGATTTTGACAATAGTGAAAACTCAGACACATTGATACTTATTTCTCCTCTCTTAGTCTTGAAAACCTCACCCTTGCAGCCAATGATATCACCAATATCAAGAAGCTCAATAAGATCATAATTATCAAGATTATCTGTCCTGAAAAAGAGCTGCACCTGTCCCTTGCCGTCCTGTAAGTCCATGAAAGCAACCTTTCCAAGGTCTCTCATAGACATTATTCTTCCGCAAACCTTTACATTGCTGTCATCAAGCTCATCAAATTTCTCAACAACATCTTTGCTGAAGTGAGTCCTGTCATAACTGTATTCATATGGTTCAATACCTTTGTCAATAAGTTCTTTGAGTTTCTTTTTTCTCTCCTTAATCAGTCTGTTCTCAGTCATAGCTCTATTCAAAGCTGTGTGATATAAAAGTTTTTCTTTGAATTCATTGACTTTTCAGGATTTTTCGGCTCATCTGACCTGTAAAGACAGTCCCTGGTGTATTGTATGACCCCAAACATGCCAAAGCTCACTTAGAATTAATCTTTTCCTTAAGATCAACTATCTTCTTGAAGTATTTTTTCTTAACATCCTTTGGCAGCCTTGCATAAAGCTCGTTTATCTTGTGGTAGTTGTCTCTTGCCTTGTCAAATTCCTCAAGCTTGATCATCCTGAGTGCTTCCTCATTTAAAAGCTCGATTCTTCTCTGAGGATTTGAAGTGTCAATCTCTTCTTCAGGTGGGTGATGAGGTCCAAGTTTTCTCATATATCTTCCTAGAAGATGTTTTCTGATTATAACATTCAGAACAAACAGCATTGCACTGAAGACTACTATGTATAACAGCAGTACAACAAATGCTGACATTGTTGTTGTTGAGTAAGCTTCCCTGAAAAGCTCAGGCAGAGACGCAGAAAACAGAATAGATCTTCTCAGCAAAAACTCACTAATAACAAAAGGATTGAATCTTGCAATATCAATAAGATAGGTCGGCATAGACTCTAAGGGTAATATTATATCTGACAAGAACAGTGAAATACTTCCAACAGAAATTGCAGCAAGTGTTGCAGTCTCAGGAGAAGTGAATGCAACTCCAATAAGTATACCTACAACAGTGAAAAACAGTGATATCAAAAACAGCATAAGAATATTTGGCAAAATGTTTACTCCAACATTCACATCAAAGGCAAATGCTGAAACTCCCAGGATTAAAGCTAACTGCATAACAAGGAGCAAAAGTGTTGTTATCAAGGCCCCAACAATATACAGCCAGTCCGGAATAGGAATTACAAGGTTTCTGAAATAAGCCTTTGAGTTCTTTTCCATCATAATAAGTGTTGATGAGAACAATAAAGCAACAAGCATAATAACAAGAGCAACCAGACCAGGAAACATGTAGCTCAGATATGTTTCAGAAACAACTGGTTCAATCTTTGTCTCAATCGGGCTTACTATTGTAGCTGCTTCTGTCACCTGTATACTATCAATTTTGGTCTTTATCTTATCAAGATCTGTTTTTACAGACATTATTCTGTTAAGGTTTGTATCAAGAGAACTTTTGATTGTATTCAGATCAGATGAAATCTGATTTTTTGATGTTCTTGCAGAGTCCATCTTTGTCTGTACTTCGTCAATCTGGTTCTCAATTCCCTCAATCATACTTGATAACCTTGACAAGTCTCCTGTCCTGAGGTCATCAACTTCATCATCAAGATCCTCAAGATCCTCCTGCAACTCTTCTAGATCTCCTATTGTCTCGTTGTCAGAGACATCATCAATTATATCAAGTAAAAGCTCCTGGCTCTCATTAAGCACAGTATTTATTGTTGCGTTTTCGGCAAGTAGGTCTGAACTTATTGTTGTGTTCAGGTTCAAGAGATCATTTGTCTGGAAATCACTTTTGGAAAATGTGAAGTCCATTGATGCAAGTTTGTTCTGGACTGAAGATGTCTTGCTTTTCATATCCTCATTAGTCTCTACATACTGATTGAATCTTGTTTCCTGATCACTAATTGTCTGCCTACTTTCAGAAAGTGTTTCCAGTATCTGGTTTGTAAGCTCTGAACTGATCTCTTCTGACCTTGAAGCAACTCTGGCAGAAATTGTATCAATAACACTATAGACAATATTAATTCTGGAAGGATCAACATAGAAAGATATGTTGTTGTTAACATCCGGATCTTCCTTTGTTGCAAGCTCAAACTCCTCAGGAAATACCATACAGAGGTTAATTGTTCCCTGTCTCACTTGGTCTTTACACTCCTTTGCTGACTCAAGCTGGGATGTCCTGAAATGCGCTTCATCAATTTTTGTGATAAATCCGTTCACAAAATCAGAGTAGTCTGGTGAATATATGCCTATCTTAATATTATATGAAGATGCATTGTTAAAAGCAAGTCCAACAAGAAGAGTAATCAGGAGAGGCCCAAATATGGTTATCATTGCAGATATTCTTGAACGTGCAATAAGCTTGAAATTTTTGAGGATGATTTTTAAAAGCTTCATTTCTTATCCTCCTTTATCAATGTCTCAAATACTTCTCTTAAAGTGGGCTTTGCAACTTCCACATCAATCAAGTGTTCATCTCTTTTTTCCATAATGTCAAGAATCTTGTGAAGGACTTTTATTGATTCAGGTGTATAGATTATCAGTTTGTGCCCTTCATTTACAGTTCTTTCGATCTTTTGTTTTTTGAGGTCCTCAAGAATCTTTTCATATCTGCCGGGATAAGTTTCCAGGTGGATCTCATCATTCTTAGTGTACATCTCTTTTATATGATCTGGTGTTCCGATTATCTGCACTTTTTTATTGTGCAGAATTCCTATCCTCGAGCACATTCTTTCCATGTCTCGTAAAAAGTGGGATGCTACAATTATAGTTGTGCCTTTCTTGTTAATTCTTCTTATAATCTCAAGCATTTGTGAACGTAAAATTGGATCAAGATCTGATGTTGGCTCATCAAGAATCAGAACTTTTGGATGGTGCACCATTGAGCACGCAATATCAAGTCTTTTTTTCATACCCCCTGAAAGTCTCTCTGCCATGAGATCCTTGCAGTGCTCAAGCCCAACAAGGTCAAGTATTGTCTGAATATTTTCTGCTTTGGTCTCTTTTGGAATCTTGTACATTGAACTGAAAAACTCAAGGTTTTCCTTTACTGTTAATTTCATGTAAAAAGAAGGTTCCTGTGATGCAAATCCAAACATTTTTCTGGTCTCTATCTTGTTTTTTCTAACAGACCTCATGTCTCCTTTCTCTTCTCGGTAATAGATATCTCCAGATACTGGCTCCAACACTCCCCCCAGTGTATTCAGAAGTGTTGTCTTGCCGCTGCCACTAAGACCAACAATACCAAAAATCTCTCCTTCAAGAATATCAAATTCAAGGTTATTAAGAATCAGGTTTTTTCCAAAACTGACAGTAACATTGCTAACTTTGATGATAGACTTATTAGGCATGTGTTCTGTTTTTGTGGGATTATTATTAAATTTAACGTAATTATTTTAAAGTAATACCTTTTCAAGCTGTTTGGGTTTTTCCAATGTCTTGGCAGATTTGGCATGAGAGTTTTAGGATACTAGATGCAAATTCTAAGAAAACACACGCATTAGAAAGCCATTGTCCATTTTTATGATTGTTTCATTAAATCAGTATTTTTGAATCCCACCACCTTGGCACAGACAGTCGTCCAAAACCCACGCCCTACTCTGCTATGTAAGAGATGAGCCTTGCCATGGATTCCTTCTATCTATGACTGTTCTTCTCTCCCAAAAAATATTCTATTTCAGGATAAAAAAAACTTTCCTAAGTGAAAAGCAAATTCTAATCTGCAAACTAAACACTATTAAGTAGCCGTGCAGTACATTTATCAGATGACACTGAAAGAATATTTAATTTTAAAGTGGTAGTAAAATTAGAACATTTTAAAGTAATAAAAATCCAAAAATTAATATATCAGTTGTCTATTTCATGTGTTAGGGGATAAACTTGAAAAAAAGTATTGTGATAGGACTAATAATTTTCTTGATAGCAAATCTTATGGTCTTTGCTCAGAACGATACTATTCCGATAGTTGTGCTTGAAAATGAGACCAATGATACAGTGAACAACCAGACAGATGACAATGCAACGCAAGTTCGTGAAAATGAAACTGTTAACCAAACTATAGAAGAGACACAAGACAATGAAACACCAGTTGTTGATAATGAGACTGCACCAGAAGAAAACAGGACAACTCAACCAGCTGATAATGAAACAGAGCAGGTTGACCAAGGTCCAGGATTTTTTGCAGGCATAGGAGCAACACTTTCCTCACTTGTAAACAGAGTACAGGGAGCAGCCAACTGGGTTATTACAAGAGACTATTTGTCTGCCGGCAGAAACCTGGTCAACTATGTATTGGGTCTGTCCCTTGCAGTAAAGATAGTAATTGTTATAC
>CAYUHF010000012.1:0-50882 GCA_964444505.1 uncultured Methanosarcinales archaeon | reverse complement strand
ACCCAAAAATCTTTCTACCAGTATACCTTTTTATTCTTTTCTGGACAGAGCCGATTGCGGTTTTTGAGCAAGCTATGCACTTGAATGCTTTTGCGCTGCACACTGTAAATTAAAAACGATTTAAAGAATTGAAAAACATTCCAAGAACCCCGCAACCATATTTACTAATCGTGCATAGTTTCCTTAAAACATGTATACACTCTAATGGGTGGGTTTCTCAAAAACCCAAAACCACCTCCGATAAAGGAAGTACACCAATAATAAATTCCTCCTTGGCCAGACGAAGGTTCAGTGTTTTAGGAACCGGAGTAGGGCGCATGCAAGCGACCGTCTGTGCCAGGTGGGGAGGAATTCCAAAATATGAATGATAATTTCTGTTATGCAATAATCCCTCATCATATATCTAGACAGTACAAAGGCAAACTTTATAAAAGAAACTGAATTACTTAATCCTGAAAGGTAAGCCGGTATTGCTATTGCTTGCTTATGCTGGAGATAATTCTTACTTTTCGGAGGATATTATGGCACGAATGCATTCAAGGAAAAAAGGAAAATCAGGTTCAACAAAACCTTTACAGGATAAAAAACTCACTTGGTTAAGGTACGGAGAAAAAGAAGCAGAGCTCTTGGTGGCAAAACTTGCAAAGAGCGGAAAAACACCATCAGAAATTGGACTTATACTCAGAGACACCTATGGTATTCCTGATGTCAAAAAACTTACAGGAAAATCAGTCACAAAGATTCTAGAAGAAAAGAAACTCACTGCAGAACTGCCTGAAACACTAATGGCCCTGATGAAAAAGTATTCAGCGGTCAAAGAGCACATGGCAGAGAACCACAAAGATCTTACAGCAAAGAGAGGCTTAAGACTCACAGACTCAAAAATCAGAAGACTAATCAAGCACTATAAAACGTCAGGAAGACTGGCAAGTGACTGGAAGTATGATCCTGAGAAGATAAGGTTCTACATAGAATGAACAAATTTGAAAACCACATAAAAGAGGCAGCAAGAAGGTTAAAGGAGTTAAATCCTAAAACTGTCCGTGTGGTAAGCCATCTGGATACAGATGGTATTTGTTCATGCTCACTACTTGTAAAAGCACTGAGTCTGCTTGATATTGAGTACTCTTGTTCTATAGTGCACCAGATAGATGAGAAAGTAGTCTCAGAGCTTTCAACAGAGTCATACGAGTGCATTATTTTTTCTGACTTGGGTTCTGGACAGCTTGAGCTGATAGAAGAAAAACTTGGTGGAAAGAAAATATTTATTCTTGATCACCACGAGCCGCAGGAGAAAACATCAGAAGATATTGTGCATGTCAACCCGCACTTATTTGGAATCAATGGATCAAGCGAGATAAGTGGAGCCGGAGTTGTATATCTTTTTGCACGCGAACTAAATCCACTTATGGAAGACTACGCACATATTGCAGTAATTGGTGCTGTGGGGGATGTACAGGACAAGGAAGGTTTTTCAGAACTCAACAAAGCAATTCTTGACACAGCAGTTTCCAAGGGAAAAATCAAAGTGATAAATGGTCTTCAGCTTTTTGGAGCCCAGACAAAACCACTGCATAAAACACTACAATACAACACCGACCCGTATATACCCGGTATTTCAGGGAGTGAAAGCGGTTCAATACAGTTTCTCAAGCAAATAGGAATTGAGCCAAAAGAGAAAGGAGACTGGAGAAAACTAATTGACCTTAGTGAAAAAGAGCTACAGACTCTTGTGGAAGGGATACTAATGCAGGAGCCGGAAGCAGAAAGCATTGTCGGACCAGTATATATACTTGACAAAGAAAGAAAAGGTTCTCCGTTTAGGGAAGTAAAGGAATTCTCAACACTTCTCAATGCATGCGGCAGGATGGACTGCCCGTCAATAGGCATAGGATCGTGTCTTGGAGACCCAAATATGAAAAGAAAAGCTCTTGAAAATCTCGGGAATTACAAAAGAGAAATTGTTGATGCAATGAGGTGGTATAATGATGAAGCAAACTCCAAGTATGTTATCAGGGGTGATAAGTACCTAATAATTAATGCAGGTGAAAACATCAGACCCACAATAATTGGTACAGTAGCATCAATAATATCAAACTCACCAGACCTTGAAGAAGGAACATTTATTCTGACAGCAGCAAGAATGCATGATGACAAGACCAAAGCCAGTATAAGAATAACCGGCCATAACCAGAATGTGGAGCTGAACCAGATTATGAACAATGTAATAGAAAAACTTGGTTACGGCCTGGCAGGCGGTCATGAGAATGCAGCTGGAGCAATGTTTCCCACAAGAATGGAAGAAGAGTTTATTGAAATATCAAGAAAACACCTTGAGCACGTCACTCCCGGAATTCTACATCGTCAATAATCCCATCAGAGTCCAGGTCAACACCTTCTACAACCTTTGCCATAACCTTGTTGTCATAAAGGTTGCCTTTTTTAATATCTTTGAAATACTTTAAGAATCCAATTATTGCCGCTCTTGTCCCAGAGTATCTCTTACCTGCAACAAGAAGAACTTTCTTTTTTTTGTTAAACGGATTATCATCAAGTACAATCAGGCCTGTTGCATCAGTCGGATAACTTTTGCCGGAAACACCAGAGACAACAGCCCAGGATTTATCTTTGCTAAATTTTATCTTAAGATTATCATTTACGCGTGCAGTTATTTTGTTGACAATAGGCCCGCCGATAAGAATAAGGTTTTCTTCAAGGTCTTTTTCACGGACTTCAGTATCAAGCTTCACATTAAAATCAGGAACATAGTTCAAAAAAGTTCCCAAAAACAAACCAAGGTCAATACCATAGTAACCATCTCTTGACCGTGCTTTATCAGGGCCGTGCGGGTCAGGACTACCAACAATAATCTTTGCATCAAGCTCACCATTTTTTACAAACGGCTCAATAAAGCTGGATTCACTTTTAATAATTCTCTGAGTTGGTTCAGGCTCTTTAAATGATATTACAAATGCAGGTTTTTTTAGTCTGTAGTATTTTGCAGTAGCCCCTTTCTTGCTTTCTGTTTTTGCAAGCTGGAGAATACCTGCCTCATGAAACTTTCTGATATGGTAGTAGATTTTTTGTTCGTGAACATTAAGCTCTTTTGCAAGCTTTGCAGGATAAGAAGGCTTTTCCAGAAGTAGTTTTGCAATTCTTACAGCAAGGTCTGTACTGAAAACATCCGCCTTCTGAGGGTCAATCTCCTGCACAGGAAGGCTATATATTTCGTTTTTATCTTTTGTTACAATAAACATTTTTATAATTCAATTATAAAGAAATTTATAAGTGTTTCTAAATAGGGCAGATTTCAAGCATTTTTTTAGGAGTTTATCCTTAGGATTATTTGTGAATCCCACCTAAATGGCACAGACGGCCAGTTAAAAACTCCTGTCCTGTTCCTTTTGCCAATTTGTAGATACTGCAAACTCCATCTGGGCTGGCCATGGCGGGATCAGACTAAGTAAGGATCTCATAGTATCCAATATTGAACACCTAACTTGCCAACAAAGCATAACTTTTCTAAAAACCTTGAAGAAAAATAGGATTTTACTATAAACCCATTAAATCCAGTATCTTTGGATCCAAATTATTGAATGCGTAGTCAGCACCAGTATCAAGAAGCTCTTGTTTTGAAAACCCTCCCTGGGCAATTCCTATTGTTGTTGCACCTGATAAGTTGCCTGCTGCAATGTCTCTTGGAGTATCGCCAAAATGAAAAATGGGCCCATCATTGTAACCATACTTTCTTGCCTTTTTGATAGCGATTTTTACAAGCTCGTTTCTGTCTTCTGATTCATCACCAAAGCCGCCAAACTTAAAGTAATGATCCAATTTCACAGATTTAAGCTTGTTCCAGGCTTTTTCCTCAAGATTTCCAGTTACAGTTCCAATGATGGCCCGTGATTTAATTGATTCAAGAAATTCCAATGATCCATCAATCAGTATGACTCCATTTTCAATAAGAGGCTGGACTTTTTTTACAACAGTAGACTTTAGAACTTCTATTTTTTTGTCTATGATTTCACGTGCAAGCCCATTTTTCTCCAGAACAGAATAAAAAATCTGAAGATCAGTCATTCCATGATGGTCAACCACATCAATGGTGGTGTCAATACCATAGACAACTTTTATTGCCTCTGCATAGACCCTGCTCTCCCCTTTTGGGCCAGAGCTTAAAGTACAGTCAATATCAAAAAGAAAAAGTGGCTTCATCTATTGGCAAAATTGAACCACTTAGTGATGTCTGTTGCTTTTTTTTCCTCTTCACTCAGAGTAGCCCTTGGCTTATCTTCCCTGTCAAGCTCATAAAGCCCGTCTCCTCTAATCAGGTTAGGTTTTTTGCATGGCTGCTGATTTTGCATAGTCTGTTGAGCAACCTGCTGTTGAGGCTCAACATTTGTCGTTTGAACCTCTTGAGTTTCTACTGAAGCTTCAGCTTGAGTTTCATCCTCAACAACTTGTGATACTTCATCACCAAAGATGCTTATGCTATCAGAATCAAGTTCATTGTCGTCTGCAGCACCCATTATCTCAAAGATAGGCCTGTCGCTCTCAACACTGCCGAAAGAATCATCATTAACATAAACTTCATCTGGTGTGGCAGTATTTTCTGTCTCAACTTCTTGTTCTACTTCTGGGCTTTCAACAGGCTCAAAGATCTCTTTTATCTCTTTTCCGATTGGTTTGTCCATCTTTTTTTCCATATGTTCCTGATTTGCACTAACACCTGTTGATATACTTTCAGCCATATTTTTAGCGTCATAAACTGATGCGCATAGTCCCGCACTTTTTAATGTTGAAGCAAGCTTATCTATCTGGTTTCTTCTCATCTAATTGCACCTCGCTTTTTGAATAAGAGTACATTACTAAAAAATATAGTTAGTATATAAATATTTCGGTATTGTATGTCAGTATAGAAAAACGTATACTAGAATAAGGTGAATATTGGCATGCCTCTAGTGCTTGTATTCTGGTATTAGGGGGGCTCTCTTCGGGGTTAATACCGAAAAACTTTTAAACTGTGCTGGCTTCCAGAATATAACAGAGGAAACCATGAAAGAAGAATACAGTGCAAAAAACATTACTGTTCTTGAGAGCCTTGAAGCAATAAGAAAAAGGCCGGGTATGTATATCGGATCCACTGGCTCCAGAGGACTTCATCATCTTGTCCAGGAAGTGGTGGATAATGCAATAGATGAAGCTATGGCAGGTTACTGTGACAGAATAAAAGTTGTCATAAGAAAAGACAATCATGTTTCAGTTTCAGACAATGGAAGAGGAATCCCAGTTGATATTCATCCAAAGTATAAAGTGAGCGCCCTGCAGGTCATCATGACAAAATTACATGCAGGTGGTAAATTTGACAATAAAACCTATAAGGTAAGCGGAGGACTGCATGGTGTTGGAATTTCTGTTGTAAATGCACTCAGTGTTGAAACAGAAGTATATGTGAAACGAGATGGCAAGATCCACTACCAGAAATACAGGAGAGGAGAACCAATCTCTGATATCCAGATTCTTGGAGACACAGACGAAACAGGAACAACAGTAATATTCAATCCTGATTCAGAAATATTTGACACAACTGATTTCAAGTTTGATATTCTTTCCTCAAGATTAAGAGAACTTGCATTTCTAAACAAAGGAGTTGAGATCTCACTTCTTGATGAGAGAGATGACAAGTCAACAGTTTTCAAGTTTGAAGGAGGTATTGTTGAATTTGTTGAGCATCTGAACAAAAACAAAAAACCGCTGCACAAAGTAATCTATCTTTCTGAAGAAAAAGACAATACCCAGGTTGAGGTTGCAATACAGTATAATGACGGATACAGGGAAGATATATTCTCATTTGTAAATAATATTAACACAGTTGAAGGAGGAACCCATCTGTCAGGTTTCAAAAGTGCACTTACAAGAACACTTAATTTGTACAATAAAAAGAATAATGGCGAGGATTTTAAGTTCTCAAGCAATGATGTTCGTGAAGGCATGACCTCTGTTATCTCTGTAAAGATCCCTGAACCACAGTTTGAAGGACAGACCAAGACCAAGCTCGGCAATTCTGAAGTCAAAGGAGATGTGGACAGTATAGTAAGTTCGGGATTCAGTACTTTTCTTGAGGAAAATCCGGGAACAGCAAAATCAATCATGAGTAAGTGTGAAAAAGCTGCAAAAGCAAGAATGGCAGCAAAAAGGGCAAGAGAGCTGACAAGAAGAAAAACAGCCCTTGACAGCACAGCACTCCCTGGAAAACTTGCTGACTGTTCCTCCACAGACCCGGAAATATCTGAAATATATATTGTTGAGGGTGATTCAGCAGGAGGATCTGCAAAACAGGGGAGAGACAGGAAATTCCAGGCAATACTACCGCTCAGAGGAAAAATACTCAATGTTGAAAAGGCAAGAATACACAGGATACTTAAAAATAACGAAATCTCTGCAATAATAACAGCTCTTGGAACAGGGATTGATGAGGAGTTCAAGCTTGAAGATGCAAGATACAAAAAAATAATAATCATGACAGACGCGGATGTGGACGGCGCACATATTCGGACACTTCTGCTCACATTTTTCTTTAGATACATGCGGCCACTAATAGATGCAGGATACGTGTATGTGGCACAGCCACCACTCTACAAGATACAGAAAGGGAAAAAACGAAAATATGCCTATACAGAAAAGGAATTTGAAAAACTAAAAAAAGAAATTGGTGACCGTGGAGTAAGTGTGCAGCAGTACAAAGGACTTGGTGAGATGAACCCAAAGCAGCTTTGGAAAACTACAATGGACCCTGAACACAGGAACTTAATCAGAGTCACAGTTGAAGATGCAATCGAGGCAGACGATACCTTTACAGTTCTTATGGGAGAAGAAGTCAAGCCAAGAAGAGACTTTATACTTGAGAATGCAATACATGTAGAGCATCTGGATGTGTAAGGCAATATTTATAAAAGGATAATAATTACCAATTCACCATGGCAAAACAGAAAAGAGCCAGAAAAGTCAGGCAGAAAAAATGGTATGAGATAAGGTCCTCCAAGGTATTTAATAATGCTACAGTTGGTGAGGCCAGAGCTTATGAGCCAGAAGAACTTCTTGGAAAGACCATTCTAATTGACCTTAGAAGCCTTACAGGCAATGTCAGAAGACAAAATACCAATGTCAAGCTTCAGGTCACAAAAATAAAAGACAGGATTGCCTATGCTGAGGTTATTTATTATGAGATTCTTCCGACAGCATTAAAGAGATTTATCAGGCGAAGAACCGACAGGATTGATGATTCTTTTGTTGCAGAAAGTACTGATGGCATAAAGGTCAGAATAAAGCCAATGGCTCTGACAAGATTCAATTCCAAGAAATCAGTGCAGTCTGATATAAGAAAATACATGAAAAATTATCTTACAGATACATTCAAAAAGCTTAAGTTTATGAAAATTGCTGATGTAATTGTCAATGATAAGATCCAAAGAGAGCTAAGAGATCAGTTAAGTAAGATTTATCCAGTCAGGATAGCTCTTATTAGGTCTTTTGAGAGAATAACTCCAACATCTGCAGATGAGATGGAAATAGAGACTGAAGAGGAGAAGCCACAGGCAGAGAAAAAGGAAACTAAAGATAAAACAGAAGAATCTGAAGAGAAAAAGAGTGACAAAGAATCAGCAACTAAAAAGTCAAAGAAAGCAAAAAAATCAAAGAAAACCAAAAAGAAAAAATCTGAAGAAAAAAGTGACGAGAAAGAAGAACAGAAAGCAGAGAAAAAGGAAAAGAAGTCAGAAAAGGAAGAAAAACCAAAGGACGAGAGTGAAAAGAAACCTGAAGAAAACACAAAGAAGTCTGACAAAGCAGAGAAAAAGGAAGAATCTGCAAAGAAGGAAGACAAAGCCGACAAGGAAGAAAAATCAAAGGATAAGAGTAAAAAATCAGACACAAAAAAGCAGGACCAGAAATCCAAAGAGTCTAAAAAAGAATCTGACAAAGACAAAAGCGAAAAAGCAGATACAAAAAAGAAAGAAGATAAAAAAACCAAGAAGTCAGACAAGAAAAAAGAAGAAGATCAAGATGAGTCAGAAAAGAAAGAGTCCAAGAAAAAATCAAAAAAAGATTCAGATAAATAACTATATTTCTTCACGTATTGTTACTGTTGCAACATAAGTCAGTGTGTCTTTGACACCATCAATTTCTCTGAAATCATGAATAAATCTGTTAAAACCCTGGATGTCTGCAAATTTGAGCTTCATCAAAAGGTCATGTGAGCCAGTTATACCAAAAACATCTTTGATGTGCCTGTCCTTAAAAACACTGTTTGGAAGTGTTCCTTCTGTTTTAACCAGCATAAAAACAATAAAATCTTCTCCAACAGCAGAATTGTCTGTCTTGACAGTGTATCTTTGGATAACATTTTCTTCCAGTTTTTTCATCCTGTTATGCACTGTGCTTGGTCTGATACCTGTTCTTTTTGCAATTCCTCTTATTGTTGCCCTTGAGTTTTGTTTTAGTTGTTCCAGAATTTTTTTGTCTTTTTTGTCCATATAATAAAATATGTACAGTTATTATTTATATTTTTCTAATTTGTACAAATATTTTATCTCTTAATCCAAATATGTTTAATATTTTAGGCAAAAAGTATTTATATTGTGCAAAATTGGATTTATGCAGGTGATAATATGGATTATGAGGTAAAAGATATCAGTCTTGCAGAACAGGGAAGACTAAATGTAGAATATGCAGAGTCAAAGATGAAGTCTTTGATGAAAATCAGAAAAAGATTCATTAACGAACAATCTCTTGATGGGATAAGAGTGGGAATGGCATTGCACGTCACAAAAGAAACAGCAGTGCTTGTTGAAACACTTGTTGCAGGAGGAGCAGAAGTAGCAATAACAGGGTGCAATCCACTGAGCACACAAGATGATGTTGCTGCCTATCTAGCAAAAAAAGGAATAAAGGTGTATGCATTCAGGGGAGAATCAAATGATGACTATTACAGGTTCATCAACAAAATAATTGATTTCAAGCCCCACATCACAATAGATGACGGCTGCGATCTTGTGAGTGAAATCCACCAGAACCACCCGGAACTAATTGATTCAATAATTGCAGGATGTGAAGAGACAACAACAGGAATAATAAGACTAAAAGCAATGGAAAAAGACAAAGCACTAAAGTACCCAATGATTGCAGTAAATGACAACAAAACAAAACACCTTCTTGACAACTACTATGGAACAGGTCAGAGCACAATGGACGGGCTGCTGCGGGCAACAAATATGCTTGTGGCAGGTAAGAACTTTGTAGTTGCAGGTTATGGAGACTGTGGAAAAGGTGTATCCATGAGGGCAAAAGGACTTGGGGCAAACGTCATAGTAACAGAAATAAACCCATTCAGGGCATTGCAGGCCAAATATGATGGTTTCAGAGTTATGCCTATGGAAGAGGCAGCACCAATAGGAGATGTATTTGTAACTGTAACCGGAAACAAGCACGTTATAAGAACAGAACATATGAGGCAGATGAAAGACGGTGCAATAATGGCAAACTCAGGTCACTTTGATATTGAGATTGACCTCAAAGGATTAAGACAATTAGCAGATGATTCAAAACAAGTAAGACCAAATCTCAAAGAATACACAGTGGGAGCAAAAACACTTTTTGTATGTGGAGAAGGAAGACTTGTAAACCTTGCATGTGCAGAAGGACATCCTTCAGAAGTAATGGCCACAAGTTTCTGCGGACAGTCACTTGCAGTTGAGTATGCAGTGAAAAACCAGGACAAACTGCCTGTAAAAGTAATTAACCTTCCTGAAGAACTGGACACAAGAATATCTGAACTACAGCTTGAAGCACTCGGAGTCGAGATCGACGAGCTGACAGAAGAACAGAAAAAATACCTGGCAAGCTGGCAGGAAGGAACCTAAAAAAGAGATTCAATTATTTTTTCGGGATCAAACCTGGTCAGGTCTTTGTATTCCTGGCCAGTCCCGAGAAATATTACTGGTTTTCCAGTGACGTAACTAACAGAGATTGCAGCGCCTCCCTTTTCGTCAACATCAGCTTTTGTCAGTATAATACAGTCAATACCGATTTGCTCATTGAATGTTTTTGCCTGCTCAATGCAGTCATTTCCAGTTATGCTCTCACCAACAAAAATAGTTAGGTCAGGATTAACAACCCTTTTTAGTTTGCTTATCTCTTCCATAAGGTTGCTGTTTGAATGAAGCCTTCCTGCAGTATCAACAAGAACAATATCCTTGTCTTTTGACTCTGCAAATTTAACAGCATCATAAGCAACTGCAGCAGCATCAGCACCATAATTATGCTTAATAATTTTTATGTTAAGTTTTTTAGCATGCTCTTCTAACTGCTGGATAGCGGCAGCCCTGAAAGTATCAGCAGCAGCAATAACACAACTCATATTTTTTTCTTTGAAAAGATACCCTATTTTTGCAAGAGTTGTTGTCTTGCCAGATCCATTAACACCAACAAAAGCAATAACATATGGTTTCTTGTCAACACTCTCGAAAAGATCAAACTCATTGCCAAGTATTTCTCTGAATGTATTTTCCAGAGTTTGTCGTATAACCTCTTCAAGCTTGTTTCTCTGAACAGAACTATCAACCAGCTTCTCCTTAAGATCATCTCTTATCTTATCAATAACCTCAAGAGCCATATTATTTTCCAGAAGAGACATCTCAATCTCATGAAAGATTTTTTCAAATTCTTTTTCAGAGACCTTCTTTGTCTTAATCTTGTCTGTAACAGTTGTTACCTGCTGCTTGACATCCTCAGAACTCTTTTTTATTGCCTGGGATAACCTTTCTCTGAGTTTATTGAACATTTTCTAACATACCCTGGAGCTCCTGGCTGATTTGCTGGGCTCTTTGTTGTAATGATTGGATATTGTTCTGGGTCTGGCCCAGGAATTCTTTCATTCGTGAAATTCTCCCATTAAGTATTTCTTTTGTAGAATCAATATCTTTTTTTACAAGAGTTTCAGCACCAACATTAACCAGAAGAGTTTCAGTATTTTTTATTGTAGCTCTTGCAAAAATACCCTGGCTTAAAGGAACTAAAATCTCTTCCTCACTTTCAACTTTCCTGATTTCTGACAATGCTTCTATTGTGTTATTCAGCTGGTTTAGCTCTTGGTTCAGTACATCTTTTTGATCAGACAATTCCTCAACCTGCTGATTGATCATCTGAAATTCATAATACATTGACTGGACTTGTTCTTCCATAATCTCACCACTACAAAGAAAGCCAGTATGGTTTTTAAAGCTTACTCAAAAAACTTTGTTGAGAATCATACTTAAAATTTCAAAATATTAAAAATTACCTGCTTGAGTCAGCCTGTCTTTCAAGATCTCTTTTCTTTGAGATTGCATTAGATGAAGAATCTGAATTATAAGCAGCCACAATCTCTTCTGCAAGAGCAACTTCAATAGGTCTTTTTTTCTGGAAGCTTCTGCTGTAAGCTCCCTGGGTAATGTGCCTTAAAGCAAGATCAATTCTTCTCTGCGGAGCACACTCTGTTGCCCGGGTATATCTTGCACCACCATATTCAACAGTTACGATCTCTTCTCTTGGAGCAGCATTCTCAATTGCCCTAACAAGAACCTCTATTGGGTTCTTCTTTGCGTTCTTTTCAATAAGTGATAGAGTTTCCTTTACAATATTATAAGCAAGATTCCCCTTTCCTGTAAGATGACCTGATGACTTGTGGTGTTTTTTACCCTTGTGTCCAGGCACCATCACCTTGTTTATCAGTCTCTCAACAATAAAAGTTTTTGACTTGTGAAACCTGTTCTTGGCATATGTAGCACCAGTTTTTGGTACAATACGGGGCTTGAGAGATATGTAATCTCTTAGACCTGTATCTCCTACCTCAATACCATCTGTTCCCCACCTATTGAAAGCTTTTATCGTCATCAGCATTAGGGAATACTACATGGTTTTAAAATCTTTTGGATTTTTATGTATCAAAACTTTTAAATACCCTTAGATATAAAATACAAAAAAAGAGAGGGCTTTATGGGGCAGGAAAAAGATTCTAAACAAGAGGGGTATGATGTAACAATAAGGACAGATGTTGATCAGCTTGTAAAACTTGTTGAAGAAAAAAAAGAAATTGCACTTGGTGACGCTGCAGAGATTCTAAAAATACCAAAGCAAACTCTTGAAGCATGGGCAGATTATCTAGAAGAAGAAGGAGTTATTCTTATAAGATACAAACTTACAACACCCTACCTTGTGTCTGTAGAGTTTCCAGAGGAATCACTTAAACCAGAGCAGTTAAAATCAAAAAAACTAGTACATGATCTTGAAGAAAAAGAACCAGAAATAGAAGATTTTCTTCCCCAAATGTCTGAACAGATCAATAAACTATTGCAAAAAGCTTATGACTATATAGATCAGGGAGAATATGAAAAGGCTCACCAGATTTATCTAAAGGTAAAAGAAAAACAAAAAGGGCTTCCTGATGATGTTCATAGTGTTCAGCGGGACTTTGATGTAAAACTAACAAAGCTCAACAAGGACTTGTCAATAAATATCAAGAGTGCACATCTCAAGAAAGTAAATCATATGATGGGCAAACTTAACTCGAGAATCAGAGTTATGCAGGGTGCACTTTTAAAAAATGACCTGAAAAGTGCCGAGGAAATATATGAGGAGCTGCAGGATATTTTTTCTGAATTCCCAGAGAGTTATACAATAAAAAGGGCAGAGGCAAAAATCTCAATCCTTGATGCATACGAAAAAATGGTGCACAAGAAACATGAGATTCTCAGTACTTATGTTCAGGCAAGATCTGAAAAGATCCTAAATATTGTAAGCGAAATCCAGAATGACCTTGACAAAAAGAATCTTGAGCAAGCTTTCAAAAAATACAATCATGCGAGAAACCTGTATAACCTGTTGCCTGAAACATACACGAAAAACCGTGTGGAGCTTGATAGAAAGTTCTTCGGCCTTATACCCCAACTTGTGGTTGCTAAGCTTCAGATGACAGTATCTATTGCAGAGAGTGGCAAGAAGAAGATCCAGGAGCTTGTATCTGCCATAGACTCCTGCTTAAAAAAAGGTGATTTGGACACTGCAGACAAATATATTGGAAGCCTTGAGGATACATATGAAAAAATGCCACAGTTTGTGGGTCCAGAGTGGGATGCTGTTGAGTCAAAAATTACGACTTTGAAAATTAGGATACTCCAACTAAAAAAAGATAAACTGTTGAATGAAGTAAGCCAAGATGTAGAAAGGATCAGAACTCTTCTTAAAAAAGCAGATACATATCTTGAAAAGCAAAATATCGACCTGGCCAGGGGTGTGTATCATGAGGTTTTAAACCTTTACAGAGAGATACCTGTGGGTTTTATTGATGAACAGACTAATCTTCAGGTCCAAATACTTAAACTCTATAAAGAGCTTCTCGTATCTAGTGAAGAAAAGATTGTTGAAGAATATGGGGAGCAAGTGGATAGAAAGTACAGGCAGCTGGTGACAGCCCTTGTTGAGGTAAGGGAAGCTCTTGATGAAGGAGAATTCCAGATGCTTCCAGTAAAGTACAAGACAATAGTAACTCTTCTTGGCCAGCTTCCATTCTCGCTTGTCAAAAGAAAAGATACAATAGAAAGAGAAGTGGCAAAAATCGAAGACTTATCCAGACTTCTAAAAACTGTGGAACAAGCCAAAACAGGAGGAGACATGGCTGAAGCCCGTAAGTTATATCAGGAAGTGGCAGGCAAATATCCACATGAAACCAGATTCCTGAATTATGCAAAAAGCATAATCGGACATAGCTCAGCAAAGACTCCGGACTTGAGGAAAAAAGCACTGGTAAAAAATCTTCTCGGTCAGGCAGACACAAATCTTAGAAAGGGTAATACCAAAGACGCTAGAACACTCTACAATAGAGTGCTTAGTATAGAAAACACAAACCAACATGCGCATGACAAGCTAGAAAAGATAAAAGAGGTAGTCCAGAATCCAGAAAAATAAACTAAGCAGAAAACAGGTGATAGACAACTATCAGCTTGAAGTTGGAAAGTTAATTGTAAATGTAGATATATTTCTCGGAGTAATGGACTTTGTTCCCAAATATTCTTTATCTGTACTAAATATCAGTCCGCATACCAATATAATACTTGAAAAATTAAAGCAGGAATTTGTAACCAGGGTGGCTGTAGGTACAATACAGGATTCTGAGGATGCCCAGCAAAACATTCAGGAAAGGTTCAGAAGAGAGATTAAGGTTTTGATTGACAAGTACTTTCCCAAGATAAGCCAGAGAAATAAAGACCTTCTCATATCATATGTCATGAGGGAAAATATTGGCCTTGGAAATATAGAGATCCTTCTTGAGGACCCTGATCTTGAGGAGATTGTGATAAACAACTCAAAGGATCCTATCTGGGTGTATCACAGAAAGCATGGCTGGCTTAAGACAAATGTAAGAGTACCTTCTGAAGCAAGAATCAGGCATTATGCAACAATGATAGGAAGAGATGTCAGAAAAGGGATAACCATGCTTGAACCACTTCTTGACGCTCACCTGAAAAGCGGAGAGAGAGTGAATGCAACTCTACAGCCTATATCAACAAAAGGTAACACAATTACTATTCGTAAATTTGCAGAAAAACCATGGACAATTGTTGATTTTATCAAGAACGGGACAATGTCATATCTTTCTGCAGCTCTTACCTGGCTGGTGGTCCAAAACGAGATGTCTGTTCTTGTTGCCGGAGGTACAGCAACAGGAAAGACAAGTACACTTAATGTTCTATGCAACTTTTTCCCACCAAACCAAAGAATAATCAGTGTTGAGGATACAAGGGAGGTCACGCTTCCTGACAATCTACACTGGGTCCCAATGGAGACCAGAATTGCAAATCCAGAAGGCAAGGGAGAAGTATCAATGCTTGATCTTGTAGTGAATGCGCTCAGGATGAGACCTGACAGGATAGTGGTGGGAGAAATTAGAAGAAAAAGAGAGGCAGAAGTGCTGTTTGAGGCCATGCATACGGGCCACAGTGTATACGGCACATTTCACGCAAACGATGCAAGAGAGACTGTAGCTCGTCTTACCAACCCGCCAATTGATGTTCCAAAAATGCTTATGCCTGCACTGTCAGTTATACTAGTACAGTCCAGAAACAGAAGAACAGGTGTAAGAAGGACATTTCAGCTGGCTGAAGTCACAGATACAGGGGACCCTCATATTCTATACCAGTATGATTTCAAGAGAAACGAATTTGCCCAGACCGGCAAGTGGACCAAGCTAATGGATACACTGACAATGTTTACTGGTTATGATCAGCATGAGATCCAGAAAGATATTGAGGAGAAGATGAAGCTTTTAAGACACCTTGTAAAAAACGATGTCAATGATCTGCACCAGCTCGGTCTGTTTTTTGCAATGTATTACAGTGACAGATTGGACATTAATAAGTTAACATGAAACTGAATCCTTATGTGTTATTTTTCAAGCCTGGACCTAAGCTCAAGAAAGAGCTAAAGATAGCTCACATGGATGTTGATCCAAAGTCCTTTGTTAAAAGAAGTCTTATGATCTCACTTCAGTTGAGTGTGGGCTTGTGCGTGATGTTATTCTTCTTGTTTCTGAGATTTTCAGTCAATCTATTATACATACCACTTGTTTTTATTTTTCTTTTTATGATGTTCTACTCTTTTTTCCTGAACACCCCAAAGGTATATATCAGACGGAGACAAAGGGAGATCAAGGAAGACATACTTTTTGCAACCAGGTACCTTCTTGTAAAACTAGAATCAGGAGATCCTCTTTTCAATGCAATGACTGATGCATCAAAAAGCTATGGGGTTGGGGGAAAGTACTTCAAGGAGATTGTTGATGATATTAACCTTGGAAAACCTATAGAAGAGGCGATTGAATATGCAATGGAATACAATGCTTCGCATGAGTTTAAACTGGTCCTAAGGCAAATATTAAACTCTCTCAAGACAGGAGTTAATGTTACTAGCTCACTTAGAAAACTTCTTGAGGAAATAACAAGGAACCACCAGATCGAAATAAAGGCATATTCAAGAAAACTCAACTCAATAATCCTATTCTATCTCATACTTGGATGTGTTATGCCTTCTCTGGGAATTGCTATGGCAACAATATTTCTCAGCATGGCAAATATTGTTCTCGACCTTCCGGTTCTTATGGTAGTCCTGTTTTTTATTTCAATAATCCAGTTCACATTTATCTCCATTATAAGATCGATTAGACCTGCGGTGGATATATGAAACTTTTATTCCTTGAAGAGTTCGGTAAAGCGTTTGTTCCTGAGAAAATCAGACCAAAACTACGAAAACTCTTATTAAAGGCAGGCTTGTCTGCTATTCCCTATAGACTTTTTGGAGCAGCTTTTTACGTAATAATTGTTATAACACTTCTACTCTTTTTCCTGAAGATTTATCCGACTCTCCAGAGCATGGGGGTAGGAGTACTAGGCTTTTTTGTGTTCACTTTTTTATCAGTTGCCGCTGTGATTGCAGTACTTGTGGTACTCTTTGCAATCGGTTTTTATTCTTATGTAGATATGAAAATTTTTAATCGGACACAGAAAATCGAAGAAGTACTGGAGGAGTTTCTCAATCTATTGTCTGAAAATTTGAAAGGTGGTATGGGACTCGATAGGGCTCTGTGGAACAGCATACGCCCTGAATTTGGTGTGCTTTCAAATGAGATAAAGATTGCATCAAAAAAGGTCGCCACTGGTGAGCCGATTGACCAGGCATTAAAGGAGTTTACTGAGAAATATGATTCACTTATGACACGAAGATCGTTTGGACTTATACTTGAAAGCATGAAAAGCGGTTCTGATGTAGCCTCAATTATTGATAAGGTAGTGGACAATATCAGGGAGACAAAGCTTCTCAAAAGAGAGATGCAGGCGGCAAACACAACTTATGTGATATTCATTGTTGCTATTGTCTTGATCATCTCACCAGCGCTCTTTGCATTATCTTACCAGCTTCTTGAGATATTGTCAGATTTCTCCACAAGAATGGGGCCCTCTCTCGCACAAACAGATATGATCCCGATAGATTTTAGTGATGTTAATATACAACTTTCTGACTTTTTGCTGTTCTCAAGACTTTGTGTTGCCGTTGTAGCTGTTTTTGCATCTATGATTTTGTCCTTAATTAACAGAGGAAATATCAGAAGCAGTGTGAAATACATACCTGTGTTTATTGCAACAGCGATCCTTGTGCATCACTTACTTGTCCAGGTTTTATCAAACTTGTTTGGTTCAATATTCATGTAAAAATTGAAGAAATAAGGATAAGCAGTCTTTGGAAAAACCCTATCTTTCTTGGTCTGCTCCTGTCATGAAATGGACTGCTCTCTTTTTCAGTAGTATTAATATCCTCTTGAGTTACATTAGGTTGCAAAATTGGTTCAGCATCTTCAGAATCCTCAACTGGTATTGGCAGTGCTTCAGGATCTTTTTTTACAGTTAATGTTTCTGTTTCAGAGAATTTAAAGTATTCATAATACTGGGTCCGGTATCTGCCGGAAACATTGATAATAAAGTCAGTATCATTCACAACAGAAGGTGCAACAAAATCTCTGTAGAATATTGTTTTCTCTTCTCCGGGTCCAATAAGGTCGATAAATTCATGAGAGTTTCCCAACAGCCTACTTTTAAGAGAGTAGTTAATATCAAAAAACCCGACTTTATCATCTTTGTTTTCAATACGAATAATTACATAGGATTTGTTGCCCGTTTGAAGAGTATGCTTGTTTTGCATAAATCTTATCTCTGGTTCAATTTTGTCAACAGAAAAGGTGACTTGCTCAGAGATTTCCTGTGATCCATTTAAGTATCTGTTCTCAACATCATTATAGAATATGTTTTTGCAGTCACCAGTTATTTCGTGGGATCCTGAATGTGTGTTCCTGAGTCTATAAGAGAGCTCCACAGGAGAGTTTTTGTTAACCTGGCCTTCCCATACAAGTTTATCTTCTTCTCTCTCCAGTTCCTTTATACTGTCAACATCAATTTCTTTTGGTATTTCTAGCTCGAGCTCTGCCCTGGTGGAGACATCCTGTGTTGAAAGACTAATATGGTGGGAAACCCACTCCCCAACTTTTGGCTCAGATTTTGAGATAGAGCTTTGCATCTTTAATGGATTTAAAGCCCCGACTGTCTTCACATTTATATTTCCACCCTGTACCTCAAACCTTTCAGCTTCATATGAATAGGAAACTTTAGAACCATAGGAGACATTTACAGGAATGTCTACTTTCAACTGATAAGTTATGGTGTGTTCAGTAGCAAGAGAAGATGCCTGCCATTCAATATTTCTACCATTCTTAACTGCACCTTTTATGTCTGAAAAAGATAGTTGAATCGGAACTGTAGATGAAAATTTAACATTGTCAATCCGTTTTGACCCCTTGTTCTCAATCTCAATCTTAACTAATGTTTCCTCATTTAGCAAAAGATTACTTTCTGTTATCTCTGATCTGATTTCTACTTCAGGCATTAAGCTCTCAATCTCAACATTAATCTCAGGAATCTTTTCTTCAGTAATAGGATCATATTCTCCCCAGCCTTCTTGAAAGTCCCACCTTGCTTCCTTAAAGCAGACTCTATAGTATGCTGTACTCTCACACTTTCCTTCATCAATTATCAGAAGATCGTTTCCTGCCTGAATAGTTATTATGTCCCAGTCCGGGTTTATTGTAGTCTGAAAAGTTTCTCCATTAAATGTGATATCCTCTCCTGCAAGAGTCCAGGCAGAGGCTGATTGTATGAAAACCAGCAGGAGCAATAACTTAATTCTTTTCATCGGTATTTTTGCTTAATCTTAAGGAAAGTTTGATATTCCTTAGTTTTTTGGATACTTTGTTTTTCCTCTTTAGAAAGTCTATCAAAAACCTTGTCAACAACCATGGCAAGGTATTTTACCTCTTTTTCTGCAGCAGGTTTTTTCAGCACAACTTTTCGCACCTGGGCCGGTTGTTCATAGTCTTCTTCATATTCCTCTTTGTAATCATCATACTCGTCGTAGTCATCAAATTCATCAGGAGCCAGAAATCCAAACAAGCGTGCAAAAAACCCTGGCTTGCTCTCAGCTTCTTTGAGCTGTTCCTCTTCAAGCTCGTCTATCTCATCAATCTTTTTTTTCTTTGGCGGTTTTTCCGGAAGACTTTTGATGTAATCATTCATATCCAGATTAAAATTCCTCTGTCGTTCTGTCACCATTTTATTATACGCTTATTTGAGAGGTATATAAAATTATCGGTGGCAATAGCGGTGTCCCAACTCTCCTACTTCGCTGACATAACTATAATAAATCATAGGAACCAGGTCAGCTCCGCCTGGCCGTGTGTTTGAACTTTAGTTTAAACGCCAGTAAATCTTTCTGATTTATGTTGCCTTGTGTATCAAAAAGCAACAAGCCGCACATAGCACAGACGGATTTTTGGCACATCGCCGGTGGCAATCTTTATTAATCAGTTGACCAAATAAATATTTATGAAAGTCTATATGGCTGGTAAGTTTGAGCAGAAACAACAGATCAGAAAACTTTACAAGAAACTAGAAGATCTGGGCTTTGAGATTGCATATGACTGGACAACACATAAACCCATCAAGCCATATGTAGAAAATCAAGACCAAGCAGCAAAGTATTCAGAAAACGAAGTCTCAGGAATACTAGATTCTGATATCTTTATTTTTCTCTCACACCCAGAAGGAAACACATTGAAGATGGAGTTTGGGGGTGCTCTGATATTATCAGCCAAGACAGGCAGACCAGACATCTATGCAGTGGGAAAATACACTGGGATTTCACCCTGGTTTTTCAATCCAAGTGTAACCAGAGTAGAAAATATTGATAATGTCTTGGAAATCCTATCCAAAAAGTATATAAACATTCAGGACTAATTTTGGTTATGAGCATTAGAACACCAGTTGCTTCAGGAACTTTTTATGAGTCTGATTTCTACCAGCTGGAGCAGCAGATAAAGCAGTGTTTCAAGCACGAAAAAGGACCAGGAGAGTTGCCTGTTAAAAAAAGAACAGGCAAAGTAAAAGCAGTGATCTGCCCGCATGCAGGATATTTTTACTCAGGACCTTGTGCAGCATGGAGCTACAAAGAAGTAGCAGAAGCAGAGCTTCCTGACTGTTACATAATTCTTGGTCCGAACCATTCAGGCATGGGCAGCTCTTCAGTAAGTCTGCAGGACTGGAAAACACCACTTGGCGTTTTACAGACTGATGAAAAACTAGGCAGAAAACTTGTTGAAATAAGTGACCTTGAAGACAATCCCCTTGCACATAAAAACGAGCACTCAATTGAAGTGCAGCTTCCATTCCTGCAGTTTATCTCAAAAAACACCAGGATTCTTCCAATATCTCTGAGAAATGACATATCATTTTCCAAACTTGCAATCGATATCAAAGAAGCAGTAATGGACCTTGACAGGGAAGTAGTATATATTGTGAGCAGTGACTTTACTCACTATGGAGCAACTTACGGATACATGCCATTTTCAGAAAACATCAAAAAAAATCTTTATGAACTTGACAGCAAAGCAATAGACAAGATACTTGCTTTAGACCATGAAGGTTTTTCTGCATATCTCAGCAAGACTGGAGCAACAATCTGCGGGAGAGCCCCACTAATATTATTAATGCAACTTCTAAGAAAAAAAGGAGAACTTCTCCAATATTACACTTCATCAGATATCAGGGGCGATTATAGAACTGCAGTAGGCTATGCTTCAATTGTTTTCAAATAATTCTTGGAAAGTCGGCATTGGTATTAATTTGCCTTTTTTAAAAGTTTTTCACAGCCATAGATATTTTCCTTTGAATCCCACCCCCTTGGCACAGACGGTCATCTAAAAACAGATGCCCTACTAATGTTCTCAAAACACCGAACCTCTGTCTGGCCATGGTGGGATTCAGCTGGAGAGGAATTTTTCTTTAGGATTTTAAGCTTGATTTTTAGAAACTTTTTTAAGAGATACTCCTTTAATGCCTTATATGAATTATTTATATACCACCTGTTTTGGAACTTTTGTATTTGACCAGGACCTTAATCTTGTGGACAAGAGGTATTTTGATGATGTTTTAGAGGCAAATAAAACTCTGTCAAAAAAAGAGATGACCAAACAAGAACAAGAGATGACAAAGCTCTATCCAATAAATGTTTTTGTGGGCTACAAAAAAGAGATGGAGTCATCCATCGACAAATGGAAGGAGATCCAGTCAAAATTTTCAAGCAGCCAGTTCTTTTCTCCAAACGTAAAAATCACAAAACAGGCAATCAAAGACTCAGTAACAGATGACCAGTTAATCATACAGACAATAACAACAATTGAAACACTCAACAG
Source organism: uncultured Methanosarcinales archaeon (assembly GCA_964444505.1). Lineage (GTDB taxonomy): Archaea > Nanobdellota > Nanobdellia > Woesearchaeales > JAGVZT01 > CAYUHF01. The sequence goes on along the minus strand of CAYUHF010000012.1, from coordinate 29,503 downwards.
AGCAATAAGCAGATTGTCCAAGAGAATAAGAGAATGGTATGGCTACTACAATCCTGAGACATCACAACATATCAAGGACCATGAGGCGTTTGTAAGAGAAATTACAGAAAAAACACGAGAACAGCTGCTTGAAGAGAGTGGTCATAAGGATACAATGGGGGGAGACCTAAAAGAAAATGACAAAAAACCAATCATTGAACTTGCCAAGAATATCAAAAATCTTTACACACTAAAACAAAGTGAAACTGACTATCTTGAAGAAAAAATGCAAATTGTCTGTCCAAATATGACAGCAATAACAGGTGCACTGATTGGAGCAAAACTACTTTCCCAAGCAGGCTCATTAAGAGACCTTGCAATAATGCCCTCAAGCACAGTTCAGCTTTTGGGAGCAGAAAAAGCACTTTTCAGGCATCTGACAAGACACACACTGCCCCCGAAGTACGGAATACTGCATGAACATCCACTAATATCAAGCGCACCAAGAAGTATGCACGGGAAAATTGCAAGGACACTTGCTGACAAGATATCAATAGCTTCACGTGTTGATTATTTTAAGGGAGACTTTATCGGAGATAAACTATATGGTGAGCTTGAGGAGAAATTCAAATGAAGTACAAGATCCATGGGGAAACCATGCCCATATTAATACTTGAACTAGAAGATGGTGAAAAAGTCTACTCTGAATCAGGGAACATGGCATATATGACACCCAATATCAAGATGAGTACTGCAACACAGGGTGTTTTCAGGGCATTCAAGAGAATATTTGCAGGAGAATCATTATTCCTGAACGAATTTCAATCAAAAAACAATGGAGTAATTGGTTTTAACTCGGAGTTTCCAGGAAGAATAATAGCACTTGAGCTTGACGAAAAAGAGATTGTGTGCCAGAAAGATGCGTTTATGTGTGCACAGGAAGGAGTTGAGCTCAGCATTCATATTCAAAGAAGAGTTGGGACAGGTTTTTTTGGTGGTGAAGGTTTTATCATGCAGAAACTCTCTGGAAAAGGTATGGCTTTTCTGGAAATATCCGGAGAAGTAACCCAGCTTGAGTTATCAGAAGATGAAGAGCTTCTTGTGGACACCGGACATATTGCAATGTTTGAACCATCAGTTGATTTTGATGTACAAGTCCTGAGCGGTGGAACCAACATGCTTTTTGGCGGCGAAGGATTATTCCTTGCAAAACTAAAGGGCCCAGGTAAAATCTGGCTCCAGTCATTACCAATAAAAAAGTTTGCCGGAAAAATCGGGAGCTACATTGCGCGACCCCAGTCAACAATTTCCAGACTTTTCGGAGGGCTATAATGGATATCTGGATAATATTTGTCTTTTTGGCGGCTGTCCTTTTTCTGTTCCCAAGAATACTCAGAGTAGTTGCAGCAATCTATTACATACTGCTGCCTGAAAACCAGACAAAAAACCATACAAAACTTTCACTAAAAGATTTTAAAAAGCTAAAAAAGGAGCATATCAAATTATGAAAGAAACAAAATTTCCAGCGATCTACAGACAAGGAAGAAATCTTTATACAGTTAACCTTACACCAGGAAAAACAGTTTATTCTGAAAGGCTTGTAAAATACAATAACACAGAATACAGGGAATGGGATCCCCATAAATCAAAACTTGCAGCAGCAATTAAAAAAGACCTTAACCAGATGGGACTGGAGAAATCACACAATGTATTGTACCTGGGGGCATCAACAGGAACAACAGTCTCTCATGTGAGTGACATTGTTGGAAAAGAGGGTTTTGTGTTTGCAGTCGAGCTTGCTCCAAGAGTTACACGAAATCTTGTGTTTCTGGCACAGGAGAGAAAAAACATAGCACCCATACTTGCTGATGCATCAAAACCAGAAACATATTTTCACAGGATACAACCAGCAGATTTCCTGTACCAGGACATTGCACAGAAAAACCAGGCAGAAATATTTCTTAAGAACATGGAATTTTTAAAACAGAGCTGTTTTGGAATACTCTGTGTAAAATCAAGGTCAATTGACATAACCAAAAAACCATCAGTTGTTTTTGCTCAGGTAAGAAAGAAACTAGACAAAGAGTTAAAAGTTGTGGACAAGAGACACCTAAGTCCATTCCAGAAAGACCACTGCATGTTTGTGTGCAAAAAGGATTAAGATGAATGTATCAGCAATACCCTTAAAAGAATATAAATTATAAGTCATACCTTTGTTTTTTCTATTGAATATAATACGAATATTTATAATCACACAAACTTATTGAATTACTGAGGTGCTTGATATGATTAATGAGAATGCTCCTGAATTTAAAGGAGAAGCATATTTTGAAGATGAAATCCAGGAAATAACACTTTCTGACTACAAGGGAAAATGGCTAGTACTTTTTTTCTATCCAGGTGACTTTACCTTTGTGTGCCCAACAGAACTCGGTGAACTTGCTGAAAACTATGACAAGTTTCAGGAAATGGACACAGAAATCGTAAGTGTGAGCACTGATTCGGCTTATGTGCACAAGGCATGGCATGACAAATCACAGAGAATAGGAAAAATCAAATTCCCAATGCTCGCCGACCCAACGCTCCAGATATCAAGAGACTACAGAGTCTTAATAGAAGATGAAGGAGTGTCTCTTAGAGGAACATTCATCATAAATCCTGAAGGAAAAATCAAGGCATTTGAAGTGCATGACAATGATATCGGGAGAAGCATAAAGGAGCTCTTAAGAAAATTGCAGGCAGCCCAGTATGTTTCAAAGCACTCAGGAAAGGCATGCCCTGTGAACTGGGAGCCTGGAGAAGATGATCTTGAGCCGGGGATGGACCTTGTTGGAGAATTATGAAAACCCTGATAGTAATTTTTGGGGTTACGGGAAACCTTTCCAGAACAAAAATTCTCCCAGCAATAGCAAAACTTGAGTCTGAGTTTTTCGCAGTTGGTGTTGGAAGAAGCCAGGTTACTGATAATATTTTCCAAGGTTCACAGAGTATCTCAGACAGATTCAGTTATTTCAGGATGGACTTGAAGGATGATAAGAGGTTTAAGGAATTTTCAGTCTATTTGGACCAGATCCAGGAAGAAAAACAACTTGACCAGAGACTATATTATTTTGCAGTAAGCCCTAAGCTGTTTGATCCTGTAACTGAGCAGATGAAAAAATTTGGTATGACTGAAGATAGAAATGTCAAGGTTGTTTTTGAGAAACCCTTTGGGAAAGATCTGGATTCTTCAAGAAAGCTAAACAGGTTCATAAAAAGAGTTTTTGATGAAGAGCAGGTGTATAGGACAGACCACTACATGAGCAAAGAGCTGGTGCAGAACATCCTTGCTTTAAGGTTTGCAAATATATTTGAAAAACTCTGGGATAAGAATGCAATAGATCATGTGCAGATAATACTTGCAGAAGACGAGGATGTTTCAAGGAGAGCAGCATACTATGATGAATATGGAGCAGTAAAAGATGTTTTCCAGAACCATATGCTCCAGGTTCTCGGTCTGTGTGCAATGGACAAGCCAGATTCACTATCAGAACTGCACAGACAAAAGCGAAAACTCCTTGAAAAAGTCAGGCCGGTAAAGATTGAGACCGGGCAGTACAAGGGCTACAAATCACATGACGGCGTTATGAAAGATTCACAAACAGAAACATTTGCAGCAGTCAAACTGTATGTTGATAGCAAGAGATGGGAAGGAGTGCCTTTCTATCTTTTCACAGGCAAAGAACTCAAGCAGAAGTACACTGCAGTATATGTGCAATTTAAACAAAAGGCATCAATCTTTGGAAAAACAAACCCAAACTCTGTAACAATTGAGATATACCCAAGACAAGGATATCATTTCAAAATAAACACCAAGGTTCCTGGAGAATTCAAAGTAGAACAGTCGGATATGGACTTTTGTCATGAGTGCAGATATGGCCCAAACACACCAAATGCTTACCACAAGCTCTTCAAGAGTGCAATAAAAGGCGACAAGTCAATATTTATCAGCTTTGAAGAGATCCAGGCTGCATGGAAAGTTGTTGACGAGCTTGAGCACATGAAAACAGAACCGTTTGTTTACGACAAAAAAACATATCCTGAAGTTGATTTTTTCAAGGGGTGGAAAATATGAGAATCGGGTTTATTGGATTAGGTAAGATGGGTTATAACATGGTTCTTAATCTTTTGGAGAGCCATGAGGTAGTTGCTTATAACAGGACTAGATCAAAAACAGAAGAGATAGCAAAAAAGGGAGCCATCCCTGCATTTAGTCTTCAGGAACTTGTCGAAAAATTGCCTGGAAAAAAGATCGTCTGGATAATGATAAAGGCAGGAGAACCTGTTGACTCGGTAATCCAGAAACTGACTCCTTTGCTCTCTGAAAAAGATGTAATAATTGATGGCGGCAACTCTTACTACAAAGACTCACTCAGGAGAAGCACAACACTAGCACAAAAACAAATAGACTTTCTTGATGTGGGAACATCTGGAGGAGTAGAAGGAGCAAGGCACGGGGCATGCATGATGATTGGGGGTAAAAGAGAAATCTTCAATGAATTAGAGCCAATATTTAAAGCGCTATGTGCAGAGGATGGATATGGTTACATGGGCAAAACCGGAGCAGGCCATTTTGTAAAGATGGTGCATAATGGAATTGAATATGGCATGATGGCTGCAATTGCCCAGGGAATGCAGCTTGTAAAACAATCTGAGTTTGACTCTGATATGCAGGAAGTTGCAAAAGTATATGCCAATGGAAGTATTATTGAGGGCAGGTTGATGAAATGGCTTCTCCAGGGAATGCAAAAGACAGATCTGGAATCTGTCCTGGGAAAAGTGCCCAAAGGAAAAACAGAAGACGAGATGAAGACAATAGAAGACAAGATGTCAGTATTAAAAGCAGCACGAGTATTTCGAACACAGTCAAGAAAAAACCCGAGTTATGCAGGAAAACTCATTGCAGTCATGAGAAACCAGTTTGGGGGACATGAAATCAACAAAGCTTAGAGCGTATGCTTAAACCCACAACCAAAAAAACTTTATAGAATAAACAGTTTATCCTGCGTTGAGGTGTTCTAATGATAATAACAGGACAAAGAGAAAAACTCGAACAATATGCATCACATCTTATAACAGATTCTATAAACAAATACCTTGAAGAACAGGATAGTGTAGTTCTTGCAGTTCCAGGCGGCACAAGTGTCTCAGGTGTTTTTGAAAACCTGAAAGAGGAAGATATACCATGGCAAAAAGTGCACATCTTTATGGTTGATGAGAGAAAAGTTCCCATAGCAGATGACAAGAGTAACTTCAAGCTTGCAAAAGAGTGTTTTGTCGATGATATTGACATCCCTGATAAAAATGTTCATCCTTTCAGAATAGAAAAGGGAATAGATTCATATAAAAAAGAGCTAAAACAGCAAGGTGGAACATATGATGTTGTATTACTGAGTTCAGGAGAAGACTGTCATGTTGGCGCACTTTATCCAAACCACTCAGTTCTGGATAATTCAGAATACTTTATCGAGATGGACGACTCGCCAAAACCACCCAAAGACAGGATGAGCATGTCAAGAGAGCTTCTTCTGAAAGCAAAGACCTGCATTGTCTTGTTTTTCGGGGAGCACAAAAAAGATGCATTTGAAAAATTCACAAACCCTTATGTAAGTACAGAGGTCTGCCCTGCAAAACTGGTAAAAAATTCAGAGTGGTATGCATTAACAGATAACTAACCTGACTAAAGGGCTTGTTTCTAAACAAGAGAATTAATCCCAGATACCACTCTAGCAATAGAAATATTTATAAATCGTGATACGTCACTATTTTTGATGGTTATAAAATCCTTCTGACAGTATTTGGAGCTAAAATACGGCTTTATTTGTTTGAAGGAGGGGATATAACCTGTAATGCCCTGGTGGTGTAGCCTGGCTTATCATAAAGCCCTGTCGAGAATTCGACATTCACAGCAAGGCTTTGACCCGGGTTCAAAAAACTATCCATTACGGATAAAACTTGAAAATCCCGGCCAGGGCGCTTTTACTTAGGGCCGGTAGCTTAGCTCGGCAGAGCACCTGTCCTGCACATTGCAGGGGTGATACTTTTAATCAGGTGGTCGCGGGTTCAAAACCACAGATGTGGATGAAAGTCCCGTCCGGCCCATCATACTGAGAAAAGAAAATGGCAAAGAAGTCTGACAAGTTGGAACACGTGCTCATACCAAAACATGAAAAGATATCTGAAAAGGCAAAAGAGAAACTTCTGGAAAAGTACAATGTCAAGATAGGGCAGCTGCCCAAGGTTTCGCTGGATGATCCAGCAATAAAGCACCTGGAAGTTGAGATTGGTGATGTTGTAAAAATCACGCGCGAAAGTCCGACAGCTGGGGAGTCTGAATTTTACAGGGTGGTTGTTAATGTCTAAAGCAGGAAAAGTACTATTAAAAAAGTTTTTTGAGGAACAGTCTTTTATTGAATCAGATATTGAGAGTTTTAACAATTTTGTTGACCATGAGCTCCAAGAGATTATTGATGAGAACAAGGTCATTGAGCCAACAATTATCCCTCATAATATTGATGAGTTCAAGATAAAGCTTGACAAGATCTGGATACAGAAACCAACAATAACAGAGGCAGACGGCAGTGAAAGACCAATAACACCGATGGAGGCAAGGCTTCGAAAAATCACTTATTCTGCTCCAATATACATGGAGGTTAGTTCTCATATAAATGGTACAAAACGAGAATCGTTTACAACACAGGTTGGCGAGATGCCAATAATGCTTAAATCAAAATACTGTCATCTTCACGGCAAATCCAGAGAAGAACTGATTGAGATGGGTGAAGACCCAGATGACTCTGGGGGATATTTTATAATAAACGGTACAGAAAAAGTACTTGTAAAAATTGAAGACTTGTGTTCAAACCAGATGCTTGTTTCAGAAAAATCAACAGGAGCAAGTCCTTTTGTTGGAAGATTGTTCTCAGACAGGGGTTCCTACAAGATTCCACATACAGTAGAGATGAGAAAAGACGGCATTATCTACCTTACATTTACAAGAGTGAGAAGAATGCCCCTTGTTATTGTTCTAAAAGCACTTGGCCTGACAAAAGACGAAGATATAATGAAGGCAGTATCATCTGAGAGAATGTTTGACAAAGTCTATATTAACCTTGTTGAGTATGCAGATATTGAAACACAGGAAGATGCACTTGACCACATGGCAAAAAAGTCAGGCATAACTCAGAGCAAGGAAATAAGAATCCAGAGAATGGAAAACATTGTTGATAAATATCTTCTTGCACATCTAGGAACAGAGACTGAAGACAGGATGTTCAAGGCCTATAACCTCTGTAAAATGGTCAAGAGATACCTCATGACAGTCAATGGCGAACTGGAAGAGGATGACAAGGACCATTACATGAACAAGCGGTTAAAAATGAGCGGTGATCTTCTTGCTGACCTTTTCAGGGTCAATCTTAAAGTTCTTGTCAACGACCTTTTATACAATTTCCAGCGTATTGTCAAGCGGGGAAAATTTCCAAGTGTTAAAGTTATTATCAGAGAGAAACTGCTTACATCAAGATTATATTCAGCAATGGCTACAGGAAACTGGGTAGGCGGAAGAAAAGGTGTTTCCCAGCGTATACAGAGACTAAACTTTTTAGAAGCTATGTCACACCTGCAGAGAGTAGTAAGTCCACTGTCAGCAGCACAGGAAAACTTTGAGGCAAGAGAGCTTCACGCAACACACCTTGGAAGATTGTGTCCTATCGAGACTCCTGAGGGAACCAATATCGGACTTAAGAAAAACCTTGCAATGCTCTCGATTGTAACACATGACCAGCCAGAAGAAAAAATCATAAAGCAACTAAAGGATCTGGGCATGGGTAAGATGAATGATCCTCATCATGAAGTATATCTGAACAGAATGTTTGTGGGCACAGTGAAAAACCCTGAAGACTTTGTCGAGCAGGTCAAAATAGAGAGAAGAAAAGGCAACTTCCACATGACACTTAATGTATATTATTCTCCTGAAGAAGAAGTATGGATAGAAGCATCAAGGGGAAGGCTTGTAAGACCCCTTGTAATTGTAAAAGAGGGAAAAACACTTTTGACAGACAAGCATCTAAAACAGCTTGAGAAAAACGAACTGACATGGTCTGACCTTATAAAACAGGGAATTATTGAATATATTGATGCAGGAGAAGAAGAAAATTGCCTTGTGGCATTTACAGAAGATGATCTTACAAAAGACCACACCCATCTTGAGGTAACACCACTTGCCATGATGGGTATTGCCGGAAGCATTGTTCCTTATGCAAACTACAGCCCTCCTGCAAGAGTTAATATGGGTGCAAAAAACCAGAAACAGGCACTTGGATTGTATATCGCAAACTATGATATAAGAATGGATATGGATGTAAATGTACTTCATACGCCGCAAAAACCAATAGTCAAATCCATAATGCATGATTTTTCAGATTATGACAAGCATCCTGCAGGCCAAAATATTGTTGTTGCTGTCATGAGTTATGATGGCTACAACATGGAAGATGCAATTGTTATCAACCAGGCATCAATTCAAAGAGGCTTTGCAAGAAGCACCTACTACAGGCCCTCTGTAGCAGAAGAACTGAGATATTCAGGAGGACTGACAGATGAGATTAATGTGCCTGACAAGGAAATCAAGGGTTACAAGTCAGAAGAGGACTACAAAAACCTTGAGGATGACGGAATTATATTCACAGAAGCAAAAGTCGAGGAAGGAGATGTTGTTATTGGAAGAACATCACCACCAAGATTCCTGACCAGTGTAAACCAGTACACCCTGGCAACAGAAAACAGAAGAGAAAGCTCGGTTGAGATAAGCCATGGTGAAAAGGGAATTGTTGACTTTGTGCTTGTTACTGAAAATGAAGAAGGAAACAAGCTGGTTCAGGTAAAAATAAGAGACCAGAGAATCCCTGAGATTGGTGACAAGTTTACAAGCAGGCATGGTCAGAAAGGCGTCATCGGACTAATTGTTCCAGGCTCAGATATGCCTTATTCTGCATCAGGAATTGTTCCTGATCTTATCTTCTCACCTCATGGTATTCCATCCAGAATGACCGTGAGCCATCTTATCGAGATGATTGGTGGAAAGGCAGGTGCACTGTCAGGAAGATATATTGACGGTACAATGTTTGATAGTGAGCCAGAAAAAGGCCTGAGAGAACAGCTAATTGAGCTGGGTTTCAGGGAAGATGGTACAGAGACAATGTATAATGGCAGGACTGGGGAACAGTTTAGTGTCAATATATTTATCGGGAATCTCTATTACCTAAAATTAAAGCACATGGTCTCAAACAAGATCCATGCAAGGGCAAGAGGACCAATACAGCTCCTCACAAGACAGCCTACTGAAGGACGTGCAAAAGAAGGTGGACTTCGGCTTGGAGAAATGGAGAAAGATACTTTTGTTGCACATGGTGCATCACTCTTATTAAAAGAGAGGTTTGATTCTGACAGGACAGTTGTACCAATCTGTTCAAAATGCGGGCTTGTTGCAGTTGATGACAAGTTCAAGGACAGGTCATACTGTCCTGTGTGCGGTGAGACTGTAAAAGTCAATTATGTAGAGATGAGTTTTGCATTTAAGCTTCTTGTTGATGAGTTCAGGAGTTTATGTGTTAATCCAAAGTTAATGCTAAAGGACAAGTACTAAAATGAGACAAACAAAATATATTCACAAAAAAGTAGACAAGATTGTTTTTGAGTTACTAGGTCCAAAGATTGTAAAGGATATGGCTGCAGCAAAAATTGTGACACCTGAGCTTTATGACAAGGAAGGCTATCCTGTTGACGGCGGCCTTATGGACACAAGACTCGGGGTGATTGATCCTGGTCTAAGATGCAGGACCTGCGGCGGTAAACTTAAAGACTGTGTGGGCCACTTTGGTTATATTGCACTTGCAAGACCAGTTATCCACATAAGATTTGCAAAAAAAATACTAAAAATTCTAAGAGGAACATGCAGAAACTGCAGTAGAGCACTTGTTGACGCAAAAGAGCTCAGAAAGTTTACAAAGGAGCTTGAACTTGCAGAAAAGCACGGTGGTCTTGAGGCCAGAAGAAACACAGTAAAAGATATACAGAAAAAACTCAAAAGAGCAAGCAAATGTCCACACTGTGAAACAGAACAAAAGGATATTTCACTTAAAAGACCATCTACTTATCTTGAAGATGATAAAAGAATATCTCCTATTGAAATAAGGAGCAGACTTGAGAGAATCAAGGATGAGGATGTATATTTCTTTGGGCTTGATCCAAAACATGCAAGACCAGAATGGATGGTCTTGACAGTTCTTCCTATCCCTCCAGTGACAATGAGACCATCAATAACATTGGAGAGCGGTGAGAGAAGTGAAGATGACCTAACCCACAAGCTCGGAGATATTGTAAGAATTAACCAGAGACTATTTGAAAACATTAATGCAGGTGCACCTGAAGTTATTATTGAAGACCTTTGGGATTTGCTGCAATACCATGTTTCTACATTCTTTGACAATAATGTATCACAGCTTCCGCCTGCTAGACACAGGTCAGGACAGCCATTAAAAACCCTGATTGGAAGAATCAAGAGCAAGCAGGGAAGAATAAGAAGAAACCTTGCAGGAAAAAGAACAAATTTCTCAGCAAGAACAGTTATCAGCCCTGATTCTATGATCAAATTAAATGAAGTTGGTGTTCCAAAGGAGATGGCAACAAAACTAACCATCCCTGAAAGAGTAACAGAAAAAAATATGGAGTTTTTAAAACAATACATGAAAAGAGGCTCCAAAAAATATCCTGGTGCAAACTATGTAGTAAGGCCTGACGGCAAGAGAAAAAGAATAACAGATGAGACCCAGGAAACACTAATTGAAGAAATTCAGCCGGGCTACCTTGTAGAAAGGCATCTTGTAGACGGTGATGTTGTGATATTTAACAGGCAGCCAAGTCTTCACAGAATGTCAATGATGTGCCACAGGGTAAAAGTGCTTCCGGGAAAAACACTAAGACTGAATCCAGGAACATGCCACCCGTACAATGCAGACTTTGACGGTGATGAGATGAACCTGCATGTGCCGCAGACAGAAGAGGCAATAGCAGAAGCAGAAATATTAATGGAAGTGCAGACCCAGATTGTCAGCCCAAGATATGGGTTGAGTGTTATCGGATGTATCCAGGATGCAATATCAGGAAATTACCTATTAACATCCGAAATGGAGTTTACAAAAGAAGAGGCAAAATCCCTTCTTGCATCAATTGGTATCACTGACTTTACAGGCATTGGAAGAAAACAGACACTTACAGGAAAAGAAGTATTTAGTTTCCTGCTGCCTGATGGTTTTGATTTTGAAGGAACCTCTAAAACAGGAGATCCTGTAATTATCAAGGACGGTGAATTAATTAAAGGTGTCATGGACAAGGCAACACTTGGACACGGCGCAGGAATGCTTTTAAGGCAAATTCACAAAGAATACGGACCTGATGCAACACTTGAATTTATCGGCAAAGTTTTCAGACTGGGAGTCAAATCACTTCTTATTAGAGGCTTTACAACTGGGATCGGCGACACAGACATGCCTGAAGAGGCAAATAAAAAAATCCAAAAAACCATTAATGATGCAGTTGATTCAGTTGGAGAACTGATTGAGCAATATGAAAAAGGAGAATTAAAGCCACTGCCGGGCAGAAGCAAGAAAGAGACACTTGAGGTAAGAATTGTTGAGCTTTTGAACAGGACAAGAGACCAGACAGGAAAAATAGTATCAGACCATGCAGAAAAGAATCATTTTGTTATTATGACAACCTCAGGTGCAAGAGGAAACCTGCTTAACTTGTCACAGGTTGCATCCTGTGTTGGACAGCAGTCTATGAGAGGAGGCAGGATCCAGAGAGGCTATAATGAGAGAACATTATCAGCATTCAAAAAAGGAGACCTTATGCCGGATGCTCACGGATTTATCAGGAGCGGTTTCAAGGACGGTCTCAAGCCGCATGAATTTTTCTTTGGCGCTATGACGGGAAGAGACAGCCTGATGGATACAGCACTTAGAACACCTAAGTCAGGATACCTTTACAGAAGATTATCAAATGCAATGCAGGACCTTAAGGTTGAATATGATTACACAGTAAGAGATGCTTCAAAAAGAATAATCCAGTTCCAGTATGGTGAAGACAGCATTGATGTTTCAAAGTCAGAAGGCGGAAGATTAGACGCCAAGGAGTATGTAAAATGAGAAAAGAACTGAAAGCATACGAGGACAAGTTGCCGGGCAGAGTACTTGAAGAGGTTGATGAACTCTTAGATTCCAAGATCACAAAAAAGAAGCTTGAAAAAGTGATGGATAAGGTTATTGAAAGGTATGAAAAACTAAAAATTGAGCCTGGTGAGTGTGTAGGTCTTGTTGCAGCTGAATCAATTGGTGAGCCAGGTACACAGATGACCCTTGACACATTCCACTTTGCAGGTGTGTCTGAGATGAATGTCACAGTTGGTCTGCCAAGACTAATCGAAATCCTTGACGGCAGAAAGACAATCAAGACACCCATGATGGAAATATACTTGAAATCTCCCTACAACAAGGGAAAGGATATCAAAAAAATTGCAATGCGAATAAGAGAGGTCACTCTTGAGGATGTTACATCTGAATTTATAACAGACTTTGCAAACTCAAAAATTGAAGTAAAACTTGACAAAGATGCAATGGAAGATCTTTCAATTGAAGAAGCAGAGATAAAAAAACTTCTTAAGAAAAAAGTAAAGTCTCTTGAAGAAGGAGAAGATTCTTTTATAATTTCTCCAAAAGGCAAGAAGAGTGATATCAAGTCATTGTTCAAAAAGAAAGAAAAACTAAGGGATATACACCTTAGAGGTATTAAAGGAATAACCCAGGTCCTTCCTGTAAAGGATGAGCTGGGAGAGTTTAAGATTGTGACATCAGGCACAAACCTTAAAAAAGTTATGAAAATGGAAGAAGTTGACCCGACAAGAACAATTTCAAATGACCTTTACGAAACAAGGGATGTGCTTGGAATTGAAGCAACAAGGCAGCTTATTATGGATGAGGTCACCAAAGTTATTGCTAACCAAGGTCTGAATGTAGATATCAGACACCTTATGCTGGTAGCAGACACAATGTGCTTTTCTACAGAAATCAACGGTATCACACGGTATGGAATAGTTAAGGAAAAGGGAAGTGTGCTTGCAAGGGCGTCCTTTGAGACTCCAATAAAGCACATACTTGGAGCTGCACTTGTGGGAGAGGAAGACCCATTGAGTTCAGTTGTTGAAAATGTTATGCTAAACCAGCCTGTACCAGTCGGGACAGGACTTCCAGATTTAATTACTGAGATGAGATAAGATGAAACCTATAGAAGAAATCAAAAAGAATTTGAATACTGACAAGATGCTGATCGGTACAAATGAGACGCTTAGAGCCTTGAGAAGGGGAAAAATCTCCAAGGTATTTGTCGCATCAAACTGTGAGCCAGAGACAAAACACGCTCTTGAGCACTACACAGAAATGCAGAAAATACCTTTGGTTGAGCTTGAAGTCCCAAACAAGGAAATAGGAGTTGTCTGCAGAAAACAGTTTTCAATTTCAGTTATTGGTTTGAAATGAGTTCTGTAAAATATGATGCTAACCTGATGCGTACCATGGCACTGGTAGAGAAAAAAGCAAAAGTTCCTGTTAAAGATATTTTTACAGACAACAAGGACAACTACATCATTGTGATGGATGAGAAGTATGTGAGCAGGGCGGTTGGAAAGCACGGAAAGAACGTGAAACACTTAAAAAACCTGCTTAATAGAAACATTAAAATAGTCGGATTCACTACTGATATCGAGAGGTTTTTCACAAACCTTGTATACCCTCTGGAAGTGGGGGTTGAAAAGCAAGGTGAGGTCTTGTTGGTTGACGGCAAGAATGCCCAAACAAGGGCAAGACTGATCGGTAAAAATGGTCAAAACCTCAAAGATTATCTTCAGATAATGAAAAGATACTTTGATATTGAAAAAATCAACGTGGTATAAATGGGAAAAAAGCCAAACGGTTTAAATGCAGGCGGAAAGCTGAAGAAGAGAAGAAAGAAGTTCAGGTGGAAAGACTCTGATTACAAAAGAAGAGTTCTTAAGCTTAAACAGAAGTCTGACCCGCTTGGAGGTACTTCTCAGGCTACAGGAATTGTGCTTGAAAAAACCCAGCTTGAAGCAAAACAGCCGCACTCAGGTATGAGAAAATGTGTAAGAGTACAGCTGGTCAAAACCGGAAGACAGGTCACAGCATTTGCACCAGGAGACGGTGCAATCAAGATGATTGATGAGCATGACGAAGTCATGATCGAGTCTATCGGCGGTGCTAAGGGAAGAGCAAAAGGAGATATCCCTGGTGTCAGGTGGCAGGTCATCAAAGTAAATGACCAGAGTCTTGAAGCTCTATTAGCAGGAAAAATAGAAAAAGCAAGAAGATAACTAACTGATTAAAAACTTTCTAGTATTTTGATCCATATCTACAAAGTGGTCAGCCTCTTCCTGCAGGCGTGAGGATGCAGTTTTACCAAAAGCAATAACTTCTGTCCTGCATCCCAAAGACTTGAGATGGTGCAGTAAATCCTTAAAGTCACCATCACCGCTGACAAGAACAACATTGTCTAGTTTTGATGCCATTCTCATAGCATCCATAGCAATACCAACGTCCCAGTCACCTTTTTTAGCGCCCCCATAAAAAATCTGGAGCTCTTTTGCCCTCACTTCAAAACCAATCTTTTCCAGAGCATCAAAAAAATTAGACTCGTCTTTAACATCTGCTTTTATAACATAAGCTATTGCTCTTATCAGCTTTCTGTTCTTAACCGCCTCTCTTAACAGGTTTCTAAAATTTACTTTACTTTTATATAGATTTTTTGCAGAGTAGTACATGTTTTGCACATCGACAAAAACACCCACTCTCTGTTCTTTATGTTGTGTCATTGTAATAGGACTTGGTGGTTATGACTTAATAAAGGTTTTGAAAATATTGTTAGAAAACTGGAATCACTACTTAGAAAAATATCACAATAGCTGGGACATGATTTCCAGATAGATTCGGGTGAGCTATTGCTCACCTGATAATAGAAACAGTCATACCTGCATCACTATCAAATCTTGGCGCCTGAGTGATATTAATCTCACAATCAGGACAGTTTCCATCAATATGAGTTGCCATGAGAGTCTCAATTATTTTTAGACGCATGGTCTCTTCTATCTCGTTTTGGGTTTGTATATCAAACTTTTCTATAAGCTCTGAATAATCCCGGACACCATTGATATATCTCTGGTAGATTGCAATTAGCTCTTTGTACAACTCAAGCTGCTTAGCTGTTTTTATTGCTGATTTTTCAGCAAGTGTAGGATCACTCAAATTCAGCAGTTCTGTTTCAATAAGATCCAAATAAGCTTCTTCCCTTTTATCCATCATTGGGGAAAGAGTGTCAATATTTTCTCTAAGCTTCTCATTGTGTTGTGTAATAGTTTTTGTTCCATCATAAAACTCTGAGCCGCCAAGATTCCTCATTATCCACTCGTATTCAAGAGATACAGCTTGTAATGCATTGTTCATTCCCTCGTAGTTTCGCTGAACCCGGGTAAGTGCAGAAATGTAGTCTCCTACATCATCAAATATCCTGCCTGAATAAAAAATCACCAGCTTCTCATTCCACTCTTCTGCCACAGGCATCTGGTAGTTTAAAAGCTCATTAGTATCATCATATATCTCTTTTACTACAAGAGATATTGTTGTGTTTTTAATATCATGGGAAATCATTTCATCATAGCTTGGAACTTCCATAGAAGAAACGTCCCCTGGGAGCATCTCATATATCTGGTTGACAAAAACAATCCCTGCTACAGAAGTGAGCATAAAACTTGTAAAAAGAACCACAGTTGTTGTAATAAGTGCGGGTTTGAGCTTTCCGAAACCAAATTTTTTATCAAACAGGCTTTTTGATATTGACTGGTGCGAGAAAAAGAAAATAAAGTATTGAAGAACAAGAAAAAGGTTAAGGACAATCACATTTATTGGGCTGATTGCAGGAAACAGCACAAAAGCATACAAAAAATAAACCCCCAGACCGATTGCAGCAGATATACTGAGACTCTTGAACAGCACAAAAGCATTATTGCCAAGAGTATCTTTGTTAATAAAAAAGTGTGACACTACAGTAATTGAAAACGCAACAGTCATTGCAACCTGTGCAATGCTTTCCTGATAAACAGAAAAACCTATAAAACCTGCAAGAACAAGCAGAGTAACTATACCTGAAAAAGGTTTTGGAATCTTTGAGACAAGTGCAAAAACAATAAAAATTGCAGAACAAATTACCATCTGGTGGATAAATTTATCTGGAGTAAATGAGTAAACAAGAAAGGCAAGTGAGACAGCAAAAACCACAAAAATCAAAAATTTCTCAGCAAGAGAAAACCTGTTAACATCCTCTTTTTTCATTATTTAGTTTGTGAAACCTACAGGTATTTAAATTCTGTGAAAATACCAAACACTAATGCGACCAATAGGATTTTCAACAGGATGCCTGTACAAAACACATATTCCAATAAAAAGAAGAATCAAAATGTTTAAAGAGCTGGGAGCAGATGCAGTAGAACTTAGTTTTATGCAGAAAAAGGAGCTTTTTGAATTTGAGCCATTTCCAATAGATTTTAAGTTTGTTTCTGTGCACTGCCCATCAATTGGTCACACCTATTCCAACTCTAACAGCAGTGTAATGAGAAAAATAAAAGAAATCTGCAGCAAAATAAATGTGGATGCGTTAGTCATGCACCCAGACAAGGTTGAAAACTTTGGGATTTTCAAAGAACTGCCCTTTGTTTTTGAGAACATGGACAGCAGAAAAAAGTATGGAACACTGGAACAAATAAAAGAACTTAGAAAAAAAGGACTAAAGTTTATGATAGATCTCCAGCATGTGTATGAATATGACCCTTCCATGAAACTTGCTTACAAAATGATTAAAGAGATGCAGGACGTAAGCCACATGCATGTAAGCGGATGCACAAAAACAGAAACACACAGCGCTCTCTTTAAAGCAGATAACAGGGAGAAAATAGCACAGACTGCCAAGAAAATTAACCTCCCGATAATACTCGAAGGAGTATTGACACCAGATGAATTGCAATATGAAATAGAATATGTGAGATCTATCTTTTGAACTTCTGCTCAAACCCGCAGTTTTTGCAGTAAATCCTGTCAACATCAAAAACAATAGTCTGCTTACCGCACTTTGGGCATATTCTTCTGGTTTTTTTTAGTTTCTTTTTAATATCAGAGTAAGGGTCCATAACAATAATATGTGATGTAGGTTTTTAAGTTCTTTCAAAAAGATTGTATTAAGAGGGTTTCAAAATCATACGAATTTCCTGATCTTAAATTTCACTTCCCTGACATAAACTTCAAGGGAATTTCCCCGCAAGTCACATACTTTCGCTTGTTTAGTGCACAATCTAGCGATCTAAAGACTTGAAAAACATTCCAAGAACTGCACAAAAATATTTACTAATTGTGCATAGGCTGTTTAAAAACTTCCGATGGGCAGCATGAGTCTTCTGCAGATATGAGGAATTCCTGGCCAGATGGAGATGTCCGGACTTCAGGTCAATGGAATAGGCCATGCGCAAATGGCCGTCTGTGCCAGGAAGGAATTTCCAATAGAAATTTGCTAATAATCAAAACTAAAATAACTTGGTAGTATTTTAGCAAAGCTTATAAACAAATAAGGTTATTTACTGCCCTATGGTGAATCTGCAGTTTTTTCCTGTTGAAGTGGACTATAAAATAATGAACAGTAAACCCTACATAAGAATCTATGGACGAAGAACAACAGGAGAGAGAGTATGTGTGATAAAAGAAGTTGAACCTTATTTCTATTGCACAGAAGAGTTAAATATTAAAGCACAAGAAGAGGGCCGCCCAGTAGTTGTTACAAAAACTGAAATCATAGAAAAGAAGGTAAATGGAAAACAAAAAAAACTCTACAGATGCTATGTGAAATTTCCGAGGGATATTGCAATACTCTCTTCCAAAACTGATAAAGAAGTTTATGAACACGATATTGACTTTACTCAAAAATACATGGTTGACAACAAAATATTTCCCCTGCTTCTCACAGAAGCACAAGGAGATTTTATCAACCAGCGCTCAAGAGTTGATGTGTTTGAAGCAGAAACAATAAACCCGTCATCCACAGATGTCATTCCTGACCTGGATGTATTGGCAGTTGATCTTGAAGTTTACAACCCAGACGGAAAAAATGTTGACTCCAAGACTCACCCTATTGTAATGATAAGTTTTTACGGCAGGGATTTTAAAAAAGTCTTTGTCACAAAACAATTTGAGTCACAGCATGAATATGTAGAATGCCTACAAAGTGAAAGAGAACTCATCAAACTTGCTGAAGAAGTCATAAACAAGTACAAGCCAGATGTTCTTGTAGGGTATTTTTCAGATGGGTTTGACCTTCCTTATCTGAAGGAGAGAGCAGAAATCCTGAACATGGATTTCAGAGTAGGATTAGACTACAGCAACATGCAGATAGACAAGAGAGGCAAAAGCAAGGCACAGATCACAGGAATATCTCACATAGACATCTACAGATTCATACGAAGAGTTTTTTCCACAACACTTGAAAGCTCAAGATATACACTTGATAACGTCTCAAAAGAAATACTTGGCGCAGAAAAAATTGATGTGGATATTGGAAAACTTGCAGAAGCATATGACAGTGCAGACCTTGATGATTTCTGCAGCTACAATCTCCGGGATTCAGAATTAACATACAGGCTGTTCCAGGATCTTAAGCCAAACATTGTTGAGCTGGTAAAAGTTGTTGGGGCAACTCCTTTTGATATCTCGAGGATGGGATTTAGCCAGTTAGTTGAAGTATATCTCATGAAAAGGGCAGCTTTCTCCGGCCTTATTATCCCTCCAAAACCAACCAGCTCACAGATCAGGAAGAGAAGAAAAGAAACATATGAAGGCGGATTTGTGTACAAGCCAGAACCAGGACTTTATGAAAACATTATGGTGTTTGACTTCCGTAGCCTTTACCCATCAATAATCACATCGCATAATATCAGCCCTGAAACACTCAACTGTGAATGCTGTGAAGGAGAAGACCAGGTACCTCAGGAACCATACTGGTTTTGCCAGAAAAAAAAAGGGTTTATCTCAGCAATTATTGAAAATCTCATATCAAGAAGAAGCAGGATAAAAGAAATCATAAGAGACAAAGGCAAATCCAAAGTATTGCATGCAAGACAGTACGCACTAAAAACAGTAGCAAATGCAATGTATGGTTATCTTGGTTTTTTCATGGCAAGATGGTACTGCATGGAGTGTGCAAAAAGCATAACATCTTATGGAAGATACTACATCAGGCAGCTTATAGACAAAGCACAGGAAGAAGGATTCAGGACAATATATGGAGACACTGATTCAGTATTTTTAGAGCTTACAAAAACACAACCAGAAGAGGCAAAAGCATTTGCCGACAAGATTAACCTTGATCTTCCTGACCAGATGGAAGTGGAATTCCAGGGTTTTTACCCGAGAGGAATATTTGTTTCAGCAAAAGTTGGAAGATATGGTGCCAAGAAAAAGTACGCGCTCATAGACCAGAACAATAAAATGAATGTAAAGGGTTTTGAAACAGTAAGAAGAAACATCTCACCAATAGCAAAAAAAACACAGGAAAAAGTGCTTAGAATAATTCTTGCAGAAGGAGATGTTGAAAAGGCATTAAAATTCACCCAGGATGTTTTGCAGAAAGTGAAAAGAAGAGAATTTCCAAAACAGGATTTTATTGTCAACACCCAGCTTACAAAAAACATTTCAGAATACGAATCAATCGGACCCCATGTTGCAGTTGCAAAAGAGCTTGAGAGAAAAGGAGTAAAAATTATTCCGGGAATGATCATTTCGTACATAATCTGCGGAGTTGGGGACAGGATAAGTGACCGTGCAAGAATCCCTGAAGATTGTGAGTCATATGATGCAGATTACTATATCGACCACCAGATTGTGCCAACCGTAGAGAGCATCTTTGAAGTGGTGGGATACACAAAAGAAGAAATAGTTGCAAGCCCAGACCAGCAAAAACTCGATACATTCTTTGGATAAAAATATTGTTCGGGTCACAAACCGCAACAGTACATTTTTTATGCTGGACCTAGCTATATACTATGCTATTTCTCCCAAACAATATCAAAACACTTGCCAGCCAGGGCACAGCCAATAGATTTTGGAATTCCTCCCCCAGGCACAGACGGTCATCCAAGGATGCCCTACTTCGGTTCTCAAGCGAACCTACGTCTGGCCACGGAGCAATTCCAATAAAAATTACCTATTTAGTTTACAACAACTTCTTATACACAGCAATTATATACTTTTTTTGGCTAAAATTTATATACTAATTGTACTTGTTCTAACTCATATTCAAGAGGTTGAGAAAAAGAGAGTATGATGTCATGTGACTTGTTAGTGGTAAGAAAAAATATATATAGTAAGTCTCTCTCATTTTTTCAACAGAGAGGTTCATAAAGTGAAAGTATTTATGCTGGGCTGGGAGTTTCCACCTTATCATTCAGGGGGGCTCGGAACTGCTTGCCATGGTCTTACCAAGGGACTAGCAAATCAGGGGGTGAATGTTACTTTTGTTTTGCCGAGCTTGCGCAATGATGTTCAGGAAGATTTCGTAAAACTTTTAGGCGCAAACATAAGGTACCAGAAAGTCGACTCACCTCTTAAAGGATACACTACAGAAACTCATTATCAAAAATGCCTTCTTGATACTAAAAAAACAAAACAATACGGAGATGATCTTCTAAGAGAAGTTAACAGGTTTGCAGAGAGAATCTGCCACATTGCTGAACACGAAGATTTTGATATAATTCATGCTCATGACTGGCTGACATATCTTGCAGGAATAAGGGTTAAGGAAAAAACAGGTAAACCTCTTGTAATACACGTACACGCAACTGAATTTGACAGGTGCGCTTCTTCTAATGTTAACCCTGAAGTCTATGCAATTGAAAGAAAAGGAATGCAGGCAGCAGACAACATCATAGCTGTCAGCAACTTCACAAAAAGCAGGGTGGTCAACAACTACGGTATAGCAGCAGACAGGGTAAATGTAGTACACAACGGAGTCATTGTAAAACAGTTTGATGAAGGCACAAAACCAGCGATTTCAGAAACTGATAAGATTGTCCTTTTCCTTGGTAGAATAACAATCCAGAAAGGACCAGAGTATTTCCTGCACACAGCAAAAAAAATAATGGACAAAGTTGATAATGTGAAGTTTGTTGTAGCTGGCTCAGGAGACATGGATGCCTTTATGATAAACAAGGCAGCAGAACTTGGTCTTGGAAAAAATGTTTTGTTCACTGGGTTTCTCAGGGGAGCAGATGTTGACAGGGCATACAGGATGGCAGATGTTTATGTGATGCCTTCTGTTTCAGAGCCATTCGGAATAACACCTCTTGAGGCAATGATGCACGGAACACCAACAGTAATCTCAAAACAATCAGGAGTATCAGAAGTTGTAAACCATGCATTCAAAGTTGACTTCTGGGATGTTGATGAGATGGCAAACAAGATCATCGGAATCCTTAAGTATCCATGCCTTGCAGATTCCATGTCAAAAAATGCAGGTGTTGAAATCCATGATATCAACTGGAACGAGTCAGCAAGAAAATGCAAAGCAGTATATGAGGACACACTGGGGGGGAGTGTATGGTAGATGTTTGTTTTTATTTTCAGGTTCACCAGCCATTCAGATTAAACAAGTTTTCTGTGTTTGATATTGGAAGTGACAAGAGTTATTTTAACAAAAAACTAAACCAGGAGATTATGGAGAAAGTTGCAAGAAAATGCTATCTTCCAATGAACAACCTTTTGATGAAAAATATTCATGATCATAATTTCAAGGCAACTTTCTCTTTTTCAGGAGTTGTGCTTGAGCAGTTTGAAAAATACTCACCTGAAGTATTAGAATCATTTCAGGAGCTTGTTGATACAGGCAATGTTGAAGTTTTGAGCGAAACGTCTCACCACTCACTTGCATTTTTGTATTCAAAACAAGAGTTTGACAGGCAGGTCAAGCTGCACAGCAAGAAAGTAAAAAAACTCTTTGGAGTAAAACCAAAAGTTTTCAGAAACACAGAACTTATATTCAACAATGCACTCGGAGCACATGTTGAAAAACTTGGCTATGATGCCATCCTTGCTGAAGGTGCTGACCATATCCTTGGATGGAGGTCACCCAACTTTTTGTACAAACCAAAAACAGCAAACATAAAACTCATGCTCAAAAACTACAGACTAAGTGATGATATTGCATTCAGGTTTTCACTGCGAAGCTGGAAAGAGTGGCCGCTTACAGCAGAAAAGTTTGCCAAATGGGTAAGTGCAACAAACGGCAACGGCCATACTGTAAATCTCTTCATGGATTATGAAACATTTGGAGAGCACCAGTGGAGCAGCACAGGAATATTCAAGTTCATGAAGGCAATGCCTTCTTATGTATTAAAACATCCAGACAACAGGTTCAGGACATGCAGTGAAGTTGCATCATCATATGATCCTGTTGCTGAGCTTGACATACACCATCCTGTTTCATGGGCAGACCTTGAAAGAGATACAAGTGCATGGGTAGGAAACCCAATGCAGAATACAGCAATAAGAGAGCTCTACAGGCTGGAAAAAGATGTCATGGCAAGTGATGAGGAAACTATTGAAGCCTGGAGAAAACTGCAGACCTCTGACCACTTCTATTACATGTGCACCAAGTGGTTTAGTGATGGAGATGTTCACAAATACTTTAATCCTTATGATAATCCTTATGACGCATTTATTGACATGATGAATATCATAAATGACATTAATATGAAAGTAGGTAAGACTGAAGTTGGAAAAAAGAAAAAGGTGGCAGTTGAAGGATGAATCCGGAAATGTATTTTATCTTGTCAGACGGAAGACCAGTAAAGAATCTATTAGAGCTTGCTGAAGTGATGGAAGACATGGATTATGAAGTCTTTTACAACCATGTCAATGAAGAGAAGAACGACTTTGCATCATGGACTGAAAATGTTTTTGGGCAAAACAGCCTGGCAGAAAAGCTAAGGTCAACCAAAAGCAAGCACAAGCACCAGTTTTACATCCTTAAGCATTTAATAAAGAGGTGAATTGCATGAGGGGCGAATTATTGAAAAACACAGATAGTAGTTTTGAGATTCATAACTCAAATATGAGTCTTAATAATCTCTATGAACTAAAGGAAGCACTGGAAATTATTGATGATGAAACATTCTCGCACCATGTCAACAACAAGAAAAATGACTTTGCAGTATGGGTAAGTGAAGCAGTAGGCGACAAGAACCTGAGCAAAAAACTAATAGGTGTAACAGACAGGAAAAAGGCATTTTCTTTGGTTGACAAGAGAATAAATGAACTTGAAGGAGAACCAAAAAACAGGTTTGCAATAGGACTTGCCGTGGGTATGATTACAGGCGTAGTATTAACTGTAGTTGTGTTTAAAATCCTTGAACTGTATATGGTTTAAAGTTCTCTCTGGATATTAGAAATGTATTCAGCTACTTTTTCTCCTGATTTTGTTAACCGAAGGAGTTTTATTCTGCCTTGTTTCTTAAAAGAAATTAGATCAGCTTTCTCCATTTCCTGGAGTATTTTGACAACATGAGAATAAGTGCAGTCAATTCTCTTTGCCAATAGAGATGCATAGATGTCATCTGTAGCATTGTAAATTCCAACCAGCATCATTGCTGGTTTTACCCTGAAAAAAATATTGAATATCTCTTCTTTATCTTTGTCCATTAGTCCACCCCTATAAGTCAAAATACACACCATTAATCATATTTAAGCATTGTTATTTGTTAATGTATTGGTTTGTAAATATGTATCACAATATAAATTTTACGGATTCCATAACTCAAGAGCTTTCTCTTCCATAAAGTGCAGTTTTCCAGGGACAATAAGACAGTGCATTGGCTCACCAAAATCAACACCAAGCAGATTCTCTGCCCTGTCATATCTAATATACGGCTTGTCTGAGCCAATTCTTGCACACCCAATACAATAGGTGTCTTTTGTAAAAAAACCCTTTTTCTTGTCGTTTTCAACATCCAGGAGGTATTTTACAGCTTCATTTACAGTCATGAACCTGTTGCCTGAAGGATTAAGGTCAAGAAGCACAAGAGTGTGGGCATCAATTTTCTGGTTTTGTCCAATAATGTCATAAGGAGTAGTGGGTCTCCAGTTCTCTTCAGTAAAAGGAATGCTGCAGCTCTTTCCAAACTTGTATATCTGAAGTCCAGTAACTGAAACAGCAGAAATAATTGAAGCATTGTGGATGAACTTAATCTCTATGTTTTTTTGCTTTGCCCTTATCCACAAATCAGAGTGAGTTGTGGCAGAAAAAATATCCCCAACCACCAGAAAAGCAACATCCATCTCTTTTGCCTGGTTCAGGATAATATCTGCATCTTTCTCAACAAGGTCGCGGTCAGCAGTTATTATGTCTTTTCTGATTTTTTCAGGATCTGATTTTAACTGGGCTGTGTAAAAGTCAATATAGACCTTATCACATTTATCGATGATTTTTTGTCCTTTAATTGAAACATCTTTGTTAGAATCAAGTCCAAGTCCTATAAAATAAAGTGTCATGGCAAAAAGTGGTCAAGGGCAGTATAAAATTGTTTTGTTGATTTTCTGGAAAATAGTTTATTCATGAATCCCACCACTATGGCACAGACGGCCAGTCAAAAAAGCCTGTCCTGCTACGGTTCTCAAAACACCGAACCTCCGCCTGGCCATGGTGGGATTCAAAGTTCTATGCCTTGAAATCTTGGCTGGGCTTCTAATTTAAGGATATTCAAGAACTCATGGGTGCAATACACAAAAAACTACCTAAATTACAAAAATCATTTTTTACAAATTGAAGACGAAAAAGGTGAGTTTTAACAATAAATAAAATCCAACACCTTTTAGAAAGCCTCTAAATACTAAATATCACAATATGAATAAAAACGTATACTAATATAGGTTTCAAAAAATATGTTTTTTATTGCAGAAATATTTATATAGTAGATAGAGAATAAAAGAAATATTACCTGGTTTTTTTGGCGAAAAACCATGTGTGTTATTTGGCAAGTATTGATTTGGCGATCGAATACTTTTAGGTATGCAGTTTGTTACTTGTTGGCGCAAGTAAAAAACGCTTGTTCTGGGAAGAGTAATGTATAGGCTCACTAATAAATGTTGTGGTAGTTGAAAGTATGTTTTTCAGAACATATTTCTTCACCAAAATAAAAAGGGGGTTGAAAGATGGATTTTATAAAACAAAACGCGATAAATAAGGCAGAAAATGTTAACAATGCAAATCTTGAAGTTGGACAGGCAAACATAAAAGTTGTCGGCGTCGGCGGAGCAGGAAACAACATGGTATCCTGGCTCTACAAAAAAGGAATAAAGGGCGCTGAAATAATTGCCTGCAATACAGATATCCAACATCTTAATATATCAGAAGCAGACAGAAAGTTTGTTCTTGGTCGTGATTTAACTAAAGGATTAGGATGCGGTGGATTCCCAGAAAAAGGAGCAGAAGCTGCAAAAGAAGCCATTAATGAAATTAAAGATGTGCTGCAGGGTTCGGACTTGGTACTGATCTGCGCGGGAATGGGAGGTGGCACCGGAACAGGAGCTGCACCAGTTATTGCAAAAGCAGCCCAGGATTCAGGTGCAATAGTTCTTGGAACAGTAACCATGCCTTTCAAGATTGAAAGGGCAAGGGTTGACAAGGCTGAGTTCGGATTGCAACAATTAAGACAAGTCTCAGATACAGTAATTGTTATTGATAATAATAGACTTGTCAGCATAGCAGGAAACCTACCTGTACAGCAGGCATTTGCAGTGGCAAACGAACTTGTAAGTACAATGATAAAAGGTATAGTTGAGACAATCGCTGTGCCCAGCCTTGTTAATCTGGATTATGCAGACGTAAAGGCAATCATGACAAACGGCGGTGTTGCAGCTATTGGTGTTGGAGCTTCAGACACAAACAACAAAGTGGAAGAGGCAGTCAACGGAGCACTATCCAACCCTCTGCTCGACATAAGCTACAAGGGAGCTACAGGAGCACTAATCCACATCATTGGTGGACCAGACATGACTTTGGATGAGATCAACAGAGCAGGAGAACTTGTAACAGAGTCTCTTGATGATGACGCAAATGTTATCTGGGGAGCAAGAATCCAGGAGTCAATGAAGGGAAAACTTACTGTGATGACAATCATAACCGGTGTTCAGTCACCATGGATTTTGGGCAAAGTACAAAGAGAAAGAGTAAGCCCACAAGTCCAGGAGATAAGTGACGAACTCGGCATCGAAATAGTGAGATGATCACGCAAGTGATTTCTATGCCTTCATTTTACCACCCCCAAAACTAAATGAAGGCCCTGGTCTTCATTGCAGCAACCCTGCAATGAAGATTCTTTTTCTTTTTTTGTTATTGTTTCTTTATGGTTATTAACTAAATGGTAGTAAAAATTGGAAAAACTTTTATATTAATGTCTTATTTCTATTTTCATGAAACCAGAAGAAGCAGATATGCTACTTAGTGAAGTTATTTCTTATTTAGATTCTTCTATAGGATTGGGCAAGCTTTACTATCCTGGCAGTGGGTGGGACAGGGTGCCTCTTGAAACTCTTGGACCAGAAAGAGTCTACCATGTTTCATTAAACGAAAATAGGGGTGATCCTGATTTTGATTCAAATATCCAGCCTGCAGGTTATGTTTTTGATGAAGACGGAAATTTTATTATGAAACCTGAACAAAGAATAGAATGGATGGACAAAATATTTGAAAAAGGCTATTTTGGAATCTTAGGAGATGATGCAGTGCACAGGTATGAAGCGAACTTTTTTAATAGTCCTTTTAGAAGTGGTTTTTTTGACAGCTTACTTATATGGTGTATACCTTATGACACTACAGTTGAGGCTGTGCCTGAGTTTTTGAGAGTAACCAGAAAAGATGGAATAATCATTGCAAATACTGATTTGACATTTTCTAATTCAGGTTTAAATCTGGTTGATGAAGCTCTGGAATCAAGGTGCAGAAAGCTTGATATCCCAGAGTTTAGGGTTGGGGTTTATCAAAATGTTGTATAGTGCTTTACAGTCCCAAAAATTTTAAAGCCCCATGCACCAAAAATGCAGGCCATAAAATTGCCTTAAGCACACCAAGGACACCCATCCAGAAACCAGTTGCAGTGGAAATATAGTACACAGCTGCACCGATAAATCCAAGGCCATAGAAAGCGCCTCCGCATCCATCAACATGTTTTGTTCTGCAAACGCAGGCCTTATCCCATGGCATATCTCCCTTTTTCCATTCCTTCTCAATCTTAGCTCCAACTGCTTTTCCAATCTCATCCCAGGAAAGCTCTGATTTTTTTTCTTTTTCTTCAGCCATATAATCACCTCTGTTGTGGGTAATGTGGGTTTGGTTTAAATAGGTTGTGTGTGTATTTCCTAAAAACTATTTGCTCTAGAGTTCTATTGTTAGACCCTGATGCATCTTGATGTTTTACACACACCAAAAAACCTAAACCTTTATAAACATAAACCCTACTACTTTTCTCTATGGCTACAAGATTAAGTAATGTCAGTAAACTCAAGAAAGGAAATTACGTTATGATTGATGATGCTCCATGCAGAATCACAGATATCCAAGTCTCAAGACCAGGAAAACACGGACACGCTAAAGTCAGATTGACTGGTGTCGGTATTCTGGATGATAGAAAAAGAGTTACTGTTATGCCTGGACATGATAATATTGATGTTCCTATTGTTGACAAGAGAAAAGCCCAGGTACTTTCGGTACATGGAGAAACAGCAACAGTAATGGACTCTGAAAGCTATGAGACTTTTGATATAAAAATTCCAGAAGAGTTTGAAGGCGAAGTTGTAAACGGAGCAACAATTCTTTATTGGAATATCATGGGTAATAATATGATGAAGCAGGTACGGGGAAGCTGAAATGGCAAAATTTGACGAAGCAGAAAAAAGACTGTTCAAAAACAGGTTTGTCTGTAAAAAATGCAAGACAGTAATTAGAGCTCCAGTCATGAAAGTACTTGCAAAAAAAGTTAAATGCAGAAAATGCGGAAGCAAAGATCTGCGGACTAAACGAAAAAAATAGAGGTGTTCAATGAGTCTAAAAGAGTTAGTATTAGACAATTTTACTTTGATTTTCTATGCCGTTGTTCTACTTATCGTTTTTATCAACAGAAAAAAATTTGAGATTCAGGGCAAAATAATCGCGCTCTACAAGACAACAGTTGGTCTTGACCTGATGAAAAAAATAGGTACTAAACACAAATACTTTGTTAGACTTCTTGGACTTATTGGAATAGGAGTTGGTTTTATTGGTATGATGCTTACAGCATATTTGTTTATTAGGACTCCTTTTGATGTTATTACCCGACCTGCGGGTCAAGCAGGAGTTGCACCAGTTATTCCTGGTGTGAATATACCCGGATCTCCTGTTTTTGTACCATTAATTGCAGGCTGGCTGGCAATTTTTGTGATTATGGTGGTGCATGAGTTCTCGCATGGAGTTGTTTCTATTGCTCATGATGTGCCTGTTAAATCATCTGGAATAGTTTTTATAGGTCCAATAATGGGGGCATTTGTAGAACCTGATGAGGAAGAAATAAAAAAGAAAAGAGATCATACCAAATATTCAATATTTGCTGCAGGTCCGTTTTCAAATATTATTCTTTCTGGAATTGTTGCTTTGGTAATGTATCTTTTGATTTCACCAGTTAGTACAGCCATGAGTGGCCAGGGATTAACATTTGATTTTGTAGAACCTGATTCACCAGCAGATAGAGCAGGATTACAACCGGGAATGACAATAGCGATGGTAAACAATATCACTATTACAGACACACTTTCTTTTTATGAGGAACTTGAAACAGTTAAACCTGGAGAAAAAATCCTGTTATCTACACAGGAGAATATTTTCACAGTAGAGACAGTAGAACATTCGGATATAGAAGGCAGGGCTTACATTGGAATAAGTGGAATAAGCAGACCGTTATCCGAGAAGTTTAGTTTTCTGTCTTTTATTCAACCATTAACAATAATACAGGGAATCAATACTTTTCTTTTCTGGCTATTTTGGCTAAGTTTAGGTATAGGACTTGCAAATCTGCTGCCTCTCCCAATAACAGATGGTGGGAGAATGGTGTGGACTGCACTAATGAGAATGCAAGAGAAGGAGAAAGCTGATAAAACATGGAAATATATTGCTTTGGTTTTTATTGTGGTCACTTTGTCCAGCCTTGTTCTGACACTTGCAAAAGGGTTGCATTTGATTTAGAATTATGGGCTATGTCCAAAATAGATTCTTAGAGGATGATTTTATCATCCAGCGCAGCTGA
>CAYUHF010000011.1:0-51511 GCA_964444505.1 uncultured Methanosarcinales archaeon | reverse complement strand
ACACATATTTAGACGTCTAGCAAAAGCTAGAGTCTAAAATCTGCACAAGTCCAGTAAAGAAAATCTCCTAAAGATAATATTGGAAAATGGAAAAAAGTCTCTATGATGCTCCTTCGTAGTAACCGTATTTGTAGACCCAGTTCGGACTGTTCTCAGGGTCACCCTCTGTTGTGAGCTGACATGTTCCTGCCTGGGGATCACCAGTAACTTCTGTACTGTCATATTCCAGCATCTCATAGTACTGTGGTCTGTTGGTCAACAATACCTGTTTACACTTTGCACCATCATAGGTGGTTTTTCCTGAGTCACAGGTATGTAGTATAAAGCATGGTATCCTGTCTTCACAGAACTGCCATTTTCCCCAATCTTGTTTTGTTGCTGGAGATGGTTCCTTATCTCCATCCATGTCAATCCTCTGATATTGTTTGCAGAACTCAAGTGCAGTATTGACATCAGTAACCTTTGTACATAGATTCTCACATTCACTTATGGCACTCTCAAATTGTGCTTTTGAAAAATACTCTTCCTGTGTTTCTCCAAGAGTTCCGGAAGTTCTCTCAGTAAACTTGAAGAAAAGACTAAGAATTACCAGTGATATGATTAGCAAAATAAACAGACCAAAGATCATTTGAAGAGATTTTTCACCTTTTTTTGACATTAGAGCACCTTCTTTATGTTTTTAATACAAATTCCCTTTCGATGTATATAAATTTTTTGGTTTCCTGGTTTGGCTTACCAATAAAAAAACCTAGTCAAGATTAAGAGATTTTTCAGGTATTCTCCACTTCTGATCAAAACCAAATAATGCCTTCAAGACACCGAGTGTTTCAGAACCAACTAGTAAGATACCAAGGATAAGCATGCTTAAATAAAAGAAGGGGATAAGGTCTGCTTTTTGTTCCCTTACCAGGCCATAAGCTGCAAACACCATAGCACCTGATGAAAATGGATAGAGAAATGGATTAACATTAAAACTATCAAACAATAGAATAAATCCACCAAAAAGCAAGTAAAGTGAAAGTGGTGAAAGTAAATAGCCGGATAATGAGCTGAATAGTATGAGCTTTTTTCTAATGCCACTATTTGAAAAAAACCATTTTTTACAATGGTTTATTGCTGTTTGAAAAGTCCCATAACTCCACCTCGTGTGCTGAGTAAGAAGATCCTTAAGTCTAAATGGAGTCTCACTTTGAACAACTGCTTTGTTCTGATATACAATATCATACCCTTTCTCAATAACAGACATAGAAAGATCGATATCTTCGCAAATGCGATCTGTATTCCACATACCAGCCTCTTTAAGCACTGAACCACGGATAGCAACTCCTGTTCCCAGAAGAAAACAGCTCCCATGAAAATCTGAAATAAATGGCTGTGCAACTCTTGATGCTGCTATGTAAAAGGTTCCTCCCATTATTGTTACAATATTATGTGAAATATTTGAGATCTGTATCCTTGCCTGGACTGCACCAACTTGTTCATCTGAGAAGGGGTCTGTAATTCTTTCCAGAAAATTTTCTTGAGGAATAGAATCAGAATCCAGTACAACAATTATCTCTCCATTTGAGTGCTTCTGCAAGTTGTTCAGGTTTCCTGCCTTATGGCCTGCGTTGCTTTTTCTTTTTATTACTTTTACTTTGGCATGCTTTTCTGCAAATCCCTGCAGTTTTTGTGACACTTCAAGGTCACTGCCGTCATCTCCAATCAGTACATCGTAATAAGGATAATCAAATTCTAAACATTTTTGTGCGCATCTTATTGCAGAGATATCATTTCTTGTTGGTATCTGTATTGTGACTGTTGGCTGGTACCTCGAGTATTTTCTCTCTTGGACTGGAAAGAGCATCATGATATAATAAAGAACAGAGATTGCAATTACCATTCCAAAACTAATTACCCACATGGTCTCTATGAATTTCATGGTTCAAACTTCCATATTTCTGCTCCTTTATTTGAGTAGACTCTGCTGAATGTTTCATTATTTCTGAAAATAAACAATAGACCCTGGTTCTCTTCCTCCCAAACAAGCCCGCCTTTCATATCGTCTGTTATGAATATGTGGGAGATGTTGCTTTGATTCAGAAGTTCTATACTAGCAAAATAATCCCTTGAATAAAATACCTTTTCTGTTATATTTTGTTCATACTGGAAATTATCATCAATTTGAGGAAAACCTTTACTTCCATAATATTCCACTAATGGAGTGTATGTGTAATGTGTCATCATCTTGCTCTTATTGAGATGTTCAAGTGCATCAACTGTGTATTTGTCTGGTTCGTATTGAACAACTCTGGAAATGTATGCTGCTTCAGAAAAGACAAGACCGCAAAGTAAAAGGAGTATTGTGAGATTTCTAAGAACACTAAACTCCCATTTAGTGTTTACCAGGCTAATTAGTCCCAGCCCGCCAAAGAAACAAACAACCAGGTTAAGATAGGGTATTGCATTTATCCCTGTAAGGTATGAAAAGATCATTCCAAGAATAGTTATTGTATATGCAGGCCAGTACTTGTCCTTTTTGCTCCAGGTGCTTAAAAGACCTGCAATAAAAAGAATCACATTGAAAACACCAAGACCAGAAACAGCGCCAAAATCGGTAATAAGTGTTGTTAATGCGAGGCTCTCAGATATTACGGGGAGATTTCTTATTACTGAAAATATCAGTAAGGGGATAAACATTATGAGAAGAAGCAGTAGTTCTTTCTTTCTCTGGAAACCAAAATATGCTGCAGTCAAAACAGCAATAAATGCTGCAATAGGATTGAGAAATGAGCTGAATACGAGAAATATTGAGCCTAAAATAACAAATAATTTTCTTTTTGTAAGAAAAAGAACCCCCATAAGCACCAGCAAAAGTACGATTGAATCAGGATTTGGAAATACATAAGTAAAGATAAACGCTGGAGAGAAAACCATAATTGATATTATAAAAAATACCTGTCTTGTGGTGTATCCCAGTCTTCTTAGAATCCGGAAAAAAACAATAACAACTGAAATTGCAGTAAATATTGCCAAAACAGCAGAAGAGAGCTGGTGATCAAGAGGTATATTTTTGATGATGTGACTGTATATTCCATTATTGTAATTTCTGTACATTAGTTTTCCTGGAATGATTGGACTCTCCAAATTCATTCTCAGGTAGAAAACCAAAGTTATCACAAGAGAAACAGACAGTACAAGGAATAAAAGTGCCCATGTGTCTTTTGTAACAACTCTTTTGTATGTAGAGTACCAGATATTCTGAGGTAAAAAGGCAATAATGATGAGGATTAGAACAAAAAGAACTATCCACTGGTTAAGAACACACCTGTGATTTTTAGGTTTCTTCAAAAAACCGCAGTCAAGGTCAATGCATTTGCTGTCCTTCATTTCCTGGTCATATCTGCAAACAAAATTAACACAAGTATGGTTTTTGGCAACCTCTCCACTGTCACATGACAAGTTGACACATGAATGGTTAAAAGCATACTGGACACTGCTGCAGTTAAGCTCAGTGCATCTGTGTTCGTATGCATATTCATGCTCTGAACAATTCAGAGGGACACATCCTCTTTCAGTCAGCTTTTCATCAGATTGGCACTCAACAATACAGGTGCCATTCCTGTAATTTGAACTCTGGTTGCATACAATCTTATAACTATATAGGTGCCCGCTATGACTAGTGAAATTATAATGGTAATGAATTTCTCCCTCAATGACATATCCTCTGTCGATTAAAGGGAAAGACTTGTTAACATTTTTATGACCCCACAAATAACCAAGAGTCAAATTTTTTGTTGTAAGATTAAGATAATTTGCATAAGGATCGCGGTTATATTCAAGAATATCAAGAACCCCAAGCTTAATCATTGTGTTATTGTAAGCATCTACACTAAAACTAAATACCTCTGCACGGATGACAGCTTCATCCATTGGCTGCTGCGCAAAGACTAAAGGCATAAGCAGGATAAGAAAAAAAACAGGTAGTTTCTTCATCGTTCCTCCCTGAGTGTGCATTTCACTTCAAAAATTTTAGTGGTACCATCATAAACAAGCTTAAAACAATTTTCATCATTTGTATATGGGAGGCTGTTTACATTGTATTTTGATACTGCTCTTTGTGAAAACATAATATAATCCACCCTATTTTCATTTAACAGCCTTAGGGCTTCTGTCTCAAACATTGTTGTATATATGCTCTGTACATCTCTTAATTTGTTTTCTACTTCCTGTCCAAAAGGATAGTTGTCATCAACCACATTTTTTCTTCCCATGTATGTGACCAGATGTCCTTCGTCTGGTGTGGTGAGTATTACTGAATCTGGAGGGGTATTTTTCAACCATTTGAAAGCCTCCATCTCTTCAGGAGAATATGCTTGTTCTGCACTTTGCATTGCGTTGGACCAGCTAGGGATATATGACGTGAAAATTAAAAGAAGAAGAAAAACACTTCCCAGTGCTGGCTTTAGCCACTTGAACTTAATTTTTTGCAGATATTGTGAGATGATTTTGTAGAATGGTGCAAAAGATATTGCAAGAACAACACTAAAATATATAAGCCCCATATCCGCTGGTATCAAATCAAGAAACAAAATGAGAAAAGAAAATGTAAATGCTATTAAGATATAGAAGTTTCTGTCTTCTTCAACAAACAGGTTCTTATACATGACATAGCTGCCGGCAATAACAGGCATTACGCCAAGCTGGTAAATAAGTCCAAGTAATGTTGATCCTGTGAACCCAGAATCAATAAAGGGGGGCACACCCTGCAGGATAATGCTCGGGCCAAATGCCAAAAAGGCATTTTTGAACAAAATAAAGCTTATCCAGACTACTGCAAAGGTTGAAAAAAGGATCAGTTCAATTTCTGTTCTTAATACTTTCATCCTGTGAATCCAGACGAGAAACAGGTATATATATAGACTAAAAACAAACATTATTACTGATGTATCAGTCAGTGTCATTACCAATAGCCCAACCAGGAATATGTACACATTTTTTCTTTCTGAAACATTCATGAAAAGATATAATAGTAAAAATGTGAGGGGTAGCAAAAAGTCAAGCTTGTCAAGTATGTTTACTGTAGTGAAAGTTATTGGTAAAAAACCAAGTATAAGTGATGTGATCAGTGATGCACTCACATCTCCTGTTATTTTTTTTGCAATAAGATAACCTACAAATACAAGTGATGACATGAAAGCAGCACTAAGTACAATTGCTATCTGCTCTATGGGGAAAAAAAGACCAAAAAACGCAAGCAGATAGTGATAAAATGGAAGGAATATGTATAACCTTCCGGAATAACTTAATGGATCTTCATACAAAGGCAGTCCTGTTTCAAGTATGTTCTCGACCTGACGCAGATGAAAATAGGATGTACCATCTGTAAAATGTGGAGTACTTAGAGAAAAATAAAGTCTTATAGATAAAGATAGACAAAAAATAATAAATAGCCACTTTGCAGGTTTCATGTTAAAAAGTGATTTTCTGACCGTTCTGCATGGCATGGACTCCTTTCCCAAGCTCGTAGCCCATCTCAATTGCAAGGTTTGTTAAAGATGACAACATCTTAAAGTCTCCATGCGCAGGAATAATATGTTCTGGGTTCACCATGTTAATAAGGTCTCTGAGATCCTCTTTTGCTGCATGTCCAGAGGTATGAATATCCTTGAATATTCTGACCTTGTGTCTTCTGAGCTGGTTTTCAAGAACCTCCCTGTTTGCCAGGTTTAATGGGCTTGGAATAACACTGCATGAAAAAACAACATGGTCTCCTGGATAAAGGTCAAATGGGAGTTCGCGTCTTGCAATTCTTGAAAGTACTGCATTTGGTTCTCCCTGGTGGCCTGTGACAACAAGAAGGTATTTGTCTCTTGGCTCTTTGTTTAACTGTTTTAGTCTTTTTTCTATTTGCCTTCCGTATTTTACTATCTCAACATCATCTGTAAAGTCAATTATTCCTGCTTCTTTTCCTGCTTCAGAGTATTTTGCAAGACTTCTTCCAAGAAATACAACTTTTCTGTTCATCTTTTTTCCAAGCTCAACAATTGACTTTAATCTCGCCAGGTGACTTGAGAATGTTGTTACAATTACTGCCTTTCCCTTTGACTCTGTTCCGACAAGAACATCTCTGAGCATGAGTTTGGCAACACTTTCAGACGGAGTTTTCCCGTCCATTGATGCCCTTGTGCCGTCAACAATAAGAAGTTTTACCCCTTTTTTTCCAAGTTCTTTTAGTCTCTTGAAGTTAGGTTTTTTGCCGAGTGTTGGAAAGTTGTCAAATTTAAAGTCGTTTGCATAAAGTATTAATCCTTCTTTTGTGTGAAGCGCCGCCATAACTGTCTGGGGTGTTGAATGGGTGACATTGATAAACTCAATTTTTAAATCATCTGATATATTGTAGTATGCATTTGGATATAGCTCTTTTATCTCATTTTTTAACCTGAATTTTTCTTCTCTTACTATTGTTTTTATCACTTCACATGTAAATGGTGTGCAGAGTATTGGTGCCTTGTACCAGTTTGAAAGAAAAGGTATAGCTCCGACATGGTCAAGATGAGCGTGTGTTGGCACAATAAGTTTCACATTGCCTACCCAGTCTTTAATAACTGAATCATCAGGGACTGCATCCGCCTCCCTTAATTCAGAAACAGTAAGATTTCTGATATCTTCGTCTCCGCAGACTTTGATGTAGTTTTCAATATTTAGTCCCATGTCTAGTATGACTGCTTCATTATCTATCTTGATTACAGTCATGTTTTCTCCTACTTCATCATATCCGCCTACAGTACATACATCTAGTGTCATAATTGATGAAATAAACCGGCATTATATAAAAAAGTTTGGGAAATACAGGTAATATATTGTAATACATCACAGTTATTTTTAACTTAGAACGTTCCTAGTATTGATATTTATACGATGTTCCCGAACAAATAACTGCATTTTCCGGAAGAATTTCATAGTTTGTAGTAAAAGAACTATAAAAACAGAAATTTCACAGTTTCGTATGAAAATCGTCTTGGTTTTTATTTTCATGATCCCTTTTTGCCTGGCATGCAATGTATCAATAACAACAAAGCAGGAAGTTTTCAATGATAAGATTGGATTTAGACCTTATTCTAATGCTGATAAAATTGAATACTGGGTTGAGAGTGTTGATGGAGAGGTCTTAAAAGCAAAAAAGAACACCACCCGCTACACTCAGAAATCTTTTTCTCCAAAAGATCACGGTCCCATGCTCATCATGGCAAGGGTTCCTGGATGCAACAACACAGAAAGCAAGCTTGTGTATTTCCAGAAAGAGTGTGAACAACAACTCAGCTGGGTCATAAGGCAGATTCCAGCAAGGGTTGAAGAGAATAGCGGTTTTGAGATAAGGCTTGAAATATTTAACAAAGGGGAAGAGGAGGTTGAAGTAAAGGCATGGAGTCATATTTACAGGGGAAGCAAGTGCTATTCTGTTTCAAGAAAGCACAACCTGAAAAACTCCAAAATTCCTCCCGGAAATTCATCTATGTATATTCTTGAGGAAAGGGCAGTTGAGCCTGGCAATTACTGGATTGAGATATCTATAAAATCTGATGGACTGGAAGTTATTCAAAGAGAACTTGAGATTGTTGCAAGGCCTGTAATTGAGATTGCAAACCTCTCTTTTGAAGAAAACCTCTATGCTCAGATTAGAAATGGTTTTGATGAAGACAAAAATATTCGCTTAGTTGTTGAAACTCCGTATTCATGGCAGGAGAGAAATATTACTTTGCCTGCGAATGACACCTATGTTTCAGGCTTTGCTGTTGAATTGTACGAAGAAAAAAATCCTGTGTTTGTGAAGCTGTATTCTGATTATCTTGTTGATGTTCAGGAGATTGTTGTGTACAGTGAATCTGCACCTGAGTTTTTCAACTGTTCTAATGTTTATAAGTCATCTTCCCAGAAAGTAAAAGAATGGGCGATTTACTTTGTTCTTATTGTATCTGTTATTTTTAATCTGTATCTTCTCGTTTCTGGTTTAAAAAAACTACAACCTTGAGCTCTTCCTGCCCCTGCCAGATGGATCTTTCTTCGACAAGTTTGAAGTTGTATTTTTCAGCTTCTTTTATTACTGGGTCTGACTTGTTTGTTATTACTGCTGCTTTTCCTTTTTTCTTTAGAATGAATTCCACCTGGTAAAAAAACTCATTGTATGTTTTTGAGCCTTGTCCCCTGGAAAATCTTGGCCCATTACCAAGTACAACATCAACTGTACTCTCATCAAATTTGATGTCCAGCCACTCAAGACCTGTCCTGCTGAAGTTAATGTACTTGTTTACACCAGCTATTTTGCTGTTATCTTTTGCTGCCTTTATATGCCTGAACTCCTTGTCCAGGCAGTAAACCATTGGACTTCTGGGCTCATTTATCTGATCTTCCTTGTCAAAAAAATCTTTAAGCTCAACAAACCTTGTAAATAGAAAATCCTTTTTCCTGTAGTAGTTGATTGATTTTCCTGTTCTATAGCATGCTGCTTCAATTGGTACAACACCTGATGCTGAAAACGGGTCAACAAGCCAGTCTCCTTTATTGTAGCCAGCAATTCTCAAAAGTGCATAGGCGTTTGTTGCCCTTATCGGTGGCGTGTAGTTCATCACTTTGTAATCTCTTTTGCTAAGGTCAAATCCTGCAAAATCAAGACCAAAATAAAGTTTATTATCGTATATATAGACAAAGAATATCCTGTCCGGAAGGTCCATATCTGTCTGGGGCTCAAAATCCTTTATTGATTTGAATATTATCTCTCCAATATCTGCAGCAATATCAGGACTATTAAAATCATGGTCACCGATCCTGTCACAGAGTACCTTGAAGCTTGTTTTTTCATCAAGCCACTCTGAAAAATCTATTCTTTTTATTTGCTGTTCTGCTTTTTTCAGGGCATCTTCATAACTTTTAAACTCAAAATCAAATAGGTGCTGGAGCACTCTGTTTGCTGCCTGCTGTTTGTAGCACAAGCGGCATATGTCAAGCTTGTCCCGGACATCTGTTATAAGTACAGTTTCTTTCACTTCTGGTTTTTGTTTTGTTAGTTCCTCTACTTCCAGTGCTGCAACATCTTCAATGCCCTTGTTTGTTACAATTATTGCTTTCATCAAAAATAGGGAAATCAATAAGCTTTATAAATATTGTTTGGCTTGCAGAGTGTATGATGAATGACAAAGATGTTCAGGATATACTGGATTACATGGAGAAGTATGAAGAGAGAAGAGAGAGTCTTATTAGAAAGGCAAGAGATGTGATAAAGGTTTCAAAACAGCTTATTTACTCAATACACAGGGATGATATGGAATCTGCTGAAAAGTTTTCTAAAAAAATAGTGGAAGAGCATGAAAAGTTAAAGGAGATTGCTGAGATTGATCTAGTACATGAGGGTATCTTCAAGGTCGGAGAGCAGGAATATGTAGAAGGTATGGCATACTATTATTATGTCAAAGAGAACAGGATACCGACACAAAAAGAGCTTGAAGTTAATCCCAGGTTTTATTTGATGGGTATTTGCGATCTTACTGGTGAACTTGTAAGAAAGGCCATAAATGATGCTATTGACGGAGACCTGGATTCTGCACTAAAGATCAAAAAAGTAGTTGAAGATATTTACGGCCATCTTTTGAAATTTGACTTCAGGGACAGTGACCTTAGAAGAAATTTTGACAGGATAAGAAGGGATCTTAAGAAAATGGAGGATATTGCACTTGAGATTAAGCTGAAAAATGGAAATTGATGTCTTAAATCATGCAAGCACAAGAATACAAAACAGTAAAGTCATATATATTGATCCTTATGAAGTAAATGAAGAAAAAGCTGACATTATTCTTATTACCCACAGTCATTATGACCACTGCAGTATTGCTGACATCAGAAAATTATCAAAGCCATCAACAAAGATTGTTATTCCTCCTGACTGTACAAGCAAGCTCGGGAAAATTGAAAAGGCAAATATCACAATAATTACCCCCGGAAAAAAGCTGAATATTGAGGGTGTGGTTGTTGAGGCTGTTCCTGCTTACAATGTGGAGAAAAGATTTCATCCAAAAGAAAACCAGTGGCTCGGATATATTGTTAAGATAGGTAATAAAAGGATCTACCATGCTGGTGACACTGATTTTATTCCTGAAATGAAAGATATTTCTGCTGATGTTGTGCTTTTACCTGTTGGAGGCACATATACAATGAATGCAGAAGAGGCAGCAAAGGCGGCAAACACAATAAAACCAGAAATTGCTATACCCATGCACTTCGGGAGTGTTGTTGGAAGCAGAGATGATGCAGAAAGATTCAAGGAACTCTGCAGCTGCAAAGTCAGAATACCTGACATTTCCTAAATTTTTCTTGACTGATTCTTTGCAATATTATAATATTATTCTAATACTATTAGTTTAATGTACTAAATGGTTACCATCACCTCATTTGGAAATTCTATAACTACTAAACCAATAACTTTTGGATATTTTATCAGTTTTTTAAACAAACAATAGATTCACTAAAACAGAAAGATTTATATATTATAATATTAATTTAATATTATGGCCAAGATTTCTTTCACAGGTAAGCAGCATACAATCACTATTCCAAAAGACCTGATGAAGCTAATGCACTGGGATGATGACACAGAAATAATCATATCAAAATATCCTGGAAAAGAAATACTGTATCTTGAGGAGATAAAAGATGAATAAGAAGCTGAAGTTAATAATGGTATTTTTAGTATTGGTACCAATAGCTTTGGCTCTTAATTTTAGAGTAAAGGATGACTCCAGCACTTTTTTTATGGTTAATGGGAGTTCTGGGTTTGTTGGTGTGGGTCTGATTAATCCTATTGCTCTTTTCCATGTCAATGGCAATGCTTATGTTGATGGTGACCTTAATGTCACCGGTACTATCTTTGGAGGAAGTCCTGTAAAAGTCGGGGGAGGACTCAATATCAGTTCTGGTGAACTGTATTTCCCTGACGGGACTTCCCAAAGCACTGCTGCTTCTGGAAGCAGCACAGAGGATGTGCAGGATGCTGCATGGGATGTCACAACCGGTACTCAGACTCATATCACTGTTACTTACCAGGATGACAATAATGAAGTTGATTTTGTGGTGAGTGATGACTGGTATGACTCTCCATCTGACGTCACCGGTGGGTTTGGGTGCAGTGAGCCTGACGAGTATCTTGCTGGTGATGGGAACTGTTATTCTGAGTATGATGCTGGTGATGACTTAGTTGATGATATCAATGAATGGGATTCGCAGTGTACTGACTGTGTTGGAAATGATGATTTGAATCCGAACAGTGTTGATCTTACTAGTGATGCTCTTAGCTCAGAGTATGCTGGGACCGGGCTTACAGGGGGTGGTAGCTCGGCTCTCAGTGTCAATACAGGAAATGGTTTGGATACAAGCGGTGATAGCGTGATTGCTGATGCAGGCTCTGGAGTGATTGTCAACTCCACTGGTATTAACACCAATATTAGCTATCTGAATGCCAGGTGTGCTGATATCACCGGCTCAGAAGACCTTTGTGATGGTGAGGATGCTGGTGTGGGCAGCTGTGACGATTGTTCCGGTACGTTTGTGGATGAGGGGCAGGCTAACTCTATTAGTTCTGGGATGGTGGCTTTTAATTATGCTGCTTCCACTTCTGAGGGCGGACCTGCAACTTCTGGTGACTCTGCTACTAATTTCTTTTCTTCTGGCACTATTGAAGATGCACGATTGAGTTTCACACTGCAGGATGCTGTGGATGATGGCGGGTGTACTAACTGCATTACTGACGCTATGGTCAGTGATACTCTTACTGCTAGTGATACTACCTGCTCTGCTGAGAGTGTGCTGATGGGGGATGGTAACTGTGATGCAAAGAGCAGCTTTGGGGACGGGACGGGAACTGATGACCAGACTTTGGCTGAAGTGCTCTCTAATGGTGATACTAGTACTACTGACCAAAACCTAATCATATCTGACGGAAGTATATGCGCTGATGATTCTGCCGGAACATGCGCTGGCTCTAATGATGGCTACATCTATGCTGATGTGTTTTATGATAATGCTGGGTTTGTGGTTGACGGAGATATCACTGCTGTCAGCTCTGGTGAGGGTACTAAAGGTGGCACTTCCGATGGAGCCGCAACTATTGAGTTTGACTGCTCTGAGGTCGCAAGCACTCATCTTGCTTGCTCTGGTGAGGATATTTATGTCTCGACTGACTTTGAAGAAGAAGCTCATTGCACTGAGCATGACGGCAACTATCTGTCATGTGATGGAGAGGAGTTAGATGTTGATGCATCTTCAGTGTGCTCTGCATGCAGCTATGACAACTATGGTGACTGGAACATATGTGATGATGATGGTGACTGTTATAATGTTGTTGGGGCTAATGATGTAAGGTTTACGAGCTCTTCTGGGTACATCACCACCAATCTTATCAATGGTGATGACGGGGATGAGAATATCAACCTTGGATTAGGCTCAATAGGTGCTTGCTCTAATATCTGTACTGATGCTACTGATGATACTGTATCTGAGAGTGAGCTTGATAATGCATACGCTGGGATGGGTACTGGCTACGTATACTTTGATGACTCTACTGATGCTGTATCAACAAGCCAGTACACTACCGCAACTGACACTGACTGTTCTTCTGATTATGTGCTGATGGGTGATGGGACTTGTGATGCTAAAAGTACTTTCGGGGATGGAACTGGGAGTGATGACCAGAACTTTGGTGAGATTGGAACTGGGACTGCTACTAGTGTGACTTTTACTGTTGGTAACGGAGCCTCTATTGCTGCTACAGGTACAGGCACAATCAATGCAACTGATGTTGTGTGCACTAACTGCCTCACTAACACTGAGGTTGCCAGCGCTGATACTGCAACAACCGCCACTACTGCTAACTCTGGTGACTCTGCTACTGCTTTCTTCAGCTCTGGGTCAATTTCTACTACTTATACTGATGCCAAATGTACTGATGCTGCGTGTGAAGACTCCATTGCATCTTGTTCAGACGTTAATTCATGCACTATTATTGCTGAAGATACAAACTGTGCTACTGACAGTGTACTCATGGGAGATGGGACTTGTGATACCAAAAGTTCATTCGGTGATGGAACTGGAACTGATGACCAGACCTTGGCTGAGGTGCTGTCTTCTGGTTCTACAAGCACTACTAACCAGAACATCATTATTTCTGATGGAAGTATTTGTGCTGATAACGGTGGAGGAACCTGTGCAGGTTCCACCGATGGTTACATCTATGCTGATGTGTTCTATGATAATGCTGGGTTTGTGGTTGATGGTGATATTACTGCTGTCAGCTCTGGTGAGGGTACTAAAGGTGGCACTTCCGATGGAGCCGCAACTATTGAGTTTGACTGCTCTGAGGTCGCAAGCACTCATCTTGCTTGCTCTGGTGAGGATATTTATGTCTCGACTGACTTTGAAGAAGAAGCTCATTGCACTGAGCATGACGGCAACTATCTGTCATGTGATGGAGAGGAGTTAGATGTTGATGCATCTTCAGTGTGCTCTGCATGCAGCTATGACAACTATGGTGACTGGAACATATGTGATGATGATGGTGACTGTTATAATGTTGTTGGGGCTAATGATGTAAGGTTTACGAGCTCTTCTGGGTACATCACCACCAATCTTATCAATGGTGATGACGGGGATGAGAATATCAACCTTGGATTAGGCTCAATAGGTGCTTGCTCTAATATCTGTACTGATGCTACTGATGATACTGTATCTGAGAGTGAGCTTGATAATGCATACGCTGGGATGGGTACTGGCTACGTATACTTTGATGACTCTACTGATGCTGTATCAACAAGCCAGTACACTACCGCAACTGACACTGACTGTTCTTCTGATTATGTGCTGATGGGTGATGGGACTTGTGATGCTAAAAGTACTTTCGGGGATGGAACTGGGAGTGATGACCAGAACTTTGGCGAGATCGGAACTGGAACTGCAACAAGCGTTACTTTTACTGTTGGTGATAGTGCTTCTCTTGCTACAACAGGTACTGGTACAATTACTGCTACTGACGTAAGCTGTACTAATTGTCTGACTAATACTGAAGTTGCCAGTGCTGACTCTGCTACTACCGCCACAACCGCTACTACTGCTAACTCTGGTGACTCTGCTACGGCTTTCTTCAGCTCTGGGTCAATTTCTACTACTTATACTGACGCTAAGTGTACTGACTCTGGCTGTGCTGACTCTGTTGCTTCTTGTTCAGACGTTAATTCATGCACTATTGTAGCTGAAGATACAAACTGTGCTACTGACAGTGTACTCATGGGAGATGGGACTTGTGATACCAAAAGTTCATTCGGTGATGGAACTGGAACTGATGACCAGACCTTGGCTGAGGTGCTGTCTTCTGGTTCTACAAGCACTACTAACCAGAACATCATTATTTCTGATGGAAGTATTTGTGCTGATAACGGTGGAGGAACCTGTGCAGGTTCCACCGATGGCTACATCTATGCTGATGTGTTTTATGATAATGCTGGGTTTGTGGTTGATGGTGATATTA
Organism: uncultured Methanosarcinales archaeon; assembly: GCA_964444505.1. Lineage (GTDB taxonomy): Archaea > Nanobdellota > Nanobdellia > Woesearchaeales > JAGVZT01 > CAYUHF01. The sequence continues at coordinate 36,966 of CAYUHF010000011.1, read as the reverse complement.
CTGCTGTCAGCTCTGGTGAGGGTACCAAAGGCGGAACAAGCGATGGTTCCGCAACTATTGAATTTGACTGTTCTGAGGTTGCTGGAACTCATCTTTCATGTTCGGGCGAAGACATATATGTCTCAACTGACTTTGAAGAAGAAGCTCATTGCACTGAGCATGACGGGAATTACCTAACTTGTGATGGTGAAGAGCTTGATGTGGATGCAGCCAGTGTATGTACTGCATGTGGTGCCATAACTGCTTGTACTGATTGCTCAGCAACATTTGTTGATGAGGGACAGGCAAACTCAATATCCTCAGGGATGGTTGCTTTCAACTATGCTGGATCCTCTTCTGAGGGTGGGGCTGCTGATGATCTTAGCTGCACCGGATGTGTTGATGCTACTGACCTTGCTGACTCTTTTGATTCGTGTTCTGATTGCTCAACTTCTTTCCTCTCAGAAGACTCTTCCGATGTCTGGAATGAGGATGGTGGTTCAGATACTTTAAGGTTTGAAGGAAACACTGATACAAACCTCCTTTATTTGGATGGAGCTGATGATTATGTGGGAATTGGTACAAACAGTCCGAATCACAAACTAGACATACAGGGAGGCAGTCTACGGATTGACAGTGGCCAGCCTATTGAATTGTCAGATTCCAACTGGCAGTTAGGAAGAAACATAATTTCTGATTCTGGGGGAATGCTTACATCAAACACCATACAAATGAAAGTCTGGGATGACGCAACACAAGGTTTCCAGATAATAAACAGCAATAATGATGTTCCCCTATTTGAGGTTGGTGGAACAGGAGATGCGCATATATATGGTGATCTGGGCATAGGAACAAATAATCCCGCTTCAGAACTTGAAATTGAAACTTCCGGGACCAATAATGCATACATGTACTTGGATTCTCCAACAAATTATGATAGTGGTATTGCTCTCCAAGAAGGAGGAACCTCAAGATGGGTCTTATATAATGATGGGAGTGGCGGCGATGACCTGACGATTTCTGGAGGTTCAGAAGTAGTTATTCCAAGCGCACAACTGGGTATTGGGACAAATAGTCCCAGTACAGCAGTAGAGATTGAAAGCAGTGGAACAAACAATGCATATTTAACATTAGATGCACCAACAAACTATGACAGCGGAATAGCATTTCAGGAATCTGGGGGTTCTAGATGGATTATTCACAATGATGGGAATAGTGAGGACGATTTAACAATCACTGGAGGAAATGAAGTATACATTAATGCAAAGGTGGGAATCTACAAATATGATCCCACTTACGCATTAGATGTAAGTGGAACGGCAAGAGCAGATAACTTTGAACTACCTGGTGGATCCTACATTGGTGGAAGCAGTGGAACCATCGATTCTTACGCAAGTGGAAAGACCTACTGGGATTCAGATAACGATGCAGATGTGTACTGGAGAGATCAAGACAGCTCATATAATGATAGAATGTGGCTTGACATAAGCAGTGGTAATCTGAATATCGATGGAAACTACTATGATTATGCTGAGACAATTCCAATAAAAGGACCTATTGTTGAACCAGGTGAACTTGTTGCTGCAGATCCAGAAGGAGTCTATGGAAGAAAATCAAACGGCACAAATAAAATAATTGGGGTGATATCAACAAGACCAGGCATTCTTCTCTCCTTACACAATGATAAAGAAAATGATTCAAATACTGCATTTGGAACAGCAGACAGAGAATTCGATTACAGAAATAATGCACCCTTGACTCTTGCAGGTAGAGTTCCAACAAAAGTAACAAGTATTGATGGTGATATTATAAATGGAAATCCAGTTGCACCTGCAGATATCCATGGAATAGGAATGAAAGCAACAAGATCAGGAACCACGGTTGGTAAGGCGCTCGAATCAACCTCTCACTGGAACAAACAGAACTGTCCTGCTGTGGAAAGTATTGATTCAATAGAATGGCCGGAAGATGACGGCACTAACCCTGAAAAACCATGTTTCAGAGTGCCTCTGGATTCATTAGATGAAAAAACCAAAGAAAAAGTGAAAAATGAATACAACCTTACAGAACATTTCTATGTAGGAAAGATAATGGTCTTTGTCAATGTTGATTACTGGGAGCCTGAAGGACATGAAGAAGAACAGACTTCACAGACAAACGAATTGAAGCAGAGAGTGGAATTCCAGGAAGAAAAAATCCAGAAACTTGAAGATGAAAACCAAAACCTTAAGACTCAAATAGATCAAATAACAGAAGTTATCTGTGAAGAAAACCCTGAAATACAAATGTGCTCACAAAATATATATACATAATAATATTCTTTTTTCTTATGAAACGCAAGGTAATAAAACAAGGACCTTCAACATTAATGATATCTCTTCCTGCAGCCTGGGCCAGAAAATATGGTGTTGAAAAGGGAGACAACATCAATATTGAAGAACAGGAGCGTTCTTTGAAAGTTTCAACTGAAAAATCTGTGGGATTTCCTCCAAAAGAGTTTGATGCACGGGATCTTGACATTGAGCACATCAGGCTTTTTCTTGATGAGTTTTATTCCCAGGGCTATGATGAACTAAAGATCATTTATGACACACCTTCACTGGTCAAAGGAATACAGGAATACCTGAGCGAGTCAACCTTGGGTTACGAGATAGTTAACCAATACAAATCATCTATTGTTGTAAAAAGCATTAGTGAGAATATTGATGAGGAGTTTGACAGGATATTGAGAAGATGTTTTCTGATAATCAAGCAGTTTTCTGAAAATATACTTGAGACATTAAATGAAAAAAATTATGCTTCTCTGAAAGGTCTGTTGATAATGGAGGAGACCAACAGGAAACTTACAAACTTTTGTGAGCGTGTACTGAACAAAAAAGGTTACAAAAAGTTCAGCAAGACTAATTTTGTCTACTGCATTGTGTGGCAGCTTGAGAGCCTTGGAAGAAGCTACAGGAGAATATGTGAATATGTTTCTGAAAACAATCCTGAGCTTAATGAAAAGACACTTGAGCTTTTTGCAGACACAAACACGCTGTTTAATGAGTTCTATGAACTTTTTTACAATTTTGACAAGAAAAGATTAATGAATTTCTCAGAAAAATGCAAAAAAATCAAAGAAAATGCAATAGAGCTGCAGATCAACTGCAGAAAACATGATGATATTGTCACAAATCATCTTCTGGTGATAATCAGAAAGATCCATCACATGCTGCAGCCCCTGATTGGTGTTTTTGTCTAGTTTCCCTCAAGAAACTGGTTGAATTCAGTATCTGACGAGATTATCACTCTGGCATCTTTGAAAGTCTCTTCATATGCCCGTGTTGCAAGCCAGAATTTAAAGAATTCTGGATTCTTCTCATACGACTCTGAGTAAATTCTTGCTGCTTCTCCTTCTCCTTCACCACGGAATACACCTGCTTTTTTCTCTGCTTCAGCAAGTATTTCAGAAGCCTGTCTGTCTGCATCTGCTTCTATTGTAATCTTCTCTGCTTCACCTTGAGCTTCATAAAGAGAAGATATTCTCTGTCTTTCTTCTGTCATTCTTGCAAGCACAGATTCAAGATTCCTGTCCGGAAGTCCAAGCACAATAAATCTCTGGTCAAGAAGCTCCATACCATAATCTTCTATCTGAGCATTGCTCTCCAATACTATTTCTTCTTGGACAACATCTCTTCCTTTCTTAACCTCTTGTAGTTCAACAATGCCATCTAATGTGTAGACATCCCTGTTGGTTGTACGAATAACTTCATGCAGATCAACAGTACCTACTTCATCCCTAATAACTGAATATGTTGCATCATCTATTCTGGCATTTCCTTCCAGTTCATTACCTACCTTAAGGTGGAAAGCAAGAGGGTTTGTAACATACCATCTGCTATAAAAATCCATCTCAAGCTGTCTCTTGTCTGACGTTACTGCAAGCTCAGGGTTTGCCCCAAACTCAAGTAGTCTGTCCGGGACTTTGTGGACAGATTCTAAAAAAGGTATTTTGAAATGGAGTCCTGACCCCATAAACCCTTCAGTACTGTACACTTTGACATTATTATATCCCTTTTCCTGCGCCCATTCCTGGACATTGTTCACTCTTTGCCAGTCTGGACTTGCTGCATCAAAAGAACCAACATAGACTCTTCTGACCTGACCCTGAAAACTAACAACCGCCTGTTCTGTTTCTGAAAGTGTGTAGGTTCCTGCCAAAGTACTAATTCCCACCAAGGTTGCTCCAATTATTGATGTTAATGTTTTCCTAATTCCCATTCTCAACCCTCCCTTCTAAATCGAATATTGGAACCATTCCTCTTTTGAGTAGCTCATCATCAACAACTATCTTTTCCAGTTCAGGATAAGTCTCCTGCATGGTTTCTACATACAATCTGTATCTAGTTCCTTCAGGGTTTTCCTGGAATTCTGTGTAAAGATCATTGAATTCAGATACATCTGCCTGGGCATCTCCAACTCTTGTTGCCTTGTCTCCCTGGGCGTCAGAAATCTTTTTTGCTGCTTCTCCTCTAGCTGATTCAACAACATCATATGCATAACTCTGACCTTGCTGTACCAATTCTTCTTTGTGCTGTCTTGCGCTCTCAACATCCTGAAATGCTTCGGCAACAGTTACTTCTTTGTCTGTGCCTTTCAGGTTTGGAGGCTGTGTCTGCTGGAGCTGCACAGCAATAACTTCAATTCCTGAGTCATAAAGGTCCATAATACTCTGAGTGTCTTCCTTTATGGACTGCTCAATTTCAGCTCGGGCAAAGGTCAATATCTCGTCAACACCATAATCACCAACATTCTGCGCAAGTGTTGCCCTTCCCACTTCGTTGAGTGCTCGGTGGGGATCCTCAAGATTAAACTTGTAATCTTCTACTCCTGATGGCCGCACCCTATATTGAATTACCATACTAGCCCAAATAATGTTCTCGTCCGCTGTTAACATCTGAGCCTCTGTTCGCATCTCATCATCAGTTAGTGCATCTCTATACTGTGGTTTTTCGCCTTTTTTAGCAGGCAAAGTCCTAAAACCAATCTCAACTTTTCTTGTGGTCTGAACATCCTCTTTATGCATTCGCTGAACAACAGGTACAATAAAATTAGGGCCTGGCCTTGCAGTCCTTGTGTATTGTCCAAGTGTTGTTACAACACCTAGCTCTTTTTGGTCTACAGGCTTGTAAGCAGATATTAAGTATAGTGCACCGAGAGCACCTGCTACTCCGCCAATAATTTTTTTCCTGTTATTGTTCCACCAGTCTGCTAATTCTTCTCCTAATGTTGGGTCATGATAAGTAGATCTCATATTGTTTCCTCCGTGCTTAGAAATAGGGAAAAGGAAATGTTTAAATTTTTTTATCGAACTATAAATATACTAAATTAAATATATACATAAATATTAAATCATGAAACAGGTGTCATCAACTGGTTACAAGAATCAGCAAAAAGTTAGAGACAAGAAGCTTTTCAAGTAAACATTTTAATTACCATTTAGTTTTATCTTTAACATGCGCAAGCTAATAATTGCTGGAGTTGATCCTGGCACAACAGTGGGTTATGCTTTTCTTGACCTTGACGGAAAAGTTATAGGTATTGGGTCCCAGAGAAACCTGAACTTCAGGGATTTTCTGAGCTTAGCCATAGAAAAAGGCGACATTGTGATTGTTGGTGCTGACAAGGCAAATCCCCCTTCTTTTGTCGAGAGGCTTGCAAATAAGGTCGGGGCAAGATTAATCACTCCTGACCATGATCTTGATGTGAGGGAGAAAAGAGATATCACAAAAAAGCACAAAACTCAGAACGACCATGAGATGGATGCTCTTGCTTCTGCTATTTTTGCATATGATCATGCCAAAAAGACAATTGAAAAGACAAAAGATATTCCAAGAGATGCTGCAAAATTTGCACTTAAAAAAGGAGATATAAACATCCCAGAGGCTGTGAGAATAACCCGGCCCAAGAAAAAGACAGCAAAGCCAAAACCCAAACCAAAGCCGCAGCCAAAAAAGGATCCAAGGATTACTGAGCTTGAAAAAACAAAAGAAATTCTTCAAAATCAAAACACTAAACTGAAGAAAAAAGCGAAAGATCTTGAAAAAGAAGTATCTTATCTAAAAAAAAACCTTTCAAAAAACAAGTCCAGCAAAAAGATGAAAAGATTGCTTTCTCTTAGGAACAGAAAAATAAAAAACCTGCACAATGAGCTCTTAAAAACCAAGGCTGAAAACAAGAAAATGAGAGAGCTTCTGAGCAATGCAAAAGACAAAATTGTTCTTAAAAAACTCAAATCACTTGAGTATGATGAATACCTGAAGAAAAAAGAGCTTATCAGAAAAGGAGACATACTGTATGTCAAGGATTTGAGATACGACAAGAAGACAATTGATGCACTCAGGGGCAAAGTTGACACAATTGTCTATGACAACGGCAGGGAAGATCTGGACTTTGAGCTAATACCCTCTAAAAAAATAACCCTGGAAGAATCAAAGGATTTTGTACTTGCAGACCCTGAAGAGATCAAAAAACACAGGGACAAAGATGTGTTTTTGAGAAGAATTGTCAAGGATTACAGGTCAAGACATAAATAATATAAACAAACAGGGATTATTTTCTGCTATGATACCTAGAGAGACTCTTTTAAAAGAAAACCTAAAGGGAATTATTGGACAGGAAAGGGCAAAAAACGAAATAAAGTCGGCTCTTTTGATGGGAAGAAACGTGGTTGTTGTAGGTCCTCCCGGAATCGGAAAAACAACACTTGCAAAAAATATTGCTTCTCTTCTTCCCGAGATAGAGGTTAATACGTGCGGTTACAACTGCCTGCCTTCAAATCCAGTGTGCCCAAAATGCAAAGATGGAGTCAAAAAAACTAAAAAAGTAAAGGGAAAAGAAAGGTTTGTCAGAGTGCAGGGCAGTCCTGACCTTACTGCCGAGGATCTTCTTGGTGATATTGATCCCATGATGGCATTGGAGCATGGTCCTATGTCTCTTAAGGCATTTACCCCTGGAAAGATTTTCAAGGCAAACAATGGTGTGCTGTTCTTTGATGAATTAAACAGGTGTCCTGAAAAACTCCAGAACACTCTTTTGCAGGTTCTTGAAGAGAAAAAGGCAACAATTGCAGGATATGATGTTGATTTTGATATTGACTTTATTTTTATTGGGACAATGAATCCTGAGGACACTTCCACAGAGAGATTATCTGATGTTTTTGTTGACAGGTTTGATATTGTTTACATGAGTTATCCCGAAGATGTTCAAACAGAAAAAAACATTGTAATAGACCAGGGAAAAAAGATTGCTGATTTTCCTGATAAACTTTTGACTATTGTTTTGACATTTATTCACAAACTAAGAAACGACCCGAATCTTGAGAAAAAGCCGAGTGTAAGAGCATCAATAGGTTTATACGAAAGATCGCAGGCAAATGCTCTTCTTAACAGCAGGAAAAAGGTTAATTTCCAGGATGTGAAGGACAGTGTTATTTCTGTTCTATCGCACAGGATTAGGCTAAAGCCATCAAAAAAGTACGTGACAACAACAAAAGAGTATGTTAAAGAACAGTTCCAGGTATTTACAAAAGAAAAAGGTATTGAGGGTGATGTACCCTGACAGCGATGTTGATGTAGAGGAGTATGAAGAGATTTTTGAGGCGCTTGGAAAGCTTGAGACTAATTTTTCTAACAAGGGGCTTATGCATTCGGTTCTTGAAAATGACGAGCAGACCATAGAGGACGGAAAACTGATATCAAATTCTATTAACCAGGGAATGGGTGCTTTTAACCCAGATCTGATGTTTAAGAACATGGTCAATGATTACTCTCTTGCCAAGAGTCTTTATGGTGAGGCAATGATTAGAAGGATTAGCGGGTATGACCCAGAGTATGTTGAAAAAAATGTCCATATTCCTGAGTTCAGGGACAGGCTCAAGGAAGAGATTGACAGCCAGGTTGAAAGCTTGAGGAAAAAAAAGCTGATCGATGATGACTTTTCAATTACAGAGAAGGGAATTGAGCTTGCCTCGCTTACAATGTACATGGAAGAGTTAAATGAGCTCACACCAAAAGGAATGTTTGGCTCAAAGTCAAAGAAAAAAGGACATGAAGGGGACAGGGACAATGTAGTAAAGTACAAAAACCAGAGATACAGGGACATTGCCCTAAGAAAATCAATCAAGCTTGCAGCAAGAAGAAAGCACACAAATGTTGAAAAACAGGACTTAAAAGCATACAACCGCGAGTCCAAAGGACGAATATTTATTGTTTACTGCCTTGATACATCCGGCTCAATGAAAGGTGACAAACTTGCCCAGTGCAAAAAAGCAGGGATTGCCCTTGCTTACAGAGCAAACGAGAACAAGGACAAGGTGGGGCTGATTGTTTTTGGCGATCGGGTAAGAGAAAAAATTGAGCCAACTGATGACTTTGTCAGGCTTCTCAAGACAATAACAAAGGCAAGAGCTTCAAGCGAGACAAATATTGCTGGTACACTGCAGGAAGCGGTTCTTCTGCTGCATGATAAAAAAGCAACAAAACACATAATTCTTATAACTGATGCTATTCCGACAAAAGGAGATGATCCTGAGAAAGCTACCTTGAGTGCTGTATCAGAGGCAAAATCAGAGGGAATAACTGTGAGCCTGGTTGGTATCCAGCTTGACAAAGATGGCCAGGAAATGGCAAAAAAGATTGTTGGTATTGGGGGTGGAAGACTGTATTCTGCAAAAGACACCCAAAACATTGATAAGCTTGTACTGGAGGATTACACAGAACTATGAGAGTGCTTGCATTCGTTGATATCCATGGGAGTTTCAAGGCTATTGACCAGATCAAAGAGAAATCAGACTCTGCTGATATTCTTGTGTGTGCTGGTGATGTATCCAGGTTTGAGACAGACCTTGATAAAATATTGGGCGAACTTAACAGCATAGGTAAAAAGATTGTCATGGTACATGGAAATCATGAAGAAGCAGAAGGCATGGAGAAGCTCTGCAGGCATTTTTCAAATATTGAGTTTATTCACAGGAAAAAGCTGGAAATTTCCGGCTTTACATTTCTTGGTTTTGGCGGGGGTGGTTTTGAAAAAGAAGTTGCAGCAATGGAGGATTTTTTTAATTCTGTCTCTGTTCCTGAAAAGTCTGTTTTTGTTACCCATGCACCCCCTTACAAGACAAAGCTGGACAAGCTGGACAAGTCACACAATGGCAACAACTCTTTGAGAAATCTTATAATAAAGTACAAGCCTCTTCTCTCAATAAGTGGTCATTTTCATGAGAACTGGGGAAAAAAGGATTTTATTGGAGACACTTTTGTCATCAATCCAGGACCAGAAGGAGTTATCTTAGAGCTGGATTAGTTTCTTTTCATGTTTTTACAATTATAGAATACCAACAAAATTTCTCCCTGGCCAGACAGAGTTGACCTTCAGTTAAGGTCAACGGAGTAGGACGCGTGCAAGTGGCCGTCTGTGCCATAGAGTGAGGAATTTTGCCAACAAGTATTTGTATACTAAAGATGGAAAAGACCTAACACCACATGAAATCATACAAAAGGTTTAATAATGTCTGTCTGATTTTCTTTTGCCATGAGTGTTTCAGAAGAACTTAAAACAGAATTTGAAAAGACAAGACAGGAGCTTGGTTTTGAATCAACTCTTGAGGATATTGACAGTATTTTTTTTGTGACGGATTTTATCAGAGAAAAAGGTTATGTCAGTGATAATCTTGACAGGCAGATCTGCTCAAGAATAACTAACACATTTATGTCGTGGGCAAATTATCTGCATGGGCTTGTAATGCCAAACACAAGGAGTATGATAAGTGTGACTGAAACGCAGATGTTTTCTGATGATGAAAAAGACGAGATAATGGATTTGATTAGTGCTATTATGGCATTAACAAGCAGAAACACCCTGATTGGACTGACCAAAGACAAGAAGGCAACTGCTGAGTTTATTGATGAATCAGTTAATACATGGCAGGATAGTTTTAAGCCTCAGCTTGTTGAGATTATGCAGACGGTCAACCAGACCTGGGTTGAGAGCTAGCACTTTATGCATTCCTGGTCACACGTGTTCTGAAAATTCATCTTGATGGGCAGGACTAAATCATTTGCAACATCAATTATCACATTGAGGACAGCATCTTTGACATGCTTTTTTCCTCTTATGTGGTGGTTTACTATGCCCTCAAGTCTTTTGAGATCTGTTGCCATGAAAAACAAACAAAGATTGTGTCTTCCTGATGTGTGGAGTGCATTAATAAAAAACGGACACCCTTCAAACTCATCAATTAGTTTTTTTGGCTGTGTTGTGTTGACATCCACTTTTCCAAGATGTAATTCTGCAGTCTTGAAATTCACACCATGAACTGTCTGCATTATTCCCTTTTCTTTTAACTTTTTCAGCCTTGCACCCACTGCTGGCTGGGAAAGGTTTATTTCTCCAGCTATCTCTTCCTGCGATACTCCTGGATTTTCCTGTATCAAGGAAAGTATAATTGCATCCCGGTGGTCAAGTCCTAACTTCTGGTTGAAATCAAGCTTTTTTTCAAATTCTTCTAACTCTCTGTAGTTTTTCATATCTCTGGGAGAAACATAAGTTCTTATAAGTTTTTCTATAATGTATAATTATTTTAAGATATATGTTTATAATATATAATAGTTACATTTATATTTATTCATCCGGTCAATATTATCATGAAAATCACAAAAGACACAACCATAGGAGAACTCATAAAAGAGTTGCCTGAATCTGTACATGTTCTCCAGAAGCAAGGCATGCACTGCATAGGGTGCCATGTTGCTGTTTGGGAGACCATTGAACAGGCAGCTGAAGTTCATGGCATCAATTCAGATTCACTTCTTAGAAAATTAAGGGAGGTGCAAGATGCAGAAGATAATGTGTAAAAAAGGAACCTGCAAAGACTTTGGAACACTCGACCACAAAATAGACGAGGTTCTTGACAGCTCAAATGAAGTTGACCAGATTGAAAAAGAGCTTTTTCTGGAGATGGCTTCCTGAAAATTTTTTATTCTTATTATTAATTTCTCCGGGATTTTTCTGCAAATAAATTTTAACACTATTTCTCTGCTGTTAAGCAGGTGATAAGCATGAAAAAAATCCTGATTTTGTTATTTTTGATTTCTCTTAACAGTGTGTATGCTGATGTTCTTATTGATGAAGTTCTGTATGACCCTTCTACTTCTGAATATGATACTGAGTATATTGAACTTTTCAACACAGGAGATGATATTGACATAAGTGGGTGGAAATTGAGCACATCATCAGTGCAGGCAGAAATTCCTATTGGAACAGTCATTAAGACCAACACTTCTTTTCTGGTTGCTGATGAGGATAATTTAGATGCATGGCCGGATTCATGGGCAGAACCAGATCTAGAGGATGAGATGTCTCTTACAAACTCAAATGCAGGCATAAAACTTGTTGATGCAAACAACTCTGTTGTTGATGCTGTTGGGTGGGGTAACCCAGATCCTGTGCTTTTTGAAGGTACACCTCACCAGGGTGTTGATGAGGGCTACAGTCTTTCAAGAAATAATCACGCTGACACAGACAACAACAGTGCAGATTTTATTGAAACAGTACCAAACCCGGAAAACAGCCATCAAAAACAAGGAGTTGAAATCAGTATTCTTGCATCTGTTGAAGGTCATCCTCCAAGAATTGCAGAAGTTAATTTGTCTCCGGATGACTCAATAAATGATGGAATACAACTAATGCCAAGTCCTGGTGATTTTAAAAATCTGAATGTAAAAGTGATTGTGGAGGACTTAGACCAGGATGTTTCTTCTGTCAAACTAAATGGTGAAACAGAGCTTTTGCTTATTGAACAAATCAACCTTTCACATGAGCTATATGGTGTGAACTTAAGTCTGCCATTTCACAAAGAGCCGAAAAACTATTCTCTTTTTCTGGAGGTTGAAGATACTTCTGGATACAATGATTCCACCACATTAAACTATGAGTATCTTGCTCTTTCTGCTTTTGAGATTGACACTCAAAGTGTTAGTTTTTCCGGAAGAAGTGGGTCTGTCTCTGAAATAATTGGTGATCTTGATTTTTCAACACCAAACCCGACTGTTCACAATATTGGAAATACAGAGCTTGACTTTATGGTAAGTGGAACAGATCTTTTTGACGGCCCTAATGTAATCGAGATTTCTAATCTTGAATACACTTTTCTTGACAATGATTTTAATGCATCTGTTTCAGGTGTAGTTTCTGGGTCAGACACCAGTATAGACCTTAATCTTCTTCCTGATGTTTTCAGGGAGTTTTCAATGAGACTTACCCTGCCAGTTCATGCAACTTCAGGAGAGTATTCCGGAAGTGTTTACCTGACTGGTGTTGCATAATGAAAAGAATAGTTTTTGTTATTTTGTTTTTTACTTTCATTTCATTAAGCCATGGTGCAGGTCTAGCTCCTGAAAAAATTGGTTTTGAGCTATACAGAGGAGAGAGTGCTGAAAACAAATTCCAGATAATTAACACCAGACCCCAAAAAATGAATTTTCAGGTTGAAACTGGTGAATGGCTGTCTGCAATTCCAGAAAAAGGAGAATTAGAACCATTTGAAACTAAAAAAATCACTCTAAAAGCAGAAGTACCAGATGATGTCATCAATGGAGAATATGACTCAATAACAAAAGTGATTTTTTCCGGCAGTCAAAAAAATATTGCAATAAACCCTGTTCTCGGGCTAAAGACAAAAGTCAGAATCACAGGACACCAGAAAGTAAACACTTTGGCTTCTGTAAAAGATATTGACAATATTGAAGAGAACCAGCTGCTTGTGATAACAACAAAAGTATCAAATCATGGCAATGTGAGAATCAAGCCAGAGATAGAGTATCAGGTCTTTAGAAATAATTATCTTGTTATGGCAAACAAAAAATCTCTTGAAGAGGTAATGCCTGGTGAAACAAAATTAATAGTTGCAGAAGAGCCCAACAACCTTGGTGTGGGAAATTATACTATAGATGTGAGTGTATTAACAAGTGACAAGGTTGTTACTGAAAAAACACTTGTATTTAGTGTAGTTCCATATGGTAGTTTTTCAAGAGATGGTGATCTTAAAAAGCTGGTTTTGAGTAATCAGGACAACCAACTTCTGCTAACCTCAGAATTTCATAATAAAGGTGTGGCTTCTGAAGCTGTGATGGTTGCAGACATATATAGAAATGGCAAGTTCTACACAAAGGTTGAAACCCCAGCTGAACTTGTTCTTGCTGGTGAAAAAAAAGCACTCGCACATATTCTACCAGATGCAAAGGCAGGAAAATACACGGCAAAGGCAAAGATAGTTTATTCTGGCAAGCATACTGAATACAGGACAGCAGACATACGATTAGGATCCAATCCAGTTGCAGGCGTTCTGGTTGTCTTGTCTGTAGTATTAATAGGCATTGTAATAGTATATGCAGTAGATCCTCACACAGTGAGAAGAGCTACAGGCTTTGGGAAACTGTAAATTGTGCACAATTATTACCACTTGGTACTAAAATTCACAAAACTTAAATAATAGCTCAGCTTGCCATATATCAGGTGGTAAAATGACTGAATCAATATATGCTATTGCTTATCAGGTTGATGAACAAAAGTTTTTCATTGACACTGGGTTTGGACAAGGATATGAGGTTCTATGTGACAGAATAGATGATTTTAATGCTCATGAAGTTGCTGCATATAGAAAATATGATTTGGATGAGATGGGCACAATGCCAGATATTTCCAGAATACTACCTGAACTTGGTGCTGGAATTGTAAATCAAGGTCATAACCTAAGAAATACAGCCACAGAGAAAGACTGGATAAGACTTGAGTTTTCCGGAGAAGTTCCCTTGGAGTATTTGGTTGGAGAGCATTCTTTTAAGAAAGGAAGCCCTTAAGTATAGTATAATTTATTTTGATTCTTCTGTTTTCTATCCATTACAGATTCGGGTTTGTTTGCCCTTGGTCTTCCTGTTTCCGGATCTCTTCTAAATGTTACACCCAAATCCTTCAGAAATAAGTTCATTCCTTTTTCCATGTCAAAAGGACCTTTGACAACTCCATACTCTGCTGGTTCTCCTTCGCACACAATCAGTTCATCAGAAATATAGTCAACAAACAACAGATCGTGATCAACTACAAGACAGGTTTTTTCGCTTTTATGCATTATGTTCTGCAGCATTTTTGAAACAGCAAGTCTAAGTTCTACATCAAGATAAGCAGAAGGTTCATCCAGAAGATAAAGGTCTGCATCTTTTGCCAGACATGCACATACTGCTACTCTCTGCAGCTCTCCTCCTGAAAGTTCTGAGAGTTTTCTGTCCAGAAGCGGTTCAATTCCAAGTGGGTGAATTAGTTGTGCTTTGTATTTTTTTAGTGCTGTTCTTACAACATTTGCCACCAGATCATCAGAAGGTTTTAGATATTGCGGTTTGTAACTTACCTTGACACTGTCTTTGATTTCTCCTTTGCTTTCAATAACCCCTGCAAGTATTTTTACAAAGCTTGTCTTTCCTATTGCATTTTCCCCAAGCATTCCAACAACTCTTTCTTCATGCAGTTTTCCTTCTGGTGCTTCCAGCTTGAAATTGCCAAGCTTTTTCTCAATATTGTGCCACTCAATAAGATTCGAAGTTGTTTTTCTTTCTACAGGTGATTTTTCTGTAAAGGATATTTTTTTGTCCCTGAATCTTATGTTATCTTCTCTAATAAACCCGGAAAGATAAGCATTTATTCCTGATTTGGTGGTCTTTGGCATACTGACAATACCATATGCACCGGGTTTTCCATACATAATATGTGTCAGGTCTGTCATGTAGTCAAGTATTATCAGGTCATGTTCAACAACCATGACTGATGTTTTTTCATCTGCAAGGGCTTTGATAAATTTGCTTATTTTTATCCTCTGCTTTACATCAAGATAAGAAGTTGGCTCATCAAAAACGTAGAAATTTGCATCCTTAAGAACTGCTGCTGCAATTGCCACTCTCTGCAGCTCTCCTCCTGAGATGCTGTCAATATCATTATCAAGGATTTTTGAGAGGTCAAGTTTTTCAGAAATTGTCCCAAGATTGTTGTTATCATCTACTTTTTCAAGTAGTTCCCGTACCTTACCATCATACATTCGTGGAATCTCTTCAACATTTTGTGGTTTATAACTGCAGACAATCTCACCATCTCTTATTTTTTCAAAAAATCTCTGTGATTCTGTACCCTTGAAATGGTCAATAAGGTCGCTGACATTTGCTTTGTCTTTTCCAAGATTTGCCTTGAGGTTTCCTGAAAGTATTTTTATTGCTGTAGACTTTCCAATACCATTCCTCCCGATAACTCCGATAACCTTGCCAAACATTGGTGTGGGAAGTGAAAACAATGCAAAACCATTCTCACCATACCTGTGGATGGGATCTTCATCAAGTTCTTCAGGGAGGTTGATAATTGATATTGCCTCTGGAGCTGCATTTGCGCATATTCCGCAGCCTATGCAAAGCTCTTCATCTATTCTTAGTTTTTCCCCTTCAAAGTATATGCAGTCCTCTCCTCTCCTGTTCACAGGGCAAAGAGACTGGATGTATTTTTTCTTCTGGATATCTTTGAGCTTCTCATTATCAACAACAGCAATTCTTGTCATAAATTAGGGGTAATGTTGTTATTTTATAAGGGTTTTGCTTGTATAAAAGAAAATTTAAGTATCCTAAAACATTTGCAGGCTTGGGCTTCTTCTTGTAACCAGAAGGTCTTCTCCATTAACAGATACTTCCTCAATAATATCTTTTTCAGACATTTCATTTATGTACCTGTAGAATGATGCCTTTGAGCAATAGTCTTTCTGGTCAACAATCACATGCTTTAACTCTGCTTTTGAGTATTCTCTTGTATTTATCAGATTTAGTATTCTTTGTTTTATTATGGATTTTTTGTTTCTCTCATATGTTTCCATAAGCTCTGATTTGAGTCCTTTGTTACCTGACAGCTGGTTTTTTAATTCTATTAGCTCTTTTGTTAACTGCTGGTTTAACTCAATAAGCTGATCAATTTTTGACTTGTTGTCATTTATGTCTTCCTTCATACGAGAAAAAGAGACTCGTAAGTTGTGCTTAAGTTCATCTATCTCCCCCATAAAAGTTTAGTTGAGTCTCAGATATTTAAATTTATTGTCTCACTGAGACAGTTTTGAGAGTCTCATGATACTCTATTGAGACACCCCCTTGTTTCATGTGGAATCCTAACCCCTTAATTTCATGTGGAGAGACCACCCCCTTGTTTCATGTGGAAATTTACTGAGACAAATCTGAGACTGTCTCAAGATGAGACTGAGACAACAGAAAAAGATATTTATGTATTGAAAAGAGCTTTCTTTGAAACTAAAAAGTACAAATCCTGCAGAAGAAGCTAATAAAAAAATAAAAACTACTCTTTTTTCCAGAGACCGTGAAGATTACAATACTCTCTTGCTGTAAAATTTCCAACAACCTCAAATACAGCTTCCGGCTCCTGTCCTGGCTTAAGATAAATCCTGTGAAGTTCATCTTCATTCAAGAGCTCAACAAATTGAATATAGTGGTCTTCATGCATTGGATGCTCTACTCTTCCCATTCTAACCTTTGTCTTGCTGTTTGAGTCAACCAATGGCACGTGCTTTTGTCCCAGGCCTTCAAGATCTGTTTTTTCCTCCAGAACCTTCATAGGACTGCCACAACAAGAAAGTTCTCCCTCTCCTTTAATAACCATCTCAACAATATTTCCGCATTTGCATTTGTATATTGCATTTCTCATTCTATCACCTATAAAACATGTAACTCCAGAATCTTATAAATTCTGTGTTTAATCTAATTTATACCACTATTCAGTTACAATAAAATAGAAAGATTTATATATTTGTACATGTATTTATTACTATGGGGTGAAAAAATGGAAAAACTCTCAGAAGTTGTAAAAAAATGCAAAAACCAGGAAAAAATTGGAGAAAAGGCAATGAAGAATGATCCCTGGTACTTTATAACTGGGAATTTGTAGGTGAGATAACATGGACGAAGAAGACCAGCAGACACTGAAAAAACTGAGAAGCAAGAAGAAAAGCTTCTCACAATTACTTAACCAGAAAAATCTAAGCCAGGAAGAGCTTGACGAACTTATGGCAGAGTATTGAAAAGCTTTTTATAAGCGTGCTCTTTCTTCTTATTATGCAGTACAACCTGGAGTTAGACAGAGTCATTGAAAAGATAAACTCACAAGCTTACTCAAAGGTCTGTATTCAGCTGCCTGACGGACTTAAGCCTGAGGCAAAAAAAATCACAGATAAAATAAGAGAGAATACTGATTCAGAGGTTTTTATCTGGGCAGGGTCATGCTTTGGTGCATGTGACCTCCCCAAAGTAGAAGGCTTTGATCTTTTAGTTCAGTTTGGACATAGTGAATATGAATATTAAAGACATTGAGCTAAACAAAAACTACTCAGGAACCATTATCTCAAAGGATAAAGTCAGACTGAGTGAGAAACTTACTGGTATTCTTGAAAAGCCAACATCTTTACAACCAGGAACAGAAGTTGTTGTAAAGACAACCAAGATACAATATCCAAATACTGTAAAGCTAAAGATTCTCGGGAAACAAACATCGAGCTTTTTGATTAACTCGCCCCTTCTTGACAAACTATCTGGAAGAATGAAAAAAGCTGTGTCTTTAATAAAAAAATCAATACAAGAGTCAAGACCAATAATATTAAAGCACCATGCTGACAGTGACGGCTATGCAGGTGCTGTTGCCCTTGAAAAAGCAATTTACCCAATTCTTAAATCAGAGCACAGGGATTTCTGGAGATATTACAACAGGACTCCGTTAAAAACACCATTTTACGATTATGATGATGTTATAAGAGACTTAACCCATTCGTATGACTCTATTGATGCTGGCAAATCACCACTAATAATCATTCTGGATACTGGAAGTTCAAAAAAGGATTTGTTTTCCATAAAAAAGGCAAAGGCATACAAGTGCAGGGTTATTGTTGTTGACCACCATAAACCCTACACACAGGAAGATAAATACCCTACTGACAAGCTGGCTGATGTTTTTATAAATCCCTATCTTGCCGGAGGAGACAGTAATCTTACTGCAGGAATGCTGGGGGTTGAGATTTCTAATATGATAAAAGAGAACTCAAAGATTGTTCATCTTGCTGCTGTTTCTGGGTTTGGCGACAAAGCTGAAGGAGCTGAGTTTGAGGCTTATCTTAAGAAAACCAAACTTAGCGAGAAACAATTAAAGTTGATGGCTAGATGTGTTGATTTTGAAGCATATTACCTTAGATACACAGAGTCAAGATTAGTTGAAGATATTCTGCTTAACCCAACCAAGGAAAAGATTGGTCTAATCATTAATGAGCTTGACAAAAGAGAAAAAAGAATTATTGAAAAAGTAAAAAATTCAAAAAAATCAAAGATAGGAACAACTACTGTTTATTATCTTGAGGACTTGTCAGAAAGAGGCGAATATCCTCCGCAGGGAAAATCAACTGGTGTTGCTTTTGATTATGTAAAAGGTGAAGACACACTTGTTTTAGGTATAACTGATGACTCAATCACCATAAGAACAAACCATGAGGGTTTTGATGTGAATGAATTAATTGAGATTGCTGACAAGAAGATAAAAGATGATGACATAACTGGCGGGGGGCATGAGTTTGCAGGAACACTTCACTTTTCAGATTCAAAAGACAGAGTTATAAGGATCATTGAGGAGTATGTAAATGCTTGATTATTTACTGAGCTGTATTGTGTGTTTCTTGGGAATATTTGTGGGTTACTCTCTTTCAAAAATAGCACCTGAAGAAATGCCTGAAGCAAGAAAGTATTTCAGGCTGCTGCAGCCAATAATTTTATGTTGTGTTCTGGGATTTGTTTTATACTCTTATTTTGGATTGCTTGCTTTACTTTTTTCATTAGTCCCACTTATTTTGCTGAAGTACAAAATCAACCCAAGAATAATCTACATATTTCTTTCATTGTTTCTTGCTCTTGGTTATTATTCTGATATGAGCATAGTGATAACTGCTCTTATTTTCTTTTTTGGATTTCCAATAGGTTCTCTTTCAAAAGATAAATCTCTGAAGAAAATATTTGCTGAATATGTTCATTTTGTGGTTATCTGTTCAGTACTTTATCCACTAGCAGTTCAATCCACAAAATTACTTGCATGAACTTGTATTCTGCTTTTTCTGCCAAACCAATATTTGTCCTTGATATTGTTATGCTCTCCTCTTTCCTGTATATCTTGTCTTCGTCATAGTAAGTTAGCACAAAATCAACTGTATTTACTTCCTTGTGCAGATCTTTTCCATTAAAATGCAGAAGCACATTTGTGTCTCTGTCAAAAACAGCATAACTAAATGATGATTGCAGGTCTCCTTCTGCTGTAAGAGAAACATTCCTTGGGTCATATGTTGAGTTTTTTACAAGTGTAAGATTGATCATTCCCTTTTCTTTTCCAGAAATATTGTTTGTAAAATGGTTTATCTTAAGAATAATACTTGGCCTGTCAAGAACTGTGTAATTTACAGTATGTATTCTTGTGATGTATGTGTTTTGTACTTTTAGTGTTTTTTCTTTATATCCTGGTTCCTGGTGTTTAAATGCGAATTCTACTGTCCTGTACTTTGAGATTGGAATATCCAGTTCACTGCACTGCTCTTCAAGACATACAGATAAATCCCGTAAAAAAACATTGCCCCTGTTTTCTATGCTGCAGGTTAGGTTTTGTTTTTCATTGACATATGCTTTATCCATTGTGCAATTGATTTTAATGTTGCCAGAATAAACCAAGGACATTTCATCAATAAGATCATTTCTTAGTGCTTCCATCTCCTGCTTTGTATAGTAGGGGTTGTTTTGTGATGCTGAAAAGCTTGCTGACTCTTCTGTGTTACCTGAATAAACAGTTAAGGGGAATTGGTACCTGTAGTTTTCACTAAGGTCTGGATCAACCTGTATTAGCCAGTATATTTTTTTGGAAGAGCCAGGTCCAATAAGGATAAATTTCTCTTTTTCAATCCGCCTTATTCTTTCTGTTTTTCCAAGCCTGATATTTCTGGCAACATAGTAATCATTAAGGTTTGTTATTTTGGCTTCAATAAGATTATATGAACCAAACCCTATCTTGTCTTTTACAGCACTGATGCTGATCTTGATATCCTGATGTTCAGAGGATTTCTGGTCCAGCGGATCAACAGAGACTTCAGAACCACTTGACATAAGCTGTGCATTTCCCTTCCACTCTGTCATGCTTTTTGTCTGGTTGGTGTCAAGGTCAATCCTAAATATCACATGGGTCGGATCAATATATGCAAACTCGTCATAAGTTATGTCAAAGGGTACCCATCCATATTCAGGAAAATAAAGCTCAGCCCATCCATGGGGCTGCCAGTCATCAATATCTAAAAAATCAGAATATGCAACACCACTTACATATCTTGCAGGTATACCTACACTTCTTGACATTGCCATGAAAAGTGTTGTAATTTCGTCACACACACCATACCTGTTTTCTAAAACCCATGATGCAGGCCTTGAAACAGATGAAGTTAGTGTGCTCATATTGTACTCAACATTTTCCCTAACCCAAGTGAAAAGTTCAAAAACTACCTCTGTCAGATCATCATGGCCTTCTGCAAGTCCTGATGCCAGATTCACAATCTCTGGATCATTTGCATCAATATTTGGAGTAGATTGTGTATATCTTTGAAGTTCAACAGGTATTTTTACTGGAAATTCTGCCTGTCTTATTCTGACTGGATCAAGTCTTGTTCTAACAATTGACCTGGACGTTGCATCAAAAACATTTGCCTTGGGATGATTCCACTCATACACCATTTCTGTGCTGTTTACCTTTGCATTAGGAGTTATTTCCTGTGACAATACTTTTTGAGTAGACGTGTCTTTTGGAAACAACCCTGTTGAGTAACTTACATACATCAAATCAGAACTGGGTTCAAATCTTATATTAGTATCAATATTAACATCAAGGGTGAACTCTTCTGCATTGTCATAGTCAGCGCACACCATAGGGATAAGTAGAATTAATATTATCAGCTCTTTTTTCATAGAAAACTCTTTCTTTATCTTTGTATTTAAGGGTTTTGTTTGAGTTGAGGTTTCACAGTTCTCAATTAAAGTTGTGCACAAGCAACTGAAGAAATCAAGATCTGTCATAAAAGTATCCTAAAAAAGCAAAAACCAAATATTATTCAACTGTCTGATCAGGGTATTTTTCAAGCTCCTTGTTTAAGACTTCTAGTTCAACTCCTGCCTCTTTGAAGAATTTCCTGCTGTTATCTGCTGCATGATACTTTTTTTCGCATACCACTCTTTTAATCCCGCTGTTTATTATCAGCTTGCAGCAGTCAAGGCATGGCTCCATTTTGCAGTAGAGCGTTGCCCCTTCAACAGATACACCATGTTTTGCTGCCTGAGCTATGGCATTTGCCTCTGCATGAGTTGTACGCACACAGTGCATGCTCTTTGAACCATCATCATTGAGAACAGTTTTCATAAGGTGACCTGCTTCATCACAATGCGGAAGACCTGAGGGTGCACCAACATAACCTGTTGAGATAATTTTCTTGTCTCTTACAATAACACATCCGCTCATCCCCCTGTCACATGTTGCTCTTTTTGCCACAACCCTTGACACTTCAATAAAATACTCGTCCCAGGTTGGCCTGTCACTCATTTTCCACCAGCCTGTTCATTTCATCTACAATTGCATCAACCTCAGCAGGTTTCATACCATGAGCTCTTGCACCCTGTTCAAGTGTTTCCATTGATGCCACATGGCATCCAATACAATGAAACCCATGTTTCATCAATATTTTTGCTGTCTCAGGATGCTTCTGGATTATCTGTGATATGTTCATATTCTTTGTTATTTTCATATTATTTTTTCCTCTCCGTCCTTGATGTGAATGCAGTTTACAGGGCATTGTTCTGCTGCATCTCTGTTGCATCCAAGCTCCTCTACCTCGCTGTTCTTAACAACAGCCTTGAGCTGGCCATTTTTGTCTTCCAGATCATAATTATCAGGACAAAGTCCCTGGCACAGTCCACAACCAATGCATTCATCTTCAACAATACTAATCTTATACATTTAACTCACCTCAGTATTCAATCCCTTTTCTGGCATTAATTCCCTGATCAAAGGGATGCTTGATCTTTTCAACCCTGCTGACATAATCGCTTACTTTTTGAAGCTCTTCCGGAGCTTCTCTGCCTGTCAGCACAAGTTCTGTTTTATCATGTTTGCTTTTAATTATTTCTAGAACTTGCTCAATATTTATAAGTTCTGAGTTTATTGCACCGCAAACTTCATCAAGAATAACAATCTCATATTCACCAGATGTTGCTGCCTTTTTTGCAAGCTCAAGTCCTCTAAGGGAATGCATCTTCTCCATCTCATCAATACTAAAACAGTATCTGCACCCTTCACAAAGTTCATGGTTTCTGATCATGTCTCCATTTCCAAACCCCGGAAGCTTCATCTGCTTGTCTTCTTTTATGCATGCCTTGCCAAATTGCTGGATTGTCAGCTGTTCAAGAAGATTGTTTGACGCCACAAGTTCTCCGGTGTATCCTCCTCCTTTAAGAAACTGGACCATGTAGACCCTAAATCCATGTCCTATTGCCCTTAATGCAAGACCAAGTGAGGCAGTGGTCTTTCCCTTACCCTGTCCAGTATATAGATGCACTAATCCTCCAGAAAACTCTTCATCCATCTAATCACGACTTCTTTTTATTTACTGACTCGATGTTTAGAACCTGTTCTGACCTGCTCTTGTCCCTGTAGATGGTTATACCTTTGCAGCCCAGCTTGTATGCCAGCCTGTACACTTCTTCCACTTCTTCTGTGCTTGCGCTTGAAGGGAAGTTAACTGTCTTTGAGACAGCGTTATCAGTGTACTTCTGGAATGCAGCCTGCATCTTGACATGCCACTTGGGTTCAATATCATGAGCAGTAACAAATACCTCTTTTATATCATCATCAATATCAACATGCTGTATTGAGCCTTTTTTTGCTATCTTTTTCATAAGTTCATTTGAGTAGAATCCTCTTTCTCTTGCAATTTCCTCAAAGATGGGATTTACCATTACTAGTTCATTCTGGTCCATCACATATTTGATAAAGGATATTGCAAACAAGGGTTCAATACCTGATGAGCAGTTTGCAATAATACTTATTGTTCCTGTAGGGGCAATTGTCGTTATTGTAGCATTTCTCATCTTCCTGTCTTGTTCTTTGAATATACTGCTGTCCCAGTTTGGAAAGACACCTCTTTTTTCAGCAAGTTTCTCAGACATTTCTCTTCCTTCTTCTCTTATAAATTTCATAACCTTTTCTGCTAGTTCTGCGCCTTCTTCTGAATTATATGGAATACCCAGCTTGATAAGCATGTCTGCAAAGCCCATTACTCCAAGACCAATCTTTCTGTTTGCAAGTGTCATCCTCTCAATCTGCCTCACAGGAAACTTGTTCATGTCAATAACATTATCCAGAAAATGGACAGCGCCTCTTGTTGTCTCTCTTAGTTTGTCCCAGTCCACTTCACCATCATCAACCATTTTTGCGAGATTTATTGATCCAAGGTTGCAGGATTCATAGCCAAGCAGCGGCTGTTCACCACAAGGATTTGTAGATTCTATTTTTCCAACTCCAGGAGTAGGGTTGTACTTGTTAATCCTGTCCAAAAAGATAACTCCAGGCTCACCATTCTTCCAGGCCATTGTAACTATAAGATCAAATACATTCTGGGCCTTTAGCTTTCCTGCCTCTTCTTCTGTTCTCGGGTTTATGAGATCATAACTGCCATCATTTTCAACAGCATCCATGAATTTTTCTGTGAGTGCAACAGATATGTTGAAATTATTAAGGGATTCATTTTCCTGTTTAGCTGTGATAAAATCAAGAATGTCAGGATGGTCTACATTAAGGACAGCCATATTTGCGCCTCTTCTCTTGCCACCCTGCTTGATTACTTCTGTTGAAGTGTTATAGATTGTCATAAAAGATATTGGGCCTGAAGCAACACCCATTGATGACTTAACCAGGTCACCTTTTGGCCTAAGATTTGAGAAACTAAATCCTGTCCCGCCCCCGCTCTGATGAATGAGGGCAGCTGTCTTAAGTCCTTCAAAAATTGATTCTATTGAATCTTCAATTGGAAGAACAAAACATGCTGAAAGCTGCTGAAGTTCTGACCCCGCATTCATGAGTGTTGGTGAATTTGGTAGAAACTCCAGATTACTCATCATGTCGTAGAATTTCTCTTCTGTTTTTGACAAGTCTGCATTTTTGTCATATATCCTGTCAGCGAGAGCTATATTTTCAGCTACTCTCCTGAACATACCTCCTGGTTTTTCAATAACCTCTCCATCTTCATTACGTTTAAGATACCTTTTTTCCAGAACCTTGATTGCATTAGTTGAAAGCTTGATATCATCCTGTACTCCCATAAGTGCTTTAGCCTCTCTTACCCGGTTTCTTTTGTATCTGTAAAGTATATAGGCTTTTGCTGTCTTGAGATGGCCCTTTTTCATAAGAACTCTTTCAACTTCATCCTGAACATCCTCGACAGTAGGAGTATTTCCATTGTAGCCCTTTTTTTCAAGGTTCTTGACAACTAACTCTTTTAGGTATTCTGCCCTTTCCCTGTCTCGTCCGCCAACCGCTACTGCTGCCTTGAATATTGCATTTGTAATCTTTTCTGGATTGAATTTAACAACACGCCCATCTCTTTTTTTTATTTTGGTTATTGCCATAGAATTATCACAATTCAATGTATAAATATTCAATTTATAAAGATTTAGATTGTAAAATCCATATTAGATAAAATAAATATTGCTGCTCGTTATTACTCATTTGCAGTTGATAATCTGGGTTTAACATTATACACAAGCTTTATAAACAAAGTTGGATATGATAGTATTGTGGCATATGAATATCTTGATCACGAAGCAGATGTGGGAATACGCGCCTCGGGGAATAGTGTAGAAGAGATGTTTGAAGAGGGTGCACGGGCGCTATTTGAACTTACTGCTACAAATGTATCAAACAAAACAAAAGTGGTTATAGAGTGCCAGGCAAACTCAATCGAGACACTTTTTGTTGAGTGGCTTAATGAGATACTTGCATCACGAGATATTGAGAGCATGTTTTTTTCAGACTGCAGGGTGAAAGAGATCAAAAAGCAAAAAGAGTTTCATCTGAAAGCAGAAATTTTTGGAGAAAAGATTGACCTTGACAAACACAAGATAAATACTGATGTCAAAGGTGCCACATATTACGGTCTTGATTATACTAATGACAAGTTTCACACAATTGAATGCGTATTAGATGTATAGGTGATTTGAATGGAGCTAAAAAAGTTTAAGGATTATGTATGGGATTTACCGAAAACAGGAGAAATGAATGTTCCCGGAAGAGTTTATGGAGATGAAGATATAGTTGAGCATCTGCTGGAGGATGTAAGACAGGGTAAAAAATGGAATGCATTAAAGCAGATTAAAAATGTTGCCTGTCTTCCAGGCATACAGAAGTATTCTCTTGCAATGTCTGATGTTCACCCGGGTTATGGTTTTCCAATAGGTGGTGTTGGTGCATTTGACATGGAAGAAGGAGTAATTAGTGTTGCCGGTGTTGGTTTTGATATCAACTGCGGTGTCAGGACAATGAAGACACAGGTGACAAGAAAAGATATTGAAAATGTCAAAAAAGAACTTGCTGATGCATTGTTTAATACTGTACCCGCTGGTCTTGGGTCAGAAGGAGACTTTAAGCTAAATATGGGTGAGATTAACCAGGTTCTTGTTGGCGGTGCAGAGTATGTTATTAAGAGAGGCTATGGTTTTGAAACTGACCTTGAGTATATTGAGGAAAGAGGAAGAGTAGAGGGTGCAGATCCTGATGTTGTGAGTGACAAGGCAAAGAGAAGACAGTTCAAGCAGGTAGGGACACTTGGCTCTGGAAACCACTATGTTGAGGTCCAGTATATTGACAAGATCTTTGATGAAGATGCGGCAAAAGCATATGGATTATTTGAAAACCAGATTCTTGTAAGTATTCACTGCGGATCAAGGGCTCTTGGACATCAGATAGGAACAGATTATCTTAAAAAACTTGAAGCTGCAAGCAAAAAATACAATATTCCCATAAGGGAAAAAGAGCTTGTTGCTGCACCGATTCAGAGTCCTGAAGGTGAAGAATATCTTTCTGCAGTAAACGCAGGTATAAACTGTGCTTTTGCAAACAGACAGGTCATTTCACATCTTGTAAGAAAGGCTTTCAAGCAGGTTGGTGTTGATGAAGTAGAGACATTCTATGAAATTGGACACAACAATGTGAAAAAGGAAGTGCATGATGTTGACGGCAGAAAAAAAGAGTTAATGGTTCATAGAAAAGGTTCAACCAGGGCTTTTGGTCCAGGCAGAAAAGAGGTTCCACAAGCATACAGAAAGATTGGCCAGCCAGTTCTTGTAGGAGGAACAATGGGGACAGCATCATATATTCTGCATGGTACAGAAACAGGGATGCAAGAGACATGGGGAAGTTCTGTTCATGGTGCCGGGAGGTCTATGTCAAGAAACCAGGCAAAAAGACAGTGGAGAGGCAGAGAAGTGATTAAAAGACTTGAACAGAAAGGCATTATCATAAAAGGCCACAGTCTAAAAGGTGTTGCAGAAGAAGCTCCAGGAGCATATAAAGAAGCAGACAAAGTTGTAAATGTTATGCACAATTCTGATATTGCCAAGAAAGTAGTGAGAGTAAGGCCATTAATCAGTATTAAGGGTTAATCTTTGAACTGCAAACTCGACAGCACATGAAATCAAATACCAGTAGGGACAATACACCAGAAGATACAAAAGTCTGTTGCAGAGCAGGCCGTAGACACTGGCAGAAAAAGGCGCAAAGAAAGTTAAAGTCCATTTACTCATCAGATATCCGTCCCTGCATGGGCCGCATTGACAATTGACACTTAACGAACTTCCAAAAAAAGTAAGTATAAAGAGAACCAATACAATTGATATCTTCACATGATTTGGTTTAAAGAATTCCTTGAGATCCATATTTGACCTTTAAAACTTCACATATATCGAATTTTCTATAAATCAATAATTTTTCCTTTTTTCCCAACATTAATAACACGGGTGTTTCCAATTTTTTCTTCCAGACCTTCTGCTTCATGAACATGCGAGCAAAGAAGCATGTCTGGTTTTAGTTCTTCCACTGCTTTTCTCACACCATCTGAACCAGGGAAGAAACTGCTCATCTTTTCCATTGTGGTTCCTGACGGATGCACATGGGTTACCATTATTTTTTTCCTGACATCCTGGATTCCATGAAAACTCTTGTCAAGCATGTCAAAAATCTCATCTTCATTCATCTGGTTGATGCCGATATTTGCACCGCCGCACCCAAAAAAGCCCACATCTCCTGCCTTGATAGAATACCCATGCAGGTTTTTTGCACCATAAAGGTTTGCAAGAAAATCAGCTGTAGCTACACTCTCATGATTTCCAGGTACCAGAAGGACTCTTTTTTTTCGTTTTACAAAGGGCCCAACAAGATCATCTGTTGACCTGTCCCTAAATGTTATATCACCGCAGATCACAACTAGGTCTACTTCTTCCTTTTCTGCCTTTTGTGCAAGTTTCTCAGCTAGCCTGCTGTCACCGTGAATATCACCAAATGCTAGAAGTCTCATCTTTCTGTAAACTTTGTTTTGTCTTTGGTAAGATCAACTAATGTTGATGGTTTTCCCTTGACTGGCCCTTCATACACTGCAAAGCGCATTCTTGCCTTTATCCTGGGATGAAGATCATCAAGCTCTGTCATGAAGTTTCCGCCTTTGACATTTGCGCTTGTCGTAAGTATTGGAAAGCCTAGTTCCCTTACTACATCTGTGAACCAATGACTAGGTAACCGTACACCAACAGTATCAAGTCCCAGATTTACTGATTCTGCCACTGCATCTTGTTTTTTAAGCTCAAGTATAAGGGTGTAAGGGCCTGGAAGTTTTTCAACCCAGGTCTCTGCAACATCATTAACCACACAGTTTTCATATATCCACTTTTTTGAAGGTACAAGAATTGAGAAAGGCATCTCATTTCTCATTTTAGCTTTTCTAACCTTTTTTACTGATTCCTGGAGAAGTGCATTGCATCCAACACCATAAATTGTGTCGGTTGGATAAATAAAAAGTACTCCTTCTTCTATCTGGTTTAAGTAATTGTCCTTGTTTACCAGGAATTCTTCTTTTGTGAACACATCCATATAATAGATTAAGGAATTATCATTTAAATAGATTATGGAAAATCTTTCTGTTTTTTAATTATGAAAAACCTTAAAAACCTGCTTTATTTCTAGTCTTCTGATGGGAATATTTGATGATATGCTAAAGTCTGATGAAACTCTTTTCAAGAACCCTGTTGCTCTTGATTATGACTTTCTTCCAAAGCTCGTGCCATACAGAGAGAATGAACAGTTCACTATAGCTTCATGCATCAAGCCTCTTTTTTCCAGGAGAAACGCCAAAAATATTATTGTGCATGGAAAACCCGGGGTGGGCAAGACTGTTGCATGCAGGCATGTTTTAAAAGAGTTAAAGGAGAAAACAGAAGACATCATACCTATTTATATCAACTGCTGGAAAAAGAACACAACCTACCAGATAATGGAGGAGATGTGCCAGAAACTCGGCTATAAGATGACCCATAACAAGAAGACTGATGAGCTTCTTGACGTTGTTGTAAAGATCCTGAATAAGAATTCTGCTGTTCTGGTTTTTGATGAGATTGACAAGGTTAACAACCATGATTTTCTCTACTATCTTCTTGAGAGTGTTTACAGAAAGTGCATAATTCTTATCACAAACTACAAGGAGTGGTATACTAATCTTGATGACAGGATAAGATCAAGATTATTGCCAGAACTTTGTGAGTTTGAGCCTTATAATTACAGGGAAACCAAAGGAATAATTGAACAGAGGATTGGATATGCTTTTCATGCTGGTGTTTTTGATGAGAATGCAGCAGAGATGGTTGCAAGAAAGACTTTTGAGCTTGAAGACATAAGAAGCGGGCTTTATATTCTAAGAGAAGCTGCAAACATTGCAGAAGAGAAGGCAAAGAGAAAAGTCACAACTGAGTTTGTTGAAAGTGCGATTGAAAAGCTTGATAAGTTCAAAATAAAAAATAGTGCAGGGCTTGATGAAGAGACAAAGATGATTCTTGAGATTGTAAAAGATACTTCAGGAAAGATTGGAGAGTTGTTCAAGGTTTACCAGGAAAAAGGAGGAGAGCTTGTTTACAAGAGTTTTCAGAGAAAGATTAAAAAATTAGAAGAGGGAAAATTCATTACTGTTGAAAAAAAGACAGGCGGTACAACAGGAACCACTACTATTATTAAACTAAGAGATATTTCCAAGAAATTAACTGATTATTAGAATTCTATATTGAATCTTTTGAATTCTCCTGTTGCATCTTTGTAATCTGCATCTGCTGATTTTACTTTTGCTGTAAGTGAGCCTCTTCTGCACTCTCTTTCAAACTCTTTAAGTTTGCTCTCCTTTCCTTCAGCAACAACTTCAACACTTCCGTCTCTTAGGTTTTTGACATAACCTTTTAAGCCCATCTGCTGTGCTTTTCTTCTTGTCCAGGCCCTGTATCCTACTCCCTGGACTCTTCCCCTAACATTCATTTCCAGGCGTTTCATAACAATATTGGTGGTATATTGATTTATAAATATTTTCCAAGGAAAAAAATAAACCCCAACTATACACCTTCTTTTATCACAAGATTTGCTGAATCTATATAATTACTGTTATTTCTCACTGGACATTTGTGCGTGTGAGCTATTTAAACCCTTTAGTCCTTTGTGTTCTCAAGAGGTGATGTGGATGAAAGCATCAATGAAAACAATTCAGGATCTGTTTTTTGAACAGGTAAAAAAGGTAAGTGTGGGTGAAGGATATGCGTAACGATGTATACTCAGAGAAGGGATTGGATGCGATTTTCACTGATGACGGCCTGTCTGCAGGAGAGTATGGATTTATGAGAGGTTATATCAATGCTGTCTAGAGAATACATGGAATGGAACACCTACCAGAAAAAAATCGATTTTATTAATCTTTTTAATTTTCAGCAGAGAACCAGAAGAGAGAACCTCAAAAACACTACCCTTTAATCTCTTCTGCTCTTCCCTTATTTATTAGAAGCTCTGCTATGTTTTCAGGGAGATTTGCAATATCTTCTTTTTCAAAGGGACCGTATATCTGTTCTTCTTCTCCAAGAAATTTTGGGACTGGCTGCAAAAATCTTACCAAGCGGGTAGTTCTTTTGCACTCGTCTTTTACCTGAACAGAACCTGGCACCTGTGCTTTCATTAATTTTAAAAGAACTGAAGTCCTGTATTCTGACAAGACTTCTGTTAGATTTTCAAAAAGTTCTTTTTCAGGCTCAAGAAGAGCACTCATGTCCATAATGCTTCCTGTCCTAGAACTTATAAGAGCCATATTCACTATCTTTTTCTCTCTTCTCTCGTACAGCTCCTTTGTTAGTGCCTTGATGTTTTCAAGCTGTTTTCTGCTCTTTTCATGCTCAACACTGGAGAAGAGGTCTGAGTCTGTTTTCTTGCTTACAAGCTCTTTTTTCTCCTTTATGTATGAAACCAGATCAGTAAAAAAATCCTTATCCAGCTTCTGCAGTTCTTCTCTCTTCTTCTCATTACGGACCATGTCAAACAGGGTCTCATAAGTGATGTTGATTTCCCCCATAAGTAGAAAACACCAGATAAGCTTTAAATAGTTTTCTACACTTGTTTTCATATATGACTAGTGTGAGAATTGATAATATTGAATTTGAAGATAGAGATGACAAGATAAGATTCCATCTTTTGAAATGTTTTTACTTTGATGTTTGTACGTCTGAAATTGAAAAGATTGGAGATTTTTCAGTAGAAAAGGAAAGAATTGAGATCAATGCACCTGAGAAAAAAACAAAAAACAAATTCCAGAGAATACTAAGAGATGGTTTCTGGAATATGAAAAACAAGATTACCGGAAGAGAATCCATATATGTATCCCCTGATTCTGGAATCCCTTTAATAGGGAATAATGCCTTTGGCATAGTTGACAGAAACACTTCATTAATTGAGGTCAAGCCGATAACTGGCTGCAATCTGAACTGCATATTCTGCTCTGTTGATGAAGGGCCAAAGGGAAAGTGGGTGACTGATTTTGTTGTTGACCCTGATTATCTTGCTTATGGTGTAAGAGAACTTTCTGAGTTTAAGGGGTGTGATGTTGAGGCACACATAGGAACTCAGGGAGAGCCATTATTGTATGGAGACCTTACAGGACTTATAAGAAAACTATCTTCGATTGAGAAAGTTAAAAGTGTTACCATGGACACAAATGGAACTCTGTTGACAAAAGAGAAGATTGACCTCTTGTCTGATGCAGGACTTTCAAGAATTAATCTGTCACTAAATGCAATGGATAAACAAAAAGCTAATGAATTGTCCGGAGGGCAGATTAATATTGGTCATGTTATTGATATGGCAAAATACATTCCAAAGAAAATGGAGCTTTTAATTGCACCAATATGGGTTCCTGGAATAAACGATGAAGAAATCCCGAAACTTATCGAATTTGCAAAAGAACTTGATGTAAGAATAGGTATACAGAACTTTCTCAACTATAAATATGGAAGAAATCCTGTTAAACAGATTGGCTGGGAAAGATTCAGAGGACAGCTTGAAGAATGGGAAAAAGAATACAACAAGAAACTGCTGTTTGATGAGAAGGATTTTGGAATAGAAAAGACAAGAAAACTTCCTAAACCGTTTTCAAAAGGAGATACTATAAATGCTATGGCTGTCTGTCCTGGAAGACTAAAAAACACAATGCTTGCCGTGTCAGAAAACAGAAACATCACCATTCTAAATACAACTAATAAGGGTAAGATCAAAACAAGAATTCTACGAGACAAACACAATATTTATTTGGGAAAATAAAAAAAAAGAAAAAAAGAAGATTTTTACTCAGTGGTATTGTCCTCGTCGCCAGTTGGCTCTTCAGGTTCCTCTGATGGTGCACTGACACTTATTTCTGTCAGGCTGGTTCCTGTTACTTCAACTTCCATGTTCTCGAAGTTCTCGTATTCACCGTGGTTAGCCACGACTCTACTAGCTCTTCTTGTATCCATGGCGTTGTAACCTGCTACCAGCAATGCAACGTTGTCGTCGTCATGTTGGAACAACTTGACCATTGCAGTTCCCATCTCAAAGCCTTCAGTACAGTCTGCTGGGTTGCCCATCAGTTCTGCAGCCAAAGTGTTGACACATGGTCCACCTACAACGATTGTGTTCTGAGCTTCCAAGTCAGAAACTTCTGTGTCAAGCACAGCTGCTCCAACCTCTATTCTCTGAACTTCGTCATATGTACCACTGCCTCCGCCTTCAGTCACAACAGCTGATTCAGCTTTCACAAACACATTTGCGTGTGACTCAGCTCCTGGATAGACTAACTCCACAGAGTGCTGGTCTCCTGACTGATCCCATAGGACTTTTGTTCCAAACTTGGAGTATCCTGAATATAACTCAGAATCTCCTTCCTCCCAGTACCAGTTTGAAGCTCCAGGTGCTGTCTCAAATGCGTCTACATCTGTTACATCTGAAACATGTGCATCGTCTCCTGTAAAGCCTGCTTCAACAGTGAAGCTGCCTCCTAGGCCAAGAGCTCCGTTCTCATCTTCTTCAGTCACAGTAAAGTCGTGTGTGGTTCCTGAAGGTGATGAACCAAGGTCTATTGTCAGTCCTTCCTTTGTGTAGATTTTTGCACTTACATCGTTTGCAGCAAGTTCAGCTGTCTCACTTCCAGAAGAATCCACAGAATCAAACCTTACACTCAGGTCTCCAACATTGATTGTACAAGCACTTGCTCCGCAAGATTTCTCATACTCTGTTCCTGTTGTGTAGTCTTCCAGTGTAGTCACATTGTCAGTGCTCACATCATCAAGCAGCACGAGTCTTGTCTCACGCTCATCTTCGTTGCTCAACAAGATGTAGTCTCCAGCTGTCACTGTTCCATTCTCCACATGTAGGACACCATCTCCTGCTGTAGTAGACTCACCAAATCCTGCCCATCCCATGTTACCTGTTGTACCATTGGATACCAGCACATCAAATGTTGTCTCTCCAGCTTCAATCGGAACTGTCAACTGGATGTTCTCATCACCGTGCGCCTCAAAGATAACTGTCTCTTCATCTCCAGATGATGTCATTCCCTCAAAGGAAACATCGAATTCACCAGGTCCTGGGAATACTGTATCAACTTCTTCAGTCTCGAAGATATTGTTCTCTGGGAACCAGATAAGCTCCATCTTCTGCACTGTCAAAACACTGCTTGACTCTGAAGCAGTCCAGTCAACACACAGATTATCAACTGTGTCTCCACCAACTGTAACCTCTGTGCAGTCACTTGTCCAATCTGCTGCGACATCGTCGTCAGTAAGGACAACTTTCTCAGCTCCCAAGTAGAACTGAACAAGGTCTCTTCCTGCGCCTGCTTCTCCAGCTTCGTTACCCATGACCTGCTTGATACCAAGCTCAATTCCGGCAACTGTTGCTGTCTGATCCTTGAAAAGCTCTTTTGTGCTTTCACCATTCACAGTCAGAATAACAGACTCGTCAGAACCTGTATCTGAGATAATGTCTACAGTAACCTCATAGTCAACTCCACTTACTGTGAAGGTTTTTGTTTCTCCTTCATACATAGAGTTAAGGGTTACTCCGCCCATCATCTCCCAGGTCAATACTCCGCCGTTGTATTCAGCTTTGGTAACGTCGTATTCCGTGCCGAGCATTTCTATCTTCGTGTCCTCAAAATCACACAGTTCATACTGTGTACCGCATCCTGAGGATGATGCAGAAATGTCGCTTTCGGCATTCTTGGTGAAGTCAAGTGTGTACTTCATGAAGTAGTTGCCTGATCCTTCAGGCGAGTACAACATCAGATAAGGGTTGTCCTCATCTACATAGTCTCTGTCCTTCAGATAGGTCACACTTGCGTCGTCTCCTGGTCCAAACTCGAGCTGCTGCTCGTAGTCATACTCTGTGCTCTCATCATCACCATCATTGACAAACACTCCTTCTGCCAATAGATTTGGCAGATCCTGCTCATCAAGATCTGATTTTATGCTTTGTAGAGAGTCACCGATGGCCACTTCATTACTGTCTGTCTCTATCTTC
The DNA here is from genome assembly GCA_964444505.1 of uncultured Methanosarcinales archaeon. Lineage (GTDB taxonomy): Archaea > Nanobdellota > Nanobdellia > Woesearchaeales > JAGVZT01 > CAYUHF01. The sequence goes on along the minus strand of CAYUHF010000011.1, from coordinate 2,697 downwards.
ACTCCTTCACCTTCAACGTCGATTGTTGTACCTGTTCCAGGCACTGCTTTCTTCACTGTAGCTGAATACTGCAAACTAGTTGCAATATCTATTGAGCCCAATACGTCCTCTGTCTTCGCTTCAGCACCAACCACAATCAAACCGTTAAAGCTTCCGTCCTCAATGAATGGCTGTGGATAATCTGCCAACGTGTAGTCAGCTTGAGCCATTGCACCCAGGATGGTTGCTCCAACCATGGTTGCTCCTGTTCCTAAGGCTACAATTCTTTTTATAGCCCTTTTCAGTTTCATCTAAACACCTCCTAATAGTTTAGCTTTCTTTACTATTATGTCACTGCAAGCTGAATAGCCTAAAATTATTGGCTACCCCCTGCTAACAGTTAGTGTGTAAAACTAATGTTTAATTTATAAATATTTCGCAAACCAGAGAAGCCCTAATAGTCCAAAAATAGCGACAGGGGCTGCAAAGGTAGAATTCAGGGGTTTAAGTCAGTTGTTACTTTGTAATAGAAAAAGAGGTTGAAACATAATCCATTTATAAATAGTTCCAAAACCCATACAAAACATATGAAAAGGTAATACACTCTATTTTTTGGTATTTTTAACTGTTTATGCTTAAGAATACATCATAAGAAAAACTATTAATTATAATATTTGATATGCGGGGAGCAGGATTTGAACCTGCGAAGGCACTAAGCCAACAGGTTTCTTCAAAGCTACCTAAGCCTGTCCCGTTTGGCCGCTCCGGCATCCCCGCTTAAGAATTATTTTTTGCTCCAGTTATACTTTCTAAGCTTTGCGCTCTTGCCATAACCGCATGAAGCGCACACTTTCCTTGATACGTGAAAACTCCTCTCGCCGCACCTTCTACAGACTATGTGTGTCTTTCCACCGCTGAGTTTTCCTTTTGAAGGTGTACCTTTTGCCATTTTACTGCGGAGATATTATTGTTATTGTGTCTCCTCTAATGAATAAGATTCCAAGTCTTCTCTTAATCTCGCCTTCAAGCCTCTCTTCTGCATCTTCAAGTACAACATTAATATGTATGTCAAACGACTTAAGAGTACCTATGTACTGTGTACCGTTCTTAAGCTCAACTATTACTCTTTTGTGTCTTGCGTTGTTAAGTGCATCCAAAGGTCTTGAATGCTGTCTATTTTCTGTCATAAAAAACACCCCAATGAATTCTTAAATTAAAGTATTAAAGTGCTCTTTATAAAGTTTTTCAAAAACCAATCAAAAGCTATTTAAATAAAACAAAATTACCATAAAGCATGGCATTAACTCAAGGAAGGTCAAAACGAAAGTTTACAGGCGGTAGGTACAAAGATTACAGAGGCAAGAGACTAAGTGAAATAGCTAGAGAACCTTCCAAAACAAAACTAGGAGAAACACGAAAAAAACAGATCAGAACAATCGGCGGAAACAAAAAAGTAAGACTCTTGTCAACAAAGTATGCCAATGTTGTTGATCCAAAAACAAACAAATACAAAAAAGCTGAAATAAAAACAATTCTTGAAACACCTTCAAACAGGCATTATGTGAGAAGAAACATAATGACAAAGGGAACTGTTATTGAAACAAAAGAAGGAAAAGCAAGAGTAACTTCAAGACCTGGCCAGGACGGAACTGTTAATGCTGTTCTGATTGACTAAAAAACTCGTCATATCTTTTTCTATAAAATCTATAATTCTTTCTAAATATCACACCTATCTTACCCATATCACTCGGATTATCCGGATCATAATTTGTAATAGGTTGAGTTCCATCTGGCTGAAACTTTGGGAAATACTGGAGGGCAACAAGTTTGTCATGGGTATCTTCAAAAGTACCAATCCGTAAATCATCTCCCATCTCAATGAAGGAGATTATATGTGGGGGTGGTGATTCAATTCTTGACTCAAGATCATTTTTTCTTTCAATCTCTCTTGCCGCATATATACCTCTTCCAAGTTCATAGAGTCTTTCATCCTCAACAGCCACACCTAGTTCATCGCAAAGAAGATAATAATCAACAGCTTCACTTCTTGACAATGCATACCTCCTTTTTTCTTCAATCTTCTCAATATCCCTGACCATAACACAATATATATATGTAGAGTTTTATAAATCTTTCTATATTAACCACCATTTAGTGACTAAATATTTATTTTCCTGGTTTTCCAAAATCTTCCGGGCAAATCCCGGCAAACAATAAAAACCAGGAAAATCTCATTACAAACATGACACAAATACAGACAATAAAAGACTGGCCAGTAACTGAAAGGCCAAGGGAAAGGATGATAAAGCAGGGTCCAAAGGCGTTGAGCAATGCTGAGCTTCTTGCGGTTGTACTTGGAACAGGTAATTCAAAACAAAATGCAGTTGATCTTTCAAAAGCAATGCTCAAAAAGTTCAACATCAAAGAACTTTCACAGGCCAGCATAACCCAGATAAAAAAATTCCGAGGCATTGGAAACAGCAAGGCAACTCAGCTTTGTGCATGCTTTGAACTCTCCAGAAGACTCAACAGTTTCCAGGGACCTGAGAAAAAATGCATTTGCTCTGCAAAAGATGCTGTCCAGATAATTATGCCTGAGCTTAGATTCTCGCAAAAAGAACATTTTATTGGTCTTTACCTTGACTCAAGAAACTGTGTTGTGAAAAAAGAAACTATAAGTATTGGCGGTCTAAATGCGTCAATTGTGCATCCAAGAGA
>CAYUHF010000010.1:0-55070 GCA_964444505.1 uncultured Methanosarcinales archaeon | reverse complement strand
TGCATATCACCAAAGGTGGTATAGAATATGTAAACTAAAAACGTGATAGCACAGTTGGTTTTTTGCAAAGAAAAATATAAATAGTAGTTTCTCACAAAAATTTACATTATATTGATATTAGATGACTAAAATTAGTACAAAATATGACAATGAGAACCTATACAATGAATTTCAAAACTTCTTAAAATACAGGAAAAAGAAGTATGTGCCGGTTTCTGTTTTCTGCAAAGAGCTTACTGCTCTTGAGACTGTTGTGAAGTATCTAGTTGAGGTGTATGATCTTGGATATTCTGATGTCGGAAGGCTAATTTCAAAGGACAGGCAGGTAATATGGATAACTTACAAGAGGGCCTGCAGAAAAGTTAAAGAGAAATTTGAGCTGGATTTTTCTGAGTACAATATCCCTGTTTCTGAACTAGACTCCGACAAGCTTTCAATGACTGAGCTTGTTGTAGGGTATCTCAAGGATTTTTTCAGGTTGAAGAACACAGAGATTGCAAAGCTTCTTGAAAGAGATGACAGGACAATCTGGACTATTTATCACAGGGTTGAGGAGAAGAATGAAAACTAGACACACAAGAGAAGTTGTAGAGAGTGTGTTAATTGTAGCTCTGCTCTTAGGAGTTTTTGTTTTCATCAGACCACAGATTACAGGGATGGTTGCTGGTGAGGTGAATCAGACCACGCTTGTAATAAATAAGGTTTTCAATGAGTCAGGTGAGTTAAATTTGAGTCTTGAGGGTAATCTGACTTCGCTTGCCGTGAGTGGTAGTTATTATGGTGGGAATGTTGAGATTTACTTGGATGAGCTTTTGGTTTATAGTTCAGATGATGGAGGTTCGAATCAGATAACTGGCAATGTCATAGGCAGTAATGAAACCGCGAAGAATGTTACGGATCAGACTGATTTAAACTTTACAAATCCAGATGTTAATCAGACAAATAGCAACATAACAAACATCTCAATAAACGAATCCCGAACTAATTCAAGCAATGCATCAATCCCACTAAACACTTCAATACATAACAAATCAGTTAGCATTAATCTAAATGAAAGTGAGTCGAACAAAACACAAATCAGCAAGAACATATCCAGCAAAAAGGTATTGTTTGAGAATGTATGTGAAGATACCTGCCTGCTTTCTGGATATTCATCAAACATTTCTCTAAGGATAATAATTGAGAATGCAACTCTAAGTCTTTCTGAGATATCATACACTTATGAGTTAAATGATGAAACAGAAGAAGTGCATGAAGAAATCGAATATGTTCCTGAAGAACCCACCATAGAACATGATGAAAAGAGAGATATCAATTTCCATGGTGTTGTTGATGAGGCATACTACAGGGAAAATGGAGAGTTGAAGCAGATTGATACTGAGATTGTGCCTTCTGATGATCCTGACTATGATTACATGAATATCAAAAACCATTATAAGACTTACTTTTATTCAACTGCTTCTGGCCAGAATGTCAAGTATCAGGTTGATGATGCCTGGATCACCTTTGAAAGTGTCAGCAGGATGAAAATTAAGGATAGAAATAAAGGTGAACTGGTTGTCAAGGATATTGATTTCTCCAGACTGAAAAGAACAGCAAGTAAAGGTAAGAAGCCTACTGGTACTAAAGGCAAATTCAGTTATCCCAAGGTTTACTCTGATAATAACAAACAGATTGATGTGTTATATGAGATAGAACCTACACAGCTCCTCGAGGAGTTCATACTGAACAAGTATCAGGGTTTTCCTGATATCAGCCAGAAGGTTATTCTGCATAACACTTATTTTGAAAAAGAGTCGGACAGAATTAATTTCTATCATGAGAACACGGATGAACTTTTGTTCTCTGTGCCTCAGCCTGTGATGTATGAGAAAAACAACAAGTCAAACAGAAATTACGGGCTGCATTTTGAGATTGAAAAGCTCTCTGATGATGAGTACATCTTCACCAAGGTGATTGATGAAGACGGGAGAGAGTGGCTTGCTTCAAGCAAGAGGGATTACCCTGTTGTGATTGATCTTATTATAATGTATGGATCAACTTACCAATTCAACAGTGGAGGAGTCGATTATAACTCTGCTGATGCACTGGATGACAGCCACTTTGTTGTTGCTTACTGGGACGAAGGAAACAATTACTACGGAACAGCAAGAGTGGGAACTGTTTCAGGAAACGAAATTACATACGGATCTGAAAATGTTTTTGTATATGATCCAGCATACCATATATCTACTGCAGCATTAAATTCAACGCATTTTGTTGTCGCTTATAGATATGGTGATTTTGGCAACGCTTTTCTGGGTAGTGTGTCTGGAAATGATATTACATGGGAAGATAATACAGATTTCAATGATAACAGTACTTACTACACTACTTTATCAGTTTTCAACTCTACCTCCTTTGTCGTCACATATGATGACTATGAAACAGGTAAGGCATTTGCGAAAGTTGGAACGGTTGCAAATAACCAGATTACATTTGGCTCTGAATATGAATTTGAAAGTGATGGAATATCATGGAGTAGCTCCAGTACTGTACTAGATTCAGATAGTTTTATAGTATCATATGTAGAGGACGATAATAGCAACAATGACTACGGAAAGACTGTTATTGGAACAGTGTCCAATGGAAATCAAATATCTTTTGGATCAACATACACTTTCAATTCGAATAAAACACGTGGTATATCCGTAGAAAACTTAAACTCAACTCACTTTGTTATCGGATATACTGATTCATCAATAGACTGGTTAGGAAAAACTAAACTAGGGGTTGTTTCAAACGGAGACCAGATCACTTTTACTTCAACTGTGAAAGAGGATTCTGCTTCCAACAGAGCTATTGCCGCCATAAACTCGACTCATTTCATAAACGCATATCGTAACGGGAATAATAACAATGGTGAAGTTAGGGTATTTAGTAATGAAAATAATCAAATACTTAACCAATCTGCAAAATATAATTATGCGGATAGTGCAGGAGATATATCAACTGAATTTCTTAACTCTACCCACTTTTTTGTAACATATCAGGAGAGCAATAGCGGTTATGCAGTCATTGGGGATTATCGTAAGAATAAGGTTCCAACCATTTCAATGACTCTTAGTCCAACTAATGTTTACACTACAGACACAGTAAGTTGTAATGCAACACCATCGGATGTTGAGAATGATACACTTACAGTTGAATACATATGGTATAACTGCACAAGTGGCTCTTGTGTCTATTATTCAGGTGGAAACAACACAGGGTTGAGCAAAGATACGAATCATGTTATCACCACGCTCAGCTCATCAACTACTACTGTAGGAGAATCATGGAACTGTACCCTCAGAAGTTTTGATGGAACCATACACTCACAACCTTCTACTGCACTAAGATATGTGTATGGAAAGATAAATGGAACAATTAAGGATGCATCAAACAATCCGATCAACAACGCTGATGTGGTATCTGTTCTAACAACTAACCGAAGCTATCTTCAGAATACAACAAGCAATGCGCAGGGAGAATGGTCATTTGATGTGACTCAGGCAGGCAATTACTCAATATATGGTTTTAGTCCTGACAACGCATCTACTGGTGCTGATATTCAGGTTTTTGTTGAGGTTGACCCATGAAGTTTAAACCAAAAAGGGAAAGCATGGAGATTTTGGTAATTATAGCTCTGCTACTCATAGCTTTTGCTTTCATACGGCCTCAGATGACTGGAATGGTTGTCGGTGAAGTGAACCATACCACTCTTCATGTCAATAAGGTTTTCAATGAATCAACCGAATTGGATTTGAGTCTTGAGGGCAATCTGACTTCGCTTGCTGTCAGTGGAAGTTATTCTGGTGAAAAAGTTGAGATTTACTTGGATGAGCTTTTGGTTTATAGTTCAGAAAATGGGATGAATCAGATAACTGGTCATGTTAATGGCAATAACCCTGCTAAAGAGACTAATATCACAAATCAGACCCAATCAAACATAACTAACCTATCAGTTAATCAGACAAATACAACAGAACAGGTAATCAATCAATCAGTAAACGAATCTGGTGAAAACACTGAAGATACCTCAATCAAACAATTCTTAAAGTTCAGTAATGAATGTGAAGATACATGTGTCTTAGAAAACTATCCACGAAACATCACTCTGACAATTGTCTTAGATAATGCCACTCTAAATCTTACATCAATCACTTACAGTTATCTGAAACCCGAGTCAACTGAAAAACAAAATATAACTAATGTAACAAACAATATTTCAAAAGAAATCAATTACACAAGATTCGACAATTCTGAAGTCAGGGTCGGAGAGCCAGTAACTTGGACAAAGAGAATTGATGATGTAAGTTCAGTTACTATTCCTGCAAGTGCCTATGACATCCAAACTGACAATGAAGTCAAAGTAATCTCAGGCAATCAGAAATTATCACTTGAAGAATTCTCACAACTAAAAGCAGGTAAAAGAGGTGACATAAGGCTTGAAGTCAAGAACAACACACAGATAACTTTCAAGACACCTGGACCAGAAAAGAAAGAGAAAGAAATTGATGAGTACAGAAAACAAGTGACAATCAGTTCTGACATCCATTACAGAGATGTTCTTGCTTCAACCAATATTCCCGAATCTGCCAAGGCTTCAATCAATGTCTATTGGTTGAAAGATGGCAAAAAAGAGAGAGTGGATGATATAGCTTACTTTGATAATAATAACAATGGACTTATTGATGAAATTGAGTGGACAGTTCCTCATCTTTCAAACCAGACTTATGAGATTTCAATCACGATACTCAACCCCTATACATATCTGAGGGATGGTGAGACCTGGACTGTTGCCTTTAATACAACAGGCATGGCTAATCTCACCATTACCTCTCCCAATGCTGGCTGGACTGAGTTTTTGAGCGATAACGAGGAAACTTTTGATGAGATGGAGTTTTTGGATGTCAAGTGTGGTGAAGAGAGTCTGAAGGACGAGTTGAAGTTGATTGATTTCAACGGCAATAAGTTTGATTATAGTGAGGTTGAGTCTGCTAACTCCTTGGAGATTGAGAAGCTTTTGGTTGAGGATTATTCTTGTGACAATACGGGTTATCTTTCGAACTACATGCACAAGGCGGGGTATGCTACGCTAAAGTTTGAATATGCTAATCAAGAGAATAGTGTCACGGATTTTGCTTATGATCCTGAGAACTACACTTACACATTTGGTGGAGTTACTCAGAGTACCGACAACCATTTTGCTTATGAGACGTATGGTGAATCTTCCTTTCCAAATCCAGGGAACCAGGATTCTAGTTTCAGCTGTGGTGACAACCTAACCTATAGTGCTGAAGAATATAGAACTGTGCTGATTGGAAGCCAATGTTGGCTTGCAGACAATCTTAATGTTGTAAATGGAAGCACTGATAAGGATTGTTCATTTGCCCGATACTGCTATGACTCAAACGAAGCTAATTGCGATAATTGGGGTGGACTTTATTATTGGGATGATATGATGTGTGGTGAATCAGCCAATAATCTTAATCCAAGTCCTGCACAGGGCATCTGTCCTAACGGGTGGCACATACCTTCGTACAAAGAAATCAGGGTACTTGAACAACAAGTGTGTTCAGACATTGGGAATAGCAATTGTGATACAACTTTTCCAATCAACTCTATCACTAGTGACTGTCGTGGACAAGATACTACAACAGGTGAAGGAGAAGGTAGTGCTTTGGCTGGAGTTTGTAACACCTGGTTGAGTTCTGATATAACCAACTCAGGTGCATGCAATAACGACTTTGGAACTTCTGGACTTGACGTGCTTGGCAGAACACATCCGAGCTTCGAAGGACAGATTGGAAGATTCTGGACAGCTACAACTGAAGATGCAGATACTGATGAAGCCTGGGTGCTAGATCTCTATTCTTGGAACTCTAATGCATGTACATATGATTATGACTATGATAATACACCATACCCAGTCAGATGTGTGCGAGATAACTTTACTGAGGCAACCAACTCAGATTATTCCAACATAGCATCTTCTGACAACAATAGATGGATTACTACTGGTGCTAATCAGACTGGAGAATATGACTCTCAGATGTTTAAGTTTTTCATCAATGAATCTGAAGAAAATGTAAGTCAGATTGATTTTCTTTGGGAAGGTTATGGTGAGAACAACTCAGGATTCAACACATCAATGTACGCCTGGGATTACGATACTGGTGATTGGGTGATGCTGGACACATATGACTTCCAATCAGGTGCAGATAATACACTAACTCATTCTGAAGTAGGAACAACAGAGAGATTCATAGATTCTGATGGAGAAATAACCCTTCTTGTAAAGACAAAAAAATACTACTTTTCCGTATGCAATGACACTCTTTGGTACGGGGGTGATAATTATTCAACAATAAGCATAGGAGATCAATGTTGGATGGCTGACAACCTAAGGATCTCAGATGGTAATGAAGACCAATCATGCTCCTTCACAAGATATTGCCTTGGAGATGATTCAGATAATTGCACACTGTGGGGCGGATTCTATATATGGGAAGAGATGATGTGTGGCGAATCTGCAAGCACATCTGAACCGAGTGGCGTACAGGGAATATGTCCCAATGATTGGCATATTCCAAGCTTATATGAATTCATCACAATGGAAAGACAAATTTGTTCAGATATTGGGAATACTAATTGTGATACAACTTTTCCAAAAGTACTTGTATCTGATTGGTATGGAGAAGAAACATTCGACGGAGAGGGAGAAGGAAGCTCTATGGCAGGATATTGCGATTTATGGGATGATAATAACATAGATAACAGCGGAAGTTGCAACAATGATTTTGGAACATCAGGGCTTAAACTACCACCGTCAGGAATCTACGATTATGATCCTGGTATTTCTACATGGTTATGGACGACAACAACAGAAAATGCTTCGAGCAACTGTGCATGGACTCCAAGATTACACTATATGCATACTGATATTCATCATTCCAGCCATATCGAAAAGGATAGTGAGAAACTATCTGTCAGGTGCGTAAAGGATTCCTCTTCACCATATTTTTATATTAGACTTAATGGAAGATACCTTAAAGCTGGAGACTTTGTCGGTGGCGCCACATCTCCTGAAAAAGAGTATCTTGATTTCAAAGATATATCACATACTGTAATTGAAGATGGACTGGTTAAACTTAAAATTAGCGAGGAGTTGAATGAAACCAGCTTTATTGACAGAATCTACCTTCTTGTTGATGGAGATGAGATTATTGAGCTTTCCAATATAAATGGCGCAAATAAATCGTTACTTTCAGAGTCTGATGATAAATATCTTATTATGCAGTTAGGTGATGAATACTATCTTGAGTTTGAAGCCCCAGAAAATTACACTAAGCTAGAGTTTGCTGCTGAAGGGTATTATATTGAACACTACAAAAAAGCTGAGATCAAACATAATTCACTATATACTGACTTTGTGCAGATAAAAACCTACATAAACGAGCCTCCCACGATAGATACTCCAACAATTACTCCTGTGCTTGCTCACAAAACAGATGATTTGGACTGCAATGCAACCCCAATTGATCGTACCAATACTACCCTTGATGTTGAGTACATATGGTACAATTGTACCGAGAGACCCTGCACATTTCACTCCGGGGGTAACAGAACTGGTTTAACAAATGGAACAAATTATGTCATCAATACTTTTTCATCTTCTAACACTCACGTAGGCGAGGTTTGGAACTGCAGTGTGAGAAGTTATGATGGGATCAAATATTCTGATGCAGCTACTTCCTTAAAACTGATATATGGAATAGTCAACGGTACAATCAAAGACTCAGAAAGTGACCCAGTAGAGAATGCTGAAATAGAAGTTGATTTGCACCAGTCGGATTATCAAGTTAACACAACAAGTGATGCTACTGGTTACTGGAGTGTCGATGTGAATCAGACGGGGTACTACAAGGTTACAGGATACCTACCCACCAATAGCTCGATGGGAGGTGACATCGAAGTATTTGTTGAAGTAACACCATGATAAGAAAACAAAAAGAAGCGATGGAACTGTTAATTGTATTAGCACTGGTAATTGCAGCTTTCATATTTATCAGACCTCAAATAAGTGGAATGGTTGTTGGTGAAACTAATCAGACCACTCTTGAGATCAATAAAGTTTTCAATGCTTCAGGTGAGTTGAGTTTTAGTCTGGAAGGCAATCTGACTTCGCTTGCTGTTAGTGGAAGTTACTCTGGAGAGAGGGTTCAAATCTATCTTGATGAGCTTTTGGTTTATAGTTCAGAAAATGGAATGAATCAGATAACTGGTCATGTTACTGGTAATAACCCTGCTAACGAGACTAATATCACAGATCAGACCCAATCAAACATAACTAACATTTCAGTTAATCAGATAAATACAACAGAACAGCTAATCAACCAATCAGTAAACGAATCTGTTGCAAACACTGAAGATATCTTAGTGAAACAATTCGTAAAGTTCAGTAATGAGTGTGAAGAGACCTGCATTCTTGACAATTATCCTGCCAATGTTACTCTAAGAATTATCATTGATAATGCAACACTTAATCTTACTTCAATAATCTATACCTATTTGAAAACAGATACTGATTTGGAAATCACTGAAAATAAAACAATAAATGCTTTAAAGAATATCTCATACACAGAGTTTGAGCATACTGACGTAAAGATTGGTGAACCAGTCACCTGGACAAAGAGATTTTATGATGTAAGTTCAGTGACCATTCCGGTAAGTGCCTATGACATCCAAACAGACAATGAAGTCAAAGTTGTAACCGGTAATCAAAAGTTATCACTTGAAGAATTCTCACAACTAAAAGCAGGGAAAAGAGGTGACATAAGGCTTGAAGTCAAGAACAACACACAGATAACATTCAAGACACCGGGACCACAAAAGACAGAAAAAGAAATCAACACATACAGAAAACAAGTGACAATCAGTTCTGACATACATTACAGAGATGTTCTTACTTCAACCAATATCCCTGAATCTTCCAAGGATTCAATTACTCTATACTGGTTGAAAGATGGTGGAAAAGAAAGAGTTGATGAAATCAATTATATTGACACAAATTCAAATTCCAAGATAGACAAAATTGAGTGGATAGTTCCTCATCTTTCAAACCAGACTTATGAGATTTCAATCACGATACTCAACCCCTATACATATCTGAGGGATGGTGAGACCTGGACAGTTGCCTTTAATACAACAGGCATGGCTAATCTCACCATTACCTCTCCCAATGCCGGATGGACTGAATTCCTGAATGATAATCCTGAGACGTTTGATGAGATGGAGTTTTTGGATTTGAAGTGTGGGGAAGAGAGCTTAAGGAGTGAGTTGAAGTTGGTTGACTTCAGTGGCAATATGTTTGATTACAATGAGCTTGAGTCTGATAATTCCTTGGAGATTGAGAAGCTTTTGGTGGAGGATTATACTTGTGATGATACAGGATATCTTTCAAACTACATGCACAAGGCTGGGTATGCTACTCTAAAGTTCGAGTATGCTAACCAGGAGAATAGTGTTACTGATTATGCTTATGATCCTGAGAACTACACTTACACATTTGGTGGAGTTACTCAGAGTACAAACAATCATTATGCGTATGAGAAATCTGGTCCAATCACTTTCCATTCACCTGGAATAAATGAAGATTCTTTTACTTGTGGAGATGACGTCTCTTATGGAGGATATGATTATTCAACAGTGACCATAGGAACACAGTGCTGGTTTTCAGAGAGTCTCAGAGTGACTGACGGAAATGAATACAAAGACTGCACTTTCACAAGAAATTGTCCTGAAGGTAGTGTTTCCAATTGTGAGAGTTATGGTGGTCTTTACAATTGGACAGATGCAATGTGTGGTGAGTCAAATAGCAGCTATGAACCAAGTGGTGTACAAGGGCTATGTCCTGAAGGATGGCATCTTCCCTCTCATTTTGAAGCATCAACTCTCGAAAGACAAGTATGTGAGGATATAGCTAATAGTAACTGCAACACCACTTTTCCAAAAAATTTTACCACAACAGGTATGTTGGGTCAGTCAACTTCAAGTGCTCAGGGAGAAGGAAGTGCTCTAGCTTCGGGGTGCGATATTTGGTCAGATGGCAGCCTAGATAATTCGGGGAGTTGTAACAATGATTTTGGAACATCAGGATTCAATCTTCTTGGCATAGGATATAGAGCGGGTGGAGGATCATATGGTGGTTTTGAAACAATTGGAAGAATTTGGACTACAACAACACAAGGTTTGTCTTCTGGTGATGCATGGACTAGAACAGCATATGATTTCAGAACCCATATAGAAAGATGGGGATACTCAATTAGTTCAAATTACCAACTTAGATGTGTAGAAGACAACCCCTATGAAGAAGCCACCAACAGTGATTATTCTAATATTGCATCCTCAGATGACAATTACTGGGTAACCTCAGAGGCAAACGTATCAGATGATTTTGACTCTCAGCTTTACAAATTCTACATAAATGAGTCAGAAGTAAATGTCACAAGACTTGATTTCAAGTGGGAAGGTTATGGAGAGGTAGAATCCGGATATAACACAACACTTTATGCATGGGATTATGACGGGGTGGAATGGATCCAATTAGACACTTACGATTTTACATCAACTTCAGATCAAAGCCTGACCTATTCTGAAAGTAGTAATGCTGAAAAGTTCATTGATACTGATGGAGAAGTGACACTGATGGCAAAAACAAAAAAATATGTCAACCCCTGTGGAGATAATCTTACTCTTAACTATGGTGGAGATTCGTATGAACTTGTTGGTATAGGTGACCAGTGCTGGCTTCGAGAAAATTTAAATATTGATCCCTCCAACGCTAACAACTCCAACTGCTCTGGCACTAAATACTGCTACGATGACAATTCTACAAACTGCGATACCTACGGAGGGCTATATACCTGGAATGACGCTATGTGCGGTGATCCAAGCTGCAACGGTGCAGGCGAGTCCCAGCCTGAATGCGACACCACGGTGCAGGGTATCTGCCCTAACGGGTGGCACCTGCCTTCTCATTACGAATTCACTGCTTTAGAAAGACAGATCTGTTCTGATATCGGCAACACCAACTGCGACACCGAGTTTTTTTATGATGAATCAACATCCGGTTGGAGTGGACAAGCCACAAATGATGCTTACGGTGAAGGTTCTGCTATGGCCGGAGGCTGTGATTTGTGGACTGATAATTCTCTAAACAACAACGGTGCCTGCAATAACGACTTTGGCACATCCGGTCTGGATCTGCTGCCGGGCTCCTACCGCGGGACCGACGGCAGTTACGACTATCTCAGCGAATACGCCTTCTTGTGGTCGTCTACACAGGACGATTCCAGCAATGCTTGGCTCCGGTACATATTCTATGGCTTTACGGAAGTCCGCCGCTCCGCCTGGGATAAGAACTACAGCTATTCGGTGCGTTGCGTTAGGGATTCAAACTCTCCTTATATCTACACATATCACAACGGAGAATACAAATTCCTCTCTGACTTTGTGGGCGGTGCAACTTCAAAACAAAAAGAATATCTCGATTTCAAAGACATCACTCAAACAGAAATAGAGGATGGGAAAGTCAAACTCAAAATCACAGAAGAACTTAATGAGACAGCGTATATTGACAGAATTTATTTGAGAGTTGATGAATCTGAAATAGTTGAGCTTTCATCAATAACCGAAGCAAATATTTCTCTTTTGAGTGAATCTGATGACAAATATCTTGTGATGGAGATGGGAGCAGAGCACTATCTTGAATTTGATGCTCCTGAAAATTACACAAAACTTGAGTTTGCTGCCGAAGGATATTATATTGAACATACTAGTAAACAAACTGTGAGCAAAACCACCAAAAAATCCCATAACTCACTTTATACAGACTATGTTGAACTCAAAGTATACACTGATGAACCACCAAGTATAACAACACCAACTTTGTCACCTGAAATCCCCTTCAAGACAGATAACATAAACTGCAATGCGACACCAACCGACTCATACAATACTACGTTAGATGTTGAATATTTCTGGTACAATTGCACAGAAACTCCTTGCAGTCTCTTCTCTGGTGGAAACAAGACTGGTTTATCAAATAACACGAACTATGTGATCGATACACTATCTTCAACAAATACACATGTCGGTGAAATATGGAACTGTTCGGTCAGAAGTTATGATGGAAAGAAGTATTCGGACTTTGCTTCTGCTAACACTATTATTTATGGAATGATAAACGGTACAATCAAAGACTCAGAAAGTGACCCAGTAGAGAATGCTGAAATAGAGGTTGATTTGCACCAGTCGGACTATCAAGTTAACACCACGAGTGATGCTACTGGTTACTGGAGTGTTGATGTGAATCAGACGGGGTACTACAAAATTACAGGGATACTTCCCACAAACTCTTCAATGGGTATTGATGCAGAAGCTTTTGTTGAAGTGACTCCATAAAACATAAATACAAGGGTGTCAAAAAATACAACAATGAAAAAAGAGGGCAAGGATTACACACTGGACTTTTCTGACCTACTCTTGCTTGCTATTGGCTCAACTATTGGTGCTGGTGTCTTTGTGCTTTTGCCTCTCGGCATAAGGTCTGTTGGGCTGGGGATTCTTTTTTCACTCATTCTTGCTTCTCTTGTCACTGTTGTTGTCTCACTGAACTATGGCGAGCTTGCATCAGCTATGCCCATGGATGGTGGCGGTTACTCATGGATATCAAAAGCTTTTGGAAAAGAGAGCAGCAGTTTTCTTGTTGGGTGGCTTGTGTGGCTTGGAAACATGGGTTATGCTGCACTCTCTGCTCTTGGTTTTTCGGTTTATGTGAGCGCTCTTGTTGGTCTTTCAAACCCGCTGCCTCTGGCTCTTGCAGCTCTGCTGCTACTAATCATAATCAACACACTAACAGTGGAGATATCTATTGGTCTGGAAAAAATACTTACAATGCTCATTCTTGTGATATTTTTTGTTTTCTGGATCTATCTGAGTCTTAATTTTGACCCTGTGAATATCAGGTCTGCTGCAGTATTCGAGATAACTCCAATATTCATAACAGCATCACTTCTGTACGTTATCTTTATTGGTTTTGAAGCAGTATCAACACTGTCGCAGGAAGCAGAAAAACCGCTTGATCTGCCTAAATCATTTACACATTGTGTTATAATTGTGACAATTGTCTATATGATAACTTCATTTCTGGTTCTTGGTGCAATTAACTTCAATACAATCCCTGATGTCCTCTTGTTCTATGTTGTTGCTGGTCCAATCTCGCCACTAATAATGATTGCAGCAATCTTTGCAACACTCACATCACTTAATGCAGCACTTATAGCTGCTTCAAGAAATATCTTTGCTCTTGCACGAGATGAGATGATGCCAAAGATTCTAGCAAAAAAGAGCAAGGATTTTGGTACACCTATTTTTGGTGTTTTAATAAGCGGGTTTGTTTCTGCAATGCTTCTCATGACAAATGCTGTTGAGTATGTTGCCTCTATTGCTGGCTTTGGCTATCTTATATGCATCTCTCTTGTGTGTTCCAGTGTTATTTTACTGAGAATTACAAAACCAAAACTCAAAAGGCCATACAAAGTTCCTTTGTATCCTTACCTTTCAATATTGGGAATGATTCTTCCTTTGATTTTGATTATTTTTCTTGACAGGCATGCATTGACAACAGGTCTTGTCTGGACACTTCTTGGGTTTTTTGTGTATGACTTTTACAAGATATTAAAGACAGATGCTTCAAGGGATACAAAGATTTACAACAAGCTGAGAAAGTATTTGTGAGATTTTTGTTCAGCTGACTGAAAGTGCCTGCTCTAGTCACAAGCAACACTAAATATTTCACCAATAAATCCTGTGATGTCAATTATTCCATGTTTTCAAATCACTTTTATGTTTCTTAGGTCGCTTGCAGTGTTTTGGCAAGCTATGCACGTCAGTAAATTTGCTTGTTCTGCTCTGTTCACTGGTAAGAACACGCAAGGCAGTTCTGCAGAAATGAGAAATTCCTCGCCAGATGGAGTTTAACTGACAAGTTAAACGTAATAGGACGCGAAGCGGCCGTCTGTGCCAGATAGGAATTTCCAATAGAAATAATTTGTGCCAAAAATACTCCAAACTCACATAACTTGACCATAAATCCAAAACTTTATATAATTACAAATCATAGTTAAATCATGCAAGGATATTCCCTAATAGATGGTGTAATCGTTCTTAACATAGATCTTACTGAGCTTGACCTGTTTGTGAAAAAGTTCATTGATATTTTGAAAAAACACACCAGTTACCTGATTGTAAGCGGTTATGTTACAATCAGTTCAGGGAGGACAAGATGATCAGGAATGGACTATGTTAAATTCTTTGCGAAAAAACTCCGAGAAGATAATTCTTATTTCAAACAACAGAAGATGTTAATCGAGAGTCAGATGAAATCAGCTCTTTCTTTCAAAAACAAGAAAAAAGCAAGAGAATATTTAAGAGCTATTGGATATCTTTGACTACCTTTTCTCCTGGTCTTGTCATTTGGTTTGGCCAGATCTTTCTTCCGGGGTATATTGATGTGTGTATTCCTGTGTGGACATTGTCCCCAACTATTACTCCTAGTTTTCTTCTGCCAGTGTCAATCAGCTTTCCTTTTACCATTGACTTTATGTTATTGTGGTCATGTCTCAGGTTTGCAGTTATTGTGCTTGCACCAAAGTTGACATTTTCTCCTAAAACAGAATCACCAACATATGACAGATGAGGAACTTTTGAATTATTCATTATTATTGTGTTTTTTATCTCTACTGCGTTTCCAACCTTGCAGTTGTCTCCTATTGATGTGCTTCCTCTTATGTAGGAGTGGGGTCCGATTTCTGTGTTTTCTCCAATGAAGACATTGCCTTCAATGTACGTTCCTGACTTAAGGATGCTTCCTTTTCCAAGGTGGACTTTTCCTTTAATCACAACTCCTTTTTCAACTTCTCCGTGTATTTCATGCTTCAGCTCTTTCAAAAGTTCTTTGTTTGATTCCAGAAGGTGCCACGGATAAGCATTTGGAAGCCATTTTTTTGCTTTTACAACATGCACATCAAGTTCATTTACTGCATCTGTTAGTTCAAACTCTCCTCTTTCTGATTTGTCAAGCTCTTCAATTACTGCAAAAATCTCATTTGTTAGGGCATACAGTCCAATATTAACAAGTCCTGGTGCGGGTTCGGGTTTTTCAATGATCTTGTCAAGCTTGCCTTCTTTTTGTATCACCAGTCCGAAAGGAGAGGCATCATCAAGCTGTTTTGCAAGAAGTGCATGCCTGTGTTTGATGCACTCTTTAATGTCTTGTCTAGAATAAATATCATCACCATACATCACAACAAACTCATTCAGTCCTTTGCACTGCAGGAGTGCATGGGCTGTGCCTTTTCTTGACTTTTGTTCAACATAAGTAAGCTTTAATTCCTTGTAACTTGGTCCATATTTGATTATCATCTCTTTTTTGTATCCGACAACAATCATGACTTCATCAACCAACCCATTAAGTGCATCAAGATTGTGTTCAAGTAGTGTTTTTCCCGCAGCCACCAGCAAGGGTTTTGGTCTTGTTAGTGTCAATGGATAACATCTTGTGGACTCACCAGCAGCAAGTATCACAGCTTTCATTCTACCACCTCAGCAATATATTCTGCGTGTTTTTTGATTCTGTTTTTTCCTTCAACCATTATTCTTAAAAGGTTCTGTGTTCCTGAATATCTGATAACAACTCTTCCCTCTTCACCAAGCTCTTTTTCAACTTCTCTTACTCTATCCATGAATCCAGGAATTTTTTTTAATGGAACCTTTTTTTCAACTTCAACATTAACAATTGCCTGGGGCATTTTTTCTATGTACCTTAACTCTGAGAGTTTTTTGTTTTTTCTCTGCATAATATCAAGTATTTTTAATGCTGCCAGTGTGCCGTCACCTGTCTTTGAGTGTTCCGAAAAAATAATGTGGCCTGACTGCTCTCCGCCCAGAGCATATCCTTTTTTTAGCATCTCATCAATAACATGCTTGTCTCCTACTTTTGTTCTTACAAGTTTTATGCCTTTCTTCTTTAGTGCAATCTGCATCCCGATGTTGGAGTAGATTGTTGAGACAACGGTTTTCTTGGGAAGATTTTTGTCAAGCATGTCAAGTGCTGCTATTGCCATTATCTCGTCACCATTTACTATCTCGCCTTTCTCGTCAACCATGATTACCCTGTCTGCATCTCCATCAAGTGCAATACCAACATCTGCGCTGTTTTCTACTACCTTTTCCGAGATTACTTCCGGGTCTGTAGCACCACATTCTTTGTTTATGTTCAGGCCATTTGGTCTGTTGAAAAAAACCTCAACCTCTGCACCAAGTTCACTGAATATCAGAGGAGCAACTTTGTATGCAGCCCCATTTGCACAGTCAAGGCATATCTTAAGGCCAAGTGATCTGTTTTCAATACAGCTTTTGACAAACTCAATGTATCTTCCCTGGGCATCATCTATTCTGTATGCCCTTCCGATCTTGTCACCAGTGACATTAAACTTTTTGTCTGAAAAAAAGAGGTCTTCCATTCTTTTTTCTGTCTGTTCCGAAAGCTTGATACCTTTTTCTGAGAAGAACTTGATACCATTGTCATGCGCTGGGTTGTGTGAGGCACTGATTACTATTCCTGCATCAGCTGCAAATGACTTTGTTAAATGAGCAACTGCCGGGCTTGGCATTGGACCGACAAGAAGAACATCTCCACCTGCAGATAGTATGCCTGAGGCCAGTGCGTTTTCCATAAGATATCCTGAGAGCCGCGTGTCTTTTCCAATTACAAACTTTGGTCTTTTGTTTCCAAAAACCTCTGCTGCTGCCTGTCCCATTCTCAATGCAACCTCGGGTGTCATTGGATATACATTTGCCTTTCCCCTTATCCCGTCAGTTCCAAATAATTTCATCTTACTGTCACGCTCTTTGCCAGGTTTCTTGGTTTATCTATTGGAAGATTCTTGATTTTACCGAGATAATATGTGAGAAGCTGGCCAAATACTGTTGCAACAATCCCGAACTTGCCGTCATTGTCAGTTGAGATATTAACTACTGACTCAAACTCATTTGAGACCTGTATCACATTTGCATCTCTTGCCTTAACTTCCTGTGTGTTTGATACCATTGCATAATCTTTGTTTGAGATAAGTGAGATTACAGGTGTGTTTTTTTCTACAAGTGCAAGGGTTCCGTGCTTTAGTTCTCCTCCCATCATGCCTTCTGCATGGATGTATGCAATTTCTTTTAGTTTTAGTGCAAATTCTCTTGCAACAGGATAGCTTAGTCCACGTCCTAAAACATAGATGTCTTTCTGGTCTGAAATCTGTTCTGCGAGTTCTTTGATTTTTTGTCTCTGACCAAGTATTTCTTCAATATCTTCTGGAAGGTCGTCAAGGTTTACTGTGTAGCCAAGCTCTTTTGATATTTTGAGGAGAAGTGTTACCTGATTTACAAAGGATTTTGTTGCTGCAACACACACTTCCTGTCCTGCCATTATATTAATTGAAATATCTGACATTCTCTGAATTGTTGAGTATGGCACATTTACAAATGATGCAATTTTTGCTCCCTTTTTTTCAACATATTTTAACGCATCAATAACATCCATTGTCTCGCCTGACTGTGATATTGGTATGACAAGTGTGTTCTCATCAACACTTATGAAATGCTCAAACTCTGATGCAATAAGTGTCTGGGCATTTATCTTGCACTTATGAAGATAATACACTCCAAGAAGTGATGCATGGTAGCTTGTGCCTGCTGCAACAAAGACAACCTTGCTGGAGTTTTTAATTAGATTTACGATTTTCTGGAGTTTTTGTTTCTGGTCATTTTCAAGGCTGAACAACAGCCTTTTCACAACTTCTGGTTCTTCCATTATCTCTTTTATCATATAGTGATCATAATCCTGTTTCTTGGATTCTTTCTGGTCCCACACAAAGGTGTTTATGTTTTTTTCAATCTTTTTTCCATCTTTATTGTAGAACTCATAATCTTTTCCTATGACAGCAAATTCATCATTGTCAAAAAATACTGCCTTGTCTGTAATATGCGAGAATGCATAGATATCTGAGGCAAGAATGTTTTGGTTTTCTGCTGGTCCCAAAACAAGCGGGCTGTCTCTTTTGAGAGCGTATATCTTGTTGTCTGTATTTATCATCAGCAGTATTGCAAATGTGCCTCTGATATCCTTGAAAAAATCAACACATGCTTGTTTTACTGTTTTTTGTTTTAGTTTTTCTTCAAAATAGTGGGCAATAACCTCAGAGTCTGTTTCACTTGAAAAAACATGTCCTTTTTCCAAAAGCTCATCCTTGATTTCTTTGTAGTTTTCTATTATGCCGTTGTGGACAATGGTTATGTTTTTGTCGCATGACTGGTGAGGGTGGGCATTGTAATCAGTTACTCCACCATGTGTGCTCCACCGGGTATGCAGGATTGCAATTTTTGTGTTTTTGTCCTTTTTTGGTATCTCTATATGGCCTGTTTTTTTTATGAGATGCTCCTGGTCAAAATAACCAAAAGAATCATAACCCCTGTACTCGAGTTTTTTTAGTTTTTTAAATGCGTCCTGCATTGAGAATTCATGCTCTGACACTACACCTACAATCCCGCACATAAGAGTGGCTAAGCATGAGTTATTTATAAGTATAACTAAAAAATTTTTACTTTAACTATAAATATTTTTTTAGTGGGTTTTTTATTGTTTAAGGATAATGATTTGTTTATGAAAAGAGAAGTGAGGATTCTTGGTGTTGATGATGCTAGTTTCAAAAGGGAAGATAAAGAAGTACTTGTGGTTGGTACTGTTTTCAGGGGAGGTGAGTGGATGGACGGAGTGTTGAGTACATATGTTGATGTGGATGGTGATGATGCGACTGACAAGCTTGTTGAGATGATTGTTGATAGCAAGTTCTATTCACAGATACAGTGCATTATGCTTGACGGGATTGCGCTTGGTGGTTTTAATGTTGTTGATATTCACAAGCTGTATGAGAAAACAGAGATTCCTGTGATTGTAATTATAAGAAACTTTCCGCATGAGATGATCAATGCTGTTGATGGTGAAAGAAAAAAATTACTTGAAAAAGCAGGAGAAGTTTATGAGGTTAATGAAATATTTATGCAGGTCTGCGGTCTTGAGCTAGAGAAAGCAAAAGTGTTTGTCAGGCTGAGTTCTACAAGAAGCAATATACCAGAACCAGTAAGAATAGCACATCTTATAGGAAGAGGTATTGTAAAGGGTGAGAGCTAAACTAAGTACAATTCAAATCTTTAACTATCCACCAAGACTTTTAATATATGATTCTACTATTACAAAGAACATGTAAAGAAGTATTAGCGATATGCCTTCTTTCCAGCTGATTCCTTTTTCTGATTCTGCAAATGTCATGAATAAAAATGCGCTTAAGACCATGAAAATTGCGCTTGAAAAAAACAACAGAAAGTCTGCTGTTATTGGTCTTATCAGAGCTGTTACTCCAAGTACAAGACTTGAGTTAATAATAACACTTCCAAGTAGGTCTCCTATTGCAAGCTCGTCATGCTTTTCTAGAACTGATTTGGCCTCAAATATCAGCTCAGGCAGACTTGTACCAAGTGATACAATGAATAACCCGATGAGTAGTTCAGGGACTTTCAGTGCAACAGAGAGTTCAGATGCAAAGTGCACAACAAAGTGAGCTGAAAGGAGCAGTAAAAATATGCTGAGTACTGCTATTGTTATCCATATGGCCATTTTTCCTTTTGCTTCACTAAGCTTTCTGCTGAATGATTTCTCCTGCTTTACCATCTGCCAGAGATACACACAGAAAGCTCCAATAAGTATGACTGCATCAATTCTTGATATTTTCTGGTCCCACATAAGAAACAATGGCAGAATTACCATTGCTACCATAAAGATCACATCTCTTTTGATAAGCTTGCTGTGGATCTTGACATTTTTTACAAGGACTGCTACCACTCCAATTACAATAGTCAGATTCAATATATTTGAGCCTATTACGTTTCCGAGCGCAAGAGACTGCTTATTACTTAAAGCAGAAGTCACCCCCACGAAAAGTTCTGGAAGAGAGGTTGATATTGCCATTATGATAAAACCAATGGCAAACTCATTTAACCCGATAAAACTTGCAAGTTTTGTCAAGGATTTAACTAGAAAACTGCTGCTTTTCACTAATGCAAAACATGAGATTATCAGAAAGACCAGATTTACTACGATTGCTAAATTCAGCATGATTGGGTGACACCTTGTTCGCTATTTATTTTTTTCGTTTTTGAATTTGTAAATAAACACCTTTTTATAAACTGTTCCTACCTTTGCCAACTTATTCTTGAACTCGACAAGTCCTGATTCTCTTAATCTTCTCAGACTTGCAAGTACTGAGCCAGCTGAAGAGTTAAGTTTTTCAGAAATCTCTCTTGCCTCAAGCCATTTTTTTGGGTATTTTCTTAAGAGCTGTATTATATCACGCTGAGCCATCAACTATTATCTAGACAGCATCTTTTATAAATCTTGTTAATTACATGCCTCATCCTCTCTATAAAAACTGAAGCTGATCCCCATAAAAAAGGCAACCAAATTGGTATACCGAAAAAGTCTGGATTAGAGTACTGCCAGACACCAAAATGAATGGCAATTATTTCACCTATAGGCCCGCCAATTCCCCCGACAACATAGAGAATAAAGTCTTCGTGTTCATGCCATGTGAGAATGGCAATTAGCCAGCCAGTAATTACCAGAACAAAAACAATCCAGTTTTTCTCCCAGAAAAAGATTACAGAGAAAAGTGAAAAAGCAAAGAGAAAGAAGTCTGATACAAGTTCTCTTTTCATTCCATCTCCTGTCTTATGATCTTGACTATTCTTTTGCCGGGTGCTTTTCCTCTAAGCTCACCCATCACTTTTCCGATCATTGCATTGACAGGCAGCTTTGGATTGTCTTTTATAATATCTTTTATCTTCTTTTCCAGTTCCTGGTCTGACAAGAGGTGATATTTTTCTATATTCATATCTCCCTTGGAGCTTTCTACAAGAAGCTCAAAAACCGCTTCTTCTGATATCTTCCCCTGGTCGAGTTCATCAAGAATTACATCCAGTTCTTCAAGGTCTGGTTCAGCTTCGTATCTCTTTTTTATCTCTTTTGGGCTTGTTATTAATGTTTTTGCAACAAACTCCGGCTCAATATTAAGGTATTTTTCCCTGTAAGTTTCAAATTCAGCAAATTTGTTTCTTGCTAGCTCTTTTGCCAGGGATTTTTTGATTCCCATGTCAACTAGTTCCTTGACTTTTTCTGTTAATAACTTGGGGATTTTGATATCCTTTAGCGGGTGTACTGGCCTAAGGTCAGTTTCAGGATACATTCTTGCTGCACCCGGAAGCGGCCTTAAGTATGTGGTTGACATATCTGGCTCTGCTTTTCTGACCTCTCCTTTTGGGTTTTTTAGTTTCTGTTGTCTTTTTACTTCTTTTTCAATTACTTTTGGAATGGAATCAAGGTCCTGGAATCCTTTTATCTCAACCCTTGGCTGGTTTTTTATGGAAAGGTTGACATCCTGTCTTATTGTTCCCAGTCCTCTCTTGACATCTGTACTTCGCAAGATCATTCCGAGTTTTGATGCCACTTCTTTGGCATGCTCAGGGTCTTTTATTGATGCATCTGTTGCTATTTCAATTAATGGTATTCCCAGTCTTGAGAGGTTGTAGACATCTTTTTTTTGTGTTCTTTCCACAATTTTTGCTGAGTCTTCTTCAAGACAGATTGTGGGAATATTTACTTTTCCTTTTGAAGTGTCCAGATAGCCGTCAACTGCAATCAGTGCTGTCCTCTGAAAACCTGAGGTGTTTGAGCCGTCAACAACTGTTTTTCTCATGACCTGGATTTTGTCAATTATTTTTGAATTGAGAAGTTCTGCAACCTGCAGGGCAATGTAGAGCGCTTGTTGGTTTATCGGGTGCGGCGGCTCTTCATCCAGTTCCACAAGGCATGTGCTCTTTTTGTATGAATGATAAACATATTGTTTATCTTTTGCCATCTCGTGCTTTGCAGCCCTGTCAATTTCACCTGTCTCGCCTGCTGATGCTATTAGTTTTCTTTTCACTATAAAGTCTGGCTTGCCATCCAGAATCTCGCTTTCACAGCCGCAGAATAATTTGCCTGTATCAAGCTGCTGGTGGATTTCTATCCCGCACTTAAAACCTAATTTTTTCTCCATTTTAGTATAGGAATGTATCAGGGTCTGATCTTTCGCTTATCTCCCCGTAGTAATTTTTGACCATCATCTGTTTTGCCTTTTTAGGGTCTGTTGTGTGTCCGAGGACCCAGCCTAGTTTTATGTAGGCAACTTCAGGGAGCATGTCATGCGGTCTTGTCTTGCCGTAAATCATGCCGGTGTCGCTTGCAAGTCTTAAGTTTCTGTATACAAAAGGATTGACTCTTCCATACAGGCAGGTTGATGCCATTACAACAACAATGCCTTCTTCAACTGCTCTTTGTATAGGATTGATCCATGACATTTTCTCATCAAACTCCATGTCCTCACCTGATTTTCCTGTGGGGACATGGCCAAGAGCTGAACCTTCTATGACAAGTCCTTTGTAACCTTTGTCAATATACCAGTCAATTATGGACGGATCTGCTCCAATGTATGTTTTTACAATTGCCACTTTTTTTTCAAACCTTGTGTCAGCTGCTACTTCTTTGTCTGTTCTTTTTTTGTAGGTGCTGAGTTTTTTGATTTTTCCATCGGGGTGAATTTTAGCTATAGGAAGGTCATTAATGGGTCTGAATGCATCTCTTCTTGATGTGTGCATTTTCCTGCACTTAACTGCCCTGTTTGCAAGGCAGTAGTCATCACTGCTTGTCCCGTGCATTACAACTGATACTTCTGCAATATCAGATTTTGCATAATGTGCAGCGCACATAAGGTTCATGTTGCCGTCAAAGCTTCCCCTGTCCGGGCTTCTCTGGGCACCAACTAATGCCACGGGTTTTGAAAGATTTGGAAGCATGAATGAAAGGGCTGTGCCTGTGAAATGAAGATAATCTGTGCCGTGGGTTAAGATAACTCCTTCTGCACCTGAATTGAGTTCTTCTGCAACTATTTCTGCGGTTTTCTGCCAGTTTTCTACCTGCATGTCCTCGCTTGCTACAGTGAATGGGGCTCTTGTCTTGAGGTTGATAATATTTCCAAGTTCCGGGACATTTGCAAGAATTTGTTCTGGTGTCCTGCACATGAACACACCACCAGTGAGATAGTCTACATGTGTTCCTATTGTACCCCCTGTGCTGATGAATGTGACTTGGGGTAGTTTTTTGTTTTCTTTAACTTTAACAGAAGGAATTTTTCCGGGCTCTTTTCCTTCTCCTATCTTCTTTATTTTTTTTATTTTTTCTGAGTTTATCCCAAGGTTATAGCCGTTTTTTAGTTTGATTACTGTTGAGTCTCCTTTCTGAGGCATGAGATAGCCCTTGAAGGTTTTTGATTCTGTTTTTACCTCGACTAGGTCTCCTGGTTTCATAGTAGACTTCTTTTTGTTTAGACTTTTAAATATTTCTAAAACACCACTTAAAAAGATTTATATACAGATTAAATCTTAAAAATTTCTATTGGATATGTTAAAAAAGAGGGGGTATACTATGGGTTTTTTTCCTTGATAGTATTTCCTATATCTTTATAACACCAATGGAGCAGCATAAATTCAAAAAAGACAGCTGGTGTCGTGGCAATTATTCTATTGGTAGCTCTATTTTTTTTCAAGCCAGAGATTACAGGAAGAGTTGTTGGAGAAACTGTTTATTCAGAGCTTAGCGTAAATGAGAGTTTTTCAAAGAGCGGAGAGCTTAATCTGAGTTTTCCGGGCAACTTAACCTCGCTATACGTATCAGGAAGCTACTCTGGAAGAAACGCTGAGATATACCTGGATGACCTGCTTGTGTTCAGTTCCAGATCAGAAAGTTTAGAACTGACTGGCAATGTTGTTGGAGATATTTCCAGAGAATTACTGAATATCTCCACAGAAGAAAACGCATCAGATGAGACAAATATTACTGAAGGTAATCAAACATCACATGCGAATACAACAAAAAGATTGCCTGAAATAAGTTTTTCAAATGAGTGCGAGGATACCTGTGTTCTTGACAATTACCCATCAAATGTAACTTTGAGAATTATTCTTGACAATGCCACTCTTAATTTGAGTTCAATAACCTACACTTACCTGCAAACTTATGAAGAGACTGTTGGTCTAAATTTGACGGAGAATTTAACAACTGAGCTGGATGCCACCCAGAACATAACCACAAATGCATCAAGCTTCAATGTAACTAGAAACATCACCTATGAAGAATTCAACCACACAGCTGTAAAAGTAGGTGAACCCGTAACTTGGTCAAAAACAGTCGAAGATGTTGATACTGTGACAATACCTGGAAGCGCATACAACATAGAGGCAGAGGGAGTAACTGTTAAAGCAGGTAATGGTGAACTTTCTATTGATGAATTCTCTAAACTAAAGCAAGGCACGAAAGAAGATATAGAGCTTAGGATAAACAAAGATAAGGCAAAGATAACTTACCAGACACCCGGACCGACAAAAAAAGAAAAGTTGATTGGCAAGTACAAAAAACAGGTAACAATCAGCTCAGACATCCACTACACAGATATTCTGGCATCAACAGAAATAGAAGAATCACCAAAAGAAGCAATAACTGTTTACTGGCTTAAGGATGATGGAAAAGAGAAAGTTCATGATGTCAAATATATTGACTCCAACAATAACAATCTAATAGATATACTAGAGTGGATAGTTCCTCATCTTTCCAACCAAACTTACGAAATTTCAATCACGATACTCAACCCCTATACATATCTGAGGGATGGTGAGACTTGGACAGTTGCCTTCAATACAACTGGTACTGCAAATCTGACAATCAGCTCTCCCAATGCTGGTTGGACTGAGTTCCTTACTGACAATCCTGACACATTTGATGAAATGGAGTTTTTGGATATCAGGTGTGGGGAAGAGTCACTTAAGGGTGAGTTGATGTTGGTTGGGTTTGATAATCTGACTTATGATTACGCGGATTTGAGTGATGATGATTCGGTTGATGTTGAGAAATTGCTGGTTGAAAATTATGAGTGTAATGAGACTGGTTATCTTTATAATTTCATGCACAAGGCGGGTTATGCTACTTTGTTGTTTGAGTTCAGTAATCAGAACATGAGTGTCACTGACTACGCCTATGATCCTATTGGGACTTATAATTTTGTTGATGTTAACAGAAGCACAAATGATTACTATGCATATCAAAAATCAGGTTCGGCCAACTTCACAGGACCAGATGATACAGGAGATGGAGAGGCAACAGATGGAAACTATTCAAATATTGCATCATCTGATGGGAATTACTGGGTTACTTCAGGAGCCAATGAAACAGGACAGTATGATGCTCAACTCTATAAATTCTACATTTCTGAAAATGAATCGAATGTAACTGATTTGAACTTTAAATGGGAAGGATACGGAGAAACAGGAACAGGTTATAATACAACATTATATGCATGGGATTATGATGGGAGCCAGTGGGTTCAACTTGACACAATTGATTTTCCACTTACAAGCACTGATCAAAATCTAACTCATTCTGAAACTAGTAATCCTGGTAAGTTCATCAATGACACGGATGGTGAAGTGGTGATGATGGCAAAAACAAAAAAAAATGTATTTGCTTGTGGAGACAACATAACCTTCACTTACAATGGCGGTTCGGTTACTTACGGAACAGTGGAAGGCCAAGACAGCACCTGCTGGATGGACAGGAACTTAGGCGCTTCCCAAGTAGCAACTGCCTACAATGACTTAGACGCCTACGGTGACCTCTTCCAATGGGGCAGGCTTGATGACGGGCATCAGAATAGAACAAGCGGCACAACATCTAGTACCTCTAGTTCTGACGACCCAGGACATAATAATTTTATAACAACAAACAGTGGTGCGGATTATGACTGGCGTGACCCGCAAAACGATAACCTCTGGCAGGGAGCAAGCGGAACGAATAACCCCTGCCCCGAAGGCTGGCGCATCCCTACTAGAACAGAGTTAATAAACGAGAGACTATCCTGGAGTTCAAATGACTATGACGGCGCTTTTGACAGCCCACTAAAGTTCACTGCCGCAGGTAGCCGCGACTCCCTCTCTGGTTCCGTCGGCAGTGGCATCGGCTGGTATTGGAGCAGTACTACTTCCACTAGGGATGCGTACAACTTGGTTATCGCCAGCTCTAATGCCTACAGCGACGATCGTGTCCGGGCCGCTGGCTTCAGTGTCCGTTGTATCAAGGATTCGAGTTCTCCTTACATTTACATCTATCAGAAAAACCAATATATATTCCTCTCCGACTTTGTCGGCGGTGCTACTTCCAAAAGCAAAGAATATCTTGATTTCAAAGATATCACTCATACAGAGATTGAAAATGGCAAAGTCAAACTGAAGATAACTGAAGAACTCAATGAGACAGCGTATATTGACAGAATTTATTTAAGAGTTGATGGAAATGAAATAATCGAGCTTTCATCAATAACTAATGCAAATATCTCTCTTCTGAGAGAATCTGATGACCAGTATCTTGTAATGGAGATGGGAGCAGAGCACTATCTTGAATTCACAGCTCCAGAAGACCACACAAAACTTGAGTTTGCTGCTGAAGGATATTATATTGAACATTATAATAGAGGTAAATCTTCTAGTGAAGAATCGCATAATTCATTGTATACGGATTATGTTGAGTTAAAAGTTATCATAAACAATGTGGAACCAAACATAACAACTCCAACATTTTCACCTGGGACTGCTTATACAGATAATGATATCAGCTGCAACGCCACACCGACAGATGCCGAATATGAAACTTTGACTGTTGAATATTTCTGGTACAATGGGACAGAACTGATGCTCAGCGGAAACACGTCTGGCTTGACAAACAACTCAAATGCCATCATCTCAACTCTTGGCTCGGGAAACACAACAAAAGGTGAAACATGGAACTGCACTGTAAGGTCTTTTGATGGTACAGACTATTCAGAATACAAATCCTCAGAAACCACTATCCAAAACTCTGCACCAAACATAACAACTCCAACCTTTTCACCAAACACGACGGACACAACAGATGCCATCGATTGCAACTCCACACCGACTGATGCAGATTATGAAACTTTGACTGTTGAATATTTCTGGTATAATGGGACAGAACTGATGCTCAGCGGAAACACGTCTGGCTTGACAAACAACTCAAATGCCATCATCTCAACTCTTGGCTCGGGAAACACAACAAAAGGTGAAACATGGAACTGCACTGTAAGGTCTTTTGATGGTACAGACTATTCAGAATACAAATCCTCAGAAACCACTATCCAAAACTATGTACCAAACATCACAACCCCAACATTTTCACCTGCGACTGCCTACACAAACAACAATATTGACTGCAACGCAACCCCGTCGGATGCAGAAAACACAACATTAACTGTTGAATATTTCTGGTACAACAGCACGGGTTATGTTGTTTTTAGTGGCAACAAGTCTGGTGTTTCAAATGGAACAAATACAGTCATCACAACAATTGGATCTGGAAACACATCCGATGGTGAAATCTGGAATTGTACTGTCAGAACGTTCGATGGTCATTCATATTCCGACTTCAAGTCAAATGTTGTACCTATAAGAACACCTGGAACTTACAATTTCCTGGGAGTATACACATTCACTGATGACTATTACAGCTATCAGAAATCAGGTTCAGCTAACTTCACAGGGCCTGATGATACTGGTGATGGTGAGGCAACAGATGGAAACTATTCAAATATTGCATCTTCAGATGGTAATTACTGGGTGACTGCTAATGCTTCAGCTGATGCAGAGTTTGATGCCCAACTCTATAAATTTTACATTGCAGAAAACGAGTCCAATATTACAGACCTAACTTTTAAATGGGAAGGATACGGAGAAACAGTAACAGGTTACAATACCACACTTCATGCATGGGATTATGATGGGAGCCAATGGGTTCAACTTGACACATTTGACTTTATATCTTCATCTGATCAGAATCTGACTCATTCTGAAATTACTAACCCCGGCAACTATATTGACATGGATGGTGAAGTGACTTTGATGGCGAAGACAAAGAAGTTTGTCCCTGACCCCTGCGATGCTTGTTCATGTGATGGCACCAGCTATGACACTCTGACCTGTGACGGCGACACAGTTTACGTTGACTGCAACTCAGATAAATGTTGGTCACCGACTGCAGGTTCTACTTATAATAGGGGCAATGCAATAGATTATTGCGATAACCTCAACCACAGCGGAAAAACTGACTGGTATCTGCCTTCTCAACCTGTTTTAGAAAACCTCTGCGAGTCCAGTTCCTGCTCCGGCACCTGCTTTGGCGGTGATGGTTCTGACGGCTACTATTGGTCGTCTACGCCGTACTATGCCATCCGCTTCAGTGATTGCTTTGATTGGAGCGACAATTTTTATGATTACTATTCATACTATGTGCGTTGCTACCACTCAGGCTCGTCTCCATATCTCTACACCTACCAAGACATAGAATACAAATTCCTATCTGATTTTGTCGGTGGCGCAACATCAAAAGATAAAGAATTTCTTGATTTCAAAGACATCACTCATACAGAGATTGAGGATGGAAAAGTCAAACTCAAAATAACCGAAGAACTAAATGAGACAGCCTACATTGACAGAATTTATTTGAGAATAGATGAATCAGAAACGGTTGAGCTTTCTTCAATAACAGATGCAAATATCTCTCTTTTGAGAGAATCTGATGACAACTATCTCGTGATGGAGATGGGGGCAGAGCATTATCTTGAATTCACGGCTCCAGAAGACCACACAAAACTTGAGTTTGCTGCTGAAGGGTATTATATTGAACATTATAGAAAAGGAAAATCTTCAGGTAGTCAATCTGAACCACACAATTCGTTGTATACTGATTATGTTGAGTTAAAAGTTATCATAAACAATGTGGTACCAAACATAACAACTCCAACATTTTCACCAAACACGGCTGACACAACAGATGACATCGATTGCAACGCCACACCGACTGATGCCGAGTATGATACCTTGACTGTTGAATATTTCTGGTACAATGGGACAGAACTGATGCTCAGCGGAAACACGTCTGGCTTGACAAACAACTCAAATGCCATCATCTCAACTCTTGGCTCGGGAAACACAACAAAAGGTGAAACTTGGAACTGCACAGTAAGGTCTTTTGATGGACAGCTGTACTCAGAATACAAATCCTCAGAAACCACTATCCAAAACTATGTACCAAACATAACAACTCCAACATTTTCACCAAACACGGCTGACACAACAGATGACATCGATTGCAACGCCACATCGACTGATGCAGATTATGAAACTTTGACTGTTGAATATTTCTGGTACAACAGCACGGGTGATGTTGTTTTTAGTGGCAACAAGTCTGGTGTTTCAAATGGAACAAATACAGTCATCACAACAATTGGATCTGGAAACACATCCGATGGTGAAATCTGGAATTGTACTGTCAGAACGTTCGATGGTCATTCATATTCCGACTTCAAGTCAAATGTCGTACCTATAAGGACTCCTGGAATCTATAACTTCCTTGGAGTATACACATTCACTGATGACTATTACAGTTATCAGAAATCGGGTTCAGCCAATTTCACAGGGCCTGATGATACAGGTGATGGAGAAGCAACTGATGGGAACTACTCAAATATTGCATTTTCTGATGGGAATTACTGGGTGACTGCTAATGCTACACTTATTGGAGAATATGACTCCCAGATCTACAAGTTTTACGTCACGGAGAGCAAATCTCAAGTAAGCGAGTTAAACTTCACATGGGAAGGTTATGGAGAAACTGAATCAGATTATAACACAACCTTTTATGCATGGGATTATGATGGGAGTCAATGGATTCAGTTTGATACAGTTGATTTCACATCTTCATCAGATCAAAATCTGACTCATTCTGAAACCAGTGATCCTGGTAAGTTTATTGATACCGACGGGGAGGTAACCTTGATGGCGAAAACAGCCAAATACGAGATCCCCTTCTGCTCCGTTTCAGCAGATTATAATTCAACCGAGACGATTGGCGGAGATGTTGTCTACTGTGATGCAGATGGTGATATGTGGACCCCTACGGCTAATGTGGATGGTTCTGCTACTCAGTACGAATGGGGTGGTCAGGGAACAGACAACCCTGATGACTCATGTGTTGGAGATGGTACTGGTTATCCGGCCTGCAATTACTGTGATACCTTAGATTATGCTGGTCATCAAGACTGGCAGCTGCCTACTTGTACAGACGGTGACAACCTGCCTGATTCCTGCCAGCTATACCAGTTTGGGGTTGAAAACTGCGGTTGGGACGGAGGAGACGGGGGACAAACCTCCTGCACACCTGCTTGGGATACTAATGCCGCCTCTTCCTACTATTGGTCGTCTACGGAGCGAGATAGTAACGGGGCAAGGGCGGTATGCTTCAATTCTGGCTGGGTCTTCTACTTCGATAAGATCAACGACTTCTACGTCCGTTGTGTCCGCTCAGGTTCATCTCCTTATATCTACACCTACAAGAATGGAGAATTTACTTTCCTCTCTGACTTTGTCGGCGGAGCCACTTCCAAAAACAAGGAATATCTTGATTTCACAGACATTTCTCAAACAGAAATTGAAAACGGAAAAGTCAAACTCAAGATTACAGAAGAACTCAATGAGACCGCTTACATTGACAGGATTTACTTGAGAGTTGATGGGTCTGAGACAGTTGAACTTTCATCAATAACTGATGCAAACATCTCTCTTTTGAATGAATCTGATGACAACTATCTTGTTATGGAGATGGGAGCAGAGCACTATCTTGAATTCCCAGCTCCTGAGAATTACACTAAAATAGAGTTTGCTGCTGAAGGTTATTATATTGAGCACTACAAGAAAGGCAAAACTTCCAATCGTGGATCTGAACCACATAATTCCCTGTATACAGATTATGTTGAGCTGAAAGTGACAGAAAACCCCGCACCAAACATAACAACCCCAACTTTCTCACCAACAACAGCAGACACAGCTGACAATATTGACTGCAACGCTACTCCAACCGATGCTGAAAACACTACCCTTACAGTTGAATGGTTCTGGTACAACGGAACTGAGTTGATGTTGAGTGGTAATAAGACAGGTGTTTCAAATGGAACAAATACAGTCATTTCAACACTGGGCTCTGGAAATACCACAAAAGGAGAGACTTGGAACTGCACGGTTCGGGCATTTGATGGAGTTTATTATTCAGCATATGAGTCAGCTGAGATCACCATCCAGAACTCACCCTCCACAATCAATCTTATTACTCCAACCAATGCAAACACCTCAATCAGACAAAGAACTCCAGAGTTCACCTGGTCTGGAAATGACGATGATGGAGATACACTAAACTACACAATCTGGGTCTCAGAAAACTCAGACTTGTCTTCACCAAATATCACGGCAGAGACACAGGACCAGAATTACACTCCGACAACTGACCTTGCACTTGATACACAATACTTCTGGCGAGTTCAGGTATCAGACGGCGAATCCTACACAAACAGCTCAACCTGGAACTTCACAACAGAGAGCTACATTGAAGTCAAGTTCATAAACGAGTCAATCAGTTTTGGTTCTATGAACCTCTCGGAAACAAAAAACACAACATCAGATAGTCCTTATCCTTTTTTACTTGAGAATATGGGCAATGTCTTTGTAAATATTACTTTTGGTGTGACCGGAGCCTTCTGGCAAAGTTTGTTGGCACCATTAAACACTTCATATCTCCAGTTCAAGGCTGATGAAAGGACTGAAGCAAACTCATTTGACTATGCAGGCTCACAAACTACATGGATGAATCTCTCTACTGAGAATAAAACGTTAGTCAAGGATCTGAACTATTCTGACAGTAATAATGAGGTTGTTGTTGATATACTGATTAGGGTGCCTGAAGATGAACCAGCCGGGTCTAAATCAGCAACTTTTGTGATAGATATATCCTGATTGTTTCCTGTTCAGAAGAGCAAAGAAAACTCCACCATAACTCATGAAACCATAAAAAATTCTTGCTTGAAAGTGTCCAGAATCCCACCGCAGCCAGGCGGAGTTGACTGAATGTCAACGGAGTAGGTCGCACGCAAGCGACTGTCTGTGCAATAGTGATGGGATTCGAGATATGAGTTGATGAAGGGTTTAAAGATACAAAACGCCACTCATGCTTTCCCAAAAAGATTTTCTTACCACAAGATTTAAATAGATTCCAAGTTGATTTTTCTCTAAAAGAGGGGAACATGGACAGAACAGAAGCTGAGCTCAGACAGATTGTAGAGAATTACAAAAACCAGCTCAGAAGGTCAAATGTAGATCATGATGATAAAGATGAGTTTATTCCGACAAGACAGTACTCTGAGTTCAGGTCTGAGATCATGCCGCCTCATCTTACTATTTATGAAAAACTGTGCCAAGCTAGCGCCGGACTGGTTCAGCTCACTCCTGAGAAAAAAAAGGTGCAGGAACTGCAGGAATACCTGAATATAAGCCATCTTAATGTAACTCCTACTTCAGCATATACTTTTTCGGTTCTTTCTACGCTTATTATTGTGTTTGTTGGTGCTATTGTCAGTATTGGAATCTTGCAGTCTTTTTTTGCAATGTTTATTTTTTTGATGCTTGCGATGTTTAATCTCATGGTTTTTGGCAAGCTTCCTGAGTATGTTGCAAACAAGTGGAGGTTAAAGGCAAGCAACCAGATGGTTCTTTGTGTTTTTTATGTTGCAACTTATATGAGGCACACTTCAAATCTTGAGAATGCACTTGAGTTTGCATCTGACCATATAACTCCTCCTCTTTCTCTGGACCTGAAAAAAGTACTCTGGGATGTTGAGACAGAGAAGTATGACTCTGTAAAAGAGAGTCTTGAGAGTTATCTTACCACCTGGAGAAAGTGGAATATGGAGTTTATTGAGTCTTTTCATCTTATTGAGGCATCTCTTCTAGAGCCTTCTGAAGAGAGAAGATTGTCTTTTGTTGACAAGGCACTGGAGGTTATTCTGGAAGAGACATATGAGAAGATGCTTCACTATGCCCACAACCTGAAAAACCCTATAACAATGCTTCACATGCTTGGAGTTATTCTTCCTATTCTTGGTCTTGTGATCCTGCCGTTGATTGTCAGTTTTATGGGCAGTGCCAGATGGTATCATATTGCAGCACTTTATAATTTATTTTTGCCTCTTGGTGTATACTATCTTGGCAAAAGTATATTGTCAAAAAGACCAACAGGTTATGGGGACTCTGATATAACAAAAACCAATCCTGAGCTTGAAAAGTACAAAAAAGTAATTATTAAGTTTGGCGGAAAAGAGATTCTTATAAGCCCTATGCTTGTTGCAGGAATTGTTGGAGGAATACTGCTGTTTATTGGGTTAACTCCACTTATGCTGCATGCCATGTTTCCGGACCCTGATTTTGATATCGAGATAATTGACGGGCTGTTTCTTCTTGGTTACAGGAGGAGCCAGGAGCAGAGAGGGGTTGTTCTAGGCCCATATGGACTGGGTGCAACTATCCTGAGCTTGTTTGTTCCTGTAGCAATAGGTGTGGGTATTGGAACTTATTATCATCTGCGTTCAAAAAAGGTAATTAACCTCAGAAAAGATTCAAAAGACCTTGAGCAGGAGTTTGCATCTGGTCTTTTCCAGCTCGGAAACAGGATTGGGGATGGTCTTCCGATAGAGATAGCTTTCAGCAAAGTGGCTCAGGTAATGCAGGGCACAAAGTCTGGTGAGTTTTTCACAATTGTTAGTGGTAATATCACCAAGATGGGGATGTCTTTAAGACAGGCTATCTTTGATAAGAGAAAAGGTGCACTTACATATTTTCCCAGCAGTGTTATATCAAGTTCAATGGAGGTTCTTATACAGAGTGCGCAGAAAGGTCCTGAAATCTGTTCACAGGCGCTCATGAACATATCACAGTACATAAAAGAGATACACAGGGTAAGTGAAAGATTAAGGGACCTGCTTTCCGAGATTATTTCTTCTATGAAATCACAGATAAAATTCCTTGCTCCAGCAATCTCAGGTATTGTTGTCGGTATCACATCTATGATTGCCACCATCATGGGCAAATTAAGCGGGATAACTGACGATCTACAATCAGGAGAAACTGCGGCTGCAGCTGGAAGCTCGATTCCAGACCTTTTTGGAGACGGTATTGCAACTTATTTTTTCCAGATTGTTGTTGGAATATATGTTGTCCAGATAGTCTACATACTAACGATTCTTGCCAATGGTGTTGAGAATGGCTCTGACAACCTGAATGAAGCTTATATGCTTGGAAAAAACCTAAGAAACTCTATTATTATGTATGCTGTTATTGCTGGTATTGTGACATTAATGTTTAATCTTGTAGCACTGCAGATTCTTGATGCTATGTAGTCATAGAAAAGATATGCCATGCTGTTTTTATTATACCGAGAACAGATAACACAAGCATAACAAAGTTTGTTCTTGCAGCAGACAGGCCAATGTTTAGAAAACTTGAATTATTTGCATAATTATAAACCCCTATCCCAAACATTACTGTGAAAAGCAGAAGATATGCGAGCAGGAATAATATGGTTCTTTTCATTCCTATTGATTAGTGAATAAGATATATAAATCTATCTTTACTGTTTCTTGTCATGGGGTTGAAAATAAGTGATCTTAATGTAAATGTAGATGGCAAGACTATTCTTGAAGATATTCACTTGGATATGGAGAAAGGTGTTCATGTGATATTTGGGCCAAATGGCTCGGGCAAAACAACACTTATGAAAACTATTGCTGGTCTTCCAAGATACAAAGCAAAAGGAAAGATCTTTTTTGATGACAAGGACATATCTGAGCTGGGGCCTGATAAGAGAAGTGAACTTGGGATTGCAACTGGTTTCCAGCTGCCGCCTGAGATAGTTGGTGTCAAGTTAAGAGATATTTTCAAGATCTGCTCCGGGAAGAGCACAGATGAAGAGCTTTCTTCAGAGGATATGGAGCTTGTCAGAAGATTTAATCTTGAATCTTTTCTTGACAGGGATCTGTATGTTAATTTTTCTGGTGGTGAAAAAAAGAGGGCAGAGATTCTTCAGCTTTTGCTCATGAAGCCTAAGCTGCTTCTTCTGGACGAGCCGGATTCAGGTGTTGATATACAGACACTAGAGCTTATTGGTAAAGAAATCAACAGGTATATCAAGGAGAACGATGCAATGGCTCTTCTTATCACGCACCAGGGTAATATTTTAAGATATATTGAGTCTGATGATGCCTGTGTTCTTTTGGAAAACACTATTTACTGTTTTGGAGATCCTGAGAAAATTTTAAGAGATATCAAGGAAAAGGGTTATGAGGGGTGCAAGTCATGTCAAGAACCAATGAGCTAGCTAAAAAAGTTGGAATGGGAGAAGACAGGGCTGGCTCTTATTTTTTGGAGAATAACTCTGTTGTTATGGAGACTATAGAGAAAGCTTATGAAGGCAAGATAGAGATTATGGATATAAGAAAAGCTCTTGAGAAGTATGAGTGGGCAAAAAAATTGCGGTGGAGTCTTGTTGACCCTGAAAAAGATGAGTATACAAGAGCTGCAAAAAAGATAGATGGTGGTTATTTTATACGGATAAAAAAAGGAGCTCATGTCACAATACCTCTGCAGAGCTGTATGATGATTAGTTCTGATTATACCCAGAAAGTTCATAACCTGATTATTGCTGAAGAAGGTTCAAAAGCTGAGATTGTGACTGGGTGTGTTACTCATCCTTCTGCTATTTCAGAGCATATCGGAATTTCTGAGTTTTTTATAAGAAAGAATGCAGAACTTAATTTCACAATGATTCACAGCTGGAACAAGACATCAAAGGTTAGGCCGAGGAGTGCTGCTGTTATTGAAGATAATGCTCATTTTTTATCCAATTATATATGCATGAACCCTGTAAAAGATATACAGATGTATCCAAGGGCTGTGTGCAGGGGAGAGAATTCAAGAGTTAGTTTCAGCAATCTTATTGCTGCTCCGGGTAATTCACTTTTTGATGTTGGTTCTGAAGTTGTTCTTGAGGGCAGGGGCAGCAGGGGAGAGGTTATATCAAGGGCTATTGCAAAGGATTCTTCATCAGTTATTGCAAGGGGAAGGCTTATTGGAAACAGGGCTTCAAGAGCGCACCTTGAGTGCAAGGGTATATT
The DNA here is from genome assembly GCA_964444505.1 of uncultured Methanosarcinales archaeon. GTDB lineage: Archaea > Nanobdellota > Nanobdellia > Woesearchaeales > JAGVZT01 > CAYUHF01. The sequence continues at coordinate 18,675 of CAYUHF010000010.1, read as the reverse complement.
GATGTCGGATGATGCGAGCATTACTGCAATCCCAGAGTTAATATCAAAGAGTTCTGAAGCTGAGCTTTCTCATGAAGCTGCTGTGGGCAAGATTGCACAGAAAGAGATAGAGTATCTCATGACACGAGGTCTTAATGAAGATGAAGCTGTTTCTACTATTGTAAGGGGTTTTATGGACACAAGCATCATGGGGCTTCCAAAGGAGCTTGAGAGGTCTGTGAACAACATAATGGACCAGGTTTCTGATGGTTTCTAAGGATTTGCATTAATTTTATCATTGCGTAGTGACAATGTTATGGAAAAATTTAAATACAAGTTCCGTTTTTGACATGATATGAGACATGCTTATCAGGTTGAAATCGTACCACTAGAGCATAAAGGGGTGCATGCATATATTGTCGGTCTTGACCCAAATACCCAAAGTCTTGCTATAGGAACAACTTACACTAACCGCACAGGAGGAGATGTAAGAACAATCAACCACTGTGCGAGTATTGTAGGACACCCCGGAAAACAGGGACTGGAGAGAAATGTTGATGAGCTTGTTGAAAAATCTGAGGGAGATTTTACTTCAAGAACTGATGTAATAAAATATGCGGTCAGACTTCTTTACAGAGAAAAAAAACATTTTAAACCAACTGGGTGACAATATGATTGATTATATAATTTTAGGACTGGTTGTACTACTTATATTCTTAGTAGCGATTCTAATCTGGATTCAATTGTCAAAAAAGAGTATTTCCATTGAGGACAGTGAAATAGAATCTGCATTTGCGAAAGCAATGCAAGAACTCAAATTAGGGGAATCTATAGGTAGAATTTCAAAAGTAGCTGATACAATAGAGAAAAACCACATTGACCTGCATGAGATGCTTGCACATCCTCAACAAAGAGGAAGTTTTGGAGAAATTGCTATGGAAAAAGTGTTATCTGATCATCTCCCAAAAAAAATGTTTGGTATCAATAAAGTAATACTCGATAAAGTTAAACCTGACGCTCACATAGATTCTACAGTTGGAAAAATCTGTATCGATTCCAAGTTCCCATTAGAAAACTATAACAAGTATGTTAAATCTAAAGACGAAAGTGAAAAAGAATCACTAAAAAAGAGTTTTTTGGCTAACGTAGAAGATAAATTAGAAAAAATTTCTAAGGATTATATAAAACCTGATTTAGGGACGACAGATTTTGCATTTGCTTATATTCCAAGCGAACCTGTATTTTATTTTCTGATTAGTGAAGCCCACGATATGTTAGAAGCATATAATAAAAAAGGAGTTCAAGTAGTCTCCCCATTAACATTTGCCTACAGGCTAAATCTTATCAAATCAGGAGTGCATGCAAAACAGTTGTCTGATGAGGCAAAAAATGTTGAAAGAAATCTGATTAAAATAGGAAGAAAATTCAAGTCAATAAAAGAGGACTGGGGTGTTATGTTCGGACATGTTAAAAATTCATGGTCAAAGGCTCAAGATGTAGAGAAGGAACTTACAGACGCAGAAGAGGAGTTTAAGAGAATTAGCAAGAACGGAGATATTGAGAGTGAAGAATTATGAAGAAATTTGATTTGAATATTGAAACTATTTTAGAAGCTTGGGATGTACATGACGCAATAAGAGAAATCATAGCAAATGCAATAGATGAAGAAATTCTATCAGGAACAAAGGAAATGGAGATATTTGAAGAAGATAATAAATGGCACATAAGAGATTATGGACGAGGACTAAACTATCAGCATTTCACCCAAAATGAGGATGATGAAAAAATAGCTAATGAAGATAAAGTAATTGGTAAGTTTGGTGTGGGATTAAAAGATGCATTAGCTGTATTTGACAGAAAAAAGGTTGATGTAAAGATAATATCAAAGCATGCAATGATCACTTTAGGAAAAGCTCCAAAAGAAGATTTTCCAGATAAAGAAACATTACATGCTTTCTTTTCAGAGAGTCCCAATCCTTCTTTTGAAGGAACTGAATTTATTTTAGATGGTGTAAGTGACGAGGAAATGGAATTAGCAAAAGATTTCTTTCTTAGATTTTCAGATGAAACATTATTAGAAGAAACAACTTATGGTGGTGTATATAAGCGTTTAGATGGTGAAACAGCAAAAATATATGTACAAGGGGTAAGAGTAGCTGAAGAAGATAATTATCTTTTCTCATATAATATAACCTCTTTAACGTCAAAAATGAGAAAGGCTCTAAATAGAGAGAGGTCTAACGTGGGTAGAGTGGCATATTCTGGGAGAGTAAAATCGATTTTATTGGATTCTAATTCAAAGGAAGTAGCAGAGTTGCTTGTAGATGATTTGGAAAGATATTCCGAAGGAACAGTACATGAAGAACTTAAATACATAGATATACAGGTACATGCGTGTAAACTCCTTAATTCTCAGGATAATGTTGTTTTTGTCACCCCTGAAGAATTTGAATCAGATAGGTATATGATTGATTCTGCAAAAGAAGATGGTTATAGGGTGGTCCATATTCCATTAAGTTTGAAAGAAAAAATAAGAGGAGATACTGATGACTCAGGTAATCCTATAAGAGACTTAGATCAATATACAGTTGAATACAATCAAAGCTTTGAATATGAATTTGTTGAAGAAAATGAACTTAATGATTCTGAGATGAAAGTGTTTAATGAAAGACAAAAAATATTAGATATGATTGGAGGGAAACCTTCACAAGTAAAAGAAATTATCATCTCTAATACTATGAGGCCTGATTTAGTCACTATGCAGGAAACTAATGGCATATGGGAAGGCAATCATGAAAGAATAATCATTCATAGAGATCAGTTGCAAAATCTAAGTGACTTTGCAGGGACACTTCTTCATGAAGTAGCACATGCTACAAGTGGTGCAAGTGATGGAGATAGAGACTTTGAAAGAGAGCTTACAAAATTTTTAGGGTTAGTAACAGAAAAAGGTATTTTTGTTGAAAAATGAAAAAAATAGAATCAATACTGCCTGTAATAGATTTTCTTAAAAGAATAAATCTAAAACATGAGGAGAAAAAATGGAGAAACTGCGGAATGCAGAATATACCTGTAAAAGATATTGTTGCACTTAGCAGACCTGTTGATGACAAATGGCATTCCTGTAAAGAAATTCTAAAGAGACTTAAAAATAAAAAGTGGAGAGATCATAGTCTTAAGCATGATTATATACAGGTTCACAAGTATCAAGGAAAATACTATGTTTACAATGGAAACCACAGGAGTGCATTAATCTATAAATATAGGAAAGAACTGGGAATCAAGGAAATTCCAGCCGAAGTCCAAGAGATGTGGGATTAATGGATAAGAATGGACAATGGGCAAGACAAATGTCTCGAGATAGGAGAAGTCAAGCAAGAAGAGAGAGATTACATGCTACGAAAGAGTATCTCAAACAAGGTTTAGACAGAAATGAGATAGCATACAAATTAGGTGTTAGTGGTAATACTGTACGTCAGTACATAAAAGAGATAGGCCATGTTGCTGAGGAAGAACAAAGATTTGAAAGTCTGAAGAAAAAATTAAGTGAACTACAAAAAAAATCTGAAAAATTAGGTAATAATCTAAAAAGTGTAGAAGATATTGAAAAATTCATTGATATTGGTCTGAATAAACTGGATGTTATGACCAAGTTGTATAAATCAGCTAAGAGATTAGGATATAAAATTCAAGATTTAAAGAAAGGCATTTCAAATATTATTGGTTCTTTTTACAATAGCCTATATAGTGGTGTTATTTTGTCGCTTCGTGCAACTTTCAATGAAAAACAAAATAGAGCCTCTATTCCAATGGAAGAAGGTGAATATTTCAACAAATATATGAGAAAATGGCTTAAGAAAGCTGAGAGAGGACAAATTTTAGAGGAAGACTACGAGGAATTTGTCCAATATGTTAAAGAACACGATGGTAAAGACAAAATTGAGAATTTTGAAAAAGTGTTAGAGAAGATAGAGCAAGAGTATAAACTTAAAAAGCATATTAATACTTTTGATTCTAAGGTTGATCAATATTTATCCAGAATCGATTTATCAAGAGAAGATATACCAACTAAATCTAAAAGCAAAAATCGGTTAATAGGTAGTCTAATCATTAATCTGTTGTTGCCTGGTCTGGGGACTCTCATCTCTGGTGATGAAGACAAAAAAAAGAATGGTATAATTCAGCTCGTGGTGTTTCTTGTTGGAACATCAATATTCACTTTTGCTTCAATTATTGCTTGGGTTTGGGCTTTGTATGATAGTATTGTTTTATTGAAGAATTACTGAGATAAGAATCTTTCACGGAAGTACTTTTTATATAATGGATGAAATAAAGTATATTTTCCTCTTGCTCTTTTTATTAAGACATCTTTCTCTACCAAATTACTTAAATGTGTTCCAAGGCTATCCTCATCTAAATCTCTTGGTGAAAAAACATTTTCATCTAACTGGACAATTTTTTCCAAAATTTCTTCTTCTCTTTGAGTTAAGGAGGAAAATTGTTTATCAAGATTTAGTTTCACATTACTCATTATTTTTGGTAAAAGATTTCTGTAGTTTCTCACATCAAATCTACCTTCTTCTCTAAACTTGACTATTTCTCTCATAAATATAGTAATAAACCAAGGATGACCATCTGTTTCTTTGTGTATTTTACTTAAAACAGTATCTGAGATATGTAAATCAAGAGACGCTTTTTTTATCACGTACTGAATCATAGCTTTGGTATCTCGTTTTGAAAATTCATTTAAATTATGTAACTCTAAATACCTTTTCAATGGGTCTGTTACTGTTCCCGTTTCTAAAAAATCTGGTATCATCGTGCAGACAATCATGCATTTTATACCCTTTCTTGGGAGATCCTGAAACAGGTTTCTTAGGTGCATTCTGTATCTATTTGCAAGATAAAAATCATCAATAAATAAAACAATTAACTCATATCTCTTATTCTGGCAGGTTTCCCATATTTTTTTAAAATTTTCAATAAATTTTTGGAGTGCTGCTTGCTCCTTTTTTCCTATACTTATCCATTTTATATTTATTTCTTTCACCTCTACAGGAAATTTTATTCCTGGACTCTCTTTTTCAATATTATAGAGAATGCAGTCAAGCAATGACTCAAAAGACTCACAGTCTGCCTCATTTATTGTCATATAAATTTTTAGAATTTTGTGTTCTGTAATTTCAATAGATTCTAATTTTCTTAATAATGCAGTTTTACCTACACCAAATTCTCCAATTAAAGCCATATTTGTCGTTGTAGATTCAATACCTTCTTTTAGATTGTATTTATAATCTTTAATTATATTCCATCTACCATAAAAAAATTTTGGATCAATAGGTCTTTGAGGATTAAAGGGATTCATTTAAACCTCCAAGGATATCTTTTCATAAGTCCTTTGCATCTCTTGTGGACAAGTTTACCATAATAATAAGTTCCAGTATCTGGGTATACTACTCTACCACACACAGCACAAGTCTTTCTATGTCGTTTTTTACGTGGCATTGTAAAATGTAATTTAAGTTAGATATATAAATCTCTCTATTAGTATTTATCTTATGTTAAGAGAGTATGAATTTTACAAGCACATGCAATATAATAAAAATAATATTCGGCACGATTTAACGTACCGAACATAAATTGTCTGTATGCGTCGGCCGGGATTTGAACCCGGATTGTCGGCTCTCTTTGCGGAAGCAAAGAGCCAGCGGATCTTTGATCTTAGCGCGTGGAAGGCCGAAGTCATTTATGGCGAACTTGTTTTTGACCACAGAGGGCTAAGCAAATACTATTTGCTAATGCCGTCTCTCCTTTGATCGAACTTTGAAAAAGTTCGTAGCCATTAGACAACCGACGCGTACAGGGTAGAAATACGAAGTCATTTAAAAATTTTCTTAAAACTTATAAATATGTTAATCAAGGGATATTCATGAGTAATATTTCAGGAGGGATTCTCAGCCTTATTATTGCATTTAGTGCAGTTATTCTTGTTTTTCATGGCCACAAGGTTAATTCTAGAGGATTATTTATTTGCGGATTGTTGGTCTTTGTCTATGCAATAGTTACAAGGGCAGTAAATGGGATAAGTTCTGATATTGCAGGAAACTCCACTGGTGCTATTATTGGATTTTTAGGTCTGGTGATGATTGCATCTTATACAATGACAAATTATACTCTTTTGCTCTTTGCAGGAATTGCTCTTACCATGCTCTCACTGCCTTTTTCCTAGCCTTCAAAAAACCAGTCTTCTTCTTCAGCAAAAAAACCTTCTGGGTTTTTGATAAACATATATGCCTTTTCTATGAGCTGGTAATGGGCTCTTTCCTGCTCCATTAAAAACTCAAAGAATTTCTTCATCTTGTCTGAATCTGCTTTTGCAAGCTGCTTTTTGTAGAAATCATAAGAGTCCTGTTCAAGTTTAAGTCCTGCTTCATATGCCTCTATGTCATCATCAGAAAGTTCTGTTTTCTTGCGGAACTGTGAAACTGTCATGTTAAAGAATTTTTTTGTGTCTTTGGCTGAGTCTCCCTTAATCTCAACTTCATTTCGCTCGATGTATTTTTTTATTTCATCAATATGGAGCTGTTCCTGATCAGCAAGATAGTTAAATGTTTTTCTGACCATAGGGTTATTTGTGTTTTCTGCAGCATTAGTGTAAATGTCAAATCCTTTTTCCTCAAAATCAAGTGCCTGATGCAAAGCTTCCTGCATGTTCATGAATATCACCTGGGTAATGGAAGTTTTTTGATTATTTAAATCTAATGTATAATGGGTGCTGTCAACTATTGTGTGTTTTCCATTCTTTTTTAGGTCGCTTGCGGTGCGACGTCCACTGTTAACCGCAAGCTCCGCAAATGCGACCATCCACGATAAGAACTGACCTCAATTAACTTGACATTACAGGTATAATGATTTGGGTTAGTGATAATCTTTTTTTAGGTTTGGCTTAAAACATTAACAGCCCATCATGGCCTGTTGGAGTTGACCAAAAGGCGGCTTAGTAGGGCGCACGCAAGCGACTGTCTGTGCCATAGTGGGATTCAAATCAGCCAAGAATAAATTCTAATAATACTTCTCAAAAAGCTCTTTTTGCCACTCTCTCAAGCTGGAATAAGAATTAGTAAGAACTATATCTTTCATCTGGTCTTTGCTTAATAAAACATGTTTTTTGATGTTGAGTTTTTCTGACATCTGGTTTCTAAACTCAGTCAGCTTTCCCATATGGTGTTTCTGCTTTGCTGTGTATCTTTTCCTGTTGTTTGTTGGCAGGTCAACTGTCTCTTTTTGGCCTTTCGCAACTGCATCATAGAATCTTTTGGCTTTTTGCTTTACAATTGGGTGCACTCCTTTCTGCTTCTGCCACTCCTGAATGCTTTTTGGTGGTTTTTTAGCAAAGTTTTGCATTTTTCTTGTGCTCATTATGTAATGTACTGGCCGGTTTACTTTTCTTGCCATCTTATCCCGTAAGTTGTAGAGTCTTCTAAGAACTGCTCTTTGCTGCGGATTCATTCTCCTGAGTCCCTTAAGGTCATAAAACTCCTGCTGGGTCAGCTCAAAATCCTGCTCTTCAAGAGCTTCAAACTCTTGTTTGGCCCAGGAAAGTCTGTTTTTTTCCTTTAATTCTTTGATCAGGTTATCTCTAAGTTTTATTAGATAGCTTGTGTCTTTGCAGGCATACTCAAGCATTTTGTCAGGTAATGGTCTTTTTGTCCAGTCTGCCATCTGGAGTTTTTCTTTTTTGTTTACACCAAAATACTCATCAAGCAGAGAACCAAGCCCAAGGTTTTCTTTTCCCAGCATCATTGCTGCTATCTGGGTGTCAAAAACATTTTTTGGATGGCAGTCAACATCATGGTTAAGAATCCGAAAGTCAAAGCTAACATCATGAAATATTTTCTGGATATCCTGGTTTTCAAGTACTTCAATAACTGGACTGATATCTTTTAGCTCAAGTACATCAACTAGCCAGTTGGAGTTTTGGTTTGATATTTGTATAAGAGTTATAAATGCTCCATAGTGGTGGAGGTTGTTCTCACATTCAATGTCAACCCCAAGTGAAGGAGACTCTTTCCACTCCCTGTAGGCATCAATTAGCTTGTCTCTTGTCTTAACCAATTCAAATTGCATATAAGGGGTTAACATAGATAGTTTTAAAAATTTAATGAAAAAGCTTTTAAACTGTATTTAAAGAGTATAGTATATGAAAATTGATGCTTTTTACCCTTCACTGCACAAGATCTTGATAGTAGTTGTGATTTTTTATATTGCAGTTAGTGTAGAGTATGCGCTGGACAGGGATAATGAATGGAGGACAAGAGGTGTTCCTTTTGCCTTTGAAAAGTCAAGATTTTGTCTTGAGGACGATTGTCATAGTTTTAGCTGGCTGGCTCTTCTGGCTGATGCTGTGATCTTTTATCTTGTTCTTGCCCCTCTTGTGTGGGCTGTTGAAGACAGGATAAGGGAAAGAGTTCAGTAATTGCCCGCTCTTGCCATCTTCTGTGAAGATAAAGCATTTCTGCTGAATGATTAAATCCAATGTATTGGAGACCATCTTCATTGTAGACTGTTTCACACAATAGCCATCCTGAGTCCTTCTGGGATACATAGACTGGGTGATATCTTGTTTCTATCCATCTGGGCTGCTTTTCAGTATCAAGCATGCAGCACAATAAGTTAAGGCCGTTTTCAAAGTCATATCCACCTCTGTATGTCATATAACCTTCTACTGGTTCTTCTACTAAAATCACCATATCCATAAGTGTCAGCGCTGTTTCTCTCCATTCTTCATATTCATGCTCTGTCATGAGTCTGTTTGGCATAAGATGCATGATTTGTGAATCAAGTGATTCCTGGAAATATCCAAAATTATACTGGAATTCTGTTAATATATCCACCCAGTCAACCAGTTTTTCATTGCTTGCAGTTTGTGCAATCCGCCTTAATCTTAATGGAGATATTGCATCTATTTGGTATCCATCTGATTTGAATAGGTTTAATGGAATACCAATATCGTCAATAACAACCTGGTCAGTGCTCCACCCTGCTTCAGACAAAGTGAAATCAACATAAGTATATGGGTTCTCAAGTGACCTTGCAGTGAATGGCAAATCAGGAAAACCTTTGGCCTTGAACTCAGAAAACTGGGTTTTGATCGCGTATCTTAATGAATTGCTTGATGCTGAATGGTCAACTTCTGCTTGTTTGCTTACATACCAGAGTCCTGGTTCTTGTCTTGCAAGCTCCTGTTCTTGTTCAATGATATTGTCCAATAATTTGCCCAGCTTTTGCACCTGGATAGAGGGTTTGTTTATTTCACTTACAAGAAGCTTGAGCTCATCTACAATGTCAGGATCTGGTCGCATAATACACCCCAAAAAGTCCAACTAAAAGTGGTATAATTGAGAAGTTCCAGATATCAAAACTCCTATCCATGGACATGCCAACTTTTTCAAACAAGGGATTTAATTCAGCCAGTTTTGCAGCCAGGCCATATAGTTGGCCTGTCTTCTCATATGCAAGTGCCTGGGTTATGGCAACATAACTTGCAATTTCTGTTCCCAAGGATGCTGCAAATATTCCCCACTTTTTTCTTGTCATCTCACCGCCATTTGCAATGGCAATACCTGCATTTGCAAGAGCTAGTGCTCCTGTGTTAATCATGTACCACTCATCATAATTCAGATGCTTATCAAGAACAGGCAGATGGATATCATTATAACAGAAACAGAAATCTGTTGCCCAGAGGTAGAATCCTGTCAAAAGTCCTGCTGCTCCTGAAACAACACCATGGTCTTTCTGTACAATACTCTCCAGCATAATTTGTTAAGTTGGCAACATGTATATTAATTTTACCATTTATAAATGGTGTCAAATAACGTAAATCTACTGTGGGGTATTTACACCTCCACTTTTAAAAGTGGATTAAAGGACTTGAAAATCTCAGAACTGCGAGATTTTCAAATGATATTGGGATATATAACTGAGTAGTATCAATCGATAGAGTGGATGACTCCCTGAAAGCGCTAGAGTCTTTCTTCAATGGTTTTTATTGTGTAGTCAAAATGTTCCTGAACCCGTTCTGATTTCCAAAGGTCTTTTTTCTGTTCCAGAAGTTCATGCTCACGTCTGCCTCCAAGAATTCCGTAATCATATAGTACTTCCATGCATTTGAGTTCACTCACAATCAGCTGATAGTTATGGCTTTCATCAGGTTCAAGGTAATTATCAAGAAGAACCAGTTCCTCAGCACCTCCCAGCTTCAAAACTGCTTTCTTTAGTGCCCATGAAGGTGAGAGACTGCCACCCCAGTGTCCTTCTATTAAAAAATATCCTTGGCTTTCACCAATATGAGGCTGCATGTACCCTGCAACAAAGCTTTCTCTGATGGTATCAAGCACATCTCTGTCACCGAGTTCTCCAATCACATAAAGGGCCCATTCTCTTGCACCTTTATCCATCTGTTCACTGTGGGCAGGAGGAATGAGTCTTTTTGCAAGTCCTGGTGTCTCTGAGCGAGAAAGGAACTGGGCTGCATACTTGACTGCCCATCGGTATTCATCCCTTAGACTCCAATAATCTGAGTAAAAGGGCATCTCAGAGGAAACTACTTTGCTATTCAGAGTGGTGAGTATCTTTCCAATCCTATTAATAAGCCCTACTGCGGCGTTCTCTGCAGGCCGATAATCCCACTCATTTACCATAAATGCCCCAGTGTAGACTTCTGAACTTGCATTTTTGGTCATCAGGTAATTTGCTGCTTTTGCTAAAAGCTCGTTTTCTTCAAGAGCTACAGGAACACTTTCTGGCCATTTTTCCTGCCAAAATGCATCAGCAAGGTATTCATGCCTAAATGTGTCTTTTGATTTTTCATCAAGCTTAAGTCCAAGGTGTCCTTCTCCTACAAGAGCAAGGTAAATAAATCTCTCGGGGTTTTCAAGGTTGTCCCTCAGCCAGGTGATTGTCTCTCGTCTGTTGCAATCAGTATTGCCTGCCAAGCCCCTCGACCCAAGTGCAAGTGTCTGGTTCAGGTATTCTATTGCATCATCAATTGATTCATACATCATTCCAGCCTCGTTATGTATACACCATATCTGTCTTGGATTATCATCTCTTTTATGAAAGTCTCAGTTCCTGGTCTTCCCCCGTATGTTTTTGTGTTCTCTACAGCTGTGTTGAAAGCTGTTTCTCCTGGCTGTCCTCTGTGTTCGTGCCCAAAATCATAGGCGTAGACTATTAAATACTCACTAGGAAGAGAAACACGCATTCTGAACTTTGAAGGTTCCTCAATATCTACTTTGGTTTCAAGAGTTCCCTGGAGTATACCTGCTCCCAACTCTGGTGTCTCTGCCAGCATGGCAAAAATTGGGTCGTTTTCTATCATCATCTGCGCAAGACCTGAAAAAGCTGCTCCTTGAAGTTTTTCGTTTGTCATAAGGAGTATAAGGTATTGCTAGAATATGAAATCTCTCGTATTACAGTAATTACCTGTAATTATCCGACAGTTTTAAATATCATAAACTTTGATTTAGAAATATGAGAAGAAAGGTCTCACAGATTGGAAGAAGTTCTCTTGCAGTTACCCTTCCTGCATCTTGGGTTGAGAAAAATGGTGTCAGGAAAGGGGATGAAGTTGATGTTGAAGCTGATGGAAAGGACTTAAGAATATCTGTCAAAGATGTTAAAGGGGAAGAGGCTTTTTTTTCTATTGACGGTCTTGACTCAACTGTTGTGTGGAGGTATATGCTTGCTTTTTACAAGCTGGGTTTTGACTCAATCAGAGCGAGTTTTAGTGATGATAAGATTAAAGCTGCCGGGAGGAGCAGAAGAGCTGGTAAAAAGTATCTTTCAGTAAATGAGCTTATGTCTGAAATAAGCAGAGCACTTATAGGGATGGAGCTTGTTGAGGAGTCTGATAAATATGCTGTTTTTCGAAAATTAGCTGAGATCAATGAAAAAGAGTATGACAATGCCCTCAGAAGAATGTTTCTTCTGGTAAAGCAGATGACCCTCGAAAATGCCAGAGAGATTGATCCCGAAGTCAACAAGCTGGGCTGGTATTGTGAGAGAATACTTGCAAACAAAAACATTGGTGCTGGTAAAAAAGCACACCTGCATCATGCGCTTGTGAATGTTGTGGAAAAGATAGGTGATGTTTTTAAGCAAAAGGACAGTGACAAGTTCAAAGAGCTTTTTGAGATATTTTACGACTGTTACTATAATTATTCTCAGGAAAATATCCAGAAGGCATATGAAGTATGTTCAGAAATGAAAGGTTCTGAACCTGCTGCTGAGCTGATAAGAGAAGGATTGCAGATATTGATTGAAATCAACTGCTGCCATGCCAGATAAATTCATGACCGAAGAACATATATATTGAATTTTCTACTCTCAAGTGAATGAACAGAAAACAAAAGATACTTGCAGGGATAGGAATCGCTCTTACAGGAGCTGCATGCTGCGCATGTCTTTATCTTTCGTATCTTTACCTGCCTCGCCCGGCTGAAGTGGAATCTACAGGGATTCCGACAATAGAAAAACCAACAAAGCTGCCAACCGAACTGCCAACAGCTATCCCTGACGACATCAGCATTGCTTCTTTTAATATCCAGGTTTTCGGAAGATCAAAAAGTTCAAAAGAGGATGTGATGCAGGTTCTTTCTGATATTGTGGATGATTATGAAATAACAGCTATACAGGAGATAAGAGACAAATCACAGGAGACTATGCCGACTTTCATGACTTACCTTCCTGAAGAGTATGATTTTGTGATAAGTGAGAGGCTTGGAAGAACTCAGTCAAAAGAGCAGTATGCTTTTGTTTTCAATACAACTGAGGTTTATACTATTGCGAATCCTTATGTTTACACTGATACAAAAGATGTTTTTGAAAGAGAACCTTTTATTTCCTGTTTTGAGTCAGGGAGTTTTGATTTCTGTCTTGTGAATATCCACACAAAACCCGATGATGCAAAAACAGAGATACAAGCACTTGAAGATGTTGTTATAGATATAAAAGAAAAGGATGTCATTGTGCTTGGTGATTTCAATGCTGACGGAGATTACTTTTCAGAATCCACAACAACTGGGTTTCGGGATAATGAGTATTTCTGGGCTATTCCTGATGAGGTGGATACAAATGTTGCACAATCAGACAGAACTTATGACAGGATTGTTTTTGTTAGAGATTTCACACTTGAGGATTATGTTGAAAGCGGTGTTTTCAGGTTTGACCAAGAGTATAGTCTAACCAAAGATTTTACAAAAGATGTTTCTGATCATTATCCAGTTTATGCTGTGTTTTTCACATACAAAGATACGGATTAAGATGCCTCCGCCGGGAAATTCGTCCCAGGACCACATCTGTCTCTGAGTATTCGAACCCGAGCCACAACCTTTCTGCTGAATGATCTTGACATCCGCAAGGTCGTATCCTATCCAGGCTAGACTACGGAGGCGTATATTCTGTGATGTGTGATTTGTATTTAAATATTTTTAAAGTTTAGTTTTAAGACCAAATAAAAGCAATTATTCCTCTAAGAATATTAATAACAGTAAGATATTTATAGCTTCAATGAATCAGAATTTCTACTAAACAGTGAGGTGGATTTAATGAGAAAGGGGAACTATGTTTTTACTTCTGAAGCTATGGCTGAAGGTCATCCTGATAAGGTGTGCGACCAGATTTCAGACAGGGTTTTGGATGAGATTTTTGCACAGGACAAGAATGCAAGAGTTGCCTGTGAAACAATGGCCGGAAATGGTTTTATTGTTGTGACAGGAGAGATTACAACTGATGCATATGTTGATATTGTGCAGACTGTTAGAAATGTGTTAAAAGATGTAGGTTATGACAGCCCAGAGTATGGGTTTGACTACAGGACTGTTGGTGTTTTGACATCAATTAATGAGCAGTCAGGTGACATTGCCCAGGGAGTTGACCAGGATACAAAAGGAGAAGTGGGTGCCGGTGACCAGGGTATGATGTCTGGTTATGCATGCTCTGACACGAAAGAGCTTATGCCTATGCCTATACTGATGTCACAGAAGCTTGCCATGAGACTTTCTGAAGTGAGAAAGAAGGGTGTTCTTGACTATCTGAGACCTGATGGCAAGACACAGGTTAGTGTTAGATATAAAGATGGAAAACCTGTCTATATTCCTGCAGTTGTTGTTGCTGCACAGCACGACCCTGATGTGAAATTAGCGCAGTTAAGAGAAGAGATCAAAGAAGAGGTAATTGAGCCTGTTCTTGGGAATCTTATTGATGACAAGACAGACTATTTCATAAACAACACAGGAAGGTTTGTCAAGGGAGGACCTGTTGCTGACTCTGGCTGTACAGGAAGAAAGGTAATTGTTGATACCTATGGTGGAGTTGGCAACCATGGCGGCGGTGCTTTCTCCGGAAAGGACTGCACTAAGGTTGACAGGACTGCTGCTTACATGGCAAGATACATTGCAAAGAATGTTGTCAAGGCAGGGCTTGCTGAGGCATGTGAACTGCAGTTGAGTTATGCTATTGGAAGCAGGAATCCTATCTCTGTTCTGGTTGATACTTTTGGGACAGGAAAGCTCAAGAATGGTGAGCTGATAAAGCTTATTTCAAAGCACTTCCCATTAAATCCGTCAGGTATGATTGAGACATTGGACCTTAGAAGACCAATCTACTACAAGACTGCTTGTTATGGGCACTTTGGCAGAGAAGAGTTTTCATGGGAGAAAACTGACAAGGCAGCTGACCTGAAGAAAGCTATTTTTTAATTTTTTTTTGGTTTAGTTATACTTACAATGTATGCTCTTTATATAGATTATTACATATTTTATCAGTATACTTATTTCTTTTTGAGGGTCGCTTGTGGGCTAACAGAAACCCCGACTACCACAATCTCCGCAAGTGATTATTCTGCAGAAAAGAGTAATTTTTGCAAGTAGCTCTAACAAAATAACATTTTCTTTTTCACAAAACTTAAATACTACTTACAAAATATGTTCTTTATTCAATTTTATACATATAATATGCGTAGTGGTTGAGTATTAAGAAAGATGGAATTGATGTGGATAGTGTAGCTGATTTTCTTAATGAAAAATATCAAATTCCTGAAAAAGAGTTTATTGAGTTTCTTGAAAAATACAAACAGGATATACCCGTATCAATATTCAATGATAAACAGACTCCTTTTGAATCAGTAACAAAGTACCTTCATGAAAACCTTTCGCTCTCTTATGCAGAGATCGGGAGAAAGTTAAACAGAGACCCGAGAGTGATAAGAAGGACTTATCTTCGTGGAAAAGAAAAGCTCTCCGGCAAGCTTAAAGTCGATAAAAAATATACAATACCAATTGAGGTTTTTTCAAAGTATGATTTTTCCATTTCTGAAGTTGTTGTTTTCTATCTGAAAAACCACTACGATCTCACATACCACAAGATAGCAACGCTTCTGAAAAGGGATGATCGGACAATCTGGACAATTTATGATCGAGCTAGAAAAAAGAATGAAAAATAGACACAAGAGGGAAATAGTAGAAGTTGTGCTTATTGTAGCTCTGCTTCTAGGAGTCTTTGTTTTCATCAGGCCGCAGATTACAGGTATGGTTGTTGGTGAAACAAACCAGACCACACTTGAGATTAATGAGGTTTTCAATGAATCCAGTGAGTTTGATTTGAGTTTGCAGGGTAATCTGACTTCGCTATCAATTAGTGGAAGTTATTCTGGTGAAAAGGTTGAAATCTATCTTGATGACATTTTAGTTTACGGCTCAGACTCCAGAGAAAATAATCTGATCACTGGTAACGTCATAGGATCTGAAAATACAACCGTCCCAATAAATGAATCAAAGCTGAACTCAACCATCGAGAATGCTCCAGATGCAAACCTCTCTGAGTCAAATGAAACATATGCAACAGAGGTTAATTTATCTGACTTGCCAGCAAACATCTCAGTCAACCAGACTGTCAATGACTCTGAGATAAGTGAAAGTACGACTGAGAGCTATAGACCCATAGTAGAATTGTCAGATGAGTGCGTGGATACTTGTGTGCTTGACAACTACCCGTCCAATGCAACCTTAAGGATTGTTGTTGTAAATGCAACTTTGAATTTGAGTTCTATAACCTACACTTATCTGCAAGACGAGGAGATTAGTGCACCAGATGAGAATCTCACAATACAGTCGAATATTTCCAATAATGTAAGAAACATCTCCTATGAAGAATTCAATCACACAGAAATAAAGATTGGAGAACCTGTCACTTGGTCAAAAACAGTTGAAGATGTTGATACAGTCACAATACCAGGAAGCGCATACAACATTCAGGCTGAGTCTGCCAAAATTGAAATTGGTGACAGAAAATTATCTGTTGAAGAATACTCAAGACTAAAAGCAGGCAAACCAAAAGAGATCAAGCTTGAATTAAACACAACAAAAGAAGTTGAAATAACTTACCAAACACCTGGCCCTGAAAAAATAGAGAGAAAGATAGACGACTATAGAAAACAAGTGACAATAAGCTCTGTCCTCCATTACAAAGATGTACTTGCTCATACTGAGATTGATGATGTTGAGAAGAGTTCAATACAAGTCCACTGGTTGACTAATAGTGGAAGAAAAAAGGTTGATGATGTGAGTTACTTTGATGAGAATAATAATGGTCTGATTGATAAGATTGAATGGGTTGTTCCTCATCTTTCAAACCAAACATATGAAATCTCTATCACAATACTCAACCCCTATACATATCTGAGGGATGGTGAGACTTGGACAGTTGCCTTTAACACAACTGGTATTGCCAATCTCACCATTACCTCTCCCAATGCCGGCTGGACTGAGTTTTTGACTGACAATGAAGATACATTTGATGAAATGGAGTTCTTGGAACTGAAGTGTGGAGAGAATTCATTGAAGGATGAGTTGATGTTGGTTGGGTTTGATAATCTGACTTATGATTACACGGATTTAAGTGAAGAGGATTCAGTTGATTTTGAGAAGTTGCTTGTTAGGAATTATGAGTGCACTGAGATCGGCTATTTGAGCAATTACATGCACAAGGCAGGTTATGCTACATTGTTGTTTGAGTTTGAGAATCAGAACGGAAGTGTGAGGGATTGGGCTTATGATCCTGTTGGGACATATAATTTTGTTGATGTTAACAGGAGCACAAATGATTATTATGCATACCATAAGTCAGGTTCTGCTAACTTCACAGGACCAGATGATACTGGAAACGGAGAAGCAACCGATGGAAATTATTCAAATATCGCATCATCTGATGGGAATTACTGGGTTACTGCTAATGCTTCAGCAGATGGAGAGTTTGATGCCCAACTCTACAAGTTTTACATTACAGAAAGTGAATCACAGGTAACTGAACTTAATTTCACATGGGAAGGCTATGGGGAAAATGAGTCCGGCTACAACACCACCTTTTATGCCTGGGATTATGATGGAAGCCAGTGGGTTCAATTAGATACATTCGATTTCACATCTTCATCTACCCAGAATCTGACCCATTCTGAAACTAGTGATCCAGGCAAGTTTATCAATGACACTGACGGAGAAGTAACCTTGATGGCAAAGACTGAGAAGTATTACTGTGAACCGGTATGCGGTGATTCTTTGAACTGTACTTGTGACGGAACAGGGTATGAGACGCGAAATTGTTGTAACGGTGACACGGTTTATGTTGACTGTAATGCGGACAAATGCTGGAGCCCGACTGCCGATTCTTACTATGATTGGTCAACTGACTCCCTTAACCCTTGCAATGACGACTGCACCTGCGAGTGCCCGGATTGTTCTGGCTACCAGGCCTGCTACTACTGTGCTACATTAGATCACGGCGGTAAAACCGACTGGCACTTGCCGGATAAAACAACGCTTGAAAACCTTTGCAACTCCGGCTCATGCTCGGGCACCTGTTTTGGCGGCGACGGCGAGTTGTTCCTCTATTGGTCGTCTACGGAGTACGATAGCAACTACGCGTGGTACGTGTACTTCGACGGTTGCGATACGGGTGACTACTCTAAGAACATGGACTTTTCCGTGCGGTGCGTCCGCTCAGGCTCGTCTCCATATCTCTACACCTACCAAGACATAGAATACAAATTCCTCTCAGATTTTGTCGGTGGCGCAACATCAAAACAACAAGAATACCTTGATTTCACAGACATCACTTATACAGAAATAGAAGATGATAAAGTCAAACTCAAAATAACGGAAGAACTAAATGAGACAGCTTACATTGACAGAATCTACTTAAGAGTCGATGAATCAGAAATAGTTGAACTCGCATCAATAACCGATGCAAATATCTCCCTTTTGAGAGAATCAGATGACAATTATCTTGTTATGGTGATGGGAGCAGAGCACTATCTTGAATTCCCTGCTCCTGATAATTACACAAAACTTGAGTTTGCTGCTGAAGGATATTATATTGAGCACTATAAGAAAGGCAAAACTTCCAATCGTGGATCTGAACCACATAATTCCCTGTATACTGATTATGTTGAGTTGAAAGTGACAGAAAACACTGCACCAAACATCACTACACCAACATTTTCACCTGCGACTGCTTATACAGATAATGATATCAACTGCAACGCCACTCCGACAGATGGTGAAAACGACACTCTGACTGTTGAATGGTTCTGGTACAATGGAACAGAGTTGATGTTCAGTGGCAACAAGTCTGGTGTTTCAA
>CAYUHF010000009.1:5197-64312 GCA_964444505.1 uncultured Methanosarcinales archaeon | reverse complement strand
TAAAAAATCTTTAGATATAATAAAAAAAAGAGGATTATATTATCTATTTAAAAAATTTTTTTATGTTATTATATTTAGACATTATTTTATCATTTTCCAAAAAAATAAATATTTCATATTTAATGGCAAAAAACTAAAATATTTCTATAATACCCATAATTATACTTATTCAAATGAAAGGATAATTGAGATTCCTATTATTTTATCTATTATTTCAAATAAAAGAAATCATAATATATTGGAAGTGGGTAATGTTTTATCCCACTACGTCAAAGCGCAGTGGGATATTCTTGATAAATTTGAAGATGCTCCAAATATAATTAATAAAGATGTTGTTAATTATAAACCAAATAAAAAATATGATTTGGTTGTTTCAATTTCTACATTAGAACATGTTGGATTTGATGAACAAGAGAAAGATGATAAAAAAATTTTAAAAGCCATATCCAATCTTAAAAAAAACTGTCTTAAAAAAAACGGGAAACTTATTTTTACAATTCCTGTAGGGTGGAATCCAAACTTAGATGAAATGCTTTTAAAAAATAAGATTCAATTAAATAAAGTATACTATTATAAGAAGAAAAATTGGAATAATATATGGGAAGAATCTACTAAAGAAAAAGTTTTACAAACGAAATATGCTAAACCGCATATTGGAGCAAATGGGATAATTATAGGGGTAATAAAAAATTAAAAATAATTTAGTTAGATATGGATGAAAAGTGTTAAAAAGTATTCATTAGAACAATATATTAAGGAATCAAATAAGATGTTTATAGAGGATTAAATGGTAGAAAGCTATAGAAAAAATTTTTTAAACGAAAGAGCAAAAATTTATGAAAATAAAGAATATGGTAAAGATAGTTATTATTCATTAATGTGGGATATCGAAAAATTATTTCTAATAAATTTTTTTAAAAAACATAAAATAAATAATTATTTGGATTTTGCAACTGGGAATGGTAGAGTTATAGAATTTGCAGAAAAATATGTGGATGAATCTACTGGTGTTGATGTTTCTCCAGACATGCTAGATATTGCTGAAGAAAAAGTAAAAAAATCTAAATTAATAAACCAAGATATAACAAAAAAAGAATTAAAGAAGAAATATGATTTAATAACTGCTTTTCGTTTTTTTCTAAATGCAGAGGAGAATCTAAGAAAAGAAGTTCTAAAAGAATTTAAAAAGATCTTAGAACCTAAAGGATATATAATTATAAGTAATCAAGGTAACACGTATTCATTTAGATATTTCACTTATTTAATATGCAATAATATTTTTGGGAAGAACCTAAACCAAATTTCAAAAAAAGAGTTAGAAAATTTATTTAATAAATATGGTTTCAAGTTAATTAACTACAGGGGCGTTGGTTTTGTACCAAAGGTAGTTTACAATGTCCCATTTTTAAGAAAAATATTTTTCAAATTAGATAAAATTCTATATAAAATCAAATTTCTGTCAAATTTTTCTCATAATCAGATATTAGTATTCAAATGGATAAATGAATGAATATATAAAACTTAGGAAGGGTAAATATTATATTAGGAACGATTTAGGATCTTTTATACTTTTTTATGACTATTTCCTTTTCAGGATTAAATTGTTTCCGTACGCATATAAACTTATTAACCCTATATTCAAATCATTTATTACTCTCATTTTTAAACTGAGATTAAATAAATTATTTATAACTCACTCGCTTGAGGATAATAGTTTAGTAATTAGAAAACCAAACGGAAACAAGCCCTCTGTAGTTAAATTAGTTAAAAAGGATAACAAATACTATATTCAAAAATTTAACAGTAAAAAACTTTTAATGAAAGAATTAATTTTCTATAAAAAATATAGAGATAACAACTCTAAAATAAAATTGCTAAACTTGGAAAGTAGGAATGATCATATTGAGTTGAAATTTCTGCAAAAAAATAACTTATTAAAAGAAATACTGGAAGGAAATTTTTCTAAACTTAAATTAGAAAGACTCATAGAAAATTTTTTGAAAGAATTAGATAAATTATATGGGGAAAAAATTAAGTGTTTAATACACGGTGATTTAGGCTTGTCCAATATTTTTCTAGATGGTGAAGATATTATTTTAATTGATTATTCTGATTCAGAAATTTATTATAGAGATTATGATAAATATATCTTCCTGAAAAAATTGTTTAAGTATTCTCATATTGATTTGAATAAATTAAACAATTACTTTAGTAAAGGAAAAATAAAACAATTTGAAAACCACCATAGAAAAAAAAATGAACTTAAACATAAGTAAATTAACTAAAGAGACAATCTGGTCTTTATTGACAAAAGGAATTACAGTAATCTTATTTTTATTTATAAATATAATACTGGCAAGAAAACTAGGTGCAGATAGCTTTGGTTTATGGTCTTTGTTTCTCTCAGTTATAACATTTATATTTACATTATCATATTTTGGGATCAATGCTTCTACAAGAAAATTTGTTGCCCAACATAATAAAACAGATAATTTGAAAAATGTTTTAGTTTCATCAATAAAACTTAGATTTATGTTTAGTTTATTATTTACTATTTTATTTCTAATAATTTATAAGCCGTTAGCTTTGATATTGCAAACTCCTGAATTAGAGGTATTATTATTATATGGTACCCCTTTAATCTTTTTATCTGGCTTCGTAGAATATTTCAAAAATATTTTTAGAGGTTTGCATCGAATAAAATACAATCTGTTTATAAATACCTCCGAATATGGGTTAAAATTAGCCTTAATAATTTTGTTTTTCTTATTTTCAGATTCAGTAATAAATGTTGTTAACTCTTTTACAATTGCTTTATTTATTACTGCTTTATTAGGTTTTTATTTTTTGTATTTTAAATTCTATAAAGATTTAAAATCAAATAATAAGGATTTTAGTAAAAAAATATTCAATTATAGTTTGCCTTTAATCTTTATAAGTTTGGGATTTATAGTGTTAACTGAGATAGATACTATCATGATAGGTGCTTTATCAAGCACGGCTGAAGTAGGAATTTATGCAATAGCTAAGCAAATCACAATAAAATTACCTCATATTTCACTTATTCTTGCTATGGGAACTATGCCAATTTTTGCAAAATTAAATGCGTCTAACAAAGAAGAGTTAGAAAAGAAGTTTTTTAATCTATTAAGAATAAATACTGGTATTTTTATAGTCATTGTTTTAGGAATCCTATTTTCATCCCCCATAATAATTCCTTTAATTTTTGGGGTAGAATATGCTAAGTCAGTATTACCACTACAAATACTAACAATTTATCTTTTTGGGTTTGCTACATCTATTTTATTGAGCAGCTTTTTAGATTATATTGGAAAAGCTAAAAAAAGAGCATATAATATCTCAGTTACAATTATTCTAAATATACTTCTTAATGCTTTACTAATCCCAATATATGGGGCAACAGGTGCAGCTATTGCCACATCCATTTCATATATACCTTATACAATATTAAATTGGATTGAAACTAAAAAATCTTTATAGTTATTTTTTCTCTACAATTAAAATTATAGGATAATACCAGTCATATTTAATTAAAATCCTTATTAGTAATTTATCTAATTTAAAAAAAACAATTGTTTTTATTAAATTCTTTAGTATATTATTTCCTATTTTAGAAATATTATTATTGAAACAATCTTTAAACTCTTTCTTTCCTAGGCTGATTATTTTTATATTATCAAATTTGAATAACATTAACCTAATATCTTTTGGTTTTAAAAAATTAACAAAATCTAGTCTATTTTGATTTATTCCTAACAATTTTAAATAGATTTTTACATTTTCTTTATTTATAAAAGGAAACCATATTTTCTCAATATGGCCTTCATAAAATGAATTATAGTTAGGAAAAGTAAAGTAAAGAATACCTCCTTTTTTTAAAACCCTTAAACTTTCCTCAATAACTTTTTCGGGATTTTTAACATGCTCTAAAACCTGAAATGAAACAACATAGTCAAACATATTCGAACTAAAAGGGATTTTTTCCCCTTCAGAATGTTTTATATGTTTTCCATTGATATCAAAATAGTTTAATACTTTATTTGATATCTTAACCATATCTTTATCTGGTTCAATACCTTTGGAATAAACACCCTCCAATCTACTTGATAGCATAAATCCTCCAAAACCAGAACCTATTTCTAAAACAGATTTATTACTTGTATCAAATTTCTTTTTGAATTTTTTAAATTGTTCATATGATTTTTTATAGCAAGATAAAAATTCTTTATAATCACTAATCGGAATACCTTGTCCTTTTTTTCTTCTATATTTAATTCTATTAATATACTGTTCTACCATTCTTTTTATATTTGGTTTGTTTAATACATGCATTTTGTATTCATTATTTACCATTCTTTTTATATGTTAGATTAGCTTTCAATGAAATAAACTCTAGCTGATTTATCACTACTTTGATATACAAGGTCACTTCTAAATTTTTCTAATTGATCTAATAAAGAACCTGATATATGGTAAACTCTAGGAGCTTTATCAGTACTAGAAAATATTGAATAACTTGTTATAATCCAAACCCTTTCATTATTCTTAATTATTTCTTTGACCTTTTCAGATTCCCTTATTTCCAATATGTCTGTTGCATAATTTCTGTTATCAAATGTAAGTGTACTACCGCTCCAAACTCTATAATCAACAGAGAAATTTGCATACATCACGGAATATTGCGGAACGGCATAAACTAAAACTATATCTCCTTCTCTATATCTTTCGTTTACATATTCATAAGTAGTTTTATGGTCTTGTCTAAAAATAAATCCTTCGAATGCAGAATAGTAAGGTTTGATTGGATCCCCGTAATCTGCAAAAGGAATATTTAATGAAGTATTTAGTAAAGGGAAGAATATAATCAGTGCCATTATAAATAAGAAAACTAAATGTTCTTTTCGAAAATCATTTATTCTAACTAAAAAATAAAAACCACAGATCACTATTAAAACAAAAAAAGGAAATAAGAATAATATTCCCCTATTTATTGTAACTGATTTTTGTGAAAACAAAACAAAAATTAAAAAAACGAGCACTGTTATAGCCAATGATTTTAAATTGTTCTTAATTTTATTAAAATTTAATATAAATGCAAATAAAAATATAAAAGTGAAAATACCTATAAGAGGAATTGGATTTAATATAAACAGTATATTTTCAATATCAAAATTTCCAAGAGGAATCAAACTTAAAATTTTTTCAATTAGATTAGATTTTTGTATTGCTAAAAGCTTTTCAGCCTTTTGATCTGTTGCTGTGTAGTATCCTTTTCTAAAAATAATTTTAGAAATTATTATTATCAAGAAAATAATTAAAAAACTAACTGCCTTTTTTAATAGTTGTAATAGATGACTCTTATTAAAAAAAGGTTTTTCTTTTTGAATGTGGAGCAATAAGAAAGGGATAAAAAAAACCAAAACTATTTGGCCAATCTGATGAGATAAAAGCGAAATAATTGCTGCTAATGTAAAAAAAATAATATTTTTTGATTTATTTGATTCAGTCATTTTAATGAAAAAATAAAAAGCCATAACTAAGAAAAAAATCATTACAATATATGATCTGCCAATTCTTGAGTGTTCTATTAACCAAGGATGAATTGCAATTAGTAAAGAAGCTATCAATGAGAATATTTTTGGGACAAATTTTTTAGCAATTAAATAAATAAATATAATCATTAATGTTCCTGCAATGATACTTGGGAATCTTATTGCAAATTCATTCTGTCCAAAAATTTTCAAAGATAATGCTGTTATGTATAAATGAAATAAATCTCTTAAATATAAATATCCAGTTTCTAAATAAGGTAGACCTGTTTGAATTATATTTTTTGAGGCAATAAAAACATTTCCTTCATCTCCCCACAAACTTAGTTTCCAAATATTCCAAAATCTTAGGAAAAATCCCACAATTACAATAATGGTCAAACCAACACTATACCACCATCCCTCCTTGTACGTCCTCTTTAACAGATGTCTCAATACAGGGATCCCATCCACCTTCGGATGTACTTCAGAGAAGTTCTTCTTTCTTTTCTCTTCTTCTTTCTCTTCTCGCTCCTTTTCTTTCTCTATGTCATCAATAAGATTTCTGCTTAAGTAGAATGTTATTGATCCTAAAATTACTGTAAAAAATGAAAAATAGAGCTGATATTCTTGTAAGAATGATGAAAAACTGCCCAAAAACTCAAAAGAGCTCAAAGCAACCAACAGAAGAGAAAATAAAAAACCATAATTGATAATCTTTTTTATCTTCTCATCCTCTACGAAAAGAAGTGCGAATCCATCTATCAGAACTATGGAAAAAAAAACCAGATCCATATTTACATAATATGAAAAAGGTATGAAAAGAGAAAGTAATAATACTAGAATAAAAAGTATACTCACGTTTCTTGCAGTAAGAAAATATAATTCTTTATATTTCTTCAATCTTTTCCATATCTCCATTGTGTGTACGTTGCTATTATCAAGATTAATACCAATAAAAAGATTAGGGTATAAATACTTTTTTTACCAAATTTGTAAAACTTGTTCTTCCCTTCATAAGCTTTTTCAATCTCCAAATCATTTAAGGAAACATTAAAAATCTTAAACTCGTCAATTCTTCCGCTTAACCAGTAATTTCCTACCCCACCAACAAGAATGCCATTCCAGTCATTTAATCTTTTACTCTTATTCAGTTGTTTAACACCTTTCAGTTTTCCATTCAGATGAACTTTCAGTTCGTAACTTTGATCATTAAAAGTTGCTGCTATATGATACCACCTACCATCCCGCACTTTTGCTGGTCTTAAATGTACCTTAGTTCCATCTTCATATTGTAGTCTGTATCCTGCTGAACCGTCTCCCATTACATAAAGTCCTCCCATCTCACCATCATTTTTTGTTATCCATCTCGCGTCAAAGCTATCAATGTCTGAATAACCAAAGGTCTGATTGTCACTGTATATCCAGGCCATTTGGGTAAAGCTTCCAGGTTGGTACGTAAGGTTTGATTCTATGTAATCATCTATTCCATCAAATTCAAAACCCAATCCTTCTTTACCAACTGTCCATCTACCTCCATGAATAACTCCATGGTTGTTATTGCAGCTTCTGTCCACAACAATATCTCCTTGTCCTTCTTCAAAATCATAATGAAGAATTAAACCTTTTGACAAATCTCTTTTCTCGATTAGAGAGCCTTTTTTAAAGCCAAAGAAAGTTGCTAATGCTGTAATTTTATTGACTTTTTTAGATCCGTTTGTTTCTATTGTTCTTGATGATATATCCAAATATCTCTCATCTACTTTAAGCAAATTCATTCCAAACGAAACATTCTGACTGTCATTCTTTTGCTTAACAGATTCAGATGGAGATTTTGTAATACTAGAGTAAACCAAAAAAGATTCGTGATTACTAGAATTGAAATCTCCTTGAAAAATACTTTCAACATCAGTTTGTTTAATTTCTGTGTTAAAAAAATATAGAGTATCTATCATTGCATCCAAACCAGCCGGATCTCCAATAAGTAGATTTGCAAGGCTGATATTTGTAGAGTAAATACCATTTTCACTCTGATCAGAAAGATTTCCATTATGATACAACGAGATTTGCTTACTATATCCGGTACCTGTGCTAACAAGTGCAATATTGTGCCAGTCACCATCATCAAGAGGCGGGGAACATATTGCACTTCCAGTCCCAGAGGATGCTATCCTATATCTTAATGCATGAGAACAATATTTATGTCTAAACCCAATTCTAAACCCGCTAGTATAACTAGAAGATGTACCGAATACATTTTCATATAGGTTACTATCTGATTCATTAATGATGCCTTGATAATTAATCCAGAAACTAAATGAGAATGGTTCATCAGTACGTACCATACCTATTGAGTCTGATATTGAAACATAAGCTGACTCATTCTCAATAAAACTTATTGCTTGGCCAAACTTCCCTTCTGTGAATGTTCCCCCATGATTCACCCCATGATTCTCATTCCCGGAATAATCCTTTGTATCCCCATCAAATGGCAGGTATAATACTGGTGAGACTTTTGTCATGTGTATTGTACAATTATTTTCACAATCTCCTGGCATTTCTGCTTTGTAGTAGAAATCATATGAGTCAATGCTTTCATCAATGTCAAAACTAACCTCACGCTTAAGGTATTGTTGGTCTAGTGTTGACTGCTTTGACATGTCCTGCTCTATCTCTCCAAGTTCTGCTTTGATGAGGTTGCCTGTGTAATTGATTTGAATAGTTTTGCTCTCGTGTGCTTTAAGATCTGTTTGTGCATAACAATAGCCCTCTTTTAGCCATTCTGGTCTGTAATCAGTGCAGGACCCGCTTACTTTAACTGGTACTGTTATGTTTGAGATGTTTAAACCTGTTGGATTTGCAACTTCTACTTCCTGTATGTACTTGTCTATTGCTACTGCTTTGTTTGTCTGGTAGGTAAGCTCTGGTCCGTGTGTCTTGTATGTTACTTTTCTTGTTGTGTCTTTGTCAACCACAACTGAACCGCAATGGTCACAATCCCAGTATACTAGTGAGGGCTCGATTTCCACTGCCTGTGTCCCGTCTGCTTTTATTTCTATTACCTCTTCAACTTCCATCTCTCTTCCTGCCACTACTTCTCCTTTCACCCTTATTGTGTCATAGGAAACTTCAGGCTCTCCTACTTCATAGTCTTCATAATCATCATCCTCAAACCACATGATATTGCCTGAACCATCACTAACCCTGATATCATCAAACCATGCCTCTCCTGTTGAGTCTCTCAACCTTAAAACTACCCGCATGTAATATCCTTCATCTACTTCAATCTCTTCTGAGAAATATGTCCAGTCATTGTCTCCCTTGTACTTGTCTGATCTTGCTTTTTTTACATTGCCGTCTTCATCTCTTAGCAAAAACTCAAAATAAGCCCCGTCACCATCAACTTCTTCTGTTTTCAGGTATCCTGAAACAGTGTATGTTCCATGGTGTACTGGAAAATCCTGGTATATGTATGTGTGTGCTTCTTCATTATTGTAAACATAGGCACTGTATGAACCCTCTACAGCTGTGTTTTTTGTGCTCCATTTGCCTTTTGTTTCCCAGTGGTCCAATTCTTTCTCAAAAGAAGGATTCCTGACAGAATCCCTCTGTACAAGATGACCTGAATCATCATAAAGCTCTGCCGGATATTTTAAAACACCATCGCCAGGTTTATACGACCCGATAATGTATTTTTCTGTCTCAAGCCCGTCCACTTCTTCAATTACCCATTCTCTTTCATAGTTTTGTGGTGTGCCGTTTATCACTGGCACATAATGTGGTATGTATTCAGGGTCACCTGTTAACTGCATATGATCTGGTGAGTTAGAAATCGTAAGAATTCCTTTTTCCTGGTGGTTGACAGGTATTTTAAAATAAAGATCAGTTCTGCCATGAATTTCAATTGGGGCATCCTTGGCATTAAGAGTATCATAACACACCCCATTGCACTCCCTTGAAGTAGAACCCCATTTTATCTCGCAATTATCACAAACCAGTATGTATCTTACTGATTCTCCCTCAATGGCAGAAATTCTGTCAAGTGCAAGAAAAGCAGGGTCATTCACAGAAGGAACAGACTCAAGCTCCCAGTACCTCTGGTCAACATCAGTCTTAACAACTGCGTAGCAGGATGTAGATAAAACAATCAACAAGACCAAGATCACTGCTTTTTTCATACCATCCCCTTTTAGAAAGTGGAAAGCATGCTTATATTTAAAATTTATTGAGAATTATCTTTCTTGGGCTTCCATATCTTTTTCCTTAAATCTTCAGTATTATCAATTGAATCCAAACAAGCTCTTACATCTAGAAGCAAACTCGCAAGTTCTTCAGTGTCAATTTCAACAGGGGTATTCTTCAGATAATATTGGTTATCCTGAGTTTCTTGTCTTTCTTCAAGGTCTCTGCTAGTTCAATTTCTTTTTCAATTTCCTCAATAACTCTTATTGTGCAACTGTGAATTTCGGATTTAATCCCCACTTTATCGAGTAAGCTGCAGAGTACTCAACATTTATGAGTTGCCATCCACATATTGGACCCTGAATCAAGAATCCTGTTTAGCACTCTCAATGTCTCTTCTGCATTTTCATAGTATTCATCTGCCAAATCATTAGGCTCTACTTTTTTGAGCCCCTTTTTTTTGCACCATCATATAAGAGTCTTACAAAAAAATCATGTTCATTAAATATCACATGTTTTTTCCGGATTTCTTTCAGAAATGTTTCTGTAAGTTCCGATTCTTTTGTATTTACCAGGTGTATTTTCTTATTGTATGTTGCTGAGAAATCTTCTAAAACTTTGTGGACATTGCCTGGGATTGCAAGAATATCAATGTCATTGTATTCTCCTTTAACTGCAGATCCAAACATAATTATCTTATTGTCAAAGTGCTCTGAAAGTTTCATATATAGTCTTGAGAATAAAGGCTTTTTCAAAAACTCAAATAACCTCTGCTTTTCACAAATAGAAATATAATCAAAAACCAATGGATTTTCTCTGTTCACTCTGAAAGTTACAAATCTTCCTTTCTTTTCTTCAGTCAGAATACCTGATTCAACTAGCGGTTTAATATGCCTTCTGACTGTCTGGTGAGGGGTTCCAAAATACTTCTCAAGTTCTGCAAGTGTTACTGTTTTTGTCAGATCATCTAAAAATATCTGGAAGTAGGTATATTTATTTACCATAAGGTATAAAAATATACCCATGTATTTAAAACTTTCCAATCTGTGGTATAGATTTGATTAGGTTATCAGTTTGCACTTTTTCCGTAGTATTCGTAAAATCAACGAAGATTTGAGGAATAGTATCATAAATGGTATTGTCCTTAAAGGCTTGAACTATGAAGAACCCTGCAATCGCCAAGAGTCTGATAAAAGAGGCAAAAAACAGAAAAATATATAAACTTAAATACACTTTTGTGTATAGTATAATACACATTATTGTATTATTATTTAAATAATTATTAATAAAATACACTTTATTGGATAAAATGACAGAGAAATTTAAAGAAATTCCTCTAACAGAAGAAGAATCAAAGAGATGGAAGGATTTCCACAGAAAAGTATACAAAGAGGATAAAAAACTTGCAGACAAGATATTAATGGACTCTCCACGATGGTCGATAATTATGGCATACTATGCCATGCACAACATAACAAAACTATATCTTGCAACAATCCACAATCTGAAGATCAGTGGAGAAAATGTGCATTCAAAGACAATTTACTTTTTATCAAAATATGTAAAAGAAGATGCAGATAAGATAATTCCATTAATAAAAAAGGCAAAAGAAGAGTATGAAGCAATAACATCATCCAGCATTTGGCTAATTCCAAATTTACTAAGAAAAGGAAGAGATGAAAGAGGGAAAACCCAATATTATAACTTAACAAAGGCAGAAAAATCCAAACTTGAACAGATAAAGGCAGCACAATACTTCATTGATAACTTCATGGAACCATACATTAGCATTATGGAGGATTTAAATGCTTCTTGACATATGTCTTGGTAACAAATCAGTGTGGAGAATACTCCTTTTGTATGCAGAATCTCCCGGCGCCGGATTTATCAGGGAAGATATTAGAGAACATACAGGAATGGGAAACCGTGCATTGACAATGGCTTTGAAAAGACTTGTTTCTTTTCGGATACTTAAAGGCTATGAAAAAGACTATCCATACACTGTTTACAAGCTCAATATGGACAACAAGTATACTGAGCTCCTACTCAGCTTACTAAAAAAAGAAAGAGAAGATCTTAACTATCTCCCATTGAGATACCAGATAATCATTCGCAATTTCACAAGAAAAGTAGTCGACAAAATCAATCCCGAGAAAGTATATCTTTTTGGGAGTGTTGCCAAGAGAACCTATAGAGAGGATTCTGATATTGATATTGCAGTGATAGTTAAAGATAAGAAGCCAGAACAAGAGTTGATTCTGTCTAAGTTGTCGGAGAATCGGATACAGACCTTTATTTTTTCTCAGGAAGAGTTCAAAGACTCAACAATGTACGAAGACATTGTCAAGCATGGGATAAGGATACTCTGAGATCTTATTAAAAATTTTCCGATAAAAAACCAAAAAAAATTTAAATATACTTCAGTATACCCAAGTATAATGTCATCAACAACAATTAAAATCCATAGAAAAACAAAATCTAAACTCGATAAGTTCAGGGAGTACAAAAACGAGAGTTATGATGAAGTTATCAGAAAGATGATTTATATCGCAAAAACCTGTAAAAAGGACCCGGAACTTTCCAAAGAAACCGTAGAATCTATAGAAAAAGCCAGACAAAGAATAAAAAGAGGAGATTACTTAACAGAAGAAGAAGCTAGAGAAAGGCTTAATCTATGAGAATTGTGTTAGACGAAGAAGCTGTGGACAAGTTATCCAAATTGGGTAAGAAAACAAGAAGGAGAATCTTTGATAAGATACTTTCTACAAAAAAGAACCCATTCAGCTATTTTAAGAGATTATCTGGAAGAAAAGACTATAGACTAAGAGTGGGTGATTACAGAGTAATAGCTGATATTAGTAAAGAAATGATACAGGTAACAAATATCGGTCACCGCAGAAATATATACAAAAATTAGGCAGAGACTGCACATCTTGCAATATAGACAAAATTGGATTCATATAACGTAAATCCGCTTTTAAAGTCGTATATACCCCACAGGCAAGCTCATCCTCCGCACCTGACCTATGTGATAAAAACAAAACATATTTAAACTATAGTTTACTTAATTAAACTTAAATGGAAATATTTAAACAAAAGTTTACAAAGCTTCAAACAGAAATAATTAATTTTCTCTTCCTTCACGCTGGAAAAACATATAACCAAAGTGAATTAGCCAAAAATCTAGGAGTTTCGTCAACTGCAATTGCTAAATCACTTGACGGACTAGAGGAATTCCTGAACATAAGAAAGAAATTCATGTACTTTATTGAACTTGATGATAACCAAAAAGTAATTGAGCTTAAGAGAGTGAACAACATAAAAAATATCTACACATCTGGTCTGTCTGATTTTCTCTCAGAAAACTTTCCAGGAACAAAAATAATTCTTTTTGGAAGCTATAGTTATGGTGAAGACAAGTTTGACTCTGATATTGATATTGCATTGATTGGATCAGGAGGCAAGAGTGTTGACCTTAGTGAATTTGAAAATTTACTAAAAAGAAACGTCAGTTTGCACTTTTTCCGTAGTATTCGTAAAATCAACGAAGATTTGAGGAATAGTATCATAAATGGTATTGTCCTTAAAGGCTTTGTTGAACTATGAAGAACCCTGCAATCGCCAAGAGTCTGATAAAAGAGGCAAAAAATAGATATAGATTTGCAAAATCAATAAAACTTTCTTTGGAAAATGCAAATTTTATTGTAGAAAATTGCTATGATGTTATACGGGAGCTAATTGAAGCTCATATGCGTCTTAATGGATACAAGAGTCATTCACACAGGGAAATAGTGGCTTATTTTGCTGAACTCAATTACTCAAGATCAAGAATGCTCTTCTTGGATGAACTAAGAAAAATAAGAAACAAGATAAAATACAAGGGAAAACAAAATGAATTGGAATACGCAAAATCTGTAGTTGAATTTGTTGATGAAATATACCCTGAGTTATTAGAAGACCTGGATAAATTAATGAACTAAATAAATATAAGCATGAAATATGTGATTCAAAAATGTCAGATATCGAGATAGCTAGTCTTTCTGAAAGCGGGCAGATTCACTTGCCAAAACAAGTTAGAAAAGGATTTAAAGCAAAAGACAGATTTGCTGTGATAAGAATTGGAGAGAGCATCTTACTCAAAAAGATTGAAATGCCTGATATGAAGGAGGATTTCAAAAAACTGCTAAAGGAAAGTAGAAACTGGTCTAAAAAAAAGGGAATAAAACCAAGTGATATAGACAATGCCATCAGAAGATCAAGAGATCAGAGTAGTGCTTGACACCAATGTTTTTGTTTCAGGGCTATTCTGGAAAAATTACTGTACATGGAAAAATGGAACAATTCAGACATAATCCTTGTGACCAGCAATGATACTGGAACTTGAAAAGATTCTGATTTTAAAATCCAATACCCGACAGATAAGAGACAGAGACTTTTTGGAAGATTAATACTTGATGCAGATAGTTGAAGTTGACAAATCCAAGAAATATGTGGATAAGGATCCTGATGATGACATATTTGTCCAAACAGCATTTTCAGGAAATGCTGACTACATTGTATCCCAGGATAAGCACTTACTGAGCTTAGAAATAGATAAGATACTAAAACCAAAACAGTTTCTAAAAAAAGAATTCCCGGACAAATAAAAGTGAATATCTTTTTGAGGCTCACCCTTTGCTATATCTCCATTTCTACTGAATTACATTTACAGGTCACAAAATGATTGAATTGAAAATCTCTCCTCATGTATTCTCCCAGCTGAAAATCTGAAACTAGATATTCAAAGAACCTTTTACCCACGAGTTCTCCGGAAAACATCCAGACTTCAGTGCGAAATATATTTAAACTCTGTTAACTGTGTATAACCTATGGATACCACAAAACTCTTATACATTGTTGTGGGAGTTCTGATCGTTTTGTTGACTGTATGGCTGGTGCTTAGATTATGAACTGGGAGAAAATAATTACCTGGGTGTTAATCATATTGGGCATATTCCTGAGTATACAGCTTGTAAAAGTTATAGTTGGTGGTTCATGGAATGCTGAGGATATTATCATAGGGCTTCTTATTTTCAGTTTAGGATTGAATATCACTGTCTTGAGAAGAGCTGACCATAACTCCCATAGACTTGATAATCTTACAAAATCTTTCAAGTCTCTTGCAAGAGACTTCAAGAAGCATGTAAGGTCTAACAATTAGATGTTCCAGTTTCTTGGATAAGAATCAACATGTGATTTAAATAAAGTAAATCCTGTGCGGAGGCTAATAGAGCATGTGAATGCATGGCATTCACAAGTCACAAAATGTAAGATTTTTGTTGAATTGAATCTGAAGCGAGATTTTCAGATAATATTTTTTACATTTACTTGAGAAAGAGACTCCTTTGGTATTCTTTTGCTTGCATCAAGTATTTCAATACCTAGAATATTTCCTTTTTCATCTAAGTCAAGAATTGTTAAATCATCTACTTTCTTATTCTTTGCAAATTCACCCTTTCTAAACTGGATGTACATTGCATCTGCTTCCCTATCATAGCTGATTTCCATCTTACAACCAATATATCGTTACAACCTTTAAATAAGTTTTCTTTTTCTCACAAACAACTTCTATTCTTCCTCTATCAACCCTTCCGAGAAATATGTATTTACCGTATCTCTTAATTGTACGCCCAGGATATCTAATAACACTTAATACTTCATCCTTTCTCAGTTTTCTAAATGCCAATCTCTCAAGCGCATGCTCTGTGAACACTATTCTCATAAAGTCAAGTTTCCCAAATTTATTCAAAAAGCTTTCCTAAAAAGATTCGGAAGATTTCTGATTATGCAAAATATTCTGTAAAATCTGCTACGAACAACCTTACTTCAAAAACCGAGCTTTCAAAAAAGGGAAAGAATCCCGCACGGATTGGGGGTTTTTATTGTTGAAAAGCAGATGTCCTATCGTACTGGACTTTCTAACGAGAGTTTAAAGACCTGCTAAACTCATAACTGTGCAATCTAGGGAACGCTAGTGACTTCAGCCAGGGGTTTGGACCCATCGCAAATCAGATAAATCCTAAGAACACAGTATTTCTTTTACTTTGTTTACATATGAACAGGATAACTCTAAACACTCTTCTGCTTCCTCAACTGATACTGATTCTGCACCATACACTGAATTGTTTCTT
Organism: uncultured Methanosarcinales archaeon; assembly: GCA_964444505.1. Classification (GTDB taxonomy): domain Archaea; phylum Nanobdellota; class Nanobdellia; order Woesearchaeales; family JAGVZT01; genus CAYUHF01. The sequence goes on along the minus strand of CAYUHF010000009.1, from coordinate 48,411 downwards.
AATTTTCTGAATCTGTCAAATTCTCTTATCTGGTGCTCTTTGAATTCATCTTGGAAATACTCAGAAAGATAACTAACCATTGCTTTGTGAGAATATGGCTTGAAGCCTCTTATAGACATCAATGCCTGGATAGTCTCTCTGATTATTTCATAGGCATTCTCAAGAATAAATGATGCATTTTCCTCATTGATTTCACATATGTATTTCAGTCTTTTCTCAGCTTTTTGGAATAAAGCCTTTGCTTTTTCAGGATCAGGTGTCTTTCTTCTGACCTTTCCATCTTCCAGATAAACTTTAAAGGGAATCACAAAACTTTCACATATCCATATAATACTACCCCATTACATACAGCGTTCTTGAACTCTTCTGAACTTTCTTCAAGACTGGGTAGCACATGAATACTAAGCTTTCTGTTTAGTTCTTTAATTTTGTCATGGATTTCTCCAATTTCTTTCGGTTCTCTGGAAGATATTACGAGAATATCAACATCGCTATTTTCAGTATCTTCTCCTCTGGCAAATGATCCAAATAGTACGACAGCACGAGGATTGTATACTTCAATTATCTTATTTAATACAGATTCTAGCACGTAAAGATTAAAGATTCTCTTATGGTGCAAATATGATCTTGATTCTAAATCAGCTCTAAAATTGGTAGTTATATCTGTTTTTTCAACCCTGATAACTCCAAGCGAATCTAGTTCATGCATTGCATTTGTAACTGCAGTGGTTGATAGTCCAGTAATTCTTGCAGCCTTACGAATATGAAAGGATTTTGTTGGATAACAAAAAACTAACTTTACGATTCTGAATATTGACTTCTTAAAAATCCCATTGTTATTTTTTTGTGACATCTGTATTTTTAAAGTAACATCAAGTATAAATATTTTTCTGTGAGCAATGTTAATTTTGTTCAAAAAGGATTAAAGCTGAGATGAACGAGATCATGAGTTCATAGAAACTGCAGTTCAAAGCAGATTTCATTGTAATTCAGGATAAGCACCTTACCAAACTAAGAGAATACAGTGGCATAAATATCCAAAACAATTTCTGGAAAAAATGTTTTTAGATAAAGTAAATCTCGCCCTAAGGGTATTCACCATCCCAGTTGAAAATCTGAGGCGAGATTTTCAAATAACTAAGAAATCATACTTCCTATAACAAAGACTCATTTGGTATTCTCATTTCAATATTTCCATTACTAATAGGGTGCTGTCAAGTTATGTGAGGTCAATTGTTTTTGTAGACGGTCGCAATTGCGGAGCTTGTGCAGTTCTTGGAATGTTTTCAATTCCAAGTCTTTAAATCGCTAAATTTAATTTACAGTGTTTGTGCAGTGCACAAGCATATTTACTATCGTGCATAGCTTGCTCAAACACTGCAAGCGACCTAAAAAAGAAAAAAGTGATTCTTAAACCCAGAATAGTTGACATCACCTACTAATAGAAACTTTAACGTAAAAGTTTACATTTCCAATAGAAAGTTTAAAAAGATTAGTTCTTAAAAGATAAGCAAATAACCTGTTAACAGTTTTAACATCCAACCAATATATCATTATCTTTGTTAACAATATTAAAATCTAACCTCTTTCAGCGAGATCATCAGAAAAGTTTGCCATAATTCGTATTACGATAATAATTATTACAATACCAATAGTAACACGTTACTAAGTAACTAATTACTAAAATACTCTTCAAGGTCTTTAATGTCAACAAGTTGTGCATCTGCTTTGTTTGAAAAGCTCTTTGCAAAAATCACATACTCTTCTTTTCTGTTTTTGTGCCATTTTACTTTTTTAGCTTTCTGTTTCAACTCTTCCAAAAGCTTTTTTGCATCCACATCATCTGACCACTTGCACTCTCCAAAAAGTATTTTTGATTTTGATTCATCTATTGCAACAATGTCTATTTCTGTGTCTTTGTACCACCATGTCCCAACCTTTGGATATTTGATATACTCTTGGCATATTCTTTCATAACTCTTTGATACATATCTTGGAAGCTCTTCTAATATTGTCTCAGCAAATTTTTCCGGATCTCTTTCAATATCTGATCTGTTTGGCTCAACAAACTCAAACCAAAAGTTAAAGATGTTATCCTTTATTCTGTAAATAGACTTTTTTGATTTTTTCTTTCTTCTTGTTACAGGAACTTCTCTTTCCAGCAATCTTAACTCAATTAATTTGTCAATATACTTTGAAAGTGTTCCTGGTTCTATTCTTGTCTTATTTGAGATATCATTAATTCTTGTGTTACCAAGAGCAACAGCCGTAAGTATCGACATATATTTTGAGGGTTTTCTCAGTTCCTGTCTTAAAATGAATTCAGGTTCTTTGTACAAAAACGAGTTTTTGTTCAGTATCTTCAGAATGTTCTCCTCTATTGTTCCATCAATAAAACTAAGATACATAGGCATTCCGCCGAATATTGAAAAGAGTATTATCTTATCTTCAAAAGAGGCATCAATTATTGGAAATGCACTCTTGAAATCAAATGGCTGCAGATCAATCTGGCCTGTTCTTCGCCCATATAAGGGTGATTTGTGACCAAGAAGAGATTCCATCATAGCAATGCTTGAGCCTGTTATAATGAGCATGCTATTTTCAAGATACTCATCTACAAGCTTCTGAAAATACGAGGGAATTGACTTATTTGATTCTACTAGATATGGGAATTCATCTATTGCAATAATCACTTTCTGGTCAAGTTTCTCGCCAATATATTCAATTGCTTCAACCCAATCATCAATCTTTGGTAGTCTTTCCTGAAAGTGTTCAGAGACCTTTTCCACAAGTCTCTGCATCTGGATTTCTGTTGGTTCCTGGGAAGCCAAAAAGTAAATGCTTGGTTTATTCTCAATAAACTTTTTTATAAGCTCTGTTTTGCCCACTCTTCTTCTGCCGTATATAACAACAAAACTTCTTTTCCCAAATTGATTCTCAAGAAATTCAAGTTCCTTTTCTCTGCTGTAAAACTTTCGTATCATAATAATAATTATTACGATACTAATATATAAATTTTTCTAAATAGTGTCAAGTTTGCTGGCTAGATGAAGCTGGTAACAAATACAGTTTTTGTCAGAATAAGCATTGGCAATGGCCGTCTGTACCCTTTCTTTTAACATCTTTCTGATTTTATGTCTACTTTCTTTCACCAAAATACTCTTCAAGGTCTTTAAGATCAACAAGTTGTGCATCTGCTTTGTTTGAAAAGCTCTTTGCAAAAAGCACATACTCTTCTTTTCTGTTTTTGTGCCATTTTACTTTTTTGGCTTTCTGTTTCAACTCTTCCAAAAGCTTTTTTGCATCCACATCATCTGACCACTTGCACTCTCCAAAGAGTATTTTTGATTTTGATTCATCAACTGCAACAATGTCTATTTCTGTGTCCTTGTACCACCATGTCCCAACCTTTGGATATTTGACATACTCCCTGCAAACATCCTCAAAAATCGGACCCAAATATCTTGAATAATTAGATTTAACCAGTTCAATCACAGAATCAACATTCTCTTCAATATGTGTCTTATTTGGGTATACAAAATTAAGCCAAAACTTAAAATAATTATCGCTGACTTTGTAAAGTGGCTTAGATCTGGTGACAGCATAATTCTTTTTTACAAACCCAAGGTTAATGAGGACATTCAAGTACTTATTTATGTTTGTGATAGAAACTTTAGATTTTGTGGCAATTTCATTTAGTTTTGTTGCACCTTCCTCAAGGGTTTTCATTATATTAAAGTAAGTGTTCACTTCCCTTAATTCTTCTCTTAAGAGTATCTCTGCTTCTTCAAAAAGAATATTTGCCTTGTTAAAAAATGTATCTTTGAGATTGAACTTGTCTTTAAACTGCTCCAGGTAGAATGGTATTCCTCCTACAGCCCCGTATATCTTAAGGTTTTGTTCAAATGAGTTGTCCGGAAAATATGAAAAAAGCTCCCTGAAAGCAAACTCCTGAACTTTGATCTGACCTGTTCTCCTGCCATATAAAGGAGACTTGTAAGCAAGAACTTGATCCTCCATCATTGATACTGAAGAACCACATAGTATCAGAAAAACATTCTTACTTTTTAGAATCTCGTCCCATAAATACTGAAACTCAGAGACAATTTCTCTTTTTTTTGATATCCAATAGGGAAATTCATCTATTACAAACACGAACTTTTTTTCTGGTTGAAAATCTGAAAAAAATTCTTCAAAACTTTCTGACTCTATGTAAACATCAAACTTCTTTGCAAACATTTTTTGAAATCTTTCTCTCTCAAGTCCAATATCCTGTTCTTTTGCCAGAAAGTAAAAATGAGGCTTATCTTTTACAAACTCTTTGATAAGCTCTGTTTTTCCAACCCTTCTCCTGCCGTAGATTACAAAGAATTCTGCCTTTTTGCTTTTGTATCTTTTATTTAGTTCCTCGAGTTCCTTTTCCCGGTTAACAAATCTTAGTGCCATGTTACTTAGTAACATATTACTATAATATAAATGTTTCTAATGGAACCATTACAATTGTACCCAGAAAAACTTGTGAATTTTCAAATACTATTTAGTATCTTTTCTGCACACTCTTCTACACTTAGCTTTGATGTGTCAATTACTATTTCAGGATTCAAGGGTTCTTCGTATGGTGCGTCAATTCCTGTGAAGTCTTTTATTTCTCCTGCCCGTGCTTTTGCATACAGTCCTTTCGGATCTCTTTTTTCGCACTCTTCAACTGGACATTTCACAAAGATTTCTACAAAGTCACCTATTAATTCCCGTGCTGCGTCTCTCCCTTTTCTGTATGGAGAGATAAAGCACACCATTACAAATATTCCTGAATCATAGAACAGTTTTGCTACTTGTCTTATTCTTCGGATGTTTTCTTCTCTGTCTTCTGGTGTAAATCCAAGGTCACCATTCAGTCCGTGGCGTACATTGTCTCCGTCAAGAACAAATGAGACTATTCCTTTGTCATAGAGTTTTTCTTCTAGTTTTCTTGCGACTGTTGATTTTCCTGAGCCAGAGAGACCTGTAAACCACAGAACTTTGTTTTCGTATCCCAGAAGTTTGGATCTGTGTTTTCTTTTGATTTCTCCGTGGTGCCAGGTGACATTTGTTGATTTCATTTTAATGACAAGATATACTCCACAACCTTGTTTGCACTCTCTTCTGCTGACATTTTTTCTGTATCTACCACAAGGTCTGGGTTTTTTGGCTCTTCATAAGGATCAGAAACTCCTGTAAAGTCCTGGATGATTCCTTTTTCTGCCATCTGGTAGAGTCCTTCATCATCTCTTTTTTTGCATGTCTCAACTGATGCTTTTACAAAAACCTCAACAAACCTTGAGTTGTCTTGAATCTTTTCTTTTATTTCTTTTCTCTGCTCATCATAGGGTGTGATAAAGCTTGACAAAACTATTCCCCCGTTTCTTGACAACAGCTCTGAAACAAAAGCTGCTCTTTCTATGTTCACATCCCTGTCTTTTTTTGAAAATCCAAGTTCTTTTGAGATGGACTGTCTTAAAAGTTTTGAGTCTATTCTCTCGTTTTTTACTCCGTGCTTTTCCAGTTTATAGGAAACTAGGTTTGCTATTGTAGATTTTCCTGCTTTTGGAAGCCCTGTAAACCACACCACCATTCCCTTGTTAGTTATATAATCTTCAAGTACCTGCTGTGCTCCTTTTGGTATGAAGTTTTTCCACTCGTCACTTCCTTCCTGTATCATTTCACGGATGTTTGTTGCCGAGATTCTCTTGATGTTTTTTGGTACTTCTATTTCATTGATCTCATAGCCAACTCCTCTTCCGTAATTTACACTTTCAATATCATCTATTATCTCAACTTTTGCATCTACTGCAAGTTCTCTCATTGTTGCTTCTATCATTCTTTTTCTTAGTGGAGCTGGATAGACATCATAGTGAGTATCTCTTATAAGAATAAGAAGGGGTTTTCCTTGGTCTATCTTTTTTTTCATGATGTTCATGTGACCTTTGTGGAAAGGTGTCCACCGGCCGATAAATACTGCTCTTTTCATTTAATCATCTCCCTCAATTTTGAATTTCTGGTGTTTGATAATACAAAACCATTTTTTAATGTTTTTCTCTGGTTGTATTTCATCGTATTTCCATTTAGATCTGTCATTTTCCCGCCTGCTTCATGTACTATAAGATCCATTGCACATATGTCCCATTCATGTGTAGGGCCGAACCTGAAATAAACATCGGCATCTCCTCTTGCAACCATGCAGCCCTTAAGAGAACTTCCTGCAGCTATTGTTTTTGCAAATCTGTCCTGGATTTTTTGTATCTTTTCTGTTGCATGCGACCTGCTTTTTACAAGTATCATTTCTGAGAGTTTTTTCCTGTCAGACACTTTTATTTTTTTGCCGTTGAAATATGCGCCTTTTCCTTTCTCTGCATAGTAAAGTTCATCTTTTACTGGAAGGTATATTACTCCAAGTATTGGTCTGTTTTTATACACTAAAGCAATGTTTACTGTGAATTCTCCGTTTTTTGAGATAAACTCTTTTGTGCCGTCCAGTGGATCAACAATCCAGCAGTAATTGCTTTGAAGTCTTTCCAGGTTATCTGGGTTTTCTTCTGTTAATACTGGATATTTAGTGAGTCTTTCAACAATGTATGTGTTGGCTTTAATGTCTGCCTTTGTTAATGGGCTCTGGTCTTTTTTTATTTTTACATCAAAATCCTCATTGTAAACCTCAAGAATTATTTTGCCTGCCCCTACAGCAACCTCTTTTACATCAATCATAATCCTCAGAAGTCCAATTAATTATATAAAACTTATTGAGTAAAGGTAGTCAAGTTAATTGAGGTCATTTCTTATTGTGGATAATCACACTTGCGGAGCTTGCGGTTAACAGTGGACATCGCACCGCAAGCGACCTAAAAAAGAATAGAAAACACACAATAGTTGACAGCACCTTGAGTAAAAGCCAAATAGTCATATAAAAAGCTTTACTGCTCTTTTTTGTTGTGTTCTTTGTTCCAATATGTCATAGGCAACCCTGTTTGCTGTTGGGACAATCACAACTGTATCTTTGCACTCAGCAGGGTTTACAGGCCTCTTATCTGGTTCATATAGAAAAGCATTATAATCAATTTCTGGTTTGAGAACTGAATCATTTAGCTCTGGGGCAAGTGGGTATCCTCTCATAAAAACAGGCTGTTCTGGAATTAGCTTGTATGCCTGTAGTTCTTTACAAAAAAAAGCTGCTGCCAGACTGTCCCAAAACTCTGTATGTGACTCACCATTAAATGCTACCAGGCCATAGTTTTCAGGCATCTCTGTTGTGAGGTAAAGCCACCTGTTTGCGCCAGCAGGGTAACCTGGAACAAATTCAAATTCATCCAGTCCTGTAAAAACTGCATTTTGCTGTCTTTCTCTGTTTCTGTTGTAAAAAATGATTCTTTTGGGATTGCTGTAGTTTTCCCTGAATTCAACTTTTCTGTCATCAATATACAAACCATCAGAGGTGCAGGAAGTAATTTCACCTGTGCTTAGATTTAAAACAAGTGAAAAAAGGATTTTCCCTTTGCTCAAGACAGTTATGCTTGATCTTGGAGTTACTAGTTTTTTTGGCTTAAGCAGCTCTTCCAGAGTTCCATTCTCGTCCTGAAGTATTTCTTCAAGCTGAGACGAGCCGTCAAGAGGATCTGAGATTGTTATATAATCATAATCACACAGGGGTCTGATTTCAGCTGCAACAAAGCCCATCTCCTCTGTTATGCATGCAATACTAATGCTATTTTTCTCAGAATACTCCATCAATCCAGAAACTATCATCTCTTCAGGGTATAAATCCATAAAGAGTGTGTCATGCTTTCCTGATTCTGTTTTCTGAATAAGATTTTGGCATTGCTCTTGAGAAAGAGTTCTATACATCTCAGAAAAGATATTATTGCACTTTTCAAAAAGTTGCATAAAAAAATGCAATGAAAATATTTTAAAATGGCTTATGGCCTGAATTTTGAAGGTTTTTCAATTAACAATAGTCTATTTTGAAAATACCAGTTATTCTATCTCAACCAAATAAGGGTTGCCGTTGTCATCAAGCTTGACATGGTAGTTTTGCTGGTCATAGACCATCAAGGTTTCCTTTTCTCCGTTTTGATCTGTGTCCTGCAGTTCTATCTCAAGATCGCTTGGTACTGCAAACCCTTCCTGCACATGCCTTGCTCCAGGAACTTTGTCAACAAACATGCGGGCAGTTAAGTATGCAGTATTGGTGAAAACAACACCTGCACTAAATCCCAATGCTCCTGCTGCTACAATAGGTGCAAAATAAAGTATTTCTCTTCTCATGACAACAGAAATAGTAGTGGACTTTAACTATTTGCTCATTATTTATTACATAAAACAAGGAATTATACAGGTCTTTCAAAGCACCTGTAGTCTGACTGGTCTAGAACACAGTGTCCTTCGCTGTTGTATATTATTGCAAATGTGTGTCCTTCTCCTTCTACAAAGTACAATATGTCTGTTGCTGCAATCTCGTATTCTTCTGCCTGGTTCAGGTAAAAGTTTGTGAATTTCTTGCAGTCCCAATCATCCTGTGCAATTGATGCTTCATGCACCATGCATCTTGCTTTTCCTCTAAGGCCCTGGCATTCAAGATCTCCCTGTCCGACTGTTATTGTTATTGGTTCTGGTTTTTCTGTCATTAGTGAATAAGCACTTACAGCAGTAAGTAGTATTCCAACAAAAATTACAATCAATGATAAAAACTCTATTTTTTTCATTTTTCCACCCCTGGTTGTATGTAATTACTTCTTAGTAACAATTATGTATATATAAATTTTTTGGTGTTTTGAAGAGCCAAATGATGTTTTAAGGACTTCTTATGGCAACACATAACCCCTTGTTTTCTAAATTCCTCCCCGGCCAGACATAGTTGCTTTTTAGCAACGAAGTAGGACTCGCAAAAGAGGCCGTCTGTGCCTGGAAGGGAGGAATTTATGTCTGGCCATGGCGGGATTACCCTTTGACCAGAGCAAAATTCAATGTATTCTTTTCTCCATGCAAAATTCCAAAAAATATATATTCTTGAAGTCTTAATACAATGAAAACAAACAATATGTTGTTTGTTCACTTTAGAATAATAAACAATATTTAAATACAAGTAATTTTTAACCAAATTAAAAAAGGGGGTAGTCAAAATAGCTGCAAAAAGCAGAAAAAAGGATTTTGTTGCGCTGATATTCACGGTTTTTATAATTGGATTACTTGTTATTTCTGGACCAGCCCAGGCTGTTACAATTGGTTTTTCAAACAGAAGCGATGCTACCCCTGATGAGCAGACTAATGTGAGTTTTAGAGTATCTATTAATATTGCGTCAGGAGAACTTATTCCTTTTACTAACTTTACATTGTATATTGGTTCTGATTCCTGTGTTTTTGAAGGGGATGGAACTGAACTTACAGGAAGTCTTTGTGATAGTGTTGAGATATCAAGAAGCGGCACATCACCAGAGGGATATGGACAGCTGTGGGGTTATGGAACTAACTTGACTTCTGGAAATGGTAACCACACCTTTGGCTATGGTTATGGATATGGATACTCAAGTCTTGTGACAAATGAGTTCGTGTTTGATGTGACCTGGACAACACCAAGTATTTCAACAGATACCACTTATGATGTTTCACTGCAGGCAAATGCAAAGAATGGTGGTAATTCTGCAACTTATAGAAAATCTATGTCATCTTTTTTCAATGTGCAGGCCTTAAGCTCTAATACTGGCGGCGGAGGCACAACCACTGCTAGTGCAAGAATAAGCACAATAAACAAAGACTCTGGAGCTTCTTTTGAACTAAATGATGACCGCACAGGTATTGAAGCTATTGAAATAAGTGCTGTAAATGAGATAAAGAATGGAGAAGTCAGGGTTTATGAAACAAACAAGCCAGATGGTGCAACTCACGCAATATCTACATCAAGCGGCGGTGTTTACAAGTATGTATCAATAACTGCCTATAATTTTGATGATGAAGATGTTGATGATGTTGAGATCAACTTCAAGATTCCAAAATTCTGGTTTGAAGGAAATGACTTTGACCCTGAAACAACTGTATTAAAGCATTATGAAAATGGAGAATGGGTAGATCTTCCGACAGAAATCACTGGTGAATCTGGTGAGTTTTATACTTTCAGTGCTGAGACTTCATGGTTTTCAACATTTGCCATAGTTGCAGGAAAGAAACAAGAGACAAGTACTCCTACAGGAGAGGTTATTGAAGATGTGACAGAAGAGCCTGCACAGGAGACAGAGACTGACACAGAGCCTGAGCCAGAGGACGAAGAACAAACACCTGCTGCTCCAACTGAGCCTGACAAACCTGAAGAAAAGAAGGAGAGCAATTTGCCAAAGATAATTGCTCTGTTTGTAATTATTGCTGTGATTGTCACAATAATTGTTGTGATGGTTATGAAGATGAAGCCAAAAAGGACTCATCCACTGCACGATTACATAAAACACACAAAAAATAAAGGACACTCAAGAGAAGAGATAAAGCAAAGACTCAAAGAAGAAGGCTGGGATGAGCTTATTGTTGAGCATCACCTGAATAAGCACTTTGAGGAAGTTGAATAACCTGGATAAAAATATCCAATTCTCAGTAAAACAACTACAAACCCATAAATATTTCTAAACCTTACCAGGTCAACTATTCTGGGTTTATGAATCACTTTTTAAACCGCTTGTTACTGGTAAGAACAAGCTACTTTCGTAGCTTTCCAAAAAAAATTTACTATCATGCATAGGTTTCTGAAAAACCCACAGATTAAAAAAAAAGGATTAGGATGCGAACCCTTGAAATAAACAGGAAGGCAGTTCTGCAAAATTCCTGGCCAGATGGAGTTTAGTTCAACGGAATAGGCCATGGGCAAATCTGTGCCAGGTAGGAATTTCATACATAATGCCAATAATAAATCAAGAATCCAACCTCAAATAAAGTAAATCCGCTGTGGAGGCTCACCCTGCCTGTGGGGTATTTACGCCTCCACTTGTGAAAGCATATTTACAGACTTGAAAATCTCGCCCGTATTCATCATCCCAGTTGAAAATTTGAGGCGAGATTTTCAAATAATTTGACAGGTGTTTTATACTGTCTTTAATTAAAGAAAAAAAATTAAAATTCTACTTTAACTGATTTTGCCTCTTCTTCATCAATGTCAAAGTAAGGCTGCTCTTTGTAGTTAAACATTCCTGCTATAACATTTGCCGGGAAAAGCTCAATCTTGTTGTTGTACTTTAATACTGTGTCGTTGTAGAACTGTCTTGAATAGGCAATCTTATTTTCTATTCCTGAAAGCTCTTCCTGTAGCATCTTGAAGTTCTCGTTTGCCTTTAAGTTTGGGTAATTTTCTGAGACTGCAAACAAGCTCTTGAGTGCTCCGGTCATCATGTTTGTTGCCTGTGCTTTTTCCGGTACTGTTTCTGCTTTCTGCCATGCTGACCTTGCCTTGGTTACTTCTTTGAAGACATCTTTTTCATGCTCCACATAGCCTTTTACTGTCTCGACAAGGTTTGGTACAAGGTCAAATCTCTTCTTGAGCTGTACATCTACCTGGCTTTCAGCATTATCAATCCTGTTTCTAAGGACAACCAGTCTGTTATAGGTTGAAATAACATAAAACAAGACCAATACTGCAAAACCGACAAGCAATATTATTTCGATCATTATATCCACCTCCATAATAAAGTATACAAAGATGTATATAAAGATTATGCCTTGGTTTTTCTGAATCTGAAGAAAGTAGTAATTCCCATACTGTTATTACTATTTAGTAACTAAATAACGAAAGATTTAAATATACTATTACCATTTAATACATTATGGGATTACTAAGCCTTTTCAGGAAAAAAGAAAGTGGGGAGAAACAAGAAAAAAGAACAATTCCTGCGCCATATTTTGAATCTAGCGATGTGGGAGATTTCTACATCATGGTTAACAGAGCTCTAAATGAAAATGGAGTCTGTGATCCAGGGTTTGAGTGCCTTGATAATGCTCTTGACAATGGAATGAATCCTGCTTTTGCATATGCTTATGGGTCTGCTCTGGAAAGAGGTCTGGATCCAAGACTTCCTATTGTTTTCCAAAGAGCCCTTCAAAATGGCGACTATGATCTTATGAAACATGCTGCTGATGCGGCTGGGTACAGACCATCTCAGAAAGAGCTTCTGGTAGGACTTGGAAATCTAATTGCAAAAAACGGCAACAATATCAGACTTTTTGGTGAAAACGCTCATCCCACTGCAGAAAGGTTTTATGATGATCTAATCTTAAAAAGAATTCCATTTGAAAGACTGATGGACAGAGAATTTGATGATAAATTGCTTGAATATATTTCAGAGGAGTTAATTATAAGGTATACTGATAGTGGTCAAAGAACGGTCTTATCTGGAAAAAATGAATTATACGATACGCTTAACTTTACTGTTTCCAAAAATATTGTGGGGTCACTAAGCAGAGGTCTTGTTTCAGTAGGTGATGTTCTTAGGGCTAACTTATTTCTTTATTACCAGGTTGAGTCAGTTATTGATTCCTATGAGCCTTCTGCAAAGCCAGTAGAATCTTCTAGTGATTATACTATACTACCTCCTGAGGCATTGCAGCAAATTGAACTTCCACCAAGGGAATCAATCCATTTCTATCTTGCTGACTGACTATAATAAAATTTAAATACCTGCTCTCTATTAGTTAGTGTATGGTTTGCTTTATTACTGTTCAGGAAATTTATATGATTGTTATTTCAGTGGTTCTTACTCTTGCTGCTATGTTTGTTATTCTTCGTGCATACCCCAGGCAGATGAAGTCTAAGCTTTTGTCACTCTTGTTTGTATTCTTGACTGCTCTCAGTGCTGTTCTGTATCCATGCTGGGGTTTTGTCATTGGTATTGTAGAAGTTCTTTTCGCATTTTACCTTGGAAAAAAGGCATTAAAGACTATTACAGTGTGAGTTTTTCTATTTCCTGTTCTATGTAGTTGATTGTTCTCTGGTTGTCCTGGACATTTAACAGGTTGCCACATTCAGGGCACCTAAACTGCATGTCAGTTGCATCATGAAAATCTAGTCTTACGCATAGATTGGGGCAAAGGTAGAATGACTCCTGGCTTTCCCTGTCAAGTCTTTGTTTGAGTTTTTCAAGCTTTTGCTCTCGCTTTTTTGTAATAAGTACTTCAATTCTGTCCCTGTTGAAATTCCAGTGGCCAACATACCAACCTTTTTCAGGATCTTTTTTTCTCTCATAACGCAGAATATCATGGCCGTGCAGTTTGTAGAGCTTGGTTCTGGTATTATTAATAGAGTCATCTATCTGCTCTGCAAGTTCGAGTTCAGAAACCTCACCTTGTTCTCTAACTAGGTTTAATACTTCGAGCACTTCTGTTCCCACAAGTTCACTGACTGTATTTAGAATGAGCTGGTTTGTCAACTGCATATACATATATTGGTAAAACAACTATATAAATCTTTCTATTTGTTTACTACTCCATAGTCAATACATGAGCGCAGAACTAAACTGTTAATTAAATATATGGATACAGGGTTTATTAATTTTGTGGTGTTGCTGAATATTTTTCTGTTAAACTGTCAGAGATTTTTTTATTGATGTATTGGATAACTATTCCCTTACTTCAACTGCTTCAAGCTGGTTTGCCCACGGCAAAGTTTTTTTGACAACAAGATCAAGTGTGTCCCCTTTTTCTGGTTTTTCATGGAGCAGTTCAGATGGTATCCTGATTACCCTTCCATCAGCAACTATTTCATACCCCTGAGAATTTGAGAAGAGTTCATTCTGAAAGTTATATGGAACTGTGGATTCAACTTCTGCATTTATTTCAAATGGTTTCTGGCTTTTTTGCCAAGTCTTTGCTGCCAGCCCCGACACAGCAACGGCTGTATATGCCACAATTACTCCTTTCACAAAGGATTTGCGAACCCCATATCCCAAGTCCATATGTCTTGAAAACATTTCATGTATTTAACTTTTACTACTCTAAACTCACTCAGACGCTATAAAATCTAATAACTATGTTACTTATTAGTAGTCATATTATCAAAAACTTTAAATAGTTGTAATTCATCTCCAATTCTGGCGATCATATGACTCGACCTATTAATGATGGTGAAATATATTTTGTGCTACAGGAACATTCAATAGATACTCTTTTTGCCGAGGCGAGATGTTTCGGATTTATACCTCCAATCGGACCAACATGGGAGGCTGTTGAAGAATCAAGGAAAGATTATGTTGCAAAAAAAGATTTTCTAAAGGAAAAGGAACAAAATTTTCTAAACCAAGAGTTCCCGCAGGATTCTTTAGAAAACTATTTTACAGATATGATTGGACTTGATGCACAAAAAAAGGAAAACCCAATTGGTCTTGATGCACCATACTTTTCTGATGAGGAAATTTTTGAGGTCTTTGGGGACCAGGTGGATACTGAACGTAAAGCAGCACAGGCAAGAGCAGACGCATTGCGGCCCAAGGTTTGCGGTGTCCTGCACATGAACCCTAATGGTTTCTATGAGGTTGTTGCTGACGCTTATATTCCTGGAAGAAATCCAGAAGCAGTTTTTGGGAACCAAATTGTGATTAGTACAAAAAAGTCACTTGACGCAATCATACAACAAGCCAGAGCTTACGAAGCCCAAGTTGGCGCAGCTGTAGCATTTGAACCAAGAGAGAGTGAGATGGTGCACGGCATATCAATTGAACCGCGTACAGCATACCGAGGTACTCTTCACGCACTCAATAGACCATTGATTCACGCACTCAATAGACCATTGAAGTACCGGTGATTTTATAAATATGAATTCCGTTTTTGTTATTTATGGATCTGGAAAAGACAAGAGAGCTCTTAAAAAAGGCAAAAGAGGCTGATGTTTCTCTTGATGAAGAGATTGATGAGCAAAAGTCAATGCACAACTTCAAACTTCGAAAAAAAGACTACATCAAAAAGTCTCTTCTAAAAGAGATCAGAAACCTGAAGAAATACTTAAACAAGGAGTATTCTGAAAAGCTGGATAGTGCGGGTTCTATTGATGAGCTTGAAAAAGTTCTAAATGAAATTGAAAAAGCAGATATCCGGCCCCAGAAGATTGAGTTTATAACTCCTCCTCTTCCTTCAGAGATCCAGGGCGAGGTGGAAGCTGACATACGGGAAATCAAAAAGTGCTTTGAACATGGTCTTAACAGGAGTGCAGTTATTCTTTGCGGGCGTGTTTTAGAGGTTGCGCTTCACAGAAGATACTATGACATCACAGGTAATGATATTCTTGAGACAAGTCCAGGTATTGGGCTTGGAAAGCTAATTGCAAAACTTAAGGAGAGAAGAGTTAAGTTTCCTCCAGGTATTACCCAGCAGATTCACCTTATTAACCAGATTAGAATCAGGTCTGTGCACAAAAAGTCTACTCCATTCTATCCTTCTGATGAGCAGACCCAGGCGATTATTCTCTATACCCTCGACATTCTGAAAAAATTAGTATAAACTTTATAGTAGTAACATATAAATAGGTAAAGTGTTTATTATTCTGTATGAGTTCAGATAAAGGTGGACTGGGGCATTATATGCTCAGCCTTGGAATTGCTGCTGCCATGTGGGCTGGTGTTGTTGTTGCAGCTGATGCAGCCAAAAATAAAGGCATGCCTGTTGAGCATCCTGTTGAGGACACAATAGAGAGAAGAGTTGAGGTTAATGGTATCATGAGGCCTCTTCGTCCTTTGTGCCAGACTTTTCCAGGTGGTGCTTCTGCGTTTAATGCTGCTATTCTTACCGGGTGCGAGCTTTCTGACTTGGTAGAATACAATGAGAATATTGCAGCTGCCGATTCATGGATCCAGCCCGGAACTCAGGTTTGCTGTCCATACTCCAGACCTGAGCTTCCGGTAGAGATATGGGCAAATTTTTCTCATTACAATCCTTTAAGCAAGGGAGTTAACTGCAATGAGAATTGTGAAAATGTGGCCAGGGGTGATCAGATTATAAAAGATGGAAAACCCCATGGTCGTTTGTGGTGGAACCCTAATTCCAGGACAGCAGGAGTTGCCTGTGCAAGAGAGTTTGAACTTGGAACAAAGGTCTATGTTCCTCCTTATGATATTCATTTTTTGTGCGTTGACAGGGGAAGTATGATAATCTGTGCAAAAGGTGTTTGTATTTTTGATGTTCTTGGTTACGGGTTTCCGCATCTTGATGGCAAGCCTATTGAAAGCACGTATGTCAGGCTAGAAAAATAGTGGTGCTATTTCCAGAAATAAAAATAGGTTGAGCAAAAGGTTTGGCACTTCTTCTGTTAATGTTTTAAAAACCGGGGCTCCCATTACCTTGTTTACCCCTACTGAAACAAGGGATTTGATAACTGAAATTATTACTCCCAGTGTCTGTATGCTTGTATCAGGATAGATATACATTGCTATGGCACCATATACGCCTACTAGTACCCAGAAGATCATTGACTCAGGCCCGAAGATTCCTGTGACAATTGTCGGAAGTGCTACTCCTGCAATCACAAAAAACAAAAGGCCATAGAAACCTGTGAGTATTGATATTATTACTGCAATAAATAGTGTGGGTACATAGTCAACTGGGTGTGCGTTTTTTGTCTTGATGTAGACAATTACTGCGTTTAGTGCTGTCAGAAAAAATGATAGCACATAGTATGGCCTGAATAGCATTATCACCAGGAGTATGAGATGCAATGCAACCAGAAGTTTGTGCTTTTTTAACTGATTTATAATTTCAGTAATCATTTTTGAGGGTTGTTTGAAGACCATCTATGTACTTCAGCATGCTTGAGTTTATAAAGTATGTGGGTGCTTTTCCTGAATATGAGAGATAGAGTCTGGTTCTTGCCCTGCTTAAAGCCACGTAAAAAAGTCTTCTCTCTTCTTCTTCCTTGTCATACTCATCTACTTTAACAAACTCCAGGACAGGGTGTTCTGTTGCTCTGCAAGGAAAGTTGGCACTATTACAGCCAACCACAAAAACAAGTTCTGCTTCCATTCCCTTGATGGAGTGGATTGTTGAGAGTGTAACTTCGTCTTGCTGGGCAAACACTGTTCTTCGCAGTTCATCGCTTCTGACAACGTGCTTGATGTTAGTGAACTTTCTTGAAAGTTCTTTTAGCTGCCTGTTTGTCCTTGCAAGTACAAAGATTTGGTTTCTGGGGATTTTTGACTGTCTTATTTTTTTGGCAACAAAATCATATTCACTTTGTTCTGAACTAAAACTCACAAGGTGGATTTTCTTTTTGCCTTTCCTGTTTGCCCGAAGGTCAGGCAGACCCATGTGTCTTATTGAGTGGTTTATCAAGTTGACAATAGGTTCAACTGACCTGTAGTTATTTACAAGATGAATTTTCTCGGATTCATGCTTTTTTCCAAAGTTGTTTATATAGCTGATGTCAGAGCCTCTCCAGCCAAAGATTGACTGCCTAGGGTCACCTACAACAAACAGGTTTTCAGGATCCAGGAGATCCAAAAGCTGCACCTGCCTGTCATTTACATCCTGGTACTCATCAACCAGTATGTGTTTGTACTGCGGTATGTGCTCAGGGTTATTTTCAAAAAACTCTATTGTGTCAACCACCTGGTCTGTAAAGTCTCTTAGGCCGTGTTTTTCCATGAACTCGTTTATATAGCAGATTATGTCATAGACCAGTTTTGCTTTTTTCTGGTTGTCATCCATCTCTTGTGAGAAATCATTAAAGGGTCTTTTTTTTGCCTTTAGATAGTCTCTTACAAAAAAGCAGTCGTTTGTAAACATTAATGCAAGCTCTTCATCTGTTTTGCCTTTGTTAGAGTCAAAGTAGATGTCTATTGCTCTTTTCATATTAAGGTTTAGATGTGAAAGTGCCTGTCTTATTAGTTTTATTTTCTGGTCAAATGTTATCACTTTCATTTTTTTGCCATAGATTTTCTTGTTGTGTTTTCTTAGGATTTTTTCACAGAATGAGTTGAATGTCTCTATATGTACTCCAAGTGAGGGCAGTCTTTTCATCATCTCCTGCCTTGCTTTTCTGGTGAATGTTATTGCAAGGATATCTTTTGGTTCAACTGACCTGTAGTCTATAAGAAATTCCACTCTTTTTGTAAGAACAGTTGTTTTTCCAGAGCCTGCTCCTGCAATGCAGAGTATGTGGTTTGCTGTGCTTATGAGTGCTTTTTTCTGCTGGTCATCAAGTCCCTCAAGTACAGGCCCAAACATTTTGAATAATTCCCTGTCCTTTGGTGTTATCTGCGAGTCATGTTCAACTTTTTTGTGCACTGTTGGATTTTTTATTTCTTTTTTCCCTTTTGCTGTTATCTTTAATACTTTCCAGCCAAATCCTGTTTTTTTGTATTTTAAAAGCTCTTGTGCAATAAGTGATTCTATCATTGAAATGAGTTCTGGTTTAGAATATGCAAGAACAGCAAAATTATCCAGCTTGTTCAGGTTGTTTTTTGCTACTGACTCTGTTGCCTCAGAGCCTCTTAAAAAATCTGCCAAAAGTGATTTTCCGACTCCAAAGGGTATTTCCTGCACTGCTTTTAGAACATAAAGATAATCAAGATCATCCATTGACAAAAGCAACTCAAGGGGATTAATAAATCTTATTCAACTGTTTTTGAAATCTTATTGAGATTAATTGAAAATGCTTATCATCAATACTTAAAGATTACATTTGTCGACTGCTTGTTTTCCTGTCAAAAAAGAAACACAATTGCCACACCCAGTCCAATAAGAGTACCTGCTACTGCTTCTGTTGGCTTGTGCCCCAGTGCTTTGTGAATGTGCAGGTGAAGTTTCTCTTTTTTTGCAATCTTGTCCAGTGCCTCTGCTTCCTCTCCTGCCATTCTTCTTACACCAATGGCATCACAAAAAACAATAAAGAACAGTATCATGGATGTTACTGCCAGTGGTGTGAATCCCTGGGTAAAGAGTATTGAAAAAAATAATGAGCTTGTTGTTGCACAGTGCACACTCGGCATTCCTCCAGTAAAAAAAACTTTTATCACATGGTCTTTTTCAGCTTTCCAGAGTATCTTTAGAGTCTGCGCTAATAAAAAAGCTGTGACAACAGTGTAGAGAACCTGCATAAAAGAATCTGAATCAAGCCTGTATAAATATTTTTCCTAGTTTGGCTTGTATGCCTCTGCCATATTATCCCATTTGTGGCCTTTTGGACACACAACACTCCAGTTTTTCAATGTGCATCCATCATTTCCAAAAATAGGCATCTGTTCACATTTTTCCTTTTTGTAAAGTTTACAGCACTCACGACAGTATATCATATCATTGTCATGAAGAAGTTCCACTTTTTGCTTTCTTAATTTTCGTATCTGTGTGTCAATGCTGTTTATCTTCTCAAGAACTTGTTTCTTATTCATATTATTATCTAAGTGTCCTTTGTTTATTAATATTCTGCATCTAACAAATGTTTTGACATAACTATCGAAACACTTATTAACCGAAACAACTTACTTTTGACCAGGAGTTGTTCATTCTATGAGCGAAGAACTACACGAAAGAAAAATCGAACTAAAAAGGAAAATTTTGACAATGGAATGGGATCTTAAGAGAAACCAGCTCCATTTTGCTAAACAGCAGAAGCTTTCACAATACAAAGAAGAACTCCAGCAGTTGGAAGCAGGTGATGAAATTGTACAGGGAAATCAAGACAGACTCGTCCAGTAAGTGTTACAAAAAAAGGTCAACATGCAAGATTTGCGGCAAAAGATATACTATTGATAAGGATTCTGATGTGTATGAGGCAAAATACCTTGCTAAGTACTACTGCAAGGATTGTTATGAAAACAAAGTAAAAGATGAAGAATCCAAGCAGGAAGAAGAATAGAGATTTACTTTTTTATAGTAGTAATTATACGAAAATTATTTATTCTCATTATTTTTTCACTCTTTCATGAGACCTCTGGACAGCATTTTAAGGGACTACCTTATATCAGAAGTAGCAGGTGAGCGTTTTAACTCAGATGGCATAGACAGGCATGATAGATCTGAAGCAATCTGGGAACAAATAACTAAAGCTTACAACCCTGGATTTGCGGACATAGAAAGAGTGATCTGGAACCTAGACCCTGAAGAATTTCAACTCCACGAATTAAAACCTCTTAAACAAAAATACCTTGACTTGGTATGGCCTGTTTATGCAATGGAGTTATGGAAACATGAAATTGGTCGCCAGAACAAATCTAAGTATGCAATCTGGGATCTAACATCTCAAATAAGTAAGCAGGCAATGGATTTTGCTCTTCAGCAAAACTTTGTCAGATTTCTGAGTGATAGTTCTGTAATTCCATCTCCTGCGCCTTATTTGTCAATACAAACAGAGGGCATTGTAAGGGACTTGTGTTTTATTTCAACAGGAGATATTGCAGTATTTTTTGAAGACCAGAAAAATAAAAGGTATGGTGTTTCATTATTTGACCGTCAAGGGGATGAGAGGGAAAAATGCTACTTGACGAGCAAGAGGCCTCATCGTCATGCAATAGCTCATGAAGCTGGAATCAACCAGTGCGCAGGTACTATTGCACTGGTGATCGAAGAAACACTGTTTTCACTTGATCTGACTCTTAAGCTGCTTGAGGATGAACCCGAAGATCCATTTGCAGTGACAAGTTTCTCAAAAAGCTTTGCAGATCTGCAGAGACAATACAATGCACTCAACCCGGCTGAATTTATATCTCATCAAAACCATTCGTATGGGGTTTTTACCAGAGGATTGTATCCAATGACATCTGTTTTTGTACGTGGTGATGGCAAAAGTATAGAGATTCCTTTTGATGTGTCTGGTGCATGGCCGGTAAAATCACAGATGCCAGCTATCCAGGAATTTCCGGACGGCTCTTGTCTATTATATTCGGGGAACCTTTTTGTAAGCGATCCGGATTTTGAAACATATAAGGAATTTCCCATGACAATGTGTTCAAACAGAGGAATGTATGATGTAGAAAGCGACTGGACAAATTCTAAATTTGCAATTGATAAAAATTCAAGATTATACATAATTAATCAATACAGGTTCTACACAGACCATCCTGTTTCTGAAGCACCAAAAGAAGAACCAAAACCATCACTTAAGATCATGTCAACTGATCCTATTGAGCATATAACTGTTGTACCTTTGACAGGAGCTGGTATGATTGATTACTATATGTGCGTTGATGTTGCAGACGACCAGAGATTTGCAGTTGCAAAATTTGACACGGTAGATGTATACGCACCAATTGATAATATGCCGCTGCTCAGCTGATATTACTCGAGAATTCTTTGAGAAATTTATCCCAGTCTTCAACATTGATGCATGCTCCGCATGCCTGTTCATGACCACCGCCATAACCATCTACATTTTCTAATGCTCTTTTTATAGGTTTAAGTATATTTTTGTCTGGTGACCGCAGACTGCATTTCATCTCACCATTTTTCTGCCTGCACACAACAACAACTTTTTTTGACCTGTAAAGAAGTTCATTTGCCAGATCCCCGGTAAAACTCATCTTTTTGTCTGCATAATGGTATACAAGCATTTTTTCTGTTTCATTGCCGTGCTCCAGTGCATTATTTAACATTTCCTCATATTTCTTGTTGATTTTCTTGAAATTCTTATAGATGTACTTTCCCTGTGGTGTTGTTTTCTCCAGGATTTCGTAGGGATCTTTTATTCTTGTCAAGACTCTTACATACTTGTTTACCTGTGATGTTCTTCCTTTGAGTATAAAGGAATACATTCTCACTAATTTTCCCAGTTCTGTGTCATATAATGCCTGTTCTGGTGTTTTTACTTCGGAAGGGAGCAGTTCAGGATATTGTTCTGAGAATTTTGGAGCAAGGTCTGTCAGGTGCCAGTCTCCAACAACTCCAATCATTGCTATCCACAAGTCCTGTTCAACTACTTTGTATGCCCAGTGTGCTGTCGGCCTGTTGTCTCCTTTCTTATGAACCATGGGATTAAAATAAAGTGTTTGTGGTTTTTTGTTTGGTTCATGGTGGTCTAGCCAGACAATCTTTTGTGATACCTGCTGTATAAATTCATCACTTATTCCTGGCTTATCTAAAACAAAGACCTTGTCTGGTGAGTATTCTTTTACTTTTCTTACAAAGAACTTGTCTAGTACTGGTCGTGCTTTAACACAGACTCCCTTTCCCTCACCAACATATCTGTAGAACAACAAAAAGCTTGCAAGCCCGTCAGGGTCATCATCAAAAAAGATTAGTGGTCTGTGAGAAGTGTCAAGCTCGTTTCTGAGTGTTTTTATTTCAGTCTCTGTAAGTCCCATTAACACACATAATTTGTATTGGTTTTTAAAATTTTGGTATAATTATTATTTTTCCGAATAATATAGAGAAAACTTTAAAAGTTCTATTGCAGTGCTTTTGTTTATGACAGACTTAATAGCTTGTTTGAGTACTGGAAAGGGTACATGGAGACCTGTAATACAGCTTTCTGAGATGGACGAATGGAACAATGTTTTTCTTGTTGCTCCTGAGTTTGCAAAGGAAAGATATACTCCAAAGCAGCCTGTTGATTTTGTGGATATTGACACAGGTGATTCTCTTATAGAAATGGTTGCAAGCATCAAAGAGCAGCTCGGGGACAAGATTGAAGGGACACAAGTTGCACTGAATCTTTACTCTGGAAGCGGAAAAGAGCATATGGCTGTTGTTTCAGCTGTTCTGCAGCTTGGGCTTGGAATCAGGCTTGTCTCGTCTAAAGAGGGCGAACTTGAAGTTATATAGTACTCCATAGTAAAAAATAAAAAGAAGTGAATACTCACCATAATTAATGGTCCAGTTGGAACAAGTAGTGGAAGATACACAGCAAGTTGTCCAGGAGATTGGTCTTAGTGTAAGAGATTACAATTATTCTGAAGCTGACAGACCAGATGTTTCTTATCAGGATGGTGTTGTGAACATTTGCTTTGCAAAGAATTCACGTTCTTTTATGAGGGGTATGATTGAGTTTAAGCTCTGCCTAAATAAGACAATTGAAGAAGAAGGAGCAGAGGATCTTGCTGCTATTATTGACCGGCACCCTCTTACAAGCTACTCAATAATCATGCATGAGAGTTACCTGAATTATCTGGCTGCTGAAAAACAGGTCAGGACTTTTACACCTGTTGCATTCAGAAAGTACCACACATCAGAGCTTTCCTGGAGTTTCAGACATGTATTATCCATGATTCAGGGAGTTCCTGAACCAACTATAAGACACACAATTGACGCATTAAGGACTGTTGATCATTTTTCAAGAACAAGGCTGGCATCTCTTCCTGAGAGTGCAATGTTTTATCTTAGCGGAGTTTTAAACGAGTGCTACAAGGACATTTCAGAACTTGAAGAGTGGGACCATAAACGTGTTGCTCTTCTTGGTCTGACAAGAGACTTAACAAACCATATTGCCATACCTGAGTCAATGAGGTCCAATATGTTGTTTATTGTATACAGTAGGCCTCAATTGGAATCTCTTGATTTTTTGGGCTTTCTTAGCCTGCCCCCACAGGTTTATGATACTGTATGGGCAAACAAGAAAAGACTAAGAGATTTTACTGATGATCCTCCTTGTGATTTTTGTTATTACGAGACTCTTACTTCTGTAACAGAACCATGATTTGCCCTGAGTAATTCCTGCGGGCTGATTTTGACAAGGGATTGGCTGCTGCCTCCACCAGAATAAACAATATTTTGTTTCATGACTTTAGGGTCTATGAGAAAGAGTGCCTGGTATCCAAATGAAGGTACTCCTCCTACAGGATATCCGCTTTTTTCAAGGATTTCTTTTGGTTTTGCTATTCTTACCGGCTTGTGTATGAAGTCTGCAACCTTACCAAGATCAACTTTGTCTTCTCCTTTTACTATTGCAACAACAAGTTTGTCCTCTGAAATAAGACAGATATTTTTGACAAACTCACTTTTGTCTGCATTTGCTGCCTCTGCTGCCTGTTTTACAGAGTGGCAGCTTTTTTCAAACTCCATATACTCTGCGTCTATATTGTTTTCCTGGATGTATTTTCTCATGATTGCAGCTCTCTTATAGCGTTTATGATTTCTTCTGCAGGATCTCGTCCAAGTTTTGCCGGTTCTTTATCAAGGTTTATTTTTTTGGGTTTTTTGGGTTTTTTTTGTGAATGCTGTACTGCAAATGTTTTGTCCTTGATTCTGGACTGGATCTCATCAAGATTTGGCTTGTTTTTCATTGGCTGCCACATCAGTTCAAGACCGTCCTCCATAAATCTTGGTATGACATGTACATTGATCTTGCCGTCATTGTCCATGCTTTTCCCGGACTTTACTATGATGTTAGAGCCGTGGGCCTGCAGTGCCTGGAAAAGTGTCTGTGCAAGGTATGATGAGACCTGGAACAAGTGAGCAGATGATTCTGGCGATAGGTCTGAAAAGTTTTCTTCTTCTCTGGAGTTCACGATAACATGGCCTGGTGCTGCCTGTTTTTCCGGGAGAAAAACTACTACTTTTTCGTCCTGGTAAATTGCCCTGGGGTTGTCAAATTTTCCTGTCTGTTTATGCCATGAAGCCGGGTTTTTTGCAAAATGGTTCTGCATTATTTTTGGAAAATTTTGCGCCAGCATTGCATTTATTTCGGGCTTTTCTGCATGTCCTGTGATATCAAAACTCAAGCCATCCCCTTTTTCCCTTGGCAGTATGTGGAGCATGAAGTGAGGTGATCTTTGTCCTGCTGCACCCCCGTTTGCAACAAATACTGTGCTTCCTGTTGCAACCATTGCTTTTTTTACTGCTCCAACAAGAGCAGGGAGTTTTTCAAAAAGGTGCTTTTGTGTTTTTTCAGGCAGAAATGGAAGTATTGGGTAATGTTCCTTGGGTACTATTATGGTGTGCCCTTCTACTGCAGGGTTTATGTCCAGTATCCCGATAAGGTGTTTGTCTTCATAGACTTTTTTGGATTCTATCTCTCCTTCTAGGATCTTGCAGAAAATGCACTGTTTTTTTTGTTCCTCAAGCTGCTTTTTCATCTCAGGGGTTAGTTCAGGCATAGATAGAATGATTAATGGGTGGTATTTATTTTTTTGGATATGTCTTGTTAAGTCTGTGACCAAATCAAACATGTCTTTGGATATTTTCCCTGAATGCCGGGAATCCTACCATTGTGGGATTTCCATTGTTTTATACGTATGTTTTTATCAAAAAGCTTATATTTGACGATTTCTACTTTATTATTATGATAGACAAAAAAGTAGCTGTTGTTGGGATGGGTGGTCTTGGGAGTCACTCTGCTGAGCTTCTTGCAAGGGCAGGGATTGGCGAACTTCAGATTATTGACCATGATGTTGTTGAGATCTCTGATCTGGACAGGACCATGTACACAAAAGATGATGTTGGGAAAAAGAAAGTTGTCTGCGCTAAAGAGAAACTTGAACAAATGTCCAATACAAAGGTTGAGGTTTTTGCACAAAAGCTTGATTCTGATTTTGTTTTTGATTGCGATCTTGTGCTGGACTGTACTGACAATATCAAAGCCAGGTATTTAATGGATGACATTTGTGATAAGTGGATTCATGCTTCATGTACAAGGGATCTTGGTGAGGTCATGGTTGTTATGCCGGATGGTCCAAGATACAGGGATGTTTTTCAGGACAAAAAAGATATGAATCATGAGATAACAAACACTGCTGTTGCTGTAACTAGTGCTGTTCAGGTCAGTGAGGCAATGAAGATACTTCAGGGCAGGGATTTTTGCAGAGACCTCATAAGAATTGATCTGGCAAACTTATCTATGAAGAGGTTTAGTCTATGAGGGTTGTTTTTGATGATGATGACAGGGAGATTGAAATAGATTATGAGGGGGATGCAGGGGGTCTACTTGAAGAGCTTGGCATCAACCCGCATTCTGTTGTTCTTGTAAAAAACAGAAAAGTGATAAAAACAGATGAGAATCTAGTAACTGATGATACTGTCATTGTTTTGCCTGTGGTGCTTGGCGGATGATTGTGGATTATAACGGGAAAAGAGAAATTGAGTTTGACGGTAGTGTTCTAGAACTTCTTGAAAAGCTTGATATAAATCCTGTGACTGCTGTTGTTGTCAGGGACGGCCGTATTCTTGTAGAACAAGATTGGTTAGATAACGAGAACGAAGTAGAGATTCTGAAAGTTCGCTCTGACGCGGGCTGAGCATTTGCACTGCTGCAGGGAGTAGTTCAACTTCAAATGGTGTTTTCCAATCCGGACTGATCTCTCCATCCAGGTTTACTGCAATCTTTTCTGCTGATTCAATTCTGAATTTTTTTCCCTGCTTCATTAAAACATCCTTATGCATTGTATGATAGCCTCCAAGAAGCACTTTTAACAGAAGATTTGCAGCTTTTATCTTGCCCACATCCCCTATTGCCATCATGTCAAAATACCCGTCACAGAGCTCTGCCTCGGGTGCTGTAGGCATACCTCCAGCTACTTGTGGTCCATTGCAAATCTGGACTTCAAATCTTTTTCCTTCATATGTCTTTTGATCAACAGTGATTGTCATTTGCCTTGGTTGGCCATTTATTATTGACTGAACTGCTCCAACTGCATAAGAAAGTCCAGTGTTTCTGACTAGTTTATCAAGTGCTCTCTCTCTATCCTTGATTCTGTCAACATAACCCTGAACTTCAGCTCCTATTCCAAAGCTTGCCAAGTTCACAAAATAAGCATCATTGTCATTAAATTTTACATGTCCCACATCAACTGGCTCGTAGCTTTCTGCAAGCAACGCCTCAAATATCTCTCGGATATTTTGAAAGCCCATTATTTCTGGAAGGTCATTGCCTGTTCCAAGAGGTACTAATCCTACTTTGTATCCCCGTACTCCAGAGTGCATCAGGCCATTTACAATTTCACTTAATGTACCATCTCCTCCAATTCCAATAAGAGAGTCGTAATCATTATGGTAAAGCTGGGCAAGCTGGTCTGCTCTCATATCTTGATCTGTGAGAAGAGCAGAAGAACTAAAATCTTGATACTTATCAAAATGTACTTTCTCCCTTGCAAATTCTTTGTACTGATAAGGCCTGCTGGCTGCGCATTTTGAGTTTACTATAAAACCTACGTGCATGACTCTAGAGTGGTACATTTAATATTTAATTTTTTGGATTAGCTTTAAATATCTGGAGGGGAATAAACAAATATGATTGAGTCTGAGACCAGGTTTTTGCTGAAATTTGTTTTCCAGATACTACTTTTTCCTGTCAGGTTGGTGCAGGTTATTTTTGGGAAAAAAGACACAAGGTACCTTTCTAAGCCTTTCAGGGAGCTAGTTGAATTCATATTCCAGGCAAAGTTCACCATCACAATCATTCTTGTCAATATTTTTGTTTTTATACTGAGCTTGTTTTTTGACTTGAGCGGTTTTGTGCATTATCCTGTTGATATTTTTTCAAGACCCTATACAATTATCACAACTGGTTTTCTGCATGCAAGCATTGGTCATTTGGTAGGAAACATGATTGGAATTTTTGTCTTTGGAAGGGTTGTTGAAAGAAAACTTAAAACACCAAAAACCGTAATTGTTTATTTTTTTGCATTGTTTATCTCTGTTTTTTTCTCATCATTGATACATCTTTTGATGGGCCAGAATACTGGTGGAGTTGGGGCTTCAGGTGCATTGATGGGGCTTGTCTCAACTGCTATGCTGCTTGATCCTTTCTACATTACTTATGAGCTTCTTATTCCCATGCCTGTGATGCTTGTTGGCTGGCTAACTCTTTATGCTGATATTATTGGGCTTCTTGGGCCTGCTGATGGAATTGGGCATCTGGCACATCTTGGTGGTTTTTTGTCTGTCGGTTTAATTGCTGCACTAATTGAAAAAGACAAGAAACTCAAGAGGGGTTTGTACATCAATATTGCGTCGTTTTCGGTTTTTGTTGTCTTACTGTACTTTGTATAAGACTATTCCAACTGATCCTGGACCCACATATCGTCCAAGAACAGGGCATATATCTGAGGTCATTATATCTGGCATGTATTCTGTGGAGACAATATTGTACCTTTTTTGTGTTTGTGCTACAACTTGTTCCAGCAGTTTTTTGTTATTTGCATGAAGACAGCAAGCAACTACTGGTTCATCACCAACTTCTTCTTCCAGCGAAGTGTACATTTTTTCAAGAACAGAATTGGTTTTTCGTGATATTTCCTGCACACTAATTTTTCCACCCTTGACCTTGAAGGCTGCTTTTATTTTGAAGATACTCTGAACCTTGCTTGCTATTGACTCCGGTATCCTGACTCTACTTGTGATGTAAACAGGGTCTGGAAGCATGATCGAGATTGCGATTCTGTCTCTTGCTTCTCTTATATCCTGGGCAATTTCTTCTGGTGATTTTTTTTGTCTGTAGGATTGTAATCCCTGCATCACAAGAAATCCCTGGCCAGCAGATGTTGTCTGTGAGTCAATTACAGTAACATTATCTGTTTGTGCAGAAACTGCAGATTCATATGTGCCTGAATACTCACGAAAAACAGGAAGAACAATGATGTGTGCATCAAGTGATTCATACACTTCTGAGAACTCGTATTCGTTAGGTTGGGTTGTTGTTATGTCTTTGAGCGGGTATTGTAGGAGTTTTTTGTAGAATTCATCTCTTGTTATTGTGACTTCATCAAGATACTGTTCTTCACCAAAAAAGATGTGGAAGGGTATAATCTTGAGCTCAAGCCCACTTTTTTCCAGCTCTTTTTCTACCAGAGGTGGTATTTCTGCCCCGCTGTCTACAATAAATGCAAGATCAGACATGTCCTGAATTATGGTAAATTATTATATATTTTTTTCTAAATCAGATTAGATTTTCCTGAATTCCTCCAGAAAATCCTCATATACGGTTTGCAAAATCACAATATTCTCATCATTTCTTGTGTCAGCGCTGTATGATGGATTAAAGCTTCCTGTGATAACTGTGCTGTTGTCTATTATCCAGAACTTGTGGTGCATGACATACTTGTTCTTGTCCATTCTTACATTTACTCCGTGGTGTTTTAGAATGTGGTATCTTGAATACTTGCTTATTCTTGTTTTTTCAAATACTCCTCTGATGTCAACTCCCTGATAGTGCTTTAAGAGAAGTTCTGTGGCTATTGCATCGTGTGTAAATGAGAATGCTGTAAAATAAATGCTTTGGTTTGCGCCCCGGATTAGTTGTTTTACCTTGTCTGCGCAGTTGTCCTCCGGACAAAACAGAATAAAATCAGAGTGTGTTGAGTTGCCCCTGCTAAACTCTCCTTCCCACATTTCTTCAAATTCTTCCTGGAATATTTTTGCAGCTTGTTCTGATTCAATCAGGATCATGTTGTTATTGTTTTTGTAGACTCCGTTTTCTGTTGGATTCATGCTTCCTGTAAATACTTTTTTTGAGTCTACTATGCAGAACTTGTTGTGCATTAATGCTGACCGGTTGTCGTGTTTTGCAAAAGAGAGATTTTCAATGTAGTTATGATCATCAAGAATTAATTTTACATCAATATCTTTTGACTTTTTCTCAAAGAGTCCAATTATTTCAGGTATATCAAGATCATACAAGGCACAGTGGATTGAAACCTGTGCCTCACTTAGAAAATCAAATAAATACTTGGTGCAGTTATCTCTTGGGCAAAAATAAACTGTTGGTTCAAAGGTGTCATCAATTATTTTTGACTGGTCAACAACCAGACCTGTTGGCTGAGTGCAGCCAGATATCAGTAGTATTAAAAAAATTATTCTCTTAATTGTCCATCACCAGTAATATATTAGATTTTATAATTCATAAAGATTAAGGAAGAAAATCCGGAAAAAAACAAATAAATGACATAAGAAAAAGGAAAGGCAGATTGACTGTGAATTTTCCTCTAAGTGGGCGCACAGATATCCACCAATTGCTTTGCAGTCCCCTTTAATTCTATCTTAAATTGATCATGCTCAAATGCCATTGTAGATATAATATCATCTGTGTTTGTTCCCGACCCCCAACTGCTGGACTCCTTATAATAATCTTTTGGCTGCACCTCCAGAATTATGTCAGGAGAACACCAGACATATATCCTCACTATGGACTGAGCACCCTGCCAGTTATCAAGCGGTGTTATCACTACAATAAAGTGTTTTTCATAGAATACTTGCTCATTTATCCTCTCAAGCTCATTGTCATATTTGTAAAATGCTCTGCTCCATTTGTTTCTTGAATCGTTATTTTGATCTATTAGAGTTGTTGCATAATTTTTCGAATTCTGCTGATTGTCAGCATATTTTTGACTTATGAACTGCGAGAATTCTTCTAACTGGATAGGCTTATTTAATTCAAGAATCCTGAATCTTTTGGGCC
Source organism: uncultured Methanosarcinales archaeon (assembly GCA_964444505.1). Lineage (GTDB taxonomy): Archaea > Nanobdellota > Nanobdellia > Woesearchaeales > JAGVZT01 > CAYUHF01. Next base: position 18,113 of record CAYUHF010000009.1, on the reverse strand, counting down.
TGCTCAACTTCACTTCATATGTTTTTTCAAAATCCGAGGGATCTTCACGCTCTTCCCCCACAAAATAGTATGTATTAATGTCGGAGAATTCTTCTGAAATAGCTGTCTCCAATTCGCTTACAGATATATAATCTGGTTCTGGCTCAACCTCATTTTCATCACAGATATTATTCTGATTTGAGTCCAGACAGCAGGATTCGCCAATCTTGACATTTGGTGCTTCACATGTTGGCTGTGCTTCTGTAATTGGCTCTTCAGGTTGCTCACTTACGTCACATATTCCATTTCCATTATCATCATAGCAGCATATTTCTCCAATCATCTCTTGATTTTCAGGGCAGGTTTCAGTATTCTCTGTTTGGCTGCAACCTGCCAATGCAAATATACATAGTAAAAGAAACATTATTTTTTTCATGAAAATCACCTTATTTTTATTTTAACTGTAGGTATAAAAACCTTTCCATAGTATTTTGGCTTTTGATTAGGTAAAAAAGATTGTTTCGCCTTATGGATTCTTCCTAAAATAAAGTAAATCTGCTGTGGAGGCTCAATATGGGTTATTTACGCCTCCTCTTTTGAAAGCGGATCATTGAAAATGGAACATTTTCAAGTGCCATAAATCTTCGATTTATGAGCATTACAGAACGTGTAAATGCCACGCATTTACAGGTCACAAAATGTAAACATTTTGTTGAATTGAAAATCTCGCCCTATGTATTCATCATCCCAGTTGAAAATTTGAGACGAGATTTTCAAATAAGAAAGGAGAGCCTATTCTTTGGTCAGGTCAATGGATACCCTTGAAAAAATTATTGAAAAAAAGGGCAGTGATACCGCAATAGAAGTCTTAAAATACACTATTGGCTCTCATAAAAAGGGTAAGGATTGTGACGGTATTGTTAGAGCTAAAGAGAGCATATCCTTCTAAGGTTTAGACTACTTTTAAATAACAACCTCCACAAAAGTTATAAATAAAGTTTATTTTTCTTAAGCAATGGGGATACAAAATTATGAATCTGAGCAGATATTGTGTGCAGCACTTCTTTATTCATGTGGTATAGATGAAGATACCATCAATGCTGAAACAGGGGTGTCCAAAGCCTATGCAAGACGCCCATCGACACATCATAGATATGGGATCTACAATAATTCTGTGCTGAGATTTCTTTTTAGCGAAAGCAACAGCCATTTTACAGTAAGAAACTCCTTATTTATATGGTTGAGAAAAAACAGATGTGACTTTTCCGGCTGCTCACTTGACTACATTAAGGAAGCCATTGAAGAGGATATTCCTGAGCCTGTTTTGCGTCTGGTGGGTTCTGAGTTTGATGAGGAATTGCAATATATGGTTGAGGATTTCAATCTTGAACAGTTGGTCAAACCTAGTAGTGGGTTAGATTATTTTGTTGCTGATTTTGTTGGCATATCAGATGCTTACCATGTTGCAACTGAAGTACTCTCATCCACCTTAAAACAAAGGCTTACTGATAATGGTCCATATGGCATGAATAGTATCAGGAGAGATTCAAGAGATCATCTTGCAGCTGGTTTAAAGAATGGTGCCATGGGCATTACATTTTTTAAAAGAAGACTGATTTTAGGCACTTTGAGAGAGAAACTTACAGAGACTCAATACAATGTTATAGAATGTATGTATAACCATCCGGGAGAAGCAAGGTCCAAAAGAGAGGTGGGAAAGATGCTGCATTTCACTGGTGAATGGATTGGTGTGGTTCTTGATGATGTTCATGAGGTAATAAGAGGAGATTATATGACAAGAAAAACACTCCAGATTTTTAGTGGTTTTTACACTGACTGCCAAGTTGCACAAAAAATCCAGGAGATTAGAGAGGATAATGGAGAAGTACCTTTCTGATTCACAACTCTTATAAAGCTAGATTTGTTTAATTCTATGTATGGAATACAAGTCTAATCCAGACTCTGAAGAGCAGATTGAGAAGATACTACACCCTATTGTAAGGGAATGGTTTTTCTCTAAATTCAAAAACTTCAGCCTGCCCCAGAGATTTGGTGTGACTGAGATCCATGCCAGGCAGAATATTCTTGTATCTGCTCCTACTGGTGCAACAAAGACTCTTACTGCGTTTCTTTCAATACTAAATGAGCTTGTTGATTCTGCTGAAAAGGGTATTCTGGAGGACAAGATCTACTGTGTTTATATTTCTCCATTAAAGGCATTAAACTATGATATTGAGGTGAATTTAAAAGAGCCATTAAAAGAGATGGAAGAGATTGCCGGAAAAGAGCTTGGAATAAGGGTTGCTACCCGTACTGGTGACACCAGTTCTTATGAAAAAACAAAAATGCTTCATAATCCACCCCATATACTCATAACAACCCCAGAATCACTTGGTATTGTCCTGAGTTCAATTAAGTTCAGTGAGCTTCTAACTGATGTCGAATGGTGTATTATTGATGAGGTGCATGCACTTGCAGAAAACAAAAGAGGCGTGCATCTGTCTCTTTCTCTTGAGAGGCTTCAAAGGCTCAGCAGGCATATCTGCAGGGTTGGTCTTTCTGCAACTGTTGCACCCCTTGAAGAGGTTGCCAGGTTTTTGGTCGGATATGAAAAGGACAAGCTCAGGCAGTGCAAGATTATTGATGTCCAGTTCCTGAAAAAAACAGATATGAAAGTATTGTGTCCTGTTCCAAACCTGATTGATGTATCTCATGATGAGATGCACGAGTCAATGTATGAGTTGATTGATAATCTCATACAGGACCACAAGACCACACTTATTTTCACAAATACACGTGCTGCAACTGAGAGGGTTGTTGATTATCTTAAGGATAAGTTTCCTGACAACTACTCAGAAAATATTGGTGCACATCATGGTTCACTTGGAAAAAAGCACAGGCTTGATGTCGAGAACAAGTTAAGAGAGGGAAAGCTAAAGGCAGTTGTGTGCTCAACTAGTCTTGAGCTTGGTATTGATATTGGTTATATTGACCTTGTTATTCTTCTTGGCTCTCCAAAGTCTGTGGCAAGAGCTCTGCAGAGAATTGGAAGAAGCGGGCACAAGCTTCACGAGACAACAAAGGGAAGAATCATTGTTCTTAACAGAGATGATCTTGTTGAGTGTTCTGTTCTGTTGAAAAATGGGTTGGAGCACAAGATTGACAGGCTCCATATTCCAAAGAACTGTCTTGATGTTCTGGCGCAGCATATTTACGGGATTGCTATTGAGACCAAGATTGAAAGGGACAGACTACTGGAGCTTATCAGGAACAGCTACTGTTATCACAATCTTAGTGTGAGTGATTTTGAAGATATTCTTAACTATCTTGCTGGTGAGTTTGCATCACTTGAAGACAGGCATGTATATGCAAAGATCTGGTATGATAAGGAGAAGGGTATGATAGGGAGGAGAGGCAGGCTTGCAAGGGTTATTTATATGACAAATATAGGGACTATCCCTGACCAGGCGCGTGTGCAGGTCAAGATGGGTGACCAGATAATAGGTACTATTGATGAGGGTTTTCTTGAACGACTTAAAAAGGGAGATGTTTTTGTACTTGGCGGTTCTACTTATGAGTTCCAATACAGCAGGGGTATGACTATCCAGGTTAAGACAAGTAAATTCAGGCCTCCAACTGTACCAAGATGGGTGAGTGAGATGCTTCCTTTGAGTTATGATCTTGCGCTTGACATTGGGAGGTTCAGGCGGCTTATGGAAGATAAACTTACGCACCAGATGAAAAAACAAGAAATTATTGTTTTCATAAAGGAATATCTCAGTGTTGGTGAAAACGCTGCTGAATCACTCTACCAGTATTTTTACGAGCAGTATGAGTATTCAGAAGTGCCTCATGACAGAAAGATAGTTGTTGAGCATTACAAAAGTGAGAAGGGCAATTATTACATTTTTCATTCACTTTTTGGAAGAAGGGTTAATGACTGCTTGAGCAGGGCTTTTGGACTTATTGCCAGCAGGCAGATAAAAGAGGATGTTGAGATTGGTATTAATGACAATGGTTTTTACCTGAGAACAGAAAAAAATGCCAACATCAGAAGAGCATTTGATTTGATTGAGTCTGACAGGATTGAGCTTATAATGAAGGTTGCCATCAAAAAATCAGAGGTTCTTAAAAGAAGGTTCAGGCACTGTGCCATGAGATCACTTATGATTCTTAGAAATTACAAGGGCAGAAGAAAAAATGTGGGAAAACAGCAGGTCAGCTCAAAAATCCTATTGAGTGCTGTAAGAAGGATTGACCAGGACTTTCCTATTTTAAAGGAAGCCAGAAGAGAGGTCTTGCAGGACCTTATGGATATCAAAAGAGCCAAAAAAGTTCTTGAAAAAATTGAGCAAAAAGAATTAAAGATTATTCATGACCATACAAAAATCCCATCTCCTTTTGCATTTAATCTTGTGACCCAGGGAAGAGCAGATATTCTAAAGATGGAAGACAGGATGGAGTTTTTGAAAAGGATGCACCAGATGGTTCTTGCAAAAATTAGTCTAAAACAAGGAAAGAGAAGCAAGCTGTAATTTTGGGAAAAGTTTATAAAATACCTCCTCCACACAAAAGAGTAATGGGAAATTTAGTTTCATTAAAAGAGGTGAACAAGTCACATGCTGCCTTGGTAGGTGAAAAGGCTGCACTACTTGGAGAAGCATCAGAAACCGGATCAATACCAGAAGGATTTGTACTTAAGAGCAGTGCATTCATGCTGCATGTTGAGCCTCACAGAGATCTTATTGTTTCTGCATTTAGAGATGATGAGCCTGAACAATCCAAAGCAAGAACTATCCAGGGACTGGTCAAGTCGTTCCAGATGCCCCAGAGTCTTAGAAACGAGATTGTTGAGGCATATACACAGCTGGGTACTCATCTTAAGACATACGAGAGCAGTTTTGACCTTCTAAATGATTCAGAAGATGCAACAGTTGCTGTAAGAAGCACTCTTTTTATTGACAACGAGCCAATTTGTTCTTCAACAAGCCTTGCAATTGTAGGTGATGAAGAACTTCTGCAGGCAGTCAAGAAAAGCTGGAGTTCTGTTTTTTCAGCAGAGACAGTAGAGCTTCTTCTGGAAGAAAGAGTAGCTTTTGAAGATATCAAGGTTGCATCAATTATTCACAAGATGATTTATCCTCACAAGACAGCTATTGTGTTTACAACTGATCCTGATACAGGACGTGAAGACCAGATGATAATTGAGGCGTGCTGGGGGTTATCTGATTATTTTATCTTAGATGACAGGGAGCCGCACCAATATATACTTAACAAGTCAAAACTTGTGGTTGTTGAAAGAAATTCTACTGAACAGCAATACGCATATATTCTGGACAAAAAAACAGGAGAAAAATTAAGAAAACCAATTCCAGAACCAGAGAGATCTATTTCTGTTCTAAAGGATGCTGAGGCAGTAAAGCTTTGCAAGATTGCAAAGAGACTTGAAGAGCACTTTGACCAGCCTTTGGAAGTTGAGTTTGTTGTGGAAAATAACAAGGCATTTATTGTACAGATTGTTCCTTTGCTGCAGGATCCTGATGTAGAAGACATTTTCTCAATGGATGTTGATGAGTTAGATTCCCAAGAAACTGATGAAGAGAGTGATGAGCCTGAAGAATATCCGGAGTCAGAAGTTTATGTGGAACAACATGAAGAGTATGAATCATCTGAACATATAGAAGACTCTGACGAATTTCAGGAAGATTCAGATGATTTTGAAGAGGACATTGAGGATGAGGACACTGAACCAGAAACAGAGTATAAATCAGAATTTGAAGAAGAGCTTCATGAGATTCTGCACAAATATTCAATAATTAATCCAAGACTATCAGAAGTTTTCAAAATACTACAAGAAGACATACTAGAGATATACAAAAACCAATAATATTTCTCAACAAAAACAATATATTTATAAGTAAGTATATATCAGTATACATTTATGCAACAGAAGATTTTTAGCATTCTATTTGAGAAAGACGAGGTTACCTGGAAAAGCCTAATTCAAAGACTAATCCGTGAAGAAGGTATGGATCCGTGGGATATTGATGTTTCTCTGATTGCAAAAAAGTATGTCAAGATTCTCAAAAAGCTAAAAGACATGGACTTTAGACTGAGCGGCAAGGTTGTTCTTGCAGCTGCAATCCTATTAAAGATGAAGTCAAGCAGATTGGTTGGTGAAGACTTGACAGAGCTTGACAGGCTTATTGCAAGTGCTGAACCATATGAAGATGATTTTGCTGCAGCATTCTATGACCAGCTGGAGATGGAGCTTGATGAACAGGCACCTGTACAGCCTGAGATTCCAGACCTTGTCCCGAAAACACCTCAGCCAAGGACAAGAAAAGTCAGTGTGTATGATCTGATGGAAGCTTTGGAGCAGGCCCTTGTTGTAAAAAAGAGAAGGATAGTAAGAAACATTCCAGAAAAAAAGATGGAAATTCCAAAAAAGGAAAAAGACATAACCGAGGTAATTAAGGTAATCTACAATAAGATAGTTGGTTTCTTTGATAAAAACGATAAAGAACTATTTTTTACTGAACTTATTGAATCAGACACAAAAGAAGACAAGGTGTTCACTTTTATTCCACTTCTGCATTTAGATAGAGATTGTAAGGTAAGCCTGGACCAGAAACAACATTTTGGCCCGATCCAGATTTCCTTAAGAAATTAAAAAAAAAATTAATCTTTGGTTATTCTGTAGAGACCCACTAATGCTACTACTGCAGCTGCTGGTCCTACAAATGTCACTACATTGCTCAAGAACGAAGCAACATATCCTCCTACCAGTGGTATTGTACTAAAGATACCGCTTAGGAATTGTCCTGCTGCCATCCAGGCAATGCTTGCCAAAAGGAATGTTGTTGTCTCTTTTTCTGAGATGTTTAACACTCCTACAACCAAACCTAGTATAGCTAATAACCATACTGCCCATTGCTGTCCCTGGAAAAACACTAGTACCAATGCTGCTACCAAAGCTACATAGAAAGCCCAAGGTCCATATTTTTTAAGTTCCATAACTTCACCCCCAATTTTTTGGTGTTATTGGATTCCTATTTGGGATTTATAAACCTGTCGGTTCTATTTTTAAATAGTACGTAGTATCTACTCCACAATAGTTAAATCAAGAAGTACTATCTTTTAAGGTGTACATAGAGTAGTCCCGGATTTCCGTAGAGTTGTCCTGACTGGTCTTTGATAGTTCCTTTAAAAACATATATGCATTGTGGTTTGTCTTTGGGTACTTCAATTGCAACTTCAAATATTCCACGTTCTGTGGGTTCAAGAGAGAGTGTTTCCTTAGCAATTGTAACAATAAAACCACTGGAATCGCAACCATTTACAGTCTGAGACTCAACTTTAAGTGTGTAATCTTCAGTATTTGTGCCTACATTCCTCACAATTATTGGATAAACCTCATACTCACCAGGTGAAAGGTCTGCTCTCTGTATAGGAAAACCAACCATCTGACCAGTATCGAGCAGGTTAACCAGCTGGTGTTTTCTCTCGGTGTCAAGCCAGTTTATCTGCTCTTCTGCACTAGAAAACATATCTTTTGCTATTGCAATCCCCATTCCAAGAACCACAATAGCAACAATAATTACAACTAAAAAGTTTGCAGACAGGCTGATTGATGCTCTCTTCATTCTATGAATTCATATTCCTTTACTATAAGCCACATAAAGAGCAGCAAAAGTATTGTTCCTACAATAATCCATGCAAATCCCTGGAAAAAGTTTGCACTTACTATGATCTTATAGAGTCCAAAGACCATAACACCTGTTCCAAGCCATAGATACTTGTCAAGAACCAATTTAAGAATCTCAAATTCCTGTTTTTTTGTAAGTTTTTTCTTAGCCATATTATCACCTTTTTATTTCACATTGATGTATAAGTGCTGGTAAAACGATTTCTCAACAGTTGTCCCTGTTTTTAATTCACCTTTAAAAGTACACACATGTGTACCAAGTGGTGTGCTATCAGCAACTCCAAGCACTATTGAATAAACAACATCTTCATTTATTGGGACCTCAACTGAACCTGGGATAGTCTCTGTGAAGTTACCAGTTGTATCTGAGGTGCCCTGTTTACAGCTTTCAAGAGTAAGTGTTGCGTTTACATTAGAATTATGAACATTAAACAGTGCGACCTTGAGCTTGACATCTCTTCCTATTCTGGCATCTACTTCCTGTCTTGATAGTGTCATTGGCTCGTCATAGCTTGGGGGGTTGTCTAAAAGTGAACCCTGACCAACAGCTGCCACATTTTCTCCTAGTGTCCCGAAAATATTTCTTGTAAATGTTAATGCCAGTCCCAGAATGGTAATAGCAATAATTAGAACAACAATCGCATTTGTAGATAATGCTAAACTTGCTTTTTTCATGATAACACCTCTTTTATGGTAAGAAAATTAATTGAATCTATTTATATATTTTTCTATCACTTAATATTTGAAATCTGGTTTGTTCTGGATAATAAGATTTGGAACACCGCCTCTGTATACCAAAACTTTTTAAATGAGAAAACAATCCCATTTTATATTAGTGGAGGTGCTTAAATGGCAGAATTCAAGATTGTCTTAGGATATAAAGATGGAAAGACTGTTCAAAAAGTAGTCAAAGGAGATGAAGCTGATTTTCTACTCGGAAAACAGATTGGGGAGAAGATAGACGGATCAAAGATTGGACTTAATGGTCATGAGCTCGAACTAGCTGGTGGCTCTGATCACTGCGGATTTCCCATGCGAAAAGATGTTGATGGGGCTGGCAGAAGGAGGATTCTAATTTCACATGGTGTCGGACTTAAATCTAATGTTAAGGGTATGAGAAAGAGAAAGACTGTTGTTGGAAACACAGTTGATTCAAAAATTGTGCAGCTTAACTTCAAGGTTCTAAAGCCAAAGGATTCTGGTGTAGAGGAAAAGAAAACAGAGAAAGCTGAAAAAAAGGAAGAGAAAAAACAAGACAAGAAAGATAAGAGTGAAAAAACAGAAAAGAAAGAGAAGACAAAAGAAGAGTCTAAGGAAGAAAAGAAAAAAGAAGACAAGGAAAAAGAGAAGTCTGAAGAAAAACCAGACAAAAAAGAAAAGAAGCAAGAGAGTGAAAAATCAGACACAAAAAACAAGGAAGAGAAAAAGTCCAAAGAGTCTGAGGAAAAAGAATCTGACAAAGATAAGAAAAATAAAACAGAAGAGAGCAAAGAGGATTCAGAGAAAAAACAAGAAAAGAAACAAGAGAAAAAGTCCAAAGAGCCTGAGGAAAAAGAATCTGACAAAGACAAGAAAAAAGAAACAAAGAAAGAGAAAACAGAAAAGAGTAAAGAAGATTCTGAGAAAAAGGAAGACAAGAGTGAAAAAAAATCTGAAGACAAGAAAAAGGAAGAAAAAGCTGAGAAGAAAGAGAGTGAGGATAAATAATGTCAGAGATACCTGCCCAGCCGTCAATTAACATTGGTACAATAGGACATGTTGACCATGGTAAAACCACTTTAATTAGAGCTTTGACAGGTAAATGGGCAGACACTCATTCTGAAGAGATGAGAAGAGGCATAACAATCAGGTTAGGTTATGCCCATGCTGTTTTTAGAAAATGCCCAAAGTGTGAGGGAGCTGCAGCATATACTACTGAAGAAAAATGTGCTGAGCATGACGTAGAAACAGAATTTGTAAGAAAAGTTTCATTTGTTGATGCTCCTGGTCATGAGAGTCTGATGGCTACAATGCTTTCAGGAGCTACAATTATGGACAGTGCACTTCTTTTGGTTGCTGCAAATGAAGAGTGCCCGCAGCCGCAGACAAGAGAACACTTGATGGCATTACAGATTGCAAACCTTGAGAATGTTATTGTTGTCCAGAACAAGATTGATGTTGTAACAAAAGAAGAGGCACTGGAAAACTACAAACAGATAAGAGAGTTTTTAAAGGATACAAAGTATGCTGATGTTCCGATTATTCCTGTGAGTGCCATGCACAATGTCAATATTGATGTTCTTATACAGGCTATTGAGGAGTACATGCCCACACCTGAGAGGGACTTGACTGAAGATCCGATGATGCTTGTTGCAAGAAGCTTTGATGTGAATAAGCCAGGTATTGATATAAGCAATCTCCAGGGCGGTGTACTGGGTGGTGTTTTAACCCATGGAAAGCTAAGTGTTGGCGACAAGATAGAGATCAAGCCTGGAAGAAAGATACAAAAAGAAGGTAAAGAGTATTATGAATCACTAAGATCTGAGATTGTCAGCATGATGACTGGAGGAAAGAAGGTTGATGAGGTTACTCCTGGTGGAAATATTGCTATACAGACACTTCTGGATCCTTCAATTGTCAAGTCTGACCAGCTTACAGGATCAGTTGTTGGTAAGGATGGAGAACTTCCTCCAATGATTACTGACCTTGACCTTGAGGTAAATCTTCTTGAGGAGGTTGTGGGAGTTGAAGACAAACTCGAAGTTGAACCTGTCAAACTTGGCGAGATGATTATGCTCAATGTTAATTCTGGTGCTACTGTTGGAAGAGTTGTTGAGCTTGGAAAAGACAGGGCAGTTTTCAGGCTGAAAAGACCTGTGTGCGCCTGGGAAGGAACAAAAGTTACCATGTCGAGAAGAATTGCAAGCCGTTTCAGGCTTATCGGGTATGGAATAATAAAAAATAAAAAAAATTAAATTAATTTAACAACTGTTTCTACATCCTTGTCTCCCCTGCCTGAGAGATTGACTATCACTATATCATCTTTACTGAAGTCTCCCTTGTAAAGATAGGCAAGTGCGTGGCTGGATTCAAGTGCGGGGATTATGCCTTCTGTTCTGCAGAGTCTGTCAAATGCTTCTAGTGCTTCACTGTCTGTCACTGTTCCAAATTTTACCCTCTTGATGTCTTTTAGCATTGAGGGCTCTGGTCCCACACCTGGATAATCGAGTCCTGGTGCAATTGAGTAGACTTCTTTTGGGTTGCCTTTTTCATCCTGCAAAAGATAGCACTTAAAGCCGTGGATTATGCCAGGTGTTCCAAGTGTAAGTGCTGCTGCATGCTGTTCTGTGTCCAGTCCTTTGCCTGCTGGTTCTACTCCTATCATTTTCACAGGATCATCCATGAACTCTGTGAAAAGTCCCATTGCATTGCTCCCTCCACCAACACATGCAACAAGATGGGTTGGAAGTTTTCCTTCTGCTTCAAGGATTTGGTTTCTTGCCTCTTCCCCGATCACTTTCTGAAAGTCTCTTACAATTGTGGGGTATGGATGTGGACCGACTACACTTCCCAGAAGGTAGAAAACATCCGGGTTTTCTAAAAGGTATTTTATTGCCTCATCCACAGCATCCTTGAGTACTCTTGTTCCTGTTTTCACTGGTATTACTTCTGCTCCCAGAAGCTTCATTCTCTCAACATTCATTTTCTGTCTCTTTGTATCAAGTTCTCCCATGAATATCTTGCATTTCATGCCAAAGAGTGCTGCTGCTGTTGCTGTGGCAACTCCGTGCTGTCCTGCTCCTGTCTCAGCTATGAGTTCTGTTTTCCCCATAAGCTTTGCCAGAAGTGCCTGGCCAAGTGTGTTGTTTATCTTGTGCGCTCCTGTGTGGTTCAGGTCTTCTCTTTTCAGATAGACCTTAAATCCCAACTCTTTTGTTAACTTTTCTGCAAAGTAGAGAGGGCTTGGTCTTCCGACAAAATTCTTCAGAAGATTTTCAAGCTTCTGCCTGAATTCTGTTGTATCCTTGTGCTCTCTATACTCCTCATCCAGATTATCAAGGTAACCTATCAACTGTTCGGGCACATACTGCCCACCATATTCTCCAAAGTACATTTTATACCTCCATTAAGTCTGACGTTGAACTAGAAAAAGAACTACCACCAGTAACCTTTGGAAGTTTTGAATATAGTTAAGTCTAAGAAAATCTCAGTGCCACGGACAATCACTTGTGTGGTTCATAATACCAGAGAAGAATAGCTTTTATTTAAATGTTTTTGAAATTAGTTGCTGTACAGTTATTTGGGGTTGTTTTCCTAGCGTTCCAGACTTTTACCTCCCCCAGGCACAATGACGTCCTCCCCACACTTCAGTGTGGGGTATCCGTCCTTGAATCCTAATAGCTTACTAGCCTTGTCTGCTCAGGGTAGCTCCACGTCCTTTTCCGATCGAAATATTCCCAGCTCCCCTGACTTTTTCTTATGTAGTGCTCCACCACGTCTGTAGTGACATTACCTACACTTCGATAAAACTTACCTTTTGTCCATAGGCTCTTGAACTTCCTGAGCCATGGAAAATTACGCCTTAAGGTTCTTGAGCTAATACCCTTGAATAATTGAAAAGCTCGACTCACACTTAGTGTGGGTGGTATTTCAACAAACATATGTATGTGGTCTTTTAAAATCCTCATCTCATGGATTCTACAACCATTCTGAATCGCTACTAATCTCAGTATTCCAGCACAAACTTTCCTTATGTCTGTTGGCTTTAACATCGGTATTCTATACTTTGGTCCCCATACAAAATGGTGGCAATTTTGCCCATATGAATGTGCTCGACTTTTTAATTCACTCATATATACCGCCTCCGAAAGGTTTTTATTTCGCGACGATATAGCTACCACTAACCGAAAGTTGGTTGGTGCGTGCGCCGGTTTCGCCGCGCACCACTAACACTAAAAATCAGAATTCTTATGTCTTTTGAAATCCTTGAGGATTTCAATGGCGGGTTTTCCCCCACACCAAGGTATGGAGCACGCAACCCACCGATCTAGACGGTCAGCAAAAACGCTGCCCTACTTCATTGCTAAAGCATTGCAATTCCGTCTGGCCGGGAGGCAAAAGTCGGTTCTGCAAATGATACTTTTGGTTTGCGGAGGTTTTGGGTTTTTCAGAAACCTATGCACGTTAGTAAATATGGTTTTGGGTTTTTCAGAAACCTATGCACGTTAGTAAATATGGTTTTGGGTTTTT
>CAYUHF010000009.1:0-5097 GCA_964444505.1 uncultured Methanosarcinales archaeon | reverse complement strand
CAGAAACCTATGCACGTTAGTAAATATGGTTTCGGGTTTTTTAGAAACCCACGAACAATCAGTGAGTATGCTTTGTATCAGTGCACAGCACACCACAAGCGACCCAAATGAAAGAGTCGAAAAACACATGCAATTTGACTGCACCTTGAAATTAATTATGAGAATTTAGACTCTTTGCATATAGACTCTTTTTCGGTGTTGCCCCCCAAAGAAGGAGTTTTGAAACACTGGGCAATCATTAAATTTAAATAAGCCAGATATTTACTTTAGATGGGGATGGTATCATTAACTCCTGCTATGCGGCAGTATAAGAAGATTAAAGATCAGTATGAAGACTGCATTCTCATGTTTAGGATTGGGGATTTTTATGAGATGTTTTACGAGGATGCAAAAACAGCTTCTGATGTTCTGGATATTACTCTTACTTCCAAGAATGTAAGAGATATGAATATACCTCTTGCTGGTGTCCCTTACCACTCTGTTGACCCTTATATTGCAGAGCTTGTAAATGCAGGTCACAAGGTTGCTGTGTGTGAACAGGTTGAGGATCCGGACAAGGCAAAGGGGCTTGTAAAAAGAGATGTCGTGAGAGTTGTGACTCCCGGGACTGTCATGGAAAACCAGGCGCTTAATGCGCAATCCAATAATTTTACCATGAGTATTTACTGCAAAGAAAATTACGGCATTGCTCTATGCGATTTGTCAACAGGTGAGTTTTTTGCAACAACTGCAAAGGATTTGGATGAGATCAAAAACCAGATTGCTGTCTTTTCTCCAAAAGAGTTTGTTGTTCCCGAGACACTTCTTGTCAATAAAAAGCTGAAGAAAATACTGGAAGAGGGTTTTCTTGAGAGTTTCTACGATGAATGCTTTACCATTGATAATGCAAAAACAGTACTGGAAAAACATTTCAAGGTAGAAACGCTTGAATCTTTTGGTCTTGCAGAGGTTGCTGTCCAGGCTGCTGGCGGTCTATTGTCTTATCTTAAGGACACCCAAAAACGCTCTCTTGAGTTTATTACAAGAATAAAAAGCCTAAAAAACAAGAACTACATGATTCTTGATGAACAGACATTAAGGAACCTTGAGATTCTGCAGAACATAAGGGATGGCTCTGCTAAAGCCACTCTTCTTTCTGTAATTGATAAGACAAAAAACCCAATGGGTGCAAGACTCCTGAAAAAATGGATTAAAAAACCGCTTATGGATACAGAAATGATCAAAAGAAGGCTTGATTCTGTGGAAGAACTGACTAACAAGACAATTGTCAGAAAGGATATTGTCGCATGCATAAATAAGATTCAGGACATTGAAAGACTTGTATCAAAGATTAATTACGGGAACTGTAATCCACGAGACCTTGTTTCACTTAAGGTTTCAATATCTGTAATACCAAAATTAAAAACATACACCAAAAAGTGCACTTCCGGACTTACAAAAAAATTGCATGATATGGATCCTGTAAATGAGTTGTTTGAGTTTCTCTCCAAGGCAATAAAGGATGAGCCTGCTGCTGTATCAAATGAAGGTAATATCATAAGAGATGGTTTTAATGATGAGCTTGATGAGCTCAGAGATATCAAGAAAAATGGAAAACAGTATTTAAGAAGACTCCAGCAAAGAGAAAGAGAAAAAACAGGGATTGGGAATCTCAAGGTCAAATACAACAAGGTTTTTGGATATTTTATTGAGGTTACCAAAAGTCATCTTGACAAGGTTCCAGAAGACTATCAGAGAAAGCAGACACTGGTAAATTCTGAGAGATATTTTACTGATGAGCTGAAAGAGCAGGAAAACAAGATATTAAATGCTGAAGACAGGATTATTGAGCTCGAGAGAGAGCTTTTTGATGATGCTGTTTCAAGAGTATGCGGTTATACAAAAAGACTGCAGAAAGTGGCACAGAAGATTGCAATACTAGATGTGTTGTGCTCACTTGCTGAGGTTTCTGTTAACAACAGTTATTCAAAACCCATTGTAGATAAAGGAACATCAATCGAGATAAGCGGAGGAAGGCATCCTTTTATTGAACACTCTGTTGACCAGTTTGTCCCAAATGACTGTTTTCTGCAGAATTCAGAAATGATGATTATAACCGGTCCAAATATGTCAGGAAAATCCACATACATGAGGCAGGTTGCACTAATTGTAATGATGGCACAGATAGGGAGTTTTGTTCCTGCTTCAGAGGCAAAGATTGGTGTTGTTGACAGGATTTTTACGCGGGTTGGAGCGTATGATGACCTTGTGCACGGCCAGAGTACATTTATGGTTGAGATGGTTGAGACAGCAAAAATAGTTAACAATGCAACAAACAAATCACTTATTATTCTTGATGAGATTGGAAGGGGGACTTCAACATTTGATGGTGTCAGCATTGCATGGAGTGTTGCAGAATATATATACAACAAGATCAAGGCAAAAACACTTTTTGCCACACATTACCACGTCTTAAACAAGCTTGAAAAGAGTTTTGAAAACATCCATAACTATAATATTGCTGTAAAAGACGATGATGAGATTGTTTTTTTAAGAAAGATTGTCCCAGGGGGAACTGACAAGAGCTATGGAATACACGTTGCAAAGATTGCAGGTATGCCTGCTGATATTGTGAATCGTGCAAAAGAAATCCAAAAAAAGCTTGAAGAAGATGATAAGATGGTTAGAAAAATCCGGGCAAGAAAGGATATCAAGCAGACTAACTTAGAAATATTCTCTTAAAAAATATCTTGACATTGCCTGTGTAATTGCCATGAGAAACATTTGATGGTACATCAAGCCTGAAATTCACTTCTCTTTGTTCTCCTGGGCTGAGTTCAAAAGAAGTATTATGAGTTACCCATTCTGCAAGTTTACCAGAGGATTGAATAACAATCATCACATCCCGGTCTAGTGAATTGTTTATGTCTATTGCGCGGTTTACTGTTCCTGGTGAAGTGACTGTCCCAAAGTGAAGCGCATCTTTGTCCAGATTAAAACCAATCTTATCAGATACTTTAACGTCCATTGGTATTGCATAGGATTTATAGATTGCCAGGCTGCTGTAAGTGTACAGAGTAATAGAAGCGCTCAGCGCTGCAATTACAAACAATATAAGCAGAAGTTTTTCAAGTTTCATTTCTTCTTTAAAATAATCACTACTATTCCCACCAATATACAAATCAGTATTCCAAGCATAACAACAGGCATAAGGTCACTTCTCTGCTTCGGTGTTTCCATGGATACTTGCTCTTGTTCCAGCTCAGCAACTGTAAGTATTCCCTGCTCTTGATCTGTCTTGTCTGAATACCTTAGAACAACATCAACAGGATAACTGCCAACTGGCATATCTCTTATATCCACATAGGTCTCAAATGTTTTTCTCTCCCATGGCAACACATCATAGCTGGGTGTCTTCACTGTTGTGCCATTTATGGTTATCTCTGCATAAACACCTTTGATTTCATTGTTCCATTTACTTTCAACTTCAACTTCAAATTTTGAAATTTCACCTGCCCTTACACGGTTTGTAAAGTCAACAATATCCATATCCAGTGTTCCAATTCTAAACTCATTTTCAATAGTTGCAATTTTGCCATAGTTGAATTCAGCAACCATCCTATATGTACCTGGTTTCATCCCATTTGTATTAATTGAAGCATACACTGTTCCGTCTTCTTTTGGCTCAAGTGTTATCCTGTTTGTTTCAACAGTTCCAACTTTTTGGTCGCCAGAGTACACTGAAATTGTGGCATAAGCATCAACAATCTTTTCAGTTCCAAGGTTATTTACTTCCAATTCCACATTAGAGGTCTCTCCTTCATTGACATGTTCTGGTTTTAGAATAATCTCAGCATAAAGTCCTTCGTATGGAACTACTACAACAATAGGTGCTCTTATTGCAGCTACTCCTCCAACCCCTCCCAAATCATTCACTTCACTAGCAACAAAGTAGCCGTAGTTTTTTCCCTGCTTTTCCATTTTAGAAGGCAAGTCAAGTTTAACCTTGACAGAACGCGCCCCACTTCCCTGATTAGAATCTTCAATTGTAACATAATCGGCAAGATCTGAACCTTCAAAGGATGTTTCTATGCTTCCGGCACCACTTACCCTGAAAGAAAAAGTAGTTTCCAAATTAGGTTCAAAGTCTATTATCCTCTTCGCTGGTACTACTGAAACACCAACAACAGAAGGAATAAGTAAAAGAAAGAGAAAAAAAAATTTCTTCAAGTTCTCACCTTACGCAATAGTGGTTCCTGTAGCTGTCAATGTAGCCTGTCCACCTGCTTCAGTGGAGTCAACAGGAATTGTTATGTTAAGGTGCACATATATTCCATTTGGATCTGAAGCATCCATCTCATCACAGATTGACTTTGTTGTAGCAGACAATTCAGTCCAGCTTGTTTCAAGTGTGCCTGTACATGGAGTTCCTCCAGCAGCTTCGCCTTGGAACTGTATGTGAGGATCTGTTCCTCCGATAAAAGATGCAGCACTTGTGCTCAATGTTAAGTTCACTTCAAGGTCTTCGTTACCTGTGTTATCAATCTCCAGAGCATTTGGATAGTCTCCTGTAGAAAAGTTTAGGCACACATCAGCGCCTGTAAACTGTCCGCCGCCAGCTGTTGTCCAAAGACTACAGTCACCAGTCTGAGAACCGTTAGTGTATCCTTCTCCAAAATCAATCGAGTTTGTACTAAATGTAATTCCTGCTTCGGACTGGATATCTACGTCTGCTGTTCCTGTGTCAGTTGCAAAACCTGTTATCGCTGGGAATCTAAGAGTTGCAAGCTTGTTCAGACTCATAAATGTTCCTGCAAGCGATACAACAATTGCCACTAGAAGCAACATTGCCAATGTCTTATTTGAAATCTCATCACTCATTTTATCTCCTCCTTATTTTTGAATTCTCAAAAGCAAATTTCCTTGTACATTACTTACTGTTGGTTCATTGTCTCCTGGCTGATTAATGTCCAGCCTGACATTTGCATTAGCAGGCATTGCATTTACTCTTGGCCTGATTCCACTTGCACGTTCCATAACCAAATATGTCCCTGCAACTGAAATGACCACTGTTAAAACCAGTAGAACAAATATTACCCTTTTTGATACGTCTGGTGT
>CAYUHF010000008.1:0-74547 GCA_964444505.1 uncultured Methanosarcinales archaeon | reverse complement strand
TTTCAATGCATCACAAGAATATCAAAAGGAGATAGATGAATACAGAGAAATGGAAGCAGAGATAGCAAGGCAGATAAAAAGGGACAGCTCACTTACTTATCCTCTATGGCATGAAGATCCACTTATTGCCCGAGCAGCACGCATAGAGTATGGAACCTATGCCCTTGTTCTGGCTGGAGGATTTACACCGGCAGTAATAAAAGCACTATAAATTCACAGCCATCAGCGCACCATTCATATCAAAAGTGTTGTCAACAATATTGTAGAGACACATGTTCATTCGTGAGTCTCCTTCTGAAAGAAGCTGCATAAACTGATCTCTGAGCTCATATCTCTTTTTGCCGAATTTTGCAAGCTCCTTTAGGTCAAATGAATAAAACAATTTGTAGAACATCTCCACAAAAGAGTTAACCTCAGAAAAAAGATCAGGGTCAATTTCAGGATTGTTTTCTGCTGCAAAAACACAAATATCCCTGTAGCAGTCCCCTATCTTTTCCATCTGTTCAACAACAAAGTACACTGGGCTTGTCACCCTGTATTTTTTATAGCCGTATTTATTTAGTACCCGCCTGCAAAAATCAGCATACTTGTTCATGTCCTTGTCCATAAATGCAATTGCCTTAAGCCACTCCTTATCCTTTTCAAGTACTGCTTCAAGTGACTCTTCTGCCATCTGCAAAAGCAGAAGAAACATTCTCCTAAGCATTGTGTCAAAATGTTCCGGGTCAATGCTTGATATTTTTTTCACAGTAAGTGTGTTTTTTCCTTTGTAAACAACTTCAAAGCCGACAAACTCTTCTCTTATGACTTCCTGTGCTGTTCTTAGTTCTTCCGGGGCAAACTCGACCTCTACTTCATCATACCCTGCTTTGTAGAGAGCTCCAAGCGCCCTTTTTACCATGGGATCAATTCCTACAATACTTACTGACGTCGAATCTTCAATCATGGCATTTTGCGTTGAGATACAGAGTTCTGAGCCTTTTTCGTCAACATCAACCTCTTCTCCCTTCTTTACATTGTTCTTTTTTGCCCAGCTGCTCGGAAGAGAAACAACAAGAGTAGAACCAGCCAGCTGAATTACTTTTCGTTTCACAGCAACCACCTTATAATTATATATGAATATATAAGGTATAAGAATAAAGTATATATTAAGTTTTCTCTGGATATTGAATAGAGGTGATAAGATGGTTAAGGACAAAGACCTTGTGATATTATCTCATTTAAGAAAGAACGGAAGAGAGACCCTGACAAAAATGAGCAAGAAAACAGGGATACCCATAAGCACAATTTATGACAGGATGAAGTTTCATGATGGCGACTTGATAAAAAAGCACACCTGCATTGTTGATTTTAACAAGATCGGCTACAACACCAAAGCTTATGTTCTCCTGAAAGTGCACAAAGACTCCAGAAAAGAAGTTGCCGAGTATCTCAGAGAAAACATGAACGTGAACTCTGTAAGCAAAGTGAACAATGACTATGACTACCTTGTCGAGGTTATCTGCAGGCATCTGAAGGGTATAGAGAAGTTTATCGAGTCAATGGAGGAAAAGTTCAACCTCACAGCGCAGAAAGTCTTCTACGAGATAGAAAATATAAAAAGAGAAGGTTTTATGGAAGACCCTGAGCTTTTGGAAGTCCTGTTTTAGATTATTTTATCAGATCTTCAATAGGCTTCTGCTCTCCCTTTTCCTTGATCTTCTCTGCTTCTTTTTCAAGGTCAACTCCAAGTTCCTTTAAGCCGGAGATGTGCATCTGCATAAGCTGCTCAACAATCTGCAGGATTCTTAGCATCTCCTGTCTTTCTTTTACAAGAGTATTTAGAGCACCTTTATGAAAACCAACCTGCTCATCCTTGCTCATATCAGAAACATCTTTTTGTTCAACCATAAGTATCACCAGTACAAGGCTAATATGCTGGATTTATATTCTTTTCTGTCCTAGATTTCCCTTGTGCTATCACGTTTTTAATTCGCATATTATCCTCACTTTGGTGAGGTATATGTATAAACTGAGTTACAAGAAGCGTGTTTGGATAGTTAAACAGTATTTGAAAGGAACTTCTACTTCAAAAATTGCAAAGAGTCAATCAGTATCGACTAGAACCGTACAGTACTTGGTTGGGAAATACAAACAGTATGGCTGGGATGGTCTTAAAGACCATAAGACTGGTCGTCCTGAGACCAAGCTGAATACTAATGCTGAGACCATTATTCTGGATATAAGGAAGCGATTTGGGTATGGTGCTTGCAGAATAGAGGAGATGCTCAAGAAGAAGGGCTTTAGCATATCACACAGACAGATACATAAGCTTCTTGTCAGAAATGGGCTTGTAAAGCCCAATCTGAAGAAGCAGAAACCAAGAAAGTGGGTCAGGTATGAACTACCTAACCCCAATGATCTGTGGCACACAGACTGGAGTTATGACAATTTCACTGGAAACCAGATAAGTGTTTACATTGATGATCGGACCAGACTTATCACGAGCTCGGGGATATTCACAAGAGCAACTACCAAGAACTCAATTGCACTCCTCAAGTCAGGCATGGCATGCTTTGGCAAGCCAAAGTGCATAATGACTGACCATGGAAGTCAGTATTATGCAAACAAAGCTGGACCAGATGACCAGAATACTGAGTTCAGAATAACATTGAATGCTTTAAGCATAAAGCATTATCTTGCGAGGGTCAAGAGACCACAGACAAATGGAAAGGTAGAGAGATGGTTCCTGACGTACAAGACAGAGTATGCAACAGGATCCTTCAATAGCTTGAATGACTATGTCAAGCATTACAATGAAGTAAGAATACACATGAGCTTGCATTATAAAACTCCCCTGGAAGTGTGGAATGAGCTAACCAATGCGAAGTAGTTTCGGGATGCGAACCACTTTCGGGATAACAGAGTCCTAGATTTCCCTGTATAGTTGCACAAACTCATCAAGAGTTTCATGACCAACTGTAGGTTCACATCTCAGATTTTTCTGAGTACAGTCAAAAACATCAAGCAGTTTTTTTCCATATCTTATGTTAAAATAATCTGCCAGTTCTTCCATGCTATCTTGTTCTGCCAATGCCACCGTGATGTCTTTTATCATTCTCCTGTCTCTTCTCCTCAAGCCAGGATTGAATCTCAATCTTAGATCAAGCAGTGTATAAAGATCTGGTACACTAACTTGTGTTCCCATCAGATCAACTCTATCCAGAATTGCAAAAAACTCATCGTCAACTTTGTAACCTGGACCATCTCTTGCAAACTGGAAGCTCTTAGAACCGTTAGGGCACCAGAGGTCAATATCACATTCTGCAAGCCTGAGATCATCAGAATAAACAATTCCTGCTTCCACAACAACAGAATAACGATTCTCATCCTTTGGCTTTGATTTTCTTACATCACATAGTCGTGCAAGTTCTGAGTGAATACCATTTGAACATGCTACAACATCAAGATCCATGTCTTCACCTTTTCTTGCCTGCATGTATCTGGATGCAACTTCAACAGGATCATTTGCTCTGCTCAAAGTGTGCGACAAAACACCCAATTCACCGACAGCCGCATGCTTTACATCAAGATTATGGGCAAGATATAGAAAAAACCTGAACGGATCCCCTAGTCTTTCGGCCACTGCATTGAAAGTCTCTTCATCAGTAATCTGTTCCCTAAAATCAATTATTCCTTCCATAAAATCAAGAGTGAGATTTTAAATTTAAATTTTTCGCTACTCAAAAGTGTTCTAACAATGAAACTTTTAAACACAACCCACTTTCTTTTTGCTATGCCAGAGTATTATTTGTCCGGAGGACTGATTCCTGAAAAAGAATGGGTTTTGATAATGGAATCTCTGGAATCAGATAAAAAACTAAAAAACCCGCACAAAGAAATTAAAAAATCCCTTGTCAAAGCTGTCCTCGAAAGAGCTGAAGAGGGCTGCGGAGTTCTTTTTTCTGGTGGAGTTGATTCTGCTGTTATTGCAAAGATACTAAAAAACAAGGGTTATGATTTCACATGCTATGCTCTTGGCACCAGAGGATCAAGAGATCTTAAAAGTGCAAAAAGAGCAGCAAAAAAACACGGGTTCAAGCTCCAAACCAAATTACTCAGAGGAAGAGAGATAGAAGACACAATACCTGAAGTCATACAGATTCTTGGAACACATAATGTGATCAAGGTCAGTGTCGGGTTTGTTGTTCTTGAGGGTTTGAGGTTTGCCAAAAAGGACGGGTGTTCTGTTGTTCTCGGTGGTCTTGGGAGTGAAGAGATTTTTGCAGGGTATAGAAGGCATGTTGAAGCTGATGACATCAATAAAGAGTGTTGGAGAGGTCTGAAAAAAGTGATATGGAAAAGAGATCTGACACGTGATGCTGCTATAGCAAACCATGTTGGGGTTGAGTTGAGGACTCCATTTTTAGATAAAGAGCTGATCAAAAAAGCAATGCAGGTGCCGGGAGACATGAAGCAGGACAAACTCAAAAAAATGATACTAAGAGAAGTTGCGCTTGAACTAGGACTTGACAGGGAGTTTGCTTTGAGAAAAAAAAGAGCAGCACAGTACGGCTCTGGTTTTGACAAAGTTTTGGAGAAGTTTGCAAAAATAAATGGCTTTGATTACAAATCAGACTATCTTGAAAACATTAATCCAGATGGAGCTCAATAATATCTTTGTCCTCTACCTGATGGTCAAGACTTCTTATCTTTAACCCTGGGTATTTTGCCGAGCCCCAGACCCTTGCATACCTGAACCTCTCAACAAACGAGTTATGCAGCTTTTCACACACATTCTTAAGAGAGTTTCCTTTTCTTAGGATGAGCGCCTCATCCATATCAGCATCTTTTCCCGGCTGTTTGCAAAAAACCCTTATCAGTTTAAGTTTGTCAAAAATCATTTGTTTTAGTGAGTCCAGGTTTTTTTCCTTGTCAGCTGAGATAAAAAGGTCAGGATCAATTTTTTTGTCAATCTTTGAAATTTTTTCTTCAGCTACTGTATCAACCTTGTTGACAACAATGATTCCTGGTGTGTACATCCTGTTTGCCTCAAGAACGTCAATCAGCTGATCTTCGTCAATTGGGTCATGGATAAGGATGTTGGCATTGATTATCTTGTATTCTTTAAGGATAGCCTTGATCGTATCATTTCCAATAGGAATATCTGTGGTTGTTGAAATATCAAGCCCGCCTCTTGACTTTTTTGTAATTTTTACTCTTGGTTTTTGTTTGTTCAGCCTTATTCCAATGTCATAAAGCTCTTCCATTATAACATCAAGCTTTTCAGTCTCATTTGCATCAAGAAGTATTATTATCAGGTCTGCAGCCCGCAGAACAGAGAGAATCTCTTTTCCTCCGCCTCTTCCTTCTGCTGCGCCCTTTATAATTCCAGGAATATCAAGTATCTGGATATCTGAATCATTGTATTCAAGAAGACCGGGAATAACATCAAGTGTTGTGAAGTCATATGCACCAACCTTTGATTTTGCATTTGTCAGTTTATTCAAAAGAGTTGATTTTCCAACAGATGGAAATCCGACCAGGGCAACTGTTGCATCACCTGTTTTTCTTACTGCATACCCTTCTGATGAACCCCCGCCTGATTTAGATGCTTCGCTTCTCAATTGCGCGATTCTTGCCTTTACTCTTCCTATATGGTGCTGAGTAGCTTTGTTGTATTTGGTTGTTCTAAGCTCCTCTTCCAGGCGTTTTATTTCTTCCTGTTTACCCATAAGGACTGAGAATTCCAGAGAGTTTAAAAGGATTTTGTAAAAATGGGTCCTGTGGGATTTGAACCCACGACCTATTCACCCAGCGTTAAGCTGTCTGGTTAAGAGCCAGTTGCTCAGCCCGACTAAGCTAAGGACCCAACATGGAAAGGTACTTAAAAACAAGTTATAAATGTTTTTGTTTTCAGAAGAGTTATTAGGTTAGGCCAAGTCTTTAACAGTTTTTCACAAAAAAAAATAATTAAACCATTTCTATCTTGTTCTCTTAAACTAACTGCCCTATTGAGACTGCATTTCAATGTGAAAAGAAAAAGAGCAGGAGGGGGGATTTGAACCCCCGATCGTCGGGATCTGCATGAAATAATTCCCGTTTGCAGCCGACTGCCTTAGCCGGACTTGGCCACTCCCGCCTGTAGGGGTAGAAGATTAAAATCTTTATAAAACTTATGAAAAAGCATAAATACATGAGTCCGAAAAAAAAATCATGGATATAAAAAGCCTGTTCTTAAAGGCATATTTTTTCCTTTTGATTGGTGTAACTTTTTATGCACAGGTCGTTGAATTCCAGCCATTGGATCTGATCATCTCACTCCCTGCCTATTTTGCACTTTTCCTTTGCGCATTCAAGAAAGAACTTTCCCACCAGCTTTTCTGGCAGATCTATTTGCTCCTATTCCTGTTTTGGAACCTTAAATCCTTTTATGGATACTATTCAAGGCCATTTCTGCCTATATTGATTCTTCTGCCTCTGTTTGTAACGCTTTTTATTTGCGTGTTCAAAAAAAAACCAAAGATGCCTATTCCTGTTTACATTATAATTGGTCTAACTTCAGGTCTTCTGGTATTAATGTACATCCTGTTTGGTGAATTCATTATTATCTTAGCCTATTTTCTTTTTGCACTCTTCTTGATGTCAACACAATACGATTCCAGATTCTCTGTCTATTTAGGTCTTTCACAGTATTTTCTGTTTTTAGTCTCAATTCTGGGAACTCACATTATATTGAGAATGGCGAATATTCAACACACCTTTGCAATACTTATTTTTTCATTGGCAGTAATGGGCATTTTGTTTGGGTGGTTTACGAATTTGCTTTCAGAACATATTACTAAAATACTATCCTTAGTTTTCTCAATACTAATCTCAATATTTTTTTCAATCTGGCAGGTTGCTATTACATTTTTAGCAAGTAAATATTCTCGCATGATGGATCTCTCTAACCTGTCACTTCCAATCATACAATCAGGTGCTGCATACTTTATCGCGATATTATCGTTCAACTTGCCTCTAATTAGGAAAGTCAAAGAAAAAGCTCTCTATTTTGTACCCTTAATAATATACCTTGTGCTTGGAGTTCTAACAAGTGTAATAATTAGATCGATGATATAAAAATGGACCCGAGGGGACTTTCGAAGCTGAGCTTCTCGTTGAAGCCTCAACCATTCGAACCCCCGACTTACAGCTTAGAAGGCTGTCGCCCTATTTGCCTGAGTTTTTGGTTGAGCTTTTTTTTCCAAAAAGGTCACCAGACTAGGCTACGGGTCCCTAAATAAAACTACTCCGACAGAATATTTAAATTTTTTCTATTGCAGACCAGCAGAAATTCCTTCTGAAGCTTTTTCCCAGTACTCTTTTGCAGCTTCCCACTTGTCTTTTCTGAACTTTTCTACCCACCTGGAAAGCTTTTCGTCATTACTCTCTGTTGCAAGCTTCTCAAGATAAGCCTTTATCACATCAACCACTCTTTCAGACTCCCAGAAAACAGACTGGTTGTGGACTCTGTCAATGTTTTGTGCGAGTTTCTTGTGGTGCTGGTAATAATTGATATTCTCATCATAAAGTCCGTTAACAAGCGCCTGGAGTGCTTTTTCACCCCATTTTCTGTGGAACCTGCACATACCAGTGTTATCACTGTAAAGCTCTTTTATCATCCTGTCTGAAGAGCTCTTACCAAGTTCATAAGGTTCCTTAAAACCCTGGGAATAGTCTTCAAAATACTTGCCCTGTATTGGCATCGGTAAAAAGAAAGCTGGAACCCAGTACTGGTTTGGTGCCATGCATCCATCTTCTCCGTGCGGTGTGAAAAGTGCCTTGTGTATTGCACTTCTATCAAGATTTTTTGCTGCTTTTCTAATCCCTTCTGAAAACTCCTTTCTATTAAGAACCATCTGCATCAATTCAATTGCAAGCTCTGCATTACTCATGGAATCATCTTTAAGATCAAAATCATCTAATTCCCATTTTGGCATGCGCTTTACTCCAAGCTCTTCAGCAGATACAATATTATTTTCAAGAAGCTCCATAAACCATGATACAAGGTTTCCTACCTGTATTGCATCAAACCCCATTGTGTCTGCAAAGTGGTTTGCCTTTTCAGCTGCCCTCTGGTCAAATATTCCGCAGTTTGGACCGAGTGCCTCATATGGCTCATAATCTTTTTTGTATACATCATTCATCTTTTTGCACATTGCTGGGCATGATTCACCGCAGTTTCTGAAATTTCTTTTTTCAATTGTCTCTTCATTGAACTGCTTCAGATAATGATTTAAAACAAGCCTGTTGTATATCTCTTCTCTTTTCTCTTCTGAAAGATAGATTGAAGACCAGTTAAGATACAATAACCATGTCCTGAGCTGCGCCAGATTACATCCTAAAGTGCCGCCAGTATTAAGTTCTTTTTTATACCTGTACTTTGTTGTTGCTTTTGTTGCTGCTGCCATCATCTTCATACCTGTTGTTTCAACAAAAATCTGGTTTATTTTTTCCAAATTTCTCAGATGTGGATTCTGGTGGTCATCTCCTCCATAAACTATTCCAACAATATTATGGTCCTGCACAAGTTTAGAACCCAAACCTCCCCTGCCTGCCCAGCATTCCACATGGGTAAACCTTGATTTGCAGAAAACAGTAGAGGCAAGTGCTCCTATTTTGGTCTTTGCACTTGCCGGTCCTGCAACAATAGCCCTGCAGTGATCACACAGGTTTCTTGCATGACAGTTTGAGCAGTGTCCAATAATATGCTCCTGCAGTTCATGAATCCCTTTCTTGCCGCTCTCCCAGATTTTTTCTGCATCAACAGGCTCGTACTTCACATCAAAATGGTCAGCAAAATTAGTAATTCTCAAAATACCTTTTTCAGAAAACTTGTTTTTTATGGCAACATAATTTATGCCAAGGTTGTAAAACTTTTTTGCAGCACCACCCATTGTAGAAATATAGAATGTTTTCCATAATGGACTAACACCGGTAAAGATAAGCCTGTGAGTCCCTGGTATGGGCGTTCCTGCAAGAACACCTCTGCCAAAACAGAAGTAATCATCTTTCTGGTTCATGTGAAAACCAAAATCCACAGGACCTAGAATCTTAGAATCTCTAATCTTTTTAACTTGCCATGCTTCATTCTCTCCATTTACAACTAAAGCTTTTTGCTCTATCATCTCTTATATAATCCACTTTTACCAAGTTTAAATAATTTTCCCTGCAAATTGGTCACACCCAGATTAACTTCTTTGCCAAAGAGGAGGAAAAGTCAAAAAACACTTTTTCCCGCAATATTTAAATAATTAATCCGACCAACAGTACTCATGAGGCGTACTAACACTTGCGGGGAATTAACAGGTAAGGATGTTGACAAAGAAGTAGTTCTGATGGGATGGGTCAACACATCCCGTGATCACGGCGGTATTATTTTCATTGACCTTAGAGATAGGAAAGGTCTGACCCAGATTGTTTTTGATCCTGAGGTGAGCAAAGAAGCCCACAAGACAGGGGAATCACTCAGAAGAGAGGATGTTATTGCTGTTAAAGGAAAAGTAAGGCACAGGGGAGAAGGGCTTGTCAACCCTGACCTTAAGACAGGTGAAATTGAGGTTTTTGTAGAAGAAATTGATATAATAACAAGGGCAGAGACCCCTCCGATGGAGATTGATGACAGGAAAGTCCCTGGCGAAGATGTAAGATTAAGATACCGGTACCTTGACCTTAGAAGACCTGAGATGCAGAGAAACTTAAGATTCAGGCACAAGGTAATGATGGCTGCCATGGAGTATTTTGACAGAGAAGGTTTTACCTTTGTTGAGACCCCAATGCTTGTAAGGGCAACTCCAGAAGGTGCAAGAGACTATATTGTACCGTCAAGAGTAAACCCTGGAAAGTTCTATGCACTACCCCAGAGTCCGCAGTTGTACAAGCAGATACTCATGATTTCTGGTATTGGAAAATATGTGCAGTTTGCAAGATGCTTAAGAGACGAGGACTTGAGGGCAGACAGGCAGCCAGAGCACACCCAGATGGATCTTGAGATGAGTTTTGTTGATGAAAAAGATATTATGACAACTGTTGAGAACCTCTATAAACATATTTTCAAGAAGACACTTGGTGTTGAGCTTGATGATTTTGCTGTTCTCACTCACAAAGAAGCTATGGAGAAATACGGAAACGACAAACCAGATATAAGGTTTGGTCTTGAACTAAAAAATGTTTCAGACATTGTCAAAAAATCAGATTTCCAGGTTTTCAAGAGTGTTGTTGACTCCGGAGGAATTGTAAAGTGTATTAATCCCAACAAGGAGTTCTCAAGAAATGAGCTTGATGATCTTGGAGAATTCTGTGAAAAACTTGGCGCCAAGGGAATGGCATGGATGAGAGTGACAGAAAAAGGAGTTGAGGCAAGTATAGCAAAGTACTTTTCAGAAGAACTCCAGAATGAATTGATTAATGCTACAGGTGCAAAACCAGGATCAACCCTTCTGTTTATTGCAGATAAAAAGAAACAGGCAAATGACATATTATCAAGATTAAGGTTAGAGCTTGGAAAAAGGCTTGAGTTGGTTGAAGACAAGTTCCAATTCTGCTGGGTTGTTGACTTTCCTTTATTTTCATGGAATGAAGAAGAAGAGAAATGGGATGCCGAACATCACATATTCTCGATGCCCAAAAAAGAGCACATAAAATATCTTGAGAGTGACCCAGGAAAAGTGCTTGGCAACTTGTTTGATATCTGTTTAAATGGGTGGGAGCTTGGGTCTGGTTCCATGCGTATACACGACCCAAAACTCCAGGAAAAAGTAATGAAAATTATTGGTCTTTCAAAAGAAGAAGCAAACAAGAAATTTGGATTCCTGTTGAATGCATACAGATTTGGAGCTCCTATGCATGGAGGGATGGGGCTTGGTCTGGACAGGCTGGTCTCGTTAATGCTGGGATATACTGATATAAGAGAAGTTATGGCCTTTCCAAAAAACAAGGCAGCCCAGTGTCCCATGGACGGCTCACCAAGCAGTGTTGAGCCACACCAACTAAGAGAGCTTCACATAAGAACAGAGGTTGTTGAGCAAAAACCGGAGCTTTTTGAAAAAATTGTTGATGCTCTTCTTGAAGAAAAGATGGAGTATGAAGTAATTGAGCACAAACCAGTCTACACTTCTGAAGAAGCTGCAAAAATCAGGGGAACCAAGATTGAGCAGGGAGTAAAGGCTTTGATTTGCAGGGCTGGTGGAGATTTCATACAGGTCTGTGTTCCCGGCAACAAGGAGATTGATCTCAAGAAAACATCAAAGGCAATAGGAATGCAGGTCAAGCTTGCAAATGCTGACGAAGTAAGGACAATTGCAGGGTGTTCAATAGGAGCAGTTCCACCATTTGGCAATCTTTTTGGTCTCAAAGTTTATGTTGATGAAGCTGTTCTTGAAAACAAGCAAATTGCTTTTAATGCAGGCATTCACACCAAATCAATTGTCATGAACTCAAAGGATCTGGTCAAGCTCACTGGTGCAAAAACAGGAAACTTCTCAAAATAGAGCCAAATATGAAGATAACAAAAGAAGTTGTAAAAAAAGTTGCAGAAGTTGCAAGAGTTGAGCTTACACAAGATGAGCTTGATGAGTTCACTCCCCAGCTGCAGGATATTCTTGACTCATTTTCAAAGATTGACGAGATTGATACAACAGACACAGAGATGAGTATCCAGCCAGTTGTGGCTAAGCAATCCTTAAGAGAAGATACACCAGGGGAATGTCTGAGTGTGAGTGAAGCTCTTGAAAACACTGAGCACAAAAAAGACAATTACTTCAAGGGTCCAAGATCAGCATGAACATCATCAAAAAAACCAAAGAGATAAACAAAGAATATCATTACTTCAATAATATTCTGGACAAAGCACAGTTTGGAGAGGGCAGGTTAGAAGGTGTTGCTGTTTCTTTCAAGGACTGCATATGTGTCAAAGGTGTTGAGTCAAGAGCAGGATCAAGGATTCTTTCAGGATACAATCCTGTGTTTGATGCAACTGTTGTAGAAAAAGTAAAACAACAAGGTGGTGCAGTTATTGGAAAAACAATACAGGATTCTTTTGGTTTTGGAAGCTTTGCTACAAATGTGGGGCTCGGAATGAAAATTCCTCTAAATCCTTTTGACAAAGACAGGGTCTGTGGAGGGAGTTCAGGTGGAAGTGCTGGAATAACCCAGAAAGCAGATTTCAGACACATCTCTATTGCAGAGAGCACAGGGGGAAGTATTGTGTGTCCAGCTTCATTCTGTGGTGTTTATGGTCTTTGCCCCACATACGGACTTGTCTCAAGATACGGGCTGATGGACTATGCAAACAGTATGGACAAGATAGGGCCGATGGCAAAAAGTGTTAAAGACATTGCACTTGCATTAAATGTTATCTCAGGTTACGATCCAAAAGATTCAACCTCTGTACAACACACTGAAGAATATTCAGTATCTGATTTTTCAGGAAAAATTGGAATTATTGAAAAAACATTTAGCCAGGGGGTAACTCCTAAGATATCAGAAAAAGTCAGTAAAAGTGTTGAGAGCTTTGATCCTGAAAAAATCAAGCTGCCTTTAAACAGCAATTATTCACTTTCTACTTATTATATTCTTGCAATGTGCGAGGCATCAACCAACCTTGCAAGGTATTGCGGTATGAGGTATGGCAAGCATGAAAAACTGCAAGGCAATTTCAATGAGTATTTTACAAAAGTTCGAAGCAAGCACTTCAATGCTGAGGCAAAAAGAAGAATAATAATCGGGACATTTGCAAGAATGGCTGGCTACAGGAATGCATACTACATCAAGGCAACAAAGGTTAGGACAAAACTGATCAGTGAGTACAAAGAGGCATTCAAAAAATATGACATACTTGTCTCACCTACTATGCCCATCCTGCCGCCGCGTTTTGATGAGATTGAAAAATTAACACCTCTCCAGAATTACATGATGGATATTTTCACAACTGGTCCAAACATTGCAGGACTTCCGCACATCAATATCCCAATAGGTTTTGTAAACAACCTTCCTGTGGGACTTCTTGCAGTGGCAGACCATTTCCAGGAACAAAAACTCATAAACTTTGCAGAGGCGTTAAAATGATTAAGATAGGACTTGAGATACATGCAGAACTTGCAACAAAAACCAAGCTATTCTGCTCCTGTCCAAGACCAATAGAGAACGAGCCAAACAGCAGGTGCTGTCCTGTATGTCTTGGGCATCCAGGCTCAAAACCAGTTACAAACAAGAAAGCAATAGAATATGCAATAAAACTTGCACTTGCCTTGAACTGCAGTATAAGTGACAAACTAATTTTCTCCAGAAAATCATATTTTTATCCTGACATGTCAAAAAACTTCCAGATAACCCAGTATGAAATTCCTCTTGGAAGCAATGGCTCATTAAAGCTTAGCTCAGGTAAGAAGATTCCCTTGAAAAGAGTCCATGTAGAAGAAGATCCTGCAGCATTAATCCATCAGGGAGACATGCATGAATCTCCATTTGTTCTTGTTGACTACAACAGGAGCGGGAACCCGCTTGTTGAGATTGTGACTGAACCTGAGATCAAGAGCCAGATGGAAGCAAGAGACTTCATGAAGCAGCTCATAACTGTTCTTGAGTATCTTGAGATCTTTGATTCCCAGTGCGCAATAAAAGCAGATGCAAATATATCTGTCCAGGAATCAGGTTACAGGAGAGTTGAGGTAAAAAACATAACTGGTTTCAAGGAGATTGAGAATGCTGTTGGCTATGAAATAAGAAGACAGCAGGAAATAGTAAGACAGGGCAAGACAGTAAAGCTTGAAACAAGAGGATGGGATTCTGACAAGGGCATAACTTACTCTATGAGGAGTAAAGAGACTGAAGAAGATTATGGTTATATCATAGAACCTGACTTAATACCAATAGATATTTCAAGAGAGTTGGTTGAAAAAATTGCAGAGCAAATCCCGGAGCTTGCAGAAGAAAAACTTGCAAGATATCTTAAGAGTGGAATGGAAGAGACCACTGCAAAAGTGATTGCAAAGGACAAAGAGCTGGCGGAGTTATATGACAAAGTCTCGAAACATGTTGATGCAGAACTTTCTGCAAAGTGGATAAGACGGGATGTTTCAAGGGCTCTCAACCTGCACAATGTTTCACTTGGCAATTCGCACATCAACTCCAAAAATCTAATTGAACTCCTGGAATTGATTGAGAAAAACAAAATAACTGATAAGACAGGCCAGGAAATACTCGAGGAGCTTGCACAAGAGGATATGGATATTGTTGAATATATTGAGAAAAGAGGGCTTTTTGCTATAGGCGAAGATGACCTTGATAAAGTATGCCGAGAAGTGATAAATGAACTCCCTGATGTCGTATCTGCATACAAAGAGGGTGAGAAAAGGGCATTTAACAAACTGGTTGGAAAGGTAATGCAGAAGACAAAAGGCAAAGCCCAGCCCAAAGCAGTACATAATATTCTTAAGAATATGATTTAATAGAATTGATCTGCACAGCAGCTAATTCTGCAGATTCGGTATTAAAGACCAATATTTTGTCAAGGAAAAAGCCTTGGAATCCCACAAGGATTAGACGGGAATCCCTTCCTACCCGGCACAGACGGTCATCCAAAAAAAGATGCCCTACTTTGTTCCTGAAAACATAGAACTACGTCTGGCCAGGAAGGAATTCCCAAAAAGTCTGTATGACATAGAAATTCAATCTTACTGTGACTACCTGACTCAACAGACATGCTATGGAAGAATTTCTAAAAACACTAATCACAAAATATAAAAAATCTTAGTCCTTAAGAAGTTAAAATGGAATATATATCAATTCAGGAAGCACTTGACAAGGGAGAAGGGGAAGTAGCCCTAAGGGGATGGATTTACAGGGAAAGAGGCTCAAACAAAATAAGATTCATAATACTAAGAGATTCATCCAATATTATACAATGTGTTTTTAAGAAAAAAGATTTTGCCGAAAGATGGGATGAGCTTGAGAGTCTTTTGATAGAGTCATCAATTAAGGTACAGGGAAAACTAAAAAAGGATGACAGGGCAGTGACAGGCTATGAACTCAAGGTAGAAGACTTTGAGGTTGTGCAGGCAGCTCAGCGTTTTCCTATAACTGAAGACCAGTCAACAGAGTTTCTGCTTGACAAAAGACACCTATGGCTTAGATCAAGATACATGACAGCCATTCTTAAGATAAGGTCAACTGTTTTTGCTGCAATCCACGAATATTACAGAAATAATGGTTTTTATGAGTACCAGTCACCGATTTTCCAGTCTGTGCAGTGCGAGGGCGGCTCAACTTTGTTCCAGGTTCCTTACTTTGAAAATGAAGGTGTATTTATGGCTCAGACATGGCAGCTTTATGCAGAACCTGCAATTTTTTCTCTGGAAAAAATCTATACTGTTGCTCCATCATTTCGGGCAGAAAAATCAAAAACATCAAGGCATTTGACAGAGTACTGGCATGCAGAAATGGAGATTGCATGGGCTGATTTTGATGAAATCATAGCTCACGGAGAAGGTGTTCTAAAGCATATTGTAAAAAAAGTTCTTGAAAAAAACCAAAAAGAGCTAAAGATATTGAAAAGAGATGTTGAGAAGCTAAAGCCAACTGTTGAAGAGAAATTTCCAAGAATGACTTATGATGATGCACTTGAACTTCTCAAAGAAAAATTCAACATGGATGTTCCCTGGGGCAAGGATTTGAGGACAATTGAGGAAAACAAGCTTTCTGACCTTTTCAAAACACCTATCATTGTAACACACTATCCAAAACAGGTCAAAGCATTCTACATGAAAGAGGGTGAAAACCCTGATGTTGTCAAAGGAGTCGACTTTATAGCGCCTGAAAACTATGGTGAGCTTATCGGTGGAAGCGAGCGTGAATCAGACCTTGAAAAAATAAAGGAGAGACTACTTGACGAGGGAGAAGACCCTGAGGAATATACTTTCTACTTGGACACAAGAAGATATGGTTCTGTTCCCCATGGCGGCTACGGAATGGGAATAGAAAGAGTGATCACCTGGATATGCGGACTTGACAATATAAAGGACAGCATTCCATTCCCAAGAACTGTAACAAGATTCCAGCCTTAAGCAGGAGTTCTGGTCAAGAACTGTATTGCAAAGAGAGCTATCACAAGAAGCAGCACTGAACCAAGGACTTTTGGATGGTACAATGTATTCAACACATTTGTTCTCCAGTCTCCTGTATCAACATCTCCGTTCTGTCCAGGGGTTGTTATTTCTGGCGGTGCGGTTTGGTTAGAACCTGGAGTAACTTCCGGCCCAACAAGTGAGCTTACCACAACAAGAAGTATAGCTGCAGCCCCAATAAATATCCACCATCCTGCGCTCTGTTCTCCACCAAGAACCTTAAGGAGCATCTCATCTCCTGCATCCACTCCAAACGTGAATCTCATACCCATGACAAGAAACATGAAGAAGACAAACAACAATACAAACCAGGGTATGATTCCTTTGACAATGATTTTTGGCTTTGCGGAAAACGCAAGAAAAATTGCAACACTTATTGCTACAATGGCATTAAGACCTTTGTTTTCTCCAAGAACCTTTACTTTCTGGAGAATTGCATAAACAACTACCCAGACAAAAAGAACCAGAAATATGTCTGAGAAACTCTGCAAAAGTCCAATGTCCATCACAGTTGCCATTTCAGTTGTTTCCGTTCAAAGTCTTACCCATGGCCTGGAAAAAGTTCTGCACTCCCTGGCCAATATTCTCGTTTCCTCCACCATCTCCTGTTATAAACATCACAATCATACCGAAAACGAGCAGTACAACAATCAGTGCCTGGGTATCAGGATCGCCAAGAAACCCGAGTCTTCCTGACAACCTGCTGTTTCCGAATACCCCTGCTGCATCTGCAAA
Source organism: uncultured Methanosarcinales archaeon (assembly GCA_964444505.1). Taxonomy (GTDB): domain Archaea; phylum Nanobdellota; class Nanobdellia; order Woesearchaeales; family JAGVZT01; genus CAYUHF01. Next base: position 57,670 of record CAYUHF010000008.1, on the reverse strand, counting down.
AATCACTCCTACAATAATAATTGATATCAGGAAAACAACACCACCTATCCCGCTTCCGGCAATGTTTATGTTCACTCCAAAAACACCAACCATTATCATCAGCATTATTATTCCGACAACAAATACTGTGACGTTTGGTATTGCTGTGTTTATTATCTCAACAACATCAGCTCCAGGAGGATAGTCTCCTGTTACATGAGGTATAACAACCAGAAGAGATATTATTAGTGCAACTACAACATTAATATTCTTTTTTCCGCCAAATATATTCACTTTGGATAATACTGCAAACAATATTGCAAATATCAGCAGGAATGGCAGCATAACATCTGTCATACCCCAGTTCTCCATTCGTATAAAAACATCTTCGAAAGTAGCCATATTCTATTCCTCCTTTTCTTCGTTACTTGGTGATACAATGAAAACAATAGCTCCTGCAATTGTCAAAAGCAGTATGACAGAAGCAACAACCTCATTTGACCAGTTATCCTTTAAAAAGTTATAGGCTGCATCAAGCCAGTTCAAAGCATTTAAAAAAATCAGGATTATTCCCAGAAGCACTGCCACCATAAAACCTGTTCTCCAGCCCTTGTCAAGAAACACTCCATCCTTGGTTTCCTTCATAAATGAGCCAATAAGTGTCATGAACAGTACAAGTGCCAAAAGAAAAACAACTGCATGAGCAGAAACCTTTGTTATTATTTCTACAAGCCTTGCTGAAGCCACAACAAAAAATGCAATCACAAAAGCTGCCATTGCATTGAGATTCTTTTTTGGATATTCTTTGTCTTTAATGGTTTCGGTTCCAAAAACCTTGGATTTTTCAAGAATTGCAAAAACCATAGTAAAGACTAGTAGAAAGGGCAAAACAACGTCATAGAGCCCTATTTCCACGAAAAAATCTATCACACCTCTAAAGGCTGATGCCTCTGCCATTATTAAAAATGAATGACTTGAACATTATTTAAATGTTTCGAAAAAGGCTCTAAAACAACACATAAGCTTGTTCTACAATATTTAAAATTTGGAGAGATATGAAACTTGAATCTATTATTTGGAACATACTTTCTTACATGGCACAGACGGTCGCCTCGCGCCCTATTCCACTTACCTAAAATAGTATGGTAAGTTCCATCTGGCCAAGAAAGTATGTTTAGGTCCTAAAAAGCTGCTAATGTTATTGATTAAAAACTGATTTGAAATTATCATAAATAATTTCTGCGCATTGTTTTTTTTCTAAACCTTTAATTTCTGCTATTTTTTCTATTCCTATCTCAACATTTTTTGGCTCGTTTCTGTTGTCATCTGGACTCATCAAGGGAGAATCTGTTTCTGTCAACAGGTTTTCAATCGGAATTTCTTCAGCAAGACGCTGGAAATGCGTGCTTGTCTTTATGATTGCAGGAACAGAGAAAAACCAGCCATTGTCAGCTGCCTTTCTTGCCAAAGAAAGCTTGCCTGTGAAGCAGTGCAGGACCACTTTAAGGTCTGTTTTTGACAGAATCTCGATAATTTCCTTTTCAGCTCTCCTGGAGTGCACAATAACAGGCAGATTATTATCCTGTGCAAGAGCAACCATGTTTTTAAAACACTCAACCTGGCTTTTGTTTTGTGTGTATTTATAATCAAGCCCGATCTCGCCAATTGCAATTATTTTGTCAATATTTTTTTGTATGTGTTCTAGTGTTTCTGAAAAATTCTTCTCCAGTGGATAGAAACCTAATGCAGGAAAAACATTATGGTATTTTTCAGCTATCTCAAGTGTTTTTTTGTTGCTCTTTAACTCAAGTCCGTTTGTGATTATCTTTATTCCTGATGCTCTTTTTAGAACCTCATCGAGATCAGAATCAAAATCCTCGTGGTGCAGGTGGCAGTGCACATCAACCAAGTTCATATTCAAGCTCGCCCATGCCTAGTTTTTGTGCTTCTTTGATGTGTTTTAAGGGTGATTTGTGATGAATTTCCCTGAAAACATCTTCTCCTGCTTTCTCATTGATCTTGTCAAGTGATGCTTTTTCTACTGACACAATATCTCTTCCCATCACAAAACCCACATCACCCATAACTGGCTCACCTGGATCAGAAACACAGTCACATAGTTTTGTGAGGTTTTTGATGACATTGACATAGTATGTTTTTTTGTAGTTTTTTTCCGCCATGTGCGCCCCTTCTGCAAGCAGCTTATCAAAAGTTGCAATCTTTGTTTTTATTGCATTCTCAGGGCAGAAGATTGCACAGTTGCTGCACCCGCAGCACCAGTTCTGGTCAAAGTAGGGTCTTTTTTCTATTCTTACATGATCATTTGGACAGCGTGCAACACACTCACCGCACTGGGTGCATCCTTCAGTGTAGATAGGTTCTCCTCCTGAGTGGATTTTTCCTTTTGTTTCTTTTGTAAGTGCCCCCATGCCAAGGTTTTTGATTGCCCCACCAAAACCTGAGCAGGGGTGTCCTTTGACATGTGTCAGGATTAATACTCCGTCTGCTTCAACAGGTGGTGTGCATACACCATAATCAATCAGTCCTTTTTCAACAAACGAATCATTTGAAATAACAACTGGTGCAATCTCTGCAAATCCCTTTTTTTCAGCAACTTTCTGGTATCCTTCTGATGTGTGTCTTGGACCAGAGTATATTACAGGACTGTCAAAAAGAAATGGTTCTGCTCCAATTTGTTTTAGTGTCTCCACATATACTTTCACATCTTCGGGTCTGAAGGCATAGCTGTTTCCCGGCTCTCCCATGTGAAGTTTTACTGCTACCTTGTCACCTGGATCAAAAACTGCTTCAAGTTCCTGTTTTAATTCGTTCTTGTCAAGTTCTTCTGAAAAGATTACTCTGCTCATTCTACTGAATAATAGATTCTTCTATTATCTTTACCCTTGTTTTTTGCCCCTTCATAAACCAGTTTTCCTATCTCTCCGAGATGGTCAAGATGTGTTCCACCACAAGGCTGGGCATCAAAATCTCCAACCTGTACAACCCTGAGATTATCAAATCCTTTTACAAGGTGCGGGCTTGGTCCTGCAAAATCTGGTATCTTCATTGCCTCGTCTCTTGTCATGATTGATTTTTTCACTTCAAGGTCTTTTTGTATTATTTCGTTTGATTTCTTGAACCAGCCGGGGATTCTCTCCCTGTCGAAATTATCCAACGTAAAGTCAATTCTGCTCTTGTCAAGCCCGAGCTGGTTTCCAGATGTGTTTGCTCCTGTATCTTCATAGATTACTCTTGATAATACGTGTGCTGCAGTGTGCATCCGCATGAGTTTGTATCTTCTGTCCCAGTCAATTTTGCAGTGTACTTTGTCTCCCTGTTTAAGCCCTGGTTTATCTATTTCATGAGAGATTTTGCCTCCAAATTTTCCGGCGTACACAACTTTGTATTCTTTTCCATCACAGATCATAACTCCTGTATCATAAGGTTGGCCCCCCGATTTTGGATAAAATGCTGTTTTGTCAAGAATTACAAACTTTCCGTCCTTTACTGAGGCTACCACTGCATCCCATTCTTTAAGATAACTATCGTGCATATAGAGTTGACTGTCAAAAACCATACTATCACCAATTTACAGGAAATATTTTTTGTTTTATAAATCTTGTCAAGAAGAGAAAGATTTTTATACAATAGTACTAATTTAGTTTTATATAATTATTTGTTTATTATGTTTTTAGTACTAACATGGTAAAAGTTGTAAATAACAATGGGCAGTACAAAATAACTATTCCTAAAACTCTTGCTAAAGACAAAAGATGGCAAGCAGGTACTGTAATTCGCTTTGTTGAAGACTTGGAGGGAAGGGTTTTTCTAAAGGTGGTTAGAAAGTGATTATTTTTTGCAGAGGAGAATAGGATGGTTAAGGTAGTAAACAACAATGGGCAGTACAAAATAACTATTCCCAAAACTCTTGCTAAAGACAAAGGTTGGAAGGGTGGTACTGTTATAAGGTTTGTTGAAGACCTTGAGGGCAGGGTTTTTCTGAAGGTGGTTGATGATGAATAGAAAACTTATCAACCTGGCGGAGCTGACTCTGTTTGTCGCTGCACTTATAGTTGCCATTGCAATCATAAGACCCCAGATTACAGGAATGACTATTGGTGAAACTAATCAGACCACTCTTGAGATCAACAAGGTATTCAATGAGTCCGGTGAGCTGCATTTGAGTTTGCAGGGTAATCTGACTTCGCTATCAATTAGTGGAAGTTATTCTGGTGAAAGTGTTGAAATCTATCTTGACCAAGTTTTAGTTTACAGTTCAAAAACTGGAAAGACCAACCAGATAACAGGTAATGTTGTTGGTTCCAATTCTACAAACAAAACTGAGAACACCACACTTGACATAAATGAATCCGAGATTATTGTCAATGCAACTCATACAGTTGAGCTGGGTGAAAACAAACCACATCCAATTGCTTTTGACAATGAATGTGAAGAGAGTTGTCTCCTTGAAAATCATCCAGGCAACATCACACTCAGAATTATTCTGAATAATGCCACTTTGAATCTTAGTTCAGTCACATATACCTACCTGAACCCAGAGCCAATTGAAAACACAACAGTAAATGTAACTGATAATCTTTCAAAAGAAATATCCTATACCGAGTTTGATAGTTCTGAAGTAAAGGTTGGTGAGCCTGTCACATGGTCAAAAACATTTCAAGATGTCAATACTATTTCAATTCCGGGCAGTGCATACAACATACAGGCTAATAGAGAAGTAAAAGTTATATCAGGAAGCAGGAAACTGAGCATTGAAGAATTCTCCAGGTTAAAGTCAGGCAAGCCAAAAGAAATCAAACTTGAACTCTCAGGAGATGAACCAGTCCAGATATCCTACCAGACACCAGGTCCAGAAAAATCAGAAAAACATATAGACGAATACAAAAAACAAGTTACAATCAGTTCTGATATTCATTACAAAAATGTCTTAGCTTCAACAGAGATTGAAGAAGCTCCAAAAGATTCCATCTCCGTTTATTGGTTTGTCAATAATTCAAAGCAGAGAGTGGAAGATGTAAGATATATTGACTCCAATAGTGATAATCTGATAGATATGTTGGAGTGGACAGTTCCACATCTTTCAAACCAAACATATGAGATCTCCATCACAATACTCAACCCCTATACATACCTGAGGGATGGTGAGAGTTGGACCGTTGCCTTTAACACAACTGGTATTGCCAATCTCACCATTACCTCTCCCAATGCTGGGTGGACTGAGTTCTTGACAGATGATTCTGATACATTTGATGAGATGGAGTTTTTGGATATCAAGTGTGGTGAAGAGAGTCTGAAGGATGAGTTGAAGTTGGTTGACTTCAGTGGCAATATGTTTGATTACAATGAGCTTGAGTCTGATAATTCCTTGGAGATTGAGAAGCTTTTGGTGGAAGATTATACTTGTGATGATACAGGATATCTTTCAAACTACATGCATAAGGCTGGTTATGCTACTTTAAAGTTTGAGTATGCTAATCAGGAAAATAGTGTTACGGATTATGCTTATGATCCAAATGCAATTACTGTGAATTATCCAACCAACGAATCAACAGGTGTTCCAAACTATCCTGTCCTAAACGTTACAGTAGCAGATGCAGAGAGTGATCCAATGGATGTTACATTTTGGACAGATATTGTAACAATATCTACACACGACAGACATTCATGTGCACTCTTAAAGAACGGGTCGGCAATGTGCTGGGGTGACAATGATTACGGACAGACAGGAATAGGTTCCGATATACCTGATGAAGTTCATGCTCCAAGATATGTAAATAGCACTGAAAAATTCACTTCCATCTGCACAGGGGCAGGATTCAGTTGTGGAATAATTGAGAATGAGTCTGTGATGTGCTGGGGAGCAGGTCATAAGTTAGGGATAGGCAGCGATTATCCCACAGAGGCACATAACCCTAGACGAACAAACACCTCAAACAAGTTTAAATATATCGCCTGTGGATCTAACGCTTTTGGAATCCTGGAAAACGGTTCTGTGATGTGCTGGGGTAACAACTACAATGATGATCTGGGCACAGGAGATTCGGATCCAAGGTATAGTCCTGATTACATAAACACAACAAACAAATTCGTATCAATTGCTGCTGGGGCAGGTCACGCCTGTGGTGTATTGGAAAATGGGTCGGCAATGTGCTGGGGACTTAATAACAAAAATCAAACAGGCACAGGGGATCCCCCTCCAAGCGATTTGAAAAACCCAGCTTATGTAGACTCAACTCAGAAATTCGTTTCAGTGTCTGCTGGAAGATATACTTCCTGTGGTGTTCTTGCAAATGGGTCTGGAATGTGCTGGGGCTGGAACTACGGTGGTGCTGCAGGAATCGGTTCCACAACACCTTCCACACTATCAAGTCCCCAATATGTAGACTCAGACAATGATTTCATACAAACAAGCTCAGGTGACGCATACTCATGCGGTCTTCTATCAAACGGTTCTGTGATGTGCTGGGGTGCTGATGGTGCTCTTGGAACCGGTGATGAGACTGACAAACACTCACCAACTTACATCAATAGTACAGAAAACTTTACAATGATTTCAGCAGGACATTGGCACACTTGTGGTTTGCTTGTTAATAGCTCTATGATGTGCTGGGGTGGAAACACATACGGCCAAATTGGATTAGGATACGAAACAGGATTCAGTGACCCAATACTTAATCCATCGCTTGTAAACACAAGTGCTAGGTTTTACAACATATCCCTAAAAATAGGAGAGGATACCTCTGTTGCTTCTGGTTCCGATGCTGAAGTAACTCTTTATGACCTTTATCCGAGCACTGTTTTTTTGTGGAGTGTTACTGCAGATGATGGAACAGATATTAGAACAAGCCTTACATTCAAATTCACACGTAATCTGGCTCCTGAAATCAACCAACCTTCTTTCTCACCCTCAAGTGCATCCAGGGACGATGATATTGGATGCTATGCAACACCCACTGACAGTGAGAACCAGACATTAGAAGTAGAATATGTATGGTATAATTGCACATCAACCTGCCAGGAGATAGTCAGAGGAAATCTCACAGGTGCAACCAATGCAACTAACACATTGATCACAACACTTGGCTCTGGAAACACCAGTTCAAAAGATAAGTGGAACTGTTCTGTTAGAAGTTTTGACGGCTCAGATTATTCAGAATGGCATACCAGCCAGATAATTGTGGGAAAACCTGAAATAACCAATCCAATATTTACACCTTCCATTGCTTACAAATACGATGATATCACATGCAACGCAACACCAAGTGATGTTGAGAATGACACCTTGGATATTGAGTGGTTCCTGTACAACTGGAGCGGTTCCAGCTACCAGGAAGTTTTCAGTGGGAATCTCACAGGCGCAACAAATGGGACAAACACCCTGGTTACAACACTTGGCTCTGGAAATACCTCGGTAGGAGACATATGGAACTGCACTGTGAGGTCCACTGACGGTGAGATCTACTCAGACTTTGCTTCAAACACAAAATTAATATATGGCAAGATAAACGGTACAATAACAAATAGTGATGAGAGTGCAGTAGAAGATGCAGATGTTGTGGCTGTCTATAACACAGATAAAAGTTATACCGTAAACACCACAAGTGATGCATCAGGCAACTGGATTTTAAATGTGATGTACCCTGGAAGATACACTGTGTTTGGTTATGATCCGACGAATATGACAAAAGAGGGCGATTCAAAGATGTTTGTAGAGGTGGAACCTTGAAGAAAAAGATTATTCTGATTCTTTTATTGTGCGTGGGTCTGGTAAAATCTTACACTCCCCCATCTAACTCAAACGTAGAGCTTGTACTCGGAGAGGATTATACAAGCCCCTCTAACTACAATGTTGAACTTGTGCTTGGTGAAGCAGCTGATTCTGCACCAGATATAACAGCCCCAACATTCTCTCCGGCAACAGCATACACAACAAATAATGTGTACTGCAATGCCACACCAACTGATGCAGAAAACACAACACTTACTGTTGAATATTTCTGGTACAACTGCACTTCAAGCTGTGTTGAATTTTCCAGCGGAAACAACACTGGACTAACAAATAATTCAAATGCACAGATCGCCTCAATTAGTTCTTCTGACACAACAAAAGGAGATACTTGGAACTGTTCTGTTAGAAGTTTTGATGGCAGCCAGTACTCAAGCTGGAAATCAGGAGAAATAACAATCCAGAACACTGCTCCCACAATAAATTTACTGAAACCTGACAACGGCAACACATCTGTTAGAACAAGAACTCCAGATTTCTCATGGAACGGGAATGATGATGACAGCGACTCCTTGACTTACAATATATGGGTTGATGATAATTCAGACTTTTCTTCACCTTTAATTGATTTTGAGACCCAGGACGAAAACTACACTCCCACATCAAACCTGCAGCTGGACACCACATATTTCTGGAGAGTGCAGGCATATGATAGTCATATATTTATTAACAGCTCTGACTGGAACTTTACCACAGAGAGCTATGCAGAAATAACTCTGAAAAATTCCTCTGTGAATTTTGGATCCATGGGACCGCATGATACAAAAAACACAACATCTGATACTCCTTATCCACTAGTTGTCAGAAATGATGGCAATGTTGAGGTTGATCTTACTTTTAGAGCCAGTGATGGACTCTGGACAAGTGCTCTTGCACCACTTGATACTGCTTACTTGCAGTTCAAGGCAGACGACAGGACAGAGGCAGGTTCTTACAGTTCTGCAGAAACCTCGTGGACAAATATCTCAGGCTCAGGAAAGAGTCTTGCAAGCTCTCTCAACTACACAGACACCAAGGATGAGGTTGTAGTAGATCTTCTCATATTGGTTCCAGAAGATGAACCATCTGGATCAAAATCAGCAACATTTGTAGTAGAAACAACATAATCTATCTTTTATTCAGGTAAATCTTTGCATAATCACTCTTTTCAATAAACCTGTCTAGTTCATCTACAATATTTTTTGGGATTTTGTTCTTGTTAATCCTCTTTGTTAGCTCATAAACATCAGCTATCTCAAGCTCTTCCCAGAGTCCAACTTTTCTGAGAGTTTCAAAAAATGCGCTTCTCCTGGGATCGTTTTTTCTTGGAAAACTCATTCTCTCATAACAGTAAATGCTTGCCCTGTGGTTTGTCCCGTATACATTCTTTAAGTCGTGCTGTTTTGAATATTTTATGAGTTTTTGTTTTATTTGTTCTTTTTCTTCTTCAAGAGAACTTAGCTTTTCTTTTATTTCTGCATATTTGTCAACAAGTTCTGTTCCACCTTCCTGCACACTTTCTTCCTGATAAAGATGCCTGAATTTGGGGCACATCTCCCTGTACTCACACCAGCTGCAAAGTGCTGATGCCTGTGCAGGGTAATCCTGGCATTCATTGATTTTATCTATTGTTTCAAGCACTTTTTCTTTTACCTGAAGAATCTCGTCTTCTGTCTTTTCTGTATACACATCCTGGTCAAATGCAAGGTAGTGCCAGATCTGTTTTGCCTTTTTTACAGGATAGAGTTTCTTAAGACCATAAGTGTACATTGCAAGCTGCATATCTTCTTCAAGATCTTTTTTTGTTGGAAGAGAGTTGGATGTCTTGTAGTCATGCACTTCATACACATCACCATTTAAGGCAAGCCTGTCAATTCTTATATGATAACCAATGTCTGGCGCTATCTCAACAACACTTGTTGTCTCAAGGCCAAGTGTCTTTGCCCTGTCAAACGGCTTTTTCCCGTTGAAAAAGTCTGTAACGAACTTTTCTCCCATCTTCCTGTAATTTTCAGGAGTATAATCTTTCACAACTGTTATGGTGTCTTCCCAATTATCCTGCCATAGTTTATTGTAGAATGAAAGCAGTTCTTTTAATTCAGGTTTTTTTTGGTATTTGATATCTTTGTAGAGTTTTTCCAGAACCTGATGTACCATATCTCCCATAAAAGCTTCAATCGTGGTTTTTCCAGTCCTTATCCTGTCTATATACTGGTACTTGTACTTTAGTTTGCACTGTTCAAATGTCTTCAGCCTTGAATGAGAGTAGACCTCCATGTAACTATCCAAATATCTCTCCATTAAAAAGTTTATCTCTGGTTTTGCGAAAAAATATAAACCTTTGCCGGATAATTTGTTTTATGATAAGAATTGATGGCTCTTCTGGAGGTGGATCTGTATTAAGAAACTCACTTGCACTATCAATGATATTAAAAGAGCCTTTTTCAATTGAAAACATAAGAAAATCAAGACCCAGCCCAGGGTTAAAACACCAGCACATGGCAGGTGTAAAAGCTGCACAGAAAATATCTGGTGCAGAAGTTAAAGGATGCACTCTTGGGTCTCGGGAATTAACATTTATACCTGGGGAATTAAAGCCAGGGGAGTATGAATTTGATATTGGGACTGCGGGTTCAATAACTCTGCTTCTGCAGGCAATTCTTCCGCCATGTCTTTCAAAGGGAGAATTCAAGTTTACTGTTAAAGGTGGGACAGATGTGAAGTGGAGTCCTCCTTTTGACTATTTCAAGAATGTTTTTTTACCGCATGTGAATGCAGAAGTTGATGCCCGGCTTGTAAAAAGAGGTTATTATCCCAAAGGAGGAGGAGAAATTGTTGTCAAAGTAAAACCCAAACAAAACAGGGGAAAGATAAAACTGGTGGAGACAGGGAAACTAAGGTCAATCAAAGGAATATCTCATGCCTCAAGTGATCTGAGAGGTGTTGCAGAAAGACAGGCAAAAGCAGCGCAAGATGTGATTGACTGCAAGGTAGAATCAACTTATTCTGACACATTATCAAAAGGTTCTGGAATTGTTTTGTGGGCTGAGTTTGAGAACACAGTAATTGGTGCAGATTCTCTTGGTGAAAGGGGAAAACCAGCAGAAAGAGTAGGAAGAGAAGCTGCAAAAAGAATGAAAAAAAAGCTTAGCTATCCTGTTGATGAATTCTTGGCTGACCAGCTGATAATATTTCTTGGATTGTTTGGCGGGGAAATAAAAACTCCAAAGATAACAGACCATGTAAAAAACAATATCTATGTTGCTGAGAAGTTTTTAGATAGTAAGTTTGAGATTAAGCATTATCCGAGTTGTGACTTGATTTCTTCTAGTTTTTTCAGGTAGTCCTTGTCTTTGTTGTGTACTTTTTTTATCTTTTTCCAGAGTTCTTCATCCTGCCTGAACTCTTCCTCGAGTACTTCGATTCTCATTTTTTCTCTTTCTGAAAGCTCCATGAAATATTCATATCAATTTTGGTATAAAAAGGTTTGCATGTTGGATCTTTCTTTTCTTTCATGGCAAAGACGACTGCTTGGCACCCTATTTCACTTAATTGTAAGCTAGCCAAGAGCTTTCAAAAAAAATTCGAAAGGTTTTTAATTGAATTAATCACAAGTAAATCTTAATGATTGAAAGAATCCCAAAAAAGAGGACTAAATGGATTCGCTGCATAAATCCAACTAAAAAAGACATAAAAGAACTTGCAGAGATTTCTGATGTGCCCATAGCTGAGTTTTTGGAAGCTTTTGAAGAAGACGAGAGACCAAAAGTCACAAAAAAAGAAAAGTACACAGAAGTAATCTACAGGAGTCCTTTGAAAACAGGAGAAGATATTGTAACTCAGCCTCTATTTTTCTATCTTGACAAAAAACTGATTACTATTGAAAAAGAAAGAGATGCAACATTAGAAAAGTTTTCAAAAGAAAAATTTCCAAAAAACTTTTTGTATCTTGTTCTGGATGATATCAACAACAGGTTTATGATGCGGATTGACAAGATTGCTGAAGGTGTCGGGATAATGGAACAGCATCCAACTGAAAAGTTTGCATCTGATATGTATGACTCTTCTGTAGTCCTTAGTTACTTTAATCAGGCGCTTCTTGCAAACACAGAAGTGCTAAACACTCTAAGAAAAAATGATTCTCATTATGCAGAGCTTTATTATGATGCCAGGCAGATAATGGATAATCTAAACATACAGAGGGATGTTATTGGTGACCTTTTCAGCCTGCAGTCTATCATGAGTTCAAACCGACTGAACAAGTACATGAAAAAGATTACAGGGATAGGTCTTATTGTTATGATTCCAACCCTTATTGCAGGAATGTATGGAATGAATTTTGTTAATATTCCACTTAAACACCACCCTTATGGTTTCTACATCACTTCAATGGCAATGATGGTGTTATCCTTAATTGTTGTCATAATGTTTATGGTTGCTGACTGGATTTAGAAATGATTGAGTTTTTTCTGGCCGTTTTTTCTGGCTATGTTTTTCCAGCTGCTCCATGATTTTCGAAATATCGGGTATTTGTTGTAGTTTTCCTTGAGAAACTGTCTTGTGAATGGATCTGAGGGATAGCCTGAGCCAACCTGGATTTTGTATTTTCTCTGTATCCTCTCGATCTCCCTGTCTCTTGTCACTTTTGCAAGTATTGACGCTGCACTCACTGTAACATAATTCACATCTGCCTTGTGCTCAACAACAAGTTCTGGTTCAACATTCATCCTGTCTCTTAGAAACTGGGTGTATCTTTCTGTGTTGTTGCTTGGGCAGTCTATGTATGCCTTGTCTGGTTTCAAAGAATTCATCACATCTGCAAATTTGTCTGCAGTCAGAAGATTAAGGTTGCTCTCATCAGAAAAAACAGCAGCATCAATCTCTTTTGGAGGTACAATTATTATCCTGAAGTCATCTGCAATCTTTTTTATTTTTTCAAAAAACTCTTCTCTTTTGTAGGGTGTTAGTTGTTTTGAGTCCTTGACACCAAGATCCTTGAGCTTTATTTCTTTTTCTTCTTCTACAAGAACACCGCACACAACCATTGGTCCTATGACTGGTCCTCTACCTGCTTCTTCAATACCGCAAATACGCAAAAAATCACCTAGTAAGAAGTTATGAGAGTTTGTTTTTAAAATTATGTATTAACTAGTCAAAGAAAAAAGTAGCGGGGAATGGATTTGAACCATTGACCTTCGGGTTATGAGCCTTCCGCGGACAAAAATGTCCTCGACGGGCACTCCTAGTTGGGCGTTTGTAGTTGCCTACTAGCAAACCCTGCCCCACCCCGCTAATGGGTTAAGATAATGTTTGTGTTTTTAAAAATCTTTTGTATTCTCACTGGACATAGATATGCGTAAAACTTATGTCTCTGAATGCTCTAAAGGACACATGATGCAATCACAGACAAAGTTTGCTGAACTTGTTGGAATTTTGCTTGGAGACGGATCAATCAGCATATACAAACGACACTACAGAGTAAAAGTCACGCTTAACTCAGAGGATGATCTTGAATATGCACACTATGTAAACAAACTATTTTTGGATGTTCTTGATACAGAACCAATTATCAAGTTCAGAAAGGGAGAAAAGACTGTTGATTTGTTTTCAAGAGAGAAATTGTACGATATCTCATTAAAACAGGTCTAAAAACATCTCCGAAGTGGGAAAGGGCAGTAATCCCAGACAAGTTCATGTCAAAGGAACTAGCTAAGTATGTTATAAGAGGGTATTTTGACACTGATGGTTCTGTTGTGATTACAGACAACAATGGAACAAGATATCCAAGACTGGAGATGAAAATCTGTCCGAGCCCGATGCAAGAGCAGTTTATCAAGATACTAGAAAGTTTGAATTTCAGATTTGGGGTATACAGGATTGGCAAAGGAAAGGTAAGAATACAGATGAATGGGAAGGGACAGTTGGAGAAATGGATAAAAGACGTGGGTTTTAGCAATCCAAAGCATAGAAAGAGAGCAATGAGTTTCACAAATCAAAACCTATAAAAATACAATTTCCTTTCCCCAGACTAAGCCGCGGTCGCTTAGTCTGGCCATAGCGGAGGATTGCTAAATTCTGCAAAGATCCTCTGTCCTAACGGACACATGGGTTCGAATCCCATCCGCGGCGTCTTTTTTAGCGCCCATTCTATTTAGCATGATCCTCCTCATAGGAGAATAGAAACCTCTTTTCTCTCAAAGCAACATTTCCAAACTCAAGGTAATCATACTCCATAATTTCAAGTTTCCAATCTTTCAATAATCTCATGAGAACTAGCTTAACCACAAATCCACGATCTATCAGTTCTCTATACCCCATGTCAGTCTTCTTCGATATGTCTACGGGTCTCTTGCGGTAATAATTCTTTGTTTTTATTTCATAAAAAACAAGTGATTCAACTATTTTTGATTTGTAATCTCTTAGATTGAACTGAATTATATCTATGCTTTTATAATGATTTCTTATTAGGTCCAGATCAGCAATACGAGACAAATCTAACTTATAGTAATCTATGAGTTTATTTAAGTCGCCAAATCTATTTGTCTTGAAAATAAACCAGTTATCATATTTTTTCCGTAGATATTTTTCGGCAAATACTTCAAACGCAAAGCCCCTGAAAAATATATCTTTTCTAAGGTTAATGAGCATGAATAACTTATCGATCCTGAATAATTAAACTTATCCATGGAAAATCCGGAAGAATTATGGTAACTGTGCTGCAATATGTATGGTGCAGAACCAAATCTCTTGGAAAAAGTAACATAGACCACATGGCAAAAAGGATGTCGGGTGTAATGCCAATCCGCAACGCTTTTATTTGTTACAATCGATGGTTTTGGAGGGAAGTCTCCAAAATACCCTTCTATGTGTCCTTGATATAACAGAGACCACTAACAGTTTTAATCAATAATATGTATTTTAAAGTAGAAAGATTTTAATTCAAAAAATTTTACATCTTATTCATATGCCATTGGAATCCTTCTCTTCTTGATATATCCTCTCATGAATCCAGCCTCTCCGCTGGTTAACTCTCCATTGATCAACATCCGTTCAATCTTATCTTCTGTATAAAATGTCTCTTTGTTTATCAAACTTTATCACCTTTATTTAAGAAATAATGGAATTACCAGAGGCAACTCCATCTAACAACAGGGGGGAAACCTGTAAACAAGTTATAGCTCCCAATTCCTTCCTGTATACTTGTCTCTTTTATCTCTTACACCCATCACTCTTCTTGTTTCTGCATTTCTATCGAATATTTCTGTCATCACTCCCACCTCTGAATATATGAAAGGGACTCGAGTATATATATGTATGCATTTTAAACCATATGTTTTAAAAAATGTAATAAGAACACTATTTTACAATATTTATTTTGTCAAAAACAGTTCTCTACTGTTTGGGTATGCTTACTGGTAAATACCTAGAACCATATCTTAAGGAGAAAACCTCTCCCTAGAAAAACAAACATCCACAACATAGATATAAAGGTGGCATCAGAGACTGCATGGTGGCATGTTGGTAATCATATGCTTCCACATAGTTTTCAGAAAACATTATATACTCTTACTCTTGAATTCAAAACATGAAACTCTCACTTGACCTTAAAGAAACCGAATCCTTCAACCAGATCTGGCATTCAAAAAACCCAAACACGTTCTGGAGTGTTTTTTACTTTGTATCTTCCTTTTTTTTTCTGGCAGTAATCAATTTTGTAATATGGTCTTTGTACTATTGGTTAAGCATACCTGTCACAATAATTACTCTTGGGTTTCTCGCTTACATTTTCTACCATACACTGATTTTCAGACATCCACTGTATGCTGTTTATGACAAAGGAATAAGAGTCAGAAGAAACTTTGTTTTCTGGGATGAGATTGAAAAGATAAGATACACAGGAGAGCACATGGACATCACCAGAACTTTCAGAAACAATCCACCAAAACTCCGGCGAACTCCACATGAAGTTATTTTTGTCGCAGACAAAGAGTACAGAATGGAATTTGATTCACTTGAACAAATCAAAAAAGTCCTGCCTGACAAAAAAATATACAAGGAGACAATGGAAGATTTCAGGATAGAGATGCAGGTGTTGAGAAAAAAGTTTTTCAAGCATATGGTTCTTCTGATAAGCCTGATATTTTTGGCGCTTGTCTTTACTGTCTTTGCCATGATGAGAAGTACAACACTTAAATAAAACTAGGTATCCTGCAAAAACATGTCACTTGAAGAATACTTCTCAGATATAGAAGAAAATTCTATAAAACAAAGAATTAGAGCTTTACGCAATAAAGTTGTGAGAACACACAGAATAATTGACCTTGAAAATATACCTTTTTGGGAGAGTTTAATAAACTTGGATGAACTTGAAGAAGCGCTTGCCACAACCTACAAAAAAGAATACTCAGATGGAACAGAAATGCTTCTTGATATAATACTTGTTGGAACAACAGCAGTATTTGGATTATATGATAAGGAAGAACAAATTGTCTATGAATACTGGACTACTTACTAGTTCTTGATTTCTATTCTTGAAAAAAGATAACAACCCACCATAAATACAGCTGTTGCAAAAAACACCATAACTGCCAGATCAACTCCAACACCCATCAAAGAATGGTTAAGGGCACCCCTCAATCCATCAACCCCATACGAAAGCGGATTCAGTGAGGTAATTCTCTTTAGAAGAGGGGGCAGCTCATCAAGTGGAAACAGTGCTCCTGACAAAAAGAATATAGGCATTACAAGAAAGTTCATTATCAGGTGAAAACCTTCCATATCTTCAAGCCTAGAAGCAATTGCAGTTCCAAGAGCGGTGAAAAAAAAGGCAATTAGAAACATAAACAATAAGGCCAGAGGAAAATGCATAATATTTCCTATCCTGAAACCAACTGCATAACTTATGACAAGAACAATAAGCCCCTGAAGTGTTGCTACTGTAGCTCCTCCCAATGTCCTGCCCAGCATTATGCTTGCTCTTGATACCGGGGCTACAAGTGTCTCTTTCAGAAAACCAAACTGCTTGTCCCAGATCAGAGAAATACCATTGAATATTGATGTGAAAAGAACACTCATGGATATAATACCTGGAGCCAAAAATTGTATATAATCTCCGCCTCCAGCCCTTTCATAAATCGGGCCAAACCCAAAACCCATTGCAACCAGAAAAAGCAGGGGCTGTGCAAGAGCTCCAACAACTCTAGGCTTTGACCTCCACCATCTTTTTATCTGCCTCAACCACATGATGTATATTGCTTCCATTATCTGTGCCTCGCCCTGAATCTCAAAGATCCCTCTGGTTTCTCATCCCTTATTGAATAACCGGTTAACTTAAGAAAAGCGTCTTCAAGAGTCTTGGTTTTTGTTTTTTTCTTTATCTCTTCTGACGTTCCTCTTTCTATTATCCTGCCTTTGTCAATTATGGCAATCCTTGTTGCCACTCTTTCTGCCTCGTCAAGATTATGTGTGGTAAAAAAGATTGTCATGCCTTCTTTGTTTAATTTTCTTATGTGCTCCCAGAAAAAGTTTCTTGTCTGGGCATCAAGTCCAAGTGTTGGTTCGTCTAAAAAAAGAATCTTTGGTTTGTGCAGAAGGCCTCTTGCAATCTCAAGCCGCCTTTTCATGCCTCCAGAGTATTTTTTTACAAGCTCATCTTTTCTTTCCAGGAGACCAACAAAACCAAGAAGCTCTTTGATTTTTCTGTCTCTGTCATTTACATCATAAAGAATTGCATGAAACTCCATGTTCTCATAGGCAGTAAGCTCAGTATCAACACTTGGGTCCTGGAAAACAATGCCAAATGATCTTCTTACATTTTCTTTCTCTTCAATATCATAACCATTAACCCTGATTCTACCATAAGTTGGGTTAAGGATAGTCGTGAGCATCTTTATTGTTGTGCTCTTTCCTGCGCCATTAGGGCCAAGAAACGCAAAAATCTCACCATAATTAACATCAAAAGAGATATCATCAACAGCGGTAAGACTGTTGTACTTTTTGGTTAGATTCTGTACTTGAATTGCTTTTTTCATAGTTGAGAAATAACATTATAAAGTTTATAAAGGTATATATTAAAAAACGTGGAGGATACCTCCACAAAAAATTCAGTTTGTAGCAGGACAACGACCACGCTCTCCTGAAAGTTGACAGGAACCTTGCCTTGATTCATGCAGCTCGACAAGCTTGTTGAAGTCTCCCTCTGTTAGCACTTGTTCTGCCCTTGGACAGTTCAAATCACTGACTGCTTCTTTCCAGGCCTCGTAATCTCCATCTTCAATTGCTGCCCTGACCTCTTCTCTTCCCTGCATTCTTCTTGCATGCCTTTCCTTCATCTGCTCGAACCGTTGTTCTGTTATTCCATCCTGCATGGCTTTTTTCCAGCCTTCATAGTCATCTGACTCCAAAGCTTGGCTAACTTCTGGATTTCCAAACCTACCAAATGCAAGAACTGCGCCAGAAGCAACAATTCCAACAACAAATACTGCAAGTAATGCATAAATTGCTTTCTTCATTCAAAACACCTCCAGAAACAAAAAAAGTAATTTAATATTTAAGCACAAAGAAGGTAAAAAGTATATCTTGCCTCCATATAACTTATAAATAACAATCGCGTTCTTTGCACCATGCCCCCTTTTCTACAACATCCAATCATATTTCTGACAGAGACAATCTACTTTCTCATAATCTCGATCTTTTGCCTTTTGATATATTTCAAGACAAGAGACATATACGAGTTAAGCAAGCACAAAGGCATCTACTACTTCAGAAATATTTTCCTGTTCTTTTCTATGGCCTATTTTGTAAGACTCCTGCACATCCCTCTATTTTTTGGACTGCTAAGAATTGCCCATCCTAGGCTGCTAATGCCCATATCCATGCTTCTCATAAGCTATTTCAGTACTATGGCCATTCTTTCTATTGTTATGAGCTTGTTTGCAAAAAAAATCGATTTCAAAGGCATAAACTTGGTTTTGCATGTATTTGCAGTTCTCTCGTCAGTTGTTGTTTTTTTGACATGGTCTCATGCACTCATGCTCCTAATTCAGACAATCCTATTCCTTGTTTCTATCATCTATCTGGCAATCAAAGGAACACACATTTCCCAGAACAAGATCTCCTATACTATGCTATTTATTTTCTGGATACTTAATATAATTATTGTGATGCGAAGGGTTTTTCCATGCGAATATAAAATTCCATTATACTTTATCTCGGTTGCTGTTTTCTTTTCAATATTCTACAGAGTCCACAAGAGGTTAGATAATGCCAAAAAGAGATAAGCTCGAGATAATCTATGACATCTTGAGGACAATCCAGAAAAACAGGAATTCGATAAAGCCCACTCCTCTACTAAGATATGCAAACTTATCATACAACAGTTTCACGAATTATTATGAAGAACTTCTGGACAAGGGTTTTGTCCGTGAGAACCTTGACAAAGACGACAGGAAATACATATCTCTTACAGACAAGGGTTTCAGGTTTATTGACAAGTTTGAAAAAATAAAAGGTTTTATCGAAGAGTTTGAGTTATAGTTATTTACTAGTCCTTATCTCAATGACATCCCTGTGTTTTAGTTTATCATCTTTTCCAACAGGAAGGTTTTTTCTCATGTCAATTGCCTTGACAAAGTTCTTTCCTATATCACTGTGAATCATATATGCAAACTCTTCCGGCGTTGTGTCAGAGGGCACAAGAAGACAGTCAGGCAAAATATGCCCGTCACTGTTTGTCAACCTGTTTGTTGCAACAGGAAAAACACCAATATATTCTAAGAGTTCAAACACAGATTTGTTTAAAACATCCTGGACACCAGTTGATCCAAACTCTTTTAAAACGTGCTCTTTTATGAACTCCAGCCCTTTTTTCTGCTTTTCATTTAACTTGCCGGGTTCCAGTATCTCAAAATCTCCTTCTCCAGGCACATAATCAATTAAACCCTTTTTTGATGCTTCTCTTAATGCCAGCTCTGACTCAGCACTGCACGGAACAACAATATAATCAGAAAACTCTTCCTGAAGTTTCTTGACTGCTTTGTATGAACCTGGAACATCTGCTTTATTTGCAGCAATTATCATTTTTTTTGAACTCTTTCTTAACTGGCTTGCAAATTTTTTAAGGTCTTCATCAGTCCAGTTTATTGTTGGTTTTCCAAGGTCTAATTTGTCTATTGCATCCCTTACCATATTCTTGTTTATCTTGAGACCTGAAAACTGCTCAACAACCGCTTCTTCAACCTTTGCCTTTTGCTGGTGGGTCTTTCTTGCAAACTTCTTCCAGCTCTTCTGCAGTATCTGGTAAAACCACATGTCAATCTCTTGTTCCAGAAACTTTATATCATTTGCAGGGTCATAGGTGTGCGTCGGCACAGACTCACCCCTCTCATTTGTAGAACCAGAAGCATCAATAACATGAATAAAAGCATCTGCCTGTCTTAAGTCATCCAGAAACTGTGTTCCAAGCCCTTCTCCCTTATGAGCACCGGGAACAAGACCTGCTACATCCAAAAGATCAATAGGAACAAACCTGTCTCCTTCTTCACAATATCCAAGGTTAGGCTCGCAATCTGTGTCAAACTCATCTTCAACACACTTCACTTTCACATACCCTTTTCCCTGGTTTGGCTTGATTGTTACAAAAGGTCTGTTGTGTATCTCAACATCGGCCATAGTTGAAGCCTTGAAAAAAGTGCTCTTTCCAACATTGGTTTTTCCAACCACCCCGATTAGCATGAGTATAATTTTGTTGCTGTGTTATAAATATGTTATGATTTGAAAGGGCAGACCTTGGCCAGGTTAAACTCCTTTTTGGGAGTGGAATAGAACGCAAAGCAGCCATCTCTGCCATGATGATTCCCAGAGATATTCTTTTTTATGTTCCAAACATAATCTTTTTTTGGGTCGCTTGTTCTGCTCTGTTCAATGGTAAGAACAAGCTCCGCAATACAGTATGTGTTTTCTGCAGAAATGAGAAATTCCTTCCTGGCCAGATGGAGTTTAACAAACCAATTAAACGGAATAGGCCATGCGCAAATGGCCGTCTGTGCCAGGTAGGAAGGAATTTTCAACAAACATATTTCTAACAATAATCCAACCTCAAATAACTTGACTGCACCTACTTTCAGAAAGATTTAAATAAGTCCAAAAAAGGATTCAAACCATGTTTGATATAGATATTATCAGAAACAATCCGGAAAGAGTAAAAAAAGACCTTGAGAAGAGAAAAGAGCTTGGAAAACTTGAATGGGTTGACAAGACAAGAGAACTTGACCAGGAGTGGCGTGAAAAAAAGAAAAAGTTAGATGAACTCAGACACCAGAGAAATGTTGTAAGCAACAACATCAGAGCACTGAAAAAACAAGGCAAAGATGCCTCAGATCTCATAAAAGAGGCAGGCGAACTTCCCGGAAAAATAGAAAAGCTGGAAGAGGAAGTTGAACAACTACATGAAAAGAGAAACAACTTTCTAATGCGCCTTCCCAACCTAATGCATGAGTCTGTGCCTTTTGGAGAGGATGATTCACAAAACGTTGAGATCAGGGTTGTGGGAAAAAAGCCAGAATTTGACTTTGAGCCCAGAAACCATCTTGAGATTGCAGAAAATCTCGGTCTGATTGACACTGAGAGGGGTGCAAAGGTTGCAGGTGCTGGTTTTCTCTATCTCAAAGATGATCTTGCAATGCTTGACCTGGCCCTCCAGAGATATGCTGTTGATTTTTTAAGAAAAAAAGGTTTTACACTGATAATACCTCCTTATATGCTGAAAAGAGAAGCTTATGAAGGTGTTGTTGACCTTGCTGATTTTGAGAATGTCATGTACAAGATAAAAGATCAGGACCTTTACATGATTGCAACCTCAGAGCACCCTATTGGCTCAAGATTCAAGGACGAGTCTTTTGTAAAAGATGAGCTTCCAAAGAAGTTTGTGGGAATTTCTCCCTGTTTTAGAAGAGAAGTTGGGACTCACGGCAAATACACAAAGGGTCTCTTCAGAATGCACCAGTTCCACAAGGTTGAGCAGTTTGTGTTCTCTATGCCTGAGGATTCATGGGAAATACACGAAGAACTGCAGAAAAATACAGAAGAGATGTTTCAGGAACTAGGACTGCATTACAGGGTTGTAAATATCTGCACAGGAGACCTTGGCTCAATTGCAGCAAAAAAATATGATATTGAAGTATGGATGGCTGACGATAATTTCAGGGAAGAGGGTTCAAACTCGAACTGCACCGACTACCAGGCACGAAGACTTAACATAAAATACAGGGAAAAACAAGGCCAGGCACCCAAAGATTATGTTCACACATTAAACAACACTGCAATTGCAACAAGCCGGACAATGATTGCAATACTAGAGCAGTTCCAGCAGAAAGACGGGTCAGTGATAATACCTGAAGTTTTAAGGCCTTACATGGGCAAAGACAGGCTGAAGAGAGCTTAGCAATATTCAGTGTTTTCTTTGTTCTTAGAGATTCTTTAATGGAAATATTTTGGAAAAAGAGCAAATCTTTATATAGTAGCACTCTTTATGTGTGGTTATTCAAGAGTAGTATAAGTATCGGGGGTTGAAATGGGGGAGACTAAAGTAATACTTACTGTATTAATTATAGCTTTACTCAGTCTTAGCGCTGATGCTGTAAGCTTATGGACAGACAAGGACGACTATGCTCCCGGAGAAACAGTACATATTTCTGGTTCTGGTTTTGATAATTTCCCGATTATTGGCATAAGAATTACTAGACCAGATAATTCAATACATGAATGCCCCGATCCTTACTGGTGTCCATCCCAATTGCCAACAACAGCTTTCTTTACTTATCCCTACAACTTAAACGGGATCAAGGGAGAATATTTGGTTGAAGCAACAGACGGAGTGAACTATGCAAAGACAACTTTCACTGATTCAGTCTGCAATGACTATACTGATCATTCTACGTGTGTTTCTGATGATAATTGCAGATGGTGCTCCGAATGTGCACCCACCACACCAGGATTCTATGCAGTAAATAGATGTGTAGAAAAGACTGCTGGTTGTGTTTATACAGGTTGCAGTGCTGAATGTGGAGCAGCATGTGTAAGCCATACCCAATGTCCAAACTACTGTGCAACTGAAGACGGGCCAGCTGTAATGTGGGGCAGTTGCGATTTTGGCAGCTGCACATGTTCATACAACAAGATGCCATGTTTACAGAACCAGAACAATCCCTGCCTAGACGATGTTTGTGTTAGTGGGGTCTGTACTTATTCATACACCACAAATACATGCAATGACAACAACTTGTGCACTGTAGACGATGTATGCTCCAATGGACTGTGTTCAGGTACACAAAAAAACTGTGATGACAGTGATGTATGTACAGCAGACTCTTGTGATCCTGCAACAGGAGATTGTGTACACACAAATATTCAGGGCTGTTGTTACACATCAGCTGATTGTGACGACAACAACCTGTGCACTGATGATGTGTGCAATACACAAAACCAATGTGTAAACACTAACAATAATGATGACTGCGGAACCTGTGCAAAGTGCAGTTCTGGATCATGTATTGCTGATCTGACACAAGATGATGATTGCGGATTCTGCGAAAAATGTACTGATAAATTTACTTGCGGTTATCAGTCAACAACAGAAGATGTGAAGAATGAATGTGCATTAGAAGACTGTTCCACTGGTTTTTGTGATGGTGAAGGTAGTTGTGATCTAAGACCAAGCAACTATGTATGCAGAGAAAAAGCAGGAGTGTGCGATATTGAAGATAAATGCACAGGCTCAAGCGCAGATTGTCCTGCTGATGCCAAATCAAATTCTGAGTGCAGGGCCAGCTCAGGGATTTGTGACTTGCCTGAAGTGTGTGATGGCGTCAATAATGATTGTCCAACAGATCTTGTCAGGTCAAGTTCATATATATGCAGGGATTCAGGAGCATGTAATCCAGCAGAATACTGTGATGGGAGCTCAAAACAATGTCCAGTAGATCTAAAATCACCTGATGGTACAGACTGCCCAGGCACTCCAGGGAAATGTTGCTCAGGTATTTGCGACAACGACGGAATAAGTAACACTGATTATCATGCTGACTGCAGGAGCGGGCCCCAATGTATATCGCCTGGCAGCTGGGGTTACATATCAATAAACGAAGGCTCATTATGCGGGGGATATAATTGCAGGGAGTGCAAGCTGGGTCTGTGTAACAATGATGAAGATTCAAGGTGTACAGGCGACTGTGATTACTGCGATGGCAATTGTGTACCAGATGAATCTATTTGTGAAGAACTATACTGTTCAGATTGTACAGGTAGCGGAACTTCTTTTAGCTGCACATATGACCAAACAGAAAACAGTGACTGCAATGAATTTGATATTACTGGTGTGGAAAGTTGTGACCATAACCCCGATAATATTCACTATACTTTTGACTATAGAAGTGAGTTTGACAGTGTATGTTCTGCAATGAATGTGTGTTCTCAAGGACAGAATTTGATTGCCCACACATGTGCTGATAACGATCTTTCTGATTCTGTGCCTCTTGGAGGATGTGATGCTATGTGTGATGAAAACTCTGATTGCTCAATCACAGAGTGCGACCATCTGGATGGTTGTTATGAAGGTCAATACAGAGATTACCACGATATTCACAACAACTGTCTAGAATCATGCTTTTGCGAAAACAATGCCTGCACAGAGTACGATGCAACAGAACCTGATTCTGACAATGATGGTTCTGATGATCCCTGTGATTTGTGTCCAAACTCCAGAGCAGGGGAAATTATTGACCAGAATGGCTGCGATCCTTTCCAATTTTGTGAGCCGTATTACTGCAGCATGGGCTGTTATAATGCTGATTTTATTCCACTTCACGGGAGTCCAGAGAATACTGCTTACCCCTCTGACTGCACTGTTGTTATTCTCATTAGAAGTGGTTATGGACAAACACCGAAATGTGTTCCCACTACTTGCTGCAATTAGTGGCTTCATAGAAACATTAGTCTTTTGTGTATCCCAAAAGGCTTTTATATTTGGTTGAATTTGTCTAGTGATAGGAGGATTTAATTGATAAAGATGACAAAAACAGACACTAAAGGAAATTCTGACATTATCGAAGTAACTAAAAAATTGATTTTGTTCAGAACCACATCATCAAATAGAGAAGAGTTGTTCAGATGCTCGGAATTCATTGGATCTTATTTCAAAAATTCAAAAATTATTGTCGATAGACCAACCAAGACTCCAAGTCTTGTGATTCTCAAGAAAAACAAAAACCCCAAGGTTTTTTTTGTTGCACATTTTGATGTTGTTCCTGCTGAAGAATACAAACCACGAATAGAAAAAAACAGACTCTATGGCAGGGGTGCTATTGACTGCAAGGTCAATGTGGCAATACTCATGAAACTCATCAAAGAGAGTGATGGAGATTTTGGGCTCATAATAACAGCTGACGAAGAAGTTGGAGGCGAAAGCTTAACACAGATTCTTGAAAAATACTCATGCGAGTTTGCCCTTGTACTTGACGGTGGAGATGACCTTGACATTGTCATCAAAGAAAAAGGAGCTTTGCACGTGAAAATTTCTGCACAGGGAAAAACAGCCCACGGCTCAGCACCATGGGAAGGAGAAAATGCAATTGACAAACTGTTTGAAATCTACACTAACCTCAAAAAAGAATTTCCAGAAAATGAGAAAAAGTGGAGAAACACAATAAACATTGGAAAAATACAAGGTGGAATGGCAGCAAACCAAGTGCCTGCTGATGCATCAATGTGGCTTGATATGCGATTTACAAACAACCTGGAAAAAGATAGAATCAAATCTCTCCTTCCAAAACATGATGTTCTCACAGATGCTGCTGTACTTGAGGTTGACACAGAAAACAAGTACATAAAACAGCTACAGAAAAGTGTAAAAAAATTCACAGGCAAACATAAACTAACAAGAGAACACGGTGCTTCTGATGCAAGGCATTTTGCAGAAAAAGGAATATCCTCAGCACTTATCTGGCCAATAGGTGGCAATGTGCATGCAAAAGACGAGTATGTTGAATTAGATAGCGTAAATACTCTATACAGTATTCTAAAGGATTTTACACAGAATCTTGTTTAGAGAATCTTCCTTTATATTGGGCCTCTCCTTCAGTTCTCTGGAATATGACCTGGCAAACTGCTGTTCCAGGATAGATTGCAAGAGGCATACCACTCATATTGCTTATCTCAAGAACCTGTCTGTTTGAGACACCAGGCTGTATAAAGCTTGCGCTTATGTGTATCAGAAGCCCCATCCTCGCAAACCTGCTTCTTCCTTCAAGCCAACCGCATATGTTCGGGGCAAGGGTTATTTTTTCCTTTGTTATGCCCTGCACTGTCTCTCCAGGCATTATAAGCAAATAGTCATCAACATTCTTAACTTCTGTATACTTTGTGTGGTCTGTCTGGTTATCAATATGAACAACTTCTTCTACTTTCTTGAATGTCCTGAACTCATCATCAATACGAAGATCAACAGAACCAGGCCCAACCCTGGATTTATCAAATGGCTCAATCTTGATATTACCCGCTTTGATCTCTTCCAGAATTTTATCTTTTGTCAGGATCATATTATCACCAAAAATAATGTTGCAACTAGTTATTTAAATAGGTTACCACAGATTTTATTAACCAAGACCTATTACTTTGCTGTGAGGTGATTTTGCATGCGTGAACCAGAGAGCATGAAAGAACTGCATTATTTTACTGATAGGGTAATAGGAAATGGAAGAGCCAGAGTCTGGGTATTTAGAAACAAATGCCCTGAGTGTGGTGAAGGAGATATGGGCAAGCCCAGAAGAAAGGGTAAAATCAAGAGAAGGGCAAAAGTCTATGAGTGTCCTGAGTGCGGGTTTGAGATGCCAGAAAAAGAGTATGAAAAAACACGAATTGCAAACATCCAGTATACCTGCCCTGAGTGCGGTCACAAGGGAGAGATGCAGACACCCTACAAGAGAAAAAAGATCAGCGGTGTAGTCACTTTGAGAATCCAGTGCGAAGAATGCGGGTCAAATATTGACATAACAAAGAAGATGAAAAAGAAATGAAACTCTCTGAGCTGGAAAAGAGATTCCCTGATCTCGGACCAGCCAAGAGAAAATTAAAAATTATTTTTCTTACACTTGCAATCCTACTTATTCTTGGTTTTTTCAGCAAGGACATACTGATAGTCTCTCTTCTAACAATTGCTGCCTCTTTTTCAATGATCTACAATCTTTTCATAAGGGTTTCTCTGGGTGTGGAGCTGGTTCTTTTTGCCACAGTTCTGTGCAGTGTTGCATATGGCTACAAAGTTGGAATTCCCGTTGGACTGGTTTCTCTTTTTTCAGCAGAAATAATAAGCATGAAAATGTCGTACAACACATTCATAAGCTTTATTGGAATTGCGGTTGTTGGTTTTGCGGCTTCATTTGGTAATATGCATATCACAACATGGGGGATTTTGATGACAATATTATACGACTTGATCATAATCCCCGGCTATCTTATGACAGGAAGCAACCCTGCCAAGTCATTTATTTTTGTTGCAACACACATCCCATGGAACATATGGGTATTCTCAGCATTTGCACCAAGAATACTTGAAATCATGATCTAGTTTAGATACAAAATCCAAACAACCCAAATAAAGTAAATCCGCTGTGGAGGCTCACCCTGCCTGTGGGGTATTTACGCCTCCACTTTTGAAAGCAGATCTACAGACTTGAAAATCTCGCCCTAAAGGTATTCATCATCTCAGTTGAAAATCTCTTTGATGCGAGATTTTCAAATAAGATAGAAGCCAAAATTATTATTTGAGGCCAGCCATCCATGGCACAGACGGCCGCTTTGCGTCCTATTCCACGCCTTTCCAGGAGTTCCATCTGGCCGCGGCTGGCCTTAAGAGACACAGAAGTAGGATAACATAACTCAGAAAGATTTATATAAATAATCCCTTTTTATGCACTTATGAGAAGAGCAAGTAGCCACGAGATGATGAATTCTATGCTAGCCATGGCTATGATGTCCTGAAGCCCTTCACCAAAACCTTTATATTCAACTTAACAGGAGGTAATCAACATGACAAAAATCCTTGTAACAAGCGCACTCCCCTATGCAAACGGGAGCATTCACATAGGCCATCTTGTAGAATATATACAGACAGATATTTTTGTAAGATTCTTAAGAATTGCTGGAGAAGATGTTATCTACTGCTGTGCTGATGATACTCACGGCACACCAATAGAGATAAATGCAGCTAAAAAAGGAAAGACACCAGAAGAGTTTATCAAACACTATCACCAAGAACATATAAGTGATTTTGACAAATACCACATCAAATTTGACTCATACTACACTACAAACAGCCCTGAAAACAAGCACTATGTTCATAAGATTTTCAACAGGTTAAAACAAAAAGGACACATCTACACAAAAGATATTGAACTCACATACTGCGAGAACTGTAAGCGTTTTCTTCCTGACAGATATGTAAGAGGAAAATGCCCTGAATGTGGAGCAGAAGACCAGTACGGGGATATTTGCGAAAAATGCAACACTGCATACAAGACAACTGATCTTGTTGAGCCAAGATGTTCAATATGCCACAAAACACCTGTGACAAAAAAATCCAACCACTATTTCTTCCGGTTGAGCGAGTTTTCAGACAAATTAAAAGATTGGCTTGTAAACAACAAAAACCTGCAGTCAGAAATAAGAAACCAGGTCCTGAACTGGATAGAAAACGGGCTTGATGACTGGAATATAAGCCGTGACGGCCCTTATTTTGGTTTCAAGATTCCTGGAGAAGATGAGAAATACTTTTATGTCTGGCTTGATGCGCCTGTGGGTTATATTGCAAGCACTGCAAACTACTGTAAAGACAAGGATTGCACAGCAGAAGATTACTGGGAAAAACAAGGTGCAAAAATCATACATTTCATTGGAAAAGATATTATCTACTTTCACCTGCTTTTCTGGCCTGCTGTGCTGATGGGTGCAGATTTCAATGTTCCTGATGACATTGTTGTGCATGGTTTTCTCACTGTCAACAGGGAGAAGATGTCCAAGTCAAGAGGAACTTTTCTTACAGCCTCTGAATTTGCAGAAATAGCAAACCCTGAGTATCTCAGGTACTATTATGCATCTAATCTTCCAAGAAACATGAAGGATGTTGACCTTGACCTTGACGACTTCAGGCAAAAAATAAACAGAGAACTTATTGCAAAGGTTGGAAACTTTTTCTACAGAGTGCTCCACTTTGCAAACAAGAGGCTTGATGGAGAGATAGGCCCTGCAGAAGAGAGTTTCCTTAAACGTTTCAATTACCAGCCAATCATAAACGACTATGAAAATGTTGAATTCAGGAGCGCAGTTAAAAAGATAATTCATCTGTGCAATGACGGCAACAAGTATTTCCAGGACAATGAACCCTGGGCACTGGAAGACAAACAAAAGGTAAGACAGGTGATAAGCAACTCTGTCAATCTTGTCAGAGACATAAACATCCTGCTAAAACCAATACTGCCTGTTTTTACAGAAAAGATTGAAAAACAGCTTAACACACAAGCCACAATCAAGGATCTGGGAACAAACCTGGGAGAACACAAGGTTAATCCTGCAAAGATACTCTTGGATAATATTGAAGAGCTCAATCTTGAAACAAAAGACCCTTTTACTGACCTTGACTTAAGGGTTGCAGAGATAAGAAGTGTCAAAGACCACCCAGATGCTGACAAGCTTCTTGTCATGGAGATTGACCTGGGCAAAGAAAAGAGAACAATTGTTGCCGGTCTAAAAAAACACTATGACAAAGAAGAGTTAGTTGGAAAAAAAATAGTTGTTGTAAAAAACTTAAAGCCAGCAAAGCTAAGGGGGATTGAAAGCCAGGGCATGCTTCTAGCAGCTGACTCTTCAGAAGGACCAAAAATACTTGAAGCAAAACAAAGCAATCCAGGAGAAAAGGTAACTGCTGGTCTTAAAGGTTCTCCAAAAGAAGTGGTCGAGTTTTCTGATTTCAAGGAAATCAAGATTAAAGCAAAGGGCGGGGAAATATTCTACAGAAATAAGAAACTCCATACACAATCAGAAAAAATCAAAACCGACACAAAACAAACGTGTGAAGTACGTTAATAAATTATGCCAATAACAACCCTTTCAATCTGGTCAAACCTGACCTTTCCAGGATCTCGGTAATTATTGTTGTCTCCTTTCATTATGGCATACCAGCCCTGCTCATCATATCCTGTCTCTATTACTCTGTGTATTATCACTCCTTTGGTATGTTTGGAATGATAGCTTACAATATCTCCAACAGATATCTCAGCAGGATACTCTGGAACATATTCTATTGCATTAGATCCCTTGTCAATCACCGGGTCCATTGAATTTGTATCTGTAAATGTTGCCCAGACTGCATCCTTGACATCAATGACAACCCTGTCATCATAAACAAGAATCTGTGACTCTTTTACCCTGTCCTTTGGGCTTGGTCTTTCAGGTGACCTCTGTCCTAAAATCTGTGCAATCATATCATCTGTTGCCTCGTAAACAGAGTCAGAAGGATCAGCTTTTACCTTGTCAGAGTAAGCAACAGCAAAAAAGATCCAGCTAACAATAAGTGCTATCACAAGAAACCTGTTAGTCTTATACGACCTCATAGTAGTAAAGATATTACTGCCCATATATAAATCTTACTATTTAGTAGTAACAAATATGTTGAAAACCTATTTTCAATCTTCCAAAATCTATATAAAGGCAAAGCAAGCTCAAAAAATCATGGCAAATGTATTATCAGGTGAGCAATGTCCAGTATGCAATGAAAACACACTGGAACTAAGAGAAGATGACAAGGACATCCCTTATTTTGGGAAAGTCTACATCATGTCAATGACGTGCTCAAACTGCAAATTCCACAAATCAGAGATTGAAACTGAAGAGACAAAAGAACCCTGCAAGTTCACATTTGAAGTGGAATCTGAAGATGATTTAAATGTCAGAGTGGTCAAGTCAGGCGAGGCCACTGTGAAAATTCCAAGAATTGTAGAGATAACACCTGGCCCAGCTTCTAACGGTTACATCACAAACATTGAAGGCATAATCACACGAGTAAAGGATCACATAGAAACAGCAAAAGAATCAGAAGATGACCCAAAGGCAAAGAAAAAAGCCAAAAATATGATAAAAAAGCTAAACAGAGTAATCTGGGGAAGAGAAAAACTAAAAATTACAATTGAAGACCCTTCTGGAAATTCTGCTATTCTTTCTGACAAGGCAACAAAAAAGAAACTTTAGAAATGACCATTTCTCATAACACGAAATTCATACTCTGAGCCGACTTTTATTGAGCCCAGGTGGTCAAGTTGCTTTCTAATGTCATCAATATTGCAGAAAAGAATCAGATCAATTTCACCTAGTTTTTCCACGGCCACTTGTTCCCCCACGTCAGTCTGCAGGGTTTCTTCTCTAAAATATGTTTGTCTGTAGACTACCTCGCAATCCTGCATTGTTCTTTCAAAAAGCCTGCCAACATAGATCTCAAAAGCAGTTCCACATATTGAATCCATATGGACTTCATGACAGCATTTGAAAACTGCACGCTGACTGTCTGTAAATCCAACTTCAATGAATCTGCCCATATATAAGGAAAAAAGGTCAAGCTCTCCATGATCCACAATATCATGAATATATTCTATTGCTTGCCTATCATTTCCAGAACAAAGTCCAGCAATCTGGTCTGCTCTGAGCACCTGCTCCAGCAATCCTTTTCTCAACTGCTCCACAGTCAACATAAAGGAAACATCATCTCGGTAATCTGAACTAGTTGTACCGCACACAAGTGCAGAATGAGTATTACACCCAGTGCCATCTGAAAGTGCATCCAGATACTGCATACCAAAGAGTGCCTGTCTGACATTGTGAGAATAATTGCCATTTATTCTTCTTGTAACTTCAACTGCAAAAGCAGCCTCGTATCTCTGGCAAAGTTCATATAACTGGGCTTCAGTTCTCTCTTCTATAGTTGTCAATTTAATTGCTGTTCAGTATTTGGGCTTAAATATTTTATTATGCCGTTAAAGTGGTGATGATTCATAGCAAAATATAAATAGTCCACTTATTCCTTATTTTTGGGGGATGGTTAGAGTTGGAATTATCGGGGGTTCTGGTCTTGATGACCCGGACATAATTGAACAAAAAGAGACTATTTCTGTTAATACAAGGTTTGGAAAACCTTCGTGTGCCCTTACAACAGGAAAAATCAAGGGTGTAGAAGTTGCTATTCTTGCGAGGCACGGCAAGAGCCACGAGATTATGCCCACAAATGTTCCTTACAGGGCAAATATTGGTGCACTTAAAAAAATCGGGTGCACACATATTCTGGCCACAAGTTCAAGCGGCTCATTAAGAGAAAAAATAGAACCAGGTCACTTTGTGCTTCCTGACCAGTTTATTGACAGGACAACAAAAAGAGCTTCAACTTTTTATGACAAAGACGAGGTATGTCATATACCAATGGCAGAACCTTTCTGCAAATATCTGAGAGATTTGATCTCAAAACAGTGCAAAAAACTCGGTCTTTCTTATCACACTGGAACTGTTATTACAATAGAGGGTCCGAGATTCAGCACAAAGGCAGAGTCACACCTTTTCAGGAGCTGGGGAGCTGATGTTATCAACATGACAACTGTTCCGGAAGTTGTTCTTGCAAGAGAAGCAGGAATCTGCTACCAGGTGATTGCCATGAGCACTGATTACGACTGCTGGAAACAAGACTCTTCTGTTACAATTGATGAGGTTCTTGATACTGCAAAAAAGAATGCAGAAAACGTCAAAAAATTGCTTTTATCAACAATTCCCAAAATAAAATTAAATGAATGTGTATGCAGGACTGCAATTGAAAACGCAATAATCTAGGTGATCATATGGACATTGAGTCAAAGATAAGGACAATACCACACTTTCCAAAAAAAGGAGTTATGTACAAAGACATCACACCTCTTCTGCTTGATCCTCAGGCATTCAGGCATGTAATAAGCGAGTTGAAACTGCTTTATGAAGACCATGATGTTGATCTTATTGCCGGAGCAGAGAGCAGGGGTTTTATTTTTGGTGCAGCACTTGCACACGAGATGAACACAGGGTTTATACCTTTGAGAAAACCAGGAAAACTTCCTCATAAGAAGCTGAGCCAGGAGTTTGAAAAAGAGTATGGCAGGGATGCTTTTGAAATCCATGTGGATGCAGTTAAGAAAGGAGACAAGGTTCTCATCGTTGATGATCTTCTGGCAACGGGCGGAACTGCAAAGGCGGCTGCAAAACTTATTGAAAGACTCGGAGGAGAAGTAGTAAGCCTTGCATTCCTAATTGAGCTCGGGTTTTTGAAAGGAAGAGACAAACTTGAAGAGTATGATGTAACAAGCCTTATCAATTACTGACATCTATTTTGTATGCCAGGATCTGGTTTTTGCCGTTAAATTCTGATACTCTTCCCTCAACACGAACAATCTGACCTTTTTCTATCTGTACTTGCGGGTCTTCAAATAAGACCACATCAACAGGTTTGGGCTGTACTATGGTTAAAACTCTTAGCTTTTTATGGGTGAGTATGTTTGATACCCTGCCATTTACAAGCACATCGTTTCCAGTTTCAGTATCTTCAACAGCGCCAGTAACAGGGGATATTGATTTGGTAAGAAAAAACAGAACAGCAAGGCCGATAAACATAACAACAAGTGCTGCTTTAACAAGTAAATCCTCCATAAATCAAGTTAGACGTTCTAAAATTTATAATTTCACAATAAGAATCTGAATATTTTCTGTAGAAATCGAAATTACTGGAACTCAACACGTCTGGCCCTAACACCTTTGTTTTGTGTGTGTCCTTTTTTGCACTCACTGCACACATATCTAAGGTCAGTCTTTTTGGTTGCCTTTTTGCCATATCTCTTCCACTTGGAAAGTGCTCCTTTAGACAGCTTACCCTGGTTGCCCATGCCCCTACCTGAACCTCTTTTCTTCATCCTATACTTGGAACCTTTGGAAAGACTGCTTCTGCTACCTCTCTTGGATTCCATTACCCTGTGCATTGTGTGTTTTTTGCAGTGAGGGCAGTATTTTTTCCTGGTTTTAGGTAGTTTCATAGTTAAAGGGAACTGATGTAAATTTAAATAACTTTTGGTGGGTGATTTGGAGGTTCACACCCACCAAGGATTTGATCTTCATTGTTCTAAAGCTTTTTTGGATTGCTTTGTCTTATTCATATCTTCTGAAAGCCGCTTTTTTGCCAGAAAAGAAAAATTTCCAAAACAAACTTTTTTAGTTTAAAGATAACTAATATAAATCTGGCTTCTTAACTAATTGTATGCAAATCACTGTTGAGAACTTCAGTCTTCACAAAACACTTACATGCGGGCAGTTCTTCAGGTACTGGCAGGAAAAAGACACCTATTTTATTGCCCACACTGACAAACTTTTCAAGGTAAAACAGCAAAAAAACAAGCTGATTTTTAGTGGTGTGAACAAAGAATATATCAATAATTTTTTCAGATTAGACGACCCTTATAAAAAGATCATCAATTCTATCTCAAAAGACAGTTACATAAAAAAGGCAATATCTGAAAATAAGGGACTAAGAATAATAAGGCAGGACCCCTGGGAGTGCCTGATAAGCTATATTTGTTCTTCTATGGCTAACATTCCAAAAATACAAAAAAACCTGAATCTTATTGCCAAGAACTATGGGGATAAGATTGAATTTGAGGATTTTTCCACCCACACTTTTCCAGAACCCGGGCAAATAAAAGACCTGCAGACAATCAGAGCCTGCAAAGTAGGATACAGGGCAGGGTATATTGAACACACCAACAGAAAAGTTGACAGGAAGCTTCTTAGAAAAATATCAAAAATGCACTACACAGATGCAAAAAAAGAACTTATGAAGATACATGGAGTTGGAGAAAAGGTTGCTGACTGTGTGTGTCTTTTTTCAATGGACAAGCTTGAGGCATTTCCTGTGGATGTCTGGATAAAAAGAGCTATGAAAAAATATTATTCAAAAGAAAACATAAGAAGCTTTGCAAAGGATTATTTTGGAGAATATGCCGGATATGCAAACCAGTTTTTGTTCCAACACATAAGAAATGGATAAAATACAAAAAATTGTGGAAAAACTTGAAGAGAGATACACTACTGATTTTTTTGCAGAGCATCATGACAGGGACCCATACAAAGTTCTTGTTTCGTGCCTGATTAGCTTAAGGACAAAAGATGAAGTTACTTATCCTGCAGCTGACAGATTGTACAAACTGGCTGACAATCCTGACGATATGATAAAGCTCTCGGAAAAACAGATCCAGGATGCAATATATCCTGCTGGTTTTTACAGGGTCAAGGCAAAAAGAATCAAAAACATTTCAAAAAAACTGGTTGAAGAATATGGTTCAAAGGTACCTGACCATAGAAAAGAGCTCCTGAAGTTCAAGGGTATTGGTAGAAAAACCGCAAACATTGTTCTTGTTTTTGGGTTTGATAAGCCTGCAATACCAGTTGATATCCATGTCCATAGGATCTCAAACAGGATTGGATGGGTGGACACCCAGAAACCAGAAGAAACAGAAAAAGAGCTTGTTGAAAATATCCCAAGAAAACACTGGAAAAAACTCAACGAGCTTCTTGTCAGGCACGGCCAGAACATCTGCAAACCAAGAAAACCACTCTGCTACAAGTGTCCTATTGTGGACTACTGCAGTTTTGAGGAAAAGAATCTTGAAAAATGAAGACCTACAAATTTTCGCACAGTGTTGGCACAGGAGGTAGTGTTTACATTCAAAGAGGCAAAATCAAGAACAAAAAAGCACTTGAAAACGCACTTTCTTCAATTGTAAGAAAATATGGACTGGCTGATGCAACAATAAAAGTATACAAAGACATTTTATTTTTGTTTTTTGCAGTCAAACCAACAATTGTACCAACAGAACTTATCAGCTGTATAAAAAAAAACATTGAGGAGTTTGGAGAGTGGGATGAGAAATATGTCTACACCACTGTTGAAGATGTCAGCAAAGAATATATTGAAACCTTCTTAAGAGAATTTGAAAAATGAAAAAACTACACTTTGGAACAGCAGGCATACCATTATCTTCAAAAAAAAGAGATTCAGCAGCAGGGATACAACAAGTAAGAAAACTCGGTCTTGGCTGCATGGAGCTGGAATTTGTCCATGGTGTAAGGATGAGTCCAGAAAAAGCACTTGAAGTAAGAAAATCTGCAGAAAAACACAACATCAAACTCACTGCACACGGCCCTTATTACATTAATTTAAATTCAAGTCCTGATGTGGTCAAAAGAAGCAGGCAAAGAATAAAAAAAACAGCAAAAATTGCAGAGTTCTGCGGTGCTCATTCTGTAACTTTTCACGCTGCATTTTACATTAAAAAAGATCCAGAAAAAGTAACTGAGACTGTGAAAAGAGAACTAAAAAATATCTCTGAAAAAGTCAATGTCGAGATAAGACCTGAACTTACAGGAAAACCAACTCAGTGGGGAAATATTGATGAAATTATCAAGGTCTGTGAAATCCCAGGAGTTTCTCCCTGTATTGACTATGCTCATTTTATCGCAAGATCTGGGGGGAAAACCAACAATTACGAATCTTTCAGAGAGCTTTTAACAAAGATTGAAGAGAATCTTGGAAAACCTGCACTAAAAAACATGCACATCCACATTGCAGGCATAGAGTACTCCAAAAAAGGAGAAAAAAGACACAGGTGCATATCAGAGTCAGATATCAGAATAAAAGATATTATCAGAACATGGAAAGAATTTGATATCAAAGGAGTTGTAATATCTGAAAGCCCAAATATTGAAGATGACGCTTTACTTGTCAAAAGAATGTACAGGAATGGATGACTCTATTATTTCCTCTGCTCTCTTGAGATCAACCACATAATCAATTTTAACCCATCTTCCCCTGACCTTAAGCTCAACACTCCCTGTATTTAAAAACCCAAAATCCTTGTGTAATTCATAATAATCAACATACGAAAGATCAACCTTATCTTCAATTATCCCAAGAAAGCCCTTTCTTAAATAAAGATAATCTCCCTCAATCTTTACTTCTCTTGTTACAGAGTTAATAAAAAGCACAAAAAAAGGGAAAAAGATGAAAACAAGCTCGTTTAGCATTATATGTATAACAAAATCAGAGACCAACTCATAGGTTCTTGTATCAAGTGTGCTTAAAACTTCTGTAATATAGCCGAGTATCTCAAAGCCTAAAACCATGCTTATGAGCTGGTGTGTGAGAAAAATCACACCAACATATATTGATAACTTGAATAATTGTGAGAAAGTTGCGTAAAAAACATTTGGTCTTATCACCTTTTTCATGAGGTAACCTGCTGTTGAACCTCTTAATAAATATTATGAAAAGATTTTTATTTGGAGTTTGAGTTTTTTTATCCATGAGATCAGTAAAAGACATTGTCTGGAAAAAAGATTCAGAAGTAAAAGAGTTAATGGATGATCTAGGCTCTGTCGGGTTCCAGAGCATAAATCTTTACAGGGCACAAGAAACAATAATTAAGATGAAGAAAAATGGTGCAAAGATATTTTTGACATTCACCTCAAACATGGTTACGTCAGGTCTGCGGGGATTTTTTGCACAGCTTATTTCACTTGGGATTCCTGATGTGGTGGTCACTACTGCTGGAAGCATTGAAGAGGATATTATGCGTGCTAAAGGAGAAGAATTCATTGTTGGAGATTTTTATGCTGATGACATCAGTCTATATGAAAAAGGTATGAACAGAGTGGGCAATCTATACATAACAAACGAGAGCTACTGCAATTTTGAAGACTCTGTAAGGCCTATGCTTGAAAAAGTTTATGCAAACAAAAAGAGAATATCTGTTTCATCGCTACTGCACGAGATTGGAGGACAGCTTGATGATAAGGACAGCATTCTTTACCAGGCCAACAAAAACAATATTCCTGTTTTTTGTCCTGGAATAACTGATGGCGCTATTGGTTTTCATCTCTGGATGTTTCAGCAAAAGCACAATGATTTTATTGTTGATATTGTAAAGGATTTTTCACAGATTGTCAAAACCACATCTCATGATGATAAAAAGGGATTGATTTCTCTTGGTGGGGGAATATCAAAGCATCATGCAATTCTTGCCGGACTTTTGACAGGAGGACTTGATTATGCTGTTTACATGACTACTTCAAGACACACTTCAGGGAGCATGAGCGGTGCTACAACAAAAGAGGCAAAGAGCTGGGGAAAGGTTAAAGATGATTCTGATATTGTGACTGTTATTGGCGATGTGACCATAACTTTCCCTCTAATGATGTTTAGTGTTCTTGATAAATTGTCAGAAGAGGGCTTTTTAGATGCTTGACAAGGCCAAGTTTGTTCTCAGCAGAAAAAAACTGCAGGAGCAGATCAATTCTCTTCAGGGTTATGCTGACAAGATATCATATAGTGTGAAGACAAATTATGAGATTGGAAAACTGCTCTCAAAAATTAGCGGCTGTGACTTTAGTGTGCATTCTGTGGAGTCTGCCAGATTCATAAATAAGCCTGAAAAAACATGGTTTTTTGCCCAGGCATGGAGCCCAGAGGAGATTGAGATTCTAAAAGATATGGGAATCAACTCTTTTGTTGTTGATAATAAAAATGACCTTGACATTCTGCTTGAAAACGCACCGGAAAAATTCAACCTTCTTCTAAGAATGAGGTTAAAGGAATACACACTCCAGACCGGCAAGCATTTTGTATATGGTTTTTTCTCACCTGAAATAAACAAGCTCTTACCAGAACTTAGAAAAAATAAGAATATTGAATCCCTTGGTGTGCACTTTCACAGAAAAACACAAAACATAAGCGAGTGGTCGCTCAAAAGAGAGCTTGAAAACAGCATAAGTGACAGCGTGATGAAACAGATAAACGTCATAAACATAGGAGGAGGTATCCCCAGCATATACAAAAACTACAGAGAAGGGATTTCCGAAAAGATACTGGAAAAAATAAAACAACTGAAAAACTGGCTAAATCAACAACAAATCCAAATGATTATGGAGCCGGGAAGATACATTGCTGCTCCTCCTGTAAAACTTGTTGCCAGAATTAAAAACATCTATGCTGACAACATAATCATAAACTGCTCAGTATACAACAGTGCAATGGATACTTTTATCGCTAATGTTAGACTTCTTGTTGAAGAAGAGGTACCTGATGGAAAAGCGTATACAATAAAAGGGTGTACACCTGACTCACTGGATATCTTTAGGTACAAAGTTCTTCTAAAGGATCCAAAAGTTGGTGACACAATAACTCTTCTTAATGCCGGAGCATATAATTTTACCACAGACTTCTGCATGCTCCCAAAGCTTGAAACCGAGATTACAGAGTAATTTTGTTATTTTAAAATGGTGCTAAAGATTTTAATATTGGGTAGAGGTCTAACACTAACAAAAAGGGGTAATTATGGCATTTGATTTTTTGAAAAAAACAAAAAAGAGTTCTAAGGATTCTCTTGAGGTACCTGCACCTCCGCCACCACCAAAGCCGGAGAAAAAGGAGCTTCCAAGATTTGAAAAACAGGAAGAATCAGAGCAGATGGCCCCGCCTGTACTGGACGATAATCCATTTATCCCAGATAAGAAGCCGGGCAAAATTGATTTTTCTGCAATACAAAAAGATATGGAGGATATGCCTCAAAAACCAGCTCCTCTGGAAAAATCGCATGAACCAGAGCCGATTTCCACCAAACCTAAGCCAAAGCCTGCCTACAGGGAAAAGGAAGTATCTGAAGTCAAGGAAGGACTTAGAAGCTCAGCAATAGGGGAAGACGGTGTTTTTTACCTTAATATTGATGAATACAAAAAAATATTTCACAGGATTGATGCTATAAATGAAAAACTAAAAGCACTGGAAAACACAACAATGAAAATTGACAAGATTGGAACCAAGGAAAAAGAGGTTTTCCAGAAATGGCACCATTGTTTTGAAGATATGAGAAAAAAGATGATATTTATTGACGAGGTATTATTTGAAAGGTGATAAAATGAGAGATGGTATGCCTGTTTTTGTCAGGGTTGAGGATTACAAAGATGTTCTAGAAGTGCTTGAACTTCTAAACAGCAAGCTTGAGGAAGCAAAATCAACAGTGGCAAGAATAAATGAATTAAAAAACCAGGAAGATTCTGAACTTGAGCTATGGCAGTCAGAACTTACAGATGTTGAAAAGAAAATTTCAAAGATAAACAGCAATCTGCTTGAGCCAAAGATGTAATATGAGTGAGCAAACACAGTTTCACGTTGGTATAAGAAACCCTCCTGAAATCAGAAGAGAATTGTTAGAGGGGACAAGATCAATTATTCAGCTTTTACAAAGATATGAGAAATTCAAAAAAATCAGGGATGAGAAAAGGGAAGATATAGTAAAACTCAGGGGTCTCATGAAGGATATTGTAGACCTTAACACAAGACTCAAGGCTATTTTCCCTGAAGTTCCCATAACTGAAGTGCACCAGAAAAAGAAACAAGAGCAGGTAAAAGTAGAGGAAATGCCAAAACCAAAACAGAATGTAGAACTCAACAAATTAGAACAAGAGCTTGACCATATAGAGTCAAAGCTCGCTTCCCTAAAATAATCATACTTGTCTTTTTTCTTCTGTTATATGCGTAAACTTGAAGATATTGCAAATGATATAATTCACTACACATTACCCCAGAAACTCATATGATTATCATTCTTGGAAAACCAGCAGAAAGAGCCCAGAGAGGTGTTATAATCAATTCAAAAGTTGGCTAAAAATAGAAGGGGTTTTATTTTAGTGAATTCTGTTTTACATTTGTTCTTGTTTCAGTATAAGATCTAATTCAGTTTCAATTATACAGTAAGCAATTTGATTGTCTATTACATCTGTTGTTCCTTTGTAGGCTGCACCTTGAAGACCACCACCAAGTTGAACAAATGCATCTAAAGTTCTATCATCGTGCGTAAAACGTAAATGATACAGGCCTGCGCAAACCCTTGGTGGGTGATATTTTACAGTCACACCTGGAAGTACTTCAACTATCTCATTAGGTTGTGTGTCACTTCTCCTTAAAACATCCATTGCTGTATCATTTAATCTAATCTTTTTCTGCATAGAGTTAATAGATAAGTACAATTATATAAAATTTTCTATTTGTAACCACCATGGAGTTACTATCAAATGACTTTGAAGAACGATAAAACCCCCTTAATTCTGTGACCAGATTGGACTTCATCCTCGATACGCCAACTTTTGAACTCTAAAATATTCCATCGGAACGTGGCACTAAATTTCAGCCCTAACAGGGATTATAACAGGAACCGATGTTAACTCAAACAACCGGGATCAAGAAACTTTCCGAGAAAAGAAAGGGCAAAAGAAGCTGTGATAAAAACATTCAATAAATTTATAAAGCTGTTTTTCTTTGCTTAGTCTTAAAGAGGGGATGCCGGAGCGGCCAAACGGGATGGACTCAAGACATTTGAGTGCTGAGGATTTTATCCTATGACTGTAAGATATCCATTGGCTTAGTGCCTACTAGGGTTCGAATCCCTATCCCCTCATTTTTCTGGTATTATTACCCATGCAAGAATATATGCAATTATTCCTGTTCCAATACCTGTAAAGATTGTCACAAGAATCCATATGAGCCTAACAACAGTTGGGTCAAGTTCAAAATACTCTGCAATTCCCCCGCAGACACCAGCAATAACCCTATCTTTGGTCCTGAAAAGCTTTTTACCCTTCTTGAACTTGATTTTTTCTTTTTTTGCAAGAATAAAATAAATTATTGCACCCACAAAGTTTAGAACAATTATTACAAGTACCCAGATGAGTTTATCTTCTGTTTTAAGTTCTGAAACAAGGCAGTCAATAAGTGCCCATATCCAGACAATAAACAGCCCTAAACTCAAGAAAGCAATTGGCAATGAGAATAGAGCATTTGCAAACGGATAATTAAAATTGTGAAATACCATGTTATACATCTATATCAGTCATTCTCAACCCGAGGAGCCAGAATAAATGACATCTTCACCTTATCAACTGCTTTGTAGTCAAGTCTTAGAGGATAATCTTTGTTGAAGCGGATCTCAACCTTATCTGCTATTTTTTCTCCCTGAACCATCTTCTTAAGATATTCAACAGAATATTTGGCCTTAACCATTGTCTCTGCACTGATATCTGTTGCATCATCTGGCTCAATCACAACTTTTGCCTTGTTCAAGTCCCCTTCTGCAAGCAAGGTGAATTTTGTTGGTTCAACAATAAAGCTAACCGACTCTCCCACAATATCAACATCATTTATTGCACTACTAAGAATATCAGAGTTTGTCTTAATATCAATTGGAAAGCTCAGGTCAGGTACTTTCTGCTCCTGGTCATCAATCTCAATTATGGGGAGAAAGAAAGATCTTGTTGTGTTGCTCTTGAAAGTTATTTTTAGCTTATTGTCAACCATCTCTAGTGTAAGCATATCATTTGACTTCACTCTTCTCAAAACCTGCTTGAGACTGCTAAGATTAATAGCAAGATCAACTGATTTGTCAACCTCATACTCAACAAAAGATGAACTCAAAAGTGTGAACATTACCATTGCAACGTTGGCAGGATCCATTGCAACAAGCTCTATTGCATCTGGTGTCACCGTGAATTTTGCCTCGTTGACAAGATCAGAAATAACAGAAATACTATCTTTAAGATATCTAGGTTCTGCAAGTGTAAGTTTCATATAACTCCCCCTCCTATCTAATTAATCGCCTTATATTTATATTTTTTGTGGTAAGGGGGTAATGTCAAGTTAATTGAGGTCATTTCTTATTGTGGATGGTCGCATTTGCGGAGGTTGTGTTCTTTAAACAACCTATGAACGATAGTAAATATGGTTTTGGGTTTTTCAGAAACCTAGGAACAATCAGTGAGTATGCTTGCGGTTAACAGTGGACATCGCACCGCAAGCAACCTAAAAAAGAATAGAAAACACACAATAGTTGACAGCACATGGTAAGTGTTAAAACACTAGACAATCTAAAATACACTCCATTAACCATAAGGTATTTTTACCACTCAAAAAAAGAGATAACCGAAACCTTTATTAGTATGTTCCGATTTAATACACTTAATTGTTAGTTTTTACGAGTGGTGATAAAATGGCTTCTAAAAAAGTTAAGATAAAAAAGCATAAGATCAAGAAAAAGGCTGGAGAAACAGAGAAAATAAGGCCAGATAAAGATATGGTGGTTATTCCTATTTCAACTATTCTAATTATCTTAGGTCTTATTCTTGTTGTTGGCGCAGGTATATTTTTTGCCACAACTCAGCAGGATACTGAAAATAATGTTGCTGCTGTTGTTAATGGCGAAAAAATAATGTGGGACGAGATTAATCAAAGATACAACCGGTTAAGTCCGGAACTGCAGGCACAGATCCCTAAAGAAGAAATACTAAACCAGACAATTAACGAAGTTCTATTACTTCAGGAAGCTGAAGAAAGAGAAATCACTGCAGATCCTGACACTGTTCAGTTGCTTGTGGACAGAGTAGAAGACCAGTTTGGTACAGAGGAATTCAACACAAGACTGGAACTGCAGGGAC
Source organism: uncultured Methanosarcinales archaeon (assembly GCA_964444505.1). GTDB lineage: Archaea > Nanobdellota > Nanobdellia > Woesearchaeales > JAGVZT01 > CAYUHF01. Next base: position 14,268 of record CAYUHF010000008.1, on the reverse strand, counting down.
TTACTTACGAAGGATTCAAGGAACAGCTTGCAGACACACTCAAGATAAACCAGTTGCTGGAACAAGAGATTCCTGAACTGAGTGTTAACGAGTCTGAGGTAAGGGAATTCTATGAAGAAAACAAGGATAACCTTAGAACACCTGAGCAAGTAAGGGCATCACACATACTTCTGAACACTTCAGAGGATGCACAAGATGTTTTGCAGATGGTTGAAGATGGTGGAAATTTCTCTGAGCTTGCAAGTAACTATTCAATAGGACCTTCTGCAGCACAAGGAGGAGATCTCGGCTATTTCAGCAGAGGTATGCTGGTACCAGAGTTTGAACAAGTAGCTTTCAATATGTCAGTGGGAGAGGTTTCAGGCATTGTAGAAACTGAATTCGGATACCACATCATAAAGGTGACTGGAAGAAGACAGGCCCAAGAGCCTGAATTCGAGGACATAGAAGCATTAATTGAGTTCAACCTATTTGACTCTAAGTTCAGATTAAACCAGGACAAAGTACAGGAATACTTAAACGAACTGAGAGCTGAATCAGATATTCAGACTTAAAGGTCTTCGCTTACAAGGATTTTAACCTTTGATGAACTTGGATTTATTTTTGTATCCATTGCTACAAGGTAGTTTACATCAGCTTTGCTAGCAATATCAACAAGACCTTTGTCAATTACTCCGTCAAATACAATTGCATGCATTCCTGACTTAAGACTCTTAACAGTTGTCTGCAGTTCACTCATTGGAACTTTCCCAAGAATATTAAGATCCTTGTCAAGTATGTAAGCTCCTCTAGTTCCTATCAGATCCTCAAGTGTTGACTTGAATTTTGCACGCTCCTCTTTTGAGAGTTCTATTTTCTTGGTGCTACTTTTTTTTTTCGAGTTCCTGCTGTTTGTGCCTTTTTTCCCCTTTAACTCAGATATCTCAAGTCTTGCCTGTTCTGCAGAAATCCTGCCCCTCAGTGCTTTGTGTATCTCTTTTTTTGTTATCTCTTCTACTTCTTTCCCGTCTGGAGCTTTTGATACATAATCAAGTTCTGCAACATCCAGAAGCTCCTTGACTATAAGATCTCCACCCCTATCTCCGTCAACAAAAGCAGTAACAATCTTTTTTGTACAAAGATCAATTATTGTCTGTGGAACTGATGTTCCATTCAATGCTATCGCATTTTTGATTCCATGTTTCAAAAGATTGAGTACATCTGCTCTTCCCTCAACAACAAGTATCTCATCTGAATCATTGATATTTGGTGCTGCAGGGAGTCTTTCTTTGCCAAATTCAGTAATCTCCATTACTCTAACTGAATGTGCAACCTCATCTGAGAGTTCCTGTGAGTCAGGCATAACCTGATCCATCATATTTTTCAGAAGCTCTTTTGCCCTGTTGACAACAAAAGTTCTCTTTGAAACACGAATATCTTCAATTCCCTCAACCTTAATTCTCGCATTGCAGGGTCCGATTCTCTGGATGACCTCCATTGCGGCCGCAATAATCGCTGTCTCTGCCTTATCCAGACTTGAAGGAATAATGATTGTTCCTCTGGTCTTGCCTGATCTTGTCTCGACATCAACTTCAATTCGGCCAACCCTTCCACTTCTCTGAAGTTCTCTTAGTTCCAACTCTGAACCCAAAAGACCTTCGGTCTGGCCAAAGATTGCACCTATAACATCAGGTCTGTCGACAATTCCTTTGATATCAATTTTTGCATGAATGATGTATTTTGCTGATACTGGACTAATTTTTCCCATATTTTTCGCCTCCTAAGTAGAAAGAGTATCTTTTAACCCGCCACTACATACAAAACAAACGTGATGTGATGATAATAATACCCTTTCTTAACCGCAGAACACAAAGTTCGCGGAATTGAATATAATAAAATGTAGCCCGCGACACTAACTCCCAAGATCATAGCTTGGTGCTTTTCAGCAACCGTTTGGACTTTGCCGTAAGCTCGCTTGAGTACTCTCGTGACGGGCCTATATAATAGTAGTGTAAATTCATATAAAAAGTTTATGATTTTTAAAATTGTTGACAAAAGGTATTTCTTTGGCTCTTTAGCCGTCAATTTAGTATCCTTCCAGCCTAAAAAGGCATAATTTAGACCAATATGAATTGCAGAGTGTTTACAAACCTTTGAAATCAAAAGCTCTGGCCGAAATCCTTTTAAAAGAAAACCAATTTTAGTGTAAATATGAAACAAAGTGATTGTCTTTGGCAGTAGAATTCTAGAATTACTTGTGTCATTCAAGGATATCCTTTTTGGGTGCTGGCGTTAGCTTCCTATCCATAAATCTGCAATTTTTAGTAATATTACACCCATTTAGTGTCAACCATATTTCATATTACCACATACTGATAACAATATTTATATAGATGGCAAGTTTGCATAAGAGTATCAAAAACTTTAAATAAAGTAGAAAACCGAGCTAAAACAATGGCAAAAACAATTGACCCTTACAGTTCAGAGCTGATTGAAGATTACAGCAAGCTAATACAGGATTTTGGACTTGAGAGATTTGACCCTGCCATGTTTCCTGAGCCAAACAGGATAATGAGAAGAGGTGCTGTCTATGGGGGAAGGGATCTAAAGAGAATTTCTAATGCTATAAAAAATAAAAAACCATTTTATGTTCTGTCAGGTATTATGCCTACTTCTGACAAGATCCACTTTGGCACAAAGATGGTAGTTGAAAACATTGCCTATTTTCAAAAACAAGGAGCATACACATATATTCTCGTTGCAGACCTTGAAGCAGCAGCTGCAAGAGGTGTTTCTCTTGAGGAAGGCAGAAAAAGGGCAAAAAAATTCCACATTCCTGCTTATATTGCACTAGGGCTTGATCCTGAAAAGACAATTTTCTATTTTCAGTCAGAAAACAAGAGTGTTGTTCATCTTGCCTATGAGTTTTCCAAAAAAGTAACCTTAAATGAGTTCAGGGCAATCTATGGAAGTGCTGATCCCGGAAGAATAATGTCTGCAGTAACACAGGTCGGAGATATATTGTTTCCACAAGTCCACAAACAAAAAATGCCAGGGATTATTCCCACTGGTTCTGACCAGGACCCGCATATAAGACTAACAAGAGATATTATTTCAAGAACAAAATCAAAATACGATTTTGTCCCAGTTTCATCCTGCTATCATAAATACACTCCTTCACTTGATGGTTCACTAAAGATGTCAAAATCAAAACCACAGTCATGCCTATCCCTGCCTGAAGATACAAAGAAAGCATGCAAGAAAATCCAGAGAGCTCTTACAGGGGGAAGAGACACGCTTGAAGAGCACAGAAAACTGGGGGCTGACGTGGAAAAATGCATGGTTTTTGAACTCTTGAAGCTTCACCTGATAGAAGATGATAAAAGATTGGACAATATATACCAGAAGTACAGTTCAGGTGAGATGACCTCCGGCGAAATCAAGAAGATTGCCTGCGATGAGTTCACCACATTCATGAACAGCTTTAATGAAAAACTGGAAAAGGCAAGACAACTTGTTGATGATCTCAACTATATTGAGTTTAGTTAGTTGTGTTAGTATTTGGGTCTTATTCTCCTAAACAAAACACATAGCAAGCCCATACCAGCGGATTGAGGAAAAGAATGATTTCTAGTTTATCCATAAGCAAAAATTATGTCTATTGAAAATTCCTACCTGGCACAGACAGCCATTTGCGCATGTCCTATTCCGTTTAACTTGTTAAACTCCATCTGGCCAGGAATTTCTCATTTCTGCAGAAAACCCATAATGCCTTGCGAAGGTTTCGGGTTTTTTAGAAACCTATGCACGTTAGTAAATATGGTTTCGGGTTTTTTAGAAACCTACGAACGAACAGTGAATATGCTTGCTAGAACACCGCAAGCGACCTAAAAAAGATATATGTGATTGGGAAACACGAAATAGTTGACATCACCTTTTTTTGAAAAAACTTATAAATAAGTTGCCTTATTGTTTTATTATGGAAAATGTTGCTCCTTTATCGGGCGGGTTTATGGCAACCTCTCTGATTGGACTGTTAATTTCTGCAATAAAGATATATCCATCTGACAAGACATGGGGCTTTACTTTCATTGTATTTTTCAGTGTGATGTTTATTAGTTCTCTTGTGTCAATGGCCCACGCCCCAATAGGCACATTAATGGAAATCGACAAAAAATAGTTACTCAGTACCAAACAATTTGTGGAATTTGTCTTTTGCCTTTCTTTCTTTCCAGTAGACAGAGTGAGATGCTCTTTTCTCAAAGAGCGCTATTGAAACATTTACAATATCTGTCTGGTATTTCTTGAGATCCTTTTCTTCAAAAAGTTCCTCTGCATCAGAAATACATTCAGACATGAGCTTGATGTTTTCTTTTCTTGCGTTTTTCTCTGCCTGAACTTCCTCACCTTCTGTCAAGAAAACCTCTTCCCACTGCGGGTATGCCTGGCCTTGTATTTTTCTTGGAAAACTCTTGCTAAAAACCATGAAATGACCATGTCTTTTAGCTTTTTAAACCTTTCCCAAAAACATCTAAATATTCTGCAACCAGCCCGAAAACATTATAACTCTCTAAAGCCGGTAATGTACATTCTAAAAGGTTCCTAAGGCATCTCAAGAAAGTTGACGATAGATTTATAAACCTCCCTGAATTTACATGAAATGGTGAAAAACATGGCTATAGTTGGATTTCATTTTACAAACATAAACATTCAAAAGAAAAAGGTTTCAAAAGGACAGATCAACATCAAAAACAACATCTCAATCAAGGATGTCAAGACTACAGAACTGTCACTTGGAGACTCAAAGCAAAAAGGACTCAGATTCGAATTTGAGTTTGTATCAAAATACGAACCAGAAGTCGGAGAAATGACACTTGAAGGATTTGTAGTGTACATGACCAAAAACGCTGAAGAAGTTGCAAAAAAGTGGAAATCTGAGAAAAAGGTATCCAAGGAAATCATGGCTCCTGTGCTAAACACTGCACTTGGCAAATGCCAGATTGAAGGAATACTTCTCAGCAAGGAGATTAACCTTCCGCCACCAGTGGAACTTCCAAAGGTACAGTTCAACAAGAAAGACTACATAGGATAATTCTAAAGATGGTAGAATTAAAGGTTGCTGAAGCAATACAGGATGATGTAAATAAGGGTATTGTCAGGATTGACTCCAAATTCATGAGAAAAATTGGAGTAAGGCCGGGTGATATTGTAGAGATTGGAGGAGAGCGAAAAACAGTTGCAATTGTCGACAGGTCTTATCCTGGAGATATTGGCCTTAATATTATCAGGATGGATGGGATTATCAGAAGAAACGCAAAGGCAGGTATTGGTGAGCTTGTTGATATCCAGCCATCTGAAGTAAAAGAAGCAAAAAAAGTTGTAATTGCACCTGACAGAGAAGGAATAGTTGTTCGTGCATCTCCTGAAATATTTAAGAGAGGACTTCTTGGAAGGGCCCTTATCAAAGGGGATATTGTAAGTCTGGGGGGATCTAGAAAGAGAAGGACGACACTTTCAGACAGTTCTATGTTCAGTGATGTTTTTTCTCTACCTCTTGATGATTTGATGGGTTTTGGTTTTGGAGACCTGAAGTTCAGGGTTGTAAACACTAACCCGCAGGGTCCTGTAATCATATCTGACCTAACAGAAGTTGAATTCAATCCCCAGGCAATCGAAGTGGCAGAAGAGTCTGCTCTTGAAGTTACTTATGAAGACATCGGAGGACTTGGAGAAGAGTTAAAGAAAATCCGGGAGATGGTTGAGCTTCCATTAAAGCATCCTGAGATTTTCCAGAGACTTGGTGTTGAACCACCAAAAGGAGTTCTCCTGCATGGTCCGCCAGGAACAGGAAAAACGCTTCTGGCAAAAGCTGTAGCTTCTGAATCAAATTCACATTTCATACTAATCAATGGCCCTGAGATTATGAGCAAGTACTATGGCCAGAGCGAGCAGAACTTAAGGAAAAAATTCGAAGAAGCTGAGAAAAATGCTCCTTCAATAATTTTTATTGATGAGATTGATGCTATTGCAACCAAAAGAGAAGAAGCACACGGAGAAGTGGAGAGAAGAGTTGTTGCCCAGCTTCTTGCATTAATGGATGGTCTGAAGGCAAGAGGAAAGGTAATTGTCATAGCAGCAACAAATGTTCCAAATTTACTTGATCCTGCATTGAGAAGACCTGGCAGGTTTGACAGGGAAATTGAGATTGGTGTTCCTGACAAGGTTGGAAGGAAAAATATCTTGAAAATTCACTCCAGAGGAATGCCTCTTTCAGAGGATGTAGACCTTGATGAACTTTCTGATATTACTCACGGTTTTGTAGGAGCTGACCTCGCATCATTAACAAAAGAGGCAGCCATGATTGTTTTAAGAAGGCTTCTCCCTGATTTAACTTTAAAAGAAGATGAAAAAATACCAAAAGAAGTACTTGAAAAATTAAGAGTCACAAGACAGGACTTTAAAGAAGCACTAAAAGTTGTAAGACCAAGTGCTATGAGGGAAGTGCTTGTTGAGATACCTGATGTGAAGTGGGATGATGTTGGAGGTCTAAAAGATCTTAAGCAAGATGTTGTGGAGGCAGTTGAATGGCCTCTTAAAAACCCCAAGGCATTCCAGAGATTGGGTATAAACCCACCGAGAGGAATTCTTCTCTATGGAGCACCAGGAACAGGCAAGACACTTGTGGCAAAAGCTGTAGCTTCTGAATCAGAGGCAAACTTTATTCTTGTCAAAGGACCTGAACTTTTGAGCAAATGGGTTGGTGAGAGTGAAAAAGCAGTAAGAAAGATTTTTGAAAAGGCAAGACAAACAGCACCAACAATTATATTTTTTGATGAGATTGATGCTATTGCTCCAAGAAGAGGAATCAGTGGCGATAATCAGGTCACAGAAAGACTTGTAAACCAGATACTAACTGAGATGGACGGCTTAATTGACCTGCATGATGTTGTGGTAATTGCAGCAACAAACAGACCTGACATGATGGATACTGCGCTTCTAAGACCTGGAAGATTTGACAGACTTATTCTCACACCTGTACCCGATGAAGACGCAAGAAGACAGATATTCAATGTGCATACAAAAAACATGCCGCTTGAAGATGTAGACCTTGAGAAACTTACAAAAGAGACAGAAGGTTATGTTGGTGCGGATATTGAAGCTGTGTGCAGGGAAGCTGCGATTCTTGCTCTAAGAGAAGACATTGATTCTGAAAAAGTCACTATGGAGCACTTTACCAAAGCTCTTGACAGGGTAAAACCTTCTGTTACAGAAGATGTCAAAAAAGCTTATGAGGACTTCTCTCAAAAGTTAAGAACAGCTCATGGCAAAGAGATGAAGGAAGAAAGACCTTCATATTATGGATAATGAAAGATTTTCACAGGAGCCTTAACAGGGTTCTAAACAGTTACAAGAGAATAAAATCCAGCCAGTCAGGAATCCATGATGATATTGATCATCTTCACGCAATGGAGAAGAGAACACATCACCTTGAGAAAAAAATTGACCATCTTGAAAAACTAGAAGAAGCTGAAGAGATTGCCAAAGAAGCAAAAAGAATTCTTGAAGAAGAGAAAAAATACCTTGATGACATGGAAAAAAGAGTAAAAAACACACTATCCTGGGGAAAAAAGCAGAGAAGACACATTAAAAGAATCCGAAGACAAATATGAAAGAAGGTAATGCCAGGCTGGAAACAATTAAAGGACTACCTTCCAAAAACCTGGATGTTTTCTACAACCCTTATATGAAGCTCAACAGAGATATTTCTGTTCTTCTGCTAAATTCTCTTGACAGAAAATTCAAGATTGGTTTACCATTAGCTGCATCTGGTGTGAGAGGAATCAGGTTCATGCTTGAGACAGATGCTGTGGAATCTATGAATTTTAATGACTATGACAAGAAAGCAGTTGATATGATCAAAAAAAATCTTGAACTTAACAGCATCAATGCAGAAGTTACAAACAAAGACGCAAACATCTTTCTTCTGGAGAACAAGGGATTTGATTATATTGATATAGATCCTTTTGGAACCCCTGTTCCTTATCTTGAGAGTGCAATTGTCAGGCTGAGCAGGAACGGAATACTAGCTGTGACTGCCACAGACACAAGTTCACTTGCAGGATCACACCCAAAACCCTGTCTGCGAAAATACTGGGCAAAGCCCTTGAGAAACCACTCTATGCATGAAACAGGAATAAGAATACTTGCAAGAAGAGTGCAGCTTATTGGTGCTTCTCATGACAAAGCTTTGATCCCCATATTCAGTTATGCTAAAAGGCACTATTACAGGATTTTTTTCAGATGCATCAAGTCAAAAAAACAAGTGGACAATGTAATTGAAAAAATAAAGTACATTAGATATGAAGGAGGTTATTGTGCTTCAGATAATCCTCACAATACTTTCGCAGGTCCTTTATGGACAGGGCAGTTGTGGGAAGAACAACTCTGCAAAAAAATGCTGGAGAATTCAACAGAACACACCAACTTTCTCTCGACTATTGCAGAAGAATCAGGTATAGACAGCATTGGTTTTTACCACACGCCAACACTTGCAAAAAATCTTAAGCTAGGATATCCGCCAGCACTACACTCTACAATCAAAAAAATACGCAAAAAAGGTTACAAGGCATGCAGAACACACTTTGACCCACAAGGATTTAGATCCGACATATCATACAAAGAATTAGTTGAAATTATCCAATAGTCCTTCTAACATCAGTTACTTCAACAGAGTTGACTCCTTCAATTTCTGACACCTGTTCTTCCAGGTCATCTGTTGAGCCAATAGCTTCATCCATCACAAAGAAAAGGTTAAGTGACTTAAGACCAAATGCAACTGGCTCTACTTTTACTTTTCCAACATCTCCTCCAAAACCAGAGATCATCTCTTCTGCCTTTTCCTGGATTTCATCAAGGTCAACCTCAGGTGACACTGGCATGATTTTTAGAGTTACTACAACATCTGCCATTTTAATTAGGTCCCTCAAATCCACACTCTGGACACTTATAGTTTGATACTGTCTCTCTGCAGTTTTTGCATCTGACAATCTGCGTTTTCCCGCAGTTTGGACATGGAAATGAAACTGTTCTCTTGTTGTTTGTGACTCTTTTGCCACACGATGAACATGTTGTTTTTTCTGCCATAAAAAAAGGTAGTTTATGAATGCTTAAATATCTTTTCATTTATAATCTAAATCATCTGCGGGAGCTGAATCCAATTAAATTCATAGTTTGCAAATATTTTAAGCAATCCCATTCGAAAAGCTTTTATATTCAATCTGGCAGGTTTTTTGTATGAAAAAAAGAGGACAGGACAGGAATCCTGTTATGGGTAATACAGTTATTATAATTCTTATTGTAATATTATTGATTGTTGCTACAATAGTCTTTGGTAAACATGTACTTAGTCTCATCCAATAAAGGACTTGCAATTTCCACAACAGCTATGATAATTCTATTTCTAGTGAGTTTTGTTGTCACTGGTGTCACAATCTCTCAATTAACCAAAGACACAGATGACCTTGTGGACAGAGAGCTCTGCAAGCACACAATTACAGAAGGAGAAGGAACCAAGATTGCAGATTTTGAATGCCCAGCCAGAAGGGTGCACATTGAAAAGCAGGAAGAATACAATGACGAACATGTCAAAGACGAGATAGCAAAAAGTATGATCTCATGCTGGAAGCTCGTGGGTTCTGGAGAACACAACCCATTTCGAAGAAAAACACCTGTAAGAACAACTCCAAAGAGCAAAATCTGCCTGATCTGCGATATTATATCTTTTGATGAGATGGGTACAATTGATCATCTTTACCTCTGGATGGCCAGAAACAGGCCTTTTGTTGCTGGTGAAGAGAAGAGTTATTTTGAAGTTCTAATGGGAAGACCTATAGAAGAGGAGGAAGTTGAGCTTTTCCAGAACTCAAATTACAGGATAAACACTTCAAAAGAGTATGCTGTTGCCTGGAGAATCTCTTCTAAGACAAGAGCTCCCACCACTTACGGTACACAGACAGAAAAAAACAGCCAGGACATTATTATTGTTCCTTACTCTGATTTGCTTGACGGCTACTGCGAGGATGTGTTAAATTGATTCCAAAACGTATTGCCTTAATTATTCTGAGTCTCATATTTCTAACAGGTGCAATATTTTTTGTTATGAGAACTTATGGCAATGTTGACTCAGTCATGGCCAAAAGAAAGTGCCAGCAGAGTGTACAGATCAACACCAGACTTGAGCCAAAAGACGCCTGGAAAAGACGCGCCCAGGAAGTGGGAGAACTTGTAGACCCTTACGGAAATCCTGTAAAACTTGAATGCTCAACACAGTACAAGACATGTAAGGAAGAAGATCCTGAAAAAATAAAAGAGTACATTGCTCAAGAAATGCTTGACTGCTGGGAAATGTTTGGTGAAGGTGAAAAAGAACTGTTTGAGACAAAGGACCACCGTTTCTGTGTTGTTTGCTCCAGAGTTGAATTTGAAGAAGATGTTGAAATACACGGATTTACTGAGTTTTTGATGAAAAACAGGACAATTATTGATTCTGAATCATACTGGGAAAGGTTAATGGGAATACATACAGATGGTATTAAGCAGAAGTACAATGAGAACAGCCAGCTAAAAGAGTTTGACAAGTTCACAACTGATTTTCCACTGGCAGTAATATACTATATGGACAAGGACGCATACCCAGATGTATGGCAGTACAAGGGAGCTGAGGCGCAGGACATGGGAAAGACAGCAAAAGCAGTTCAGCTTGGAAGTATGGCCGGAGCAGGTGGTTTTGCCGCAGGAACAACACTTGTTGTAGGATGTGCAGTTGTTACAGGCGGAGTGTGTGGTGTTGTTTCATCAATGGCTCTTATTGGAGCAAGCACTGTTGGAGGTGCTGCTCTGGGGGCAGGCGGCGGTTATGCAATGGGCTCGGACAGAAGTGCTCTGTGGGATGCAAGAATCCTTCTCTGGAACTACAATGACCTTGAAGACCTCAACTGCACGTACTTAGAGGGGGAAGCGACACCTTTAAAAGTAAGATCTGAGGAGTATTATAGACAAACATGAAAAGAGGAGAATTTGTTTGGAGCAAGCTTGCAAATATGATTCTAATACTCGCACTTCTAATAATTTTAATTGCAGGAATATTTTTGTTAAGTGATTATGGTAATGAAATATGGGAAAAACTAGTGGCAATTTTAAGGTTTGGATGAAGAAAGGCCAAGGCAAATCAATTGAAACCATTATAACAGTGGTTATAGTTCTTACTGTGATTGTTTTACTGATGATTATTTTTTTCCCGCATATTAGTGGAAAACCAATAAAAGAGACAATAAACAACGAGCTTGCCGAAAGATTCCCGAGATTATTTGGACAAGAGAGACAAATAGATATGTATATCAAGCATTTTGAAGTTGAACCTTATCTTGGAGACACAATAAAAGTCCAGTGGATGATTACAGAAGATGTTGAAGACATAATTTCATACAAAATAGTATATAAGAACACCAAAGGAGATACTGAAGAACTCAACATAGGTGATGCTGACAAAGAAGATGGGATTTACACATTAATAGCACAAATACCAACGCTCGATGACTTCACACTCACACTGGAATACAGTATCCCTGATGGAAAATCAGACAGTGTCAAAAGAGAGGTAAAATTCAGTGAAACCTTTGACTCATTAAGTTTCCAGTATTTTGGGGAGCTTAACAGATTTTTTATGGGAAAATTAATTGCAGGTGAAAAAGAGGTTGTATTTGAGGAATACAATCTTGCAAAAAACCATATAATAGTTGGTTTTAATAATGGGAATCCTGTTGATGACAACTGCAAGCCTCGTTTGGGATTAGGTGTTGGAAAGATCCTTCCTCCTGAGGTGTGTGAGGACAAGAGCTGTATTTGTCTTTGTTATACCAAAGGTACAAACCACCAAGAGAGCTGTATTGAAAATGGTCACTGTTTCAGCTATGAGGAGATTGATTACTATTCAAGCAGATTCAAGACTTCAAACAGTTTATCCCGGCTCCAGAGAGGAAAATTAATACCCGAATCTGAGTGGCCAGCAGATATTGGTGAGTATTATCTTGCCCTGTATGGTGACTGTAAACTGAGATACTGGAATGGAAAAAACAGACCACTTAAAATGGAGAGGTTTGATTTAGGAGGAGAGACAGGAGTAAGGATTGCAGTACCACCTGAAGAAGAGATTATTGGGTGCTGCATAGATAATGCAAAACTTCCAATCACTTGTTCTCCAACAACAAAACCTGGTTGTCAGACAGGTCCAACCAAAAGATGGGACAGTCAAAAATGCAGAGACATTTCATCATGTGGAGGTGATTAGATGAAAAAAGGTGTTGAGCTTACTATGAACACAATTATTATTGCCGCAATAGCTTTGATTGCAGTGGTTGTAATTATTGCAATTTTCACTGACTGGATGAACAGAGGAAACCAGGATCTCGGGAGCATATCTGCCTGTGAATCCATGGGAAACGGTGAGGGAAATTGTTTTGAAAAGTCTGAAAGACCTGACAACCACAACTGTGTTTTCAGGTATGGGGGATGCGATGAAGAGAGAGGACAATACTGCTGCTGGCCAAAATGATTGGTAAAAAAGGGGTCGAGCTTGCATTTAACTCAATTATAATTGCAACTCTTGGACTTATCGCACTTGTTGTTATACTGGGTATTTTCACTTACTGGATTGAGCACGGGAATCTTGCGTTCTGGGAAGCAGGAAGCTGCAAAAACATGGGAAATGCAAGGGGTGAGTGCTATTCTGCTGAGGAGAGAAAAGAACTTTCAAACCATCACTGCACAACTGCTGTAAGGAGTTGTGAGGAGTACTGCTGCTGGCCAAAATGAGAAAAGGGCAAACTGTTTCAACTGCACTCATGATCTCAGGGATAGTTATTGCTGCAGTTGTGATGATTGGTGTTCTGGAGTTTTTGGGAGTGAGCGGTGCATTTGTCATCAAAAGACTTCAGGGAGAGAGTTTAAACAGATTTGAATATGCAACTCCCGAAAGTTTCCAGAGACTAAATGAAGAGATTGAGATTCTATTAGAAGAAGATGGTTATACATACAAGTATATTCCCTATACTCTTGGTCCAAAGAGCAAACTTGTAGGGTTTATGGAAGGAGAAGAAAAATGCCAGGAAGAATACTCAAAACCACCAGAGTGCAGAAGAGCAGCATGTCTGTGTATATGTGATAAAAAAGGCTGTAATGATTGTGAAATTTATCCTGAAGTAGATTACTTTGTTGTTCCCAAGAAATTCGGGGGAAATAATATCCCACTTATTGCCCAGCTCTATGTAAAACCAGAAACCAAGAAAATGGAAAAAAAAGACCCGGTAACAGGAGAAGACATACACTGCCTGCAAATATCCGGCAAGCAGACTGCACTTGTAGTTGATCCCACAGGGGGAGGTGCAACTACCCAGACAAGAGACTGGAATACAAGAAATATTTTTGTTGAAAAGTCTGAAAACAATGGAGAAACATACATACTTATTGCAAGAAAAACTGACTATACAGAAAATAGGATAAAAAACAGTTGTCCTCCTCCAAAAGTGAGCTGTAATGGCGAGTGTAGGGAAAAAGAGGATTTTGCATGTTTTCCACCCGACTCAGAGTTTACAAACGATCAGGGCCATAAAAGATGGTGCAATGAAGAGTGCCAGGTTTCACTTATCGGGTGTGACCAGTTTGACTCTTATCCAATTCCCCCAGAAGACGGGTGCAACTGTGGTGGAAAGCCTCTTCAATATGGAGAGGGTTATTGTGTTGATGATGAGATAAAACCCATATGCAACATGGGTAATAAATGCAGTGAACAGGCTCCAACCTGCTGTGTTTATGAAGAATACACTGAATGTACTCAGCACCCAAATTACTGTGATGGAGAAATCAACCCTGAAGCAAGTTACCAGTGCACAGGAGAAGAAATCTCTGATTGCTGTGCCTGCGGTGATTACTTTGAATGCTATGGGTACTGCTGTGAAGACGGCTGGCAGTCTGAACCATGCAGTTCTGATGAAATATGCAGACTTGAGGGTGACTATTATGATAAAGGAGAAACAATATGTGGGTCTGCAGCAAGACTTGCATCTGTTGGCTGCGGTCACAACATAGCCTGCGGATGCAGTGCTTATGGCACCTGGACACTTGACAGAACAGACTGTGGTGATGAAGGTAAAGAGTGTGTTGATGGTGAATGTGTCTAACGGCTATGTCCAAAATAGATTATTGAATGATGATTTTATCATCCAGCGCAGCTGA